>NZ_JAGRPF010000133.1 GCF_020439865.1 Prosthecobacter sp.
GCAGCGGAAGGTGGAAGCCTTCTCGGGCACAAAAAAACCCGGAGGGGACACCTCCGGGCTTTGTGGATGATTGAATCACCCAAATGGGATCAGCCTTCCTTGAGGGACTCCACTTTCTTGTGGGAGCTGACGGCGGTCACCTTCTTGCCGATGAGCTTGTCGGCGTCTTTGACGGCTGCGGTGAGGGTCAGTTTGACGTCTTTGCCGCTGGCTTCGATCACGATTGACTTGGAGTCGGAATCAACGGACTTGAGCTTGCCGCTGGTGGTTTCGGTTTTGCCGCATCCTGCGAAAGCAGAGGCGGAGAGGCCAATGACGGCGAGGGTGGTGAGGATGGATTTCATATGGGCTTGGGTATGGTTAGCTTTCCGGCAGGGAACTGACCGAGCGGATTTGCACTGATTCAAAACGAGACCGGGTCTGCGTGACAATCAAAAAATGTGCAGTTTGGCAAAAAAGCTCGTCACGGGGGGACGGTCTGTGCCACGCTGGCCGGATGAAGAACGCTGCCTTCAGTCTCTCCCTTGCCACCCTCCTGGCACTGGTTTCTCCCAGTGTGGCTCATCCGCTGCCGGATGTGGCGGTGCGGGCCAACTTCGAGCAAAACGGAGACTGGATGCTCCAGGTGGAGATCGACCCCCGCAGTTTCGAGCCGGATCCCAACGTGGCCCCTTATCTCACAAACGCCGACCTGGAGGTCACGGCGCAGGATCGCAGGGACAAGTTCAAGGCCACGGCAGCCGACTATCTCAAACGCGTGGTTGAGGTGGTGCTGGACCCCGCGGCAGAGTTGAAGCCGGAGTTTGCATGGGAGTTCACCGGCATGGAAAACGCACCCCTCAAGGCGCCTGAGGATCCCGTGATGCTCACCGGAACCTGGCGGGGCAAGATTCCTGAGGGAACCACCGGATACTCGATCAAGGCGCTGCCGGAGGGAACGCTGAGTGTCCTCTATCACAACACTGCACTCGGCAAAAAGGTGGAGCGCTACCAGATTCTCTTTCCCGGGGAAAACAGCTATGTGCTCGATTTGAAGACCTTCAAACCGCGCACCGAGGCGCCGCCACCCATCACGGCGGACTCGGTCGACAACTCAGCAGCGGCGTCGGGGGACCTTATGTGTCCGATGTGCGAGACGGGGGCTGGCGGCAGCTACACGCTGCCGGTGGTCGCATCAGTAGCGGGCTTGGTGATTATCGTCACGCTGCTGCGCAAGAAGCGTGTCCCCTGAGTCCGGGCGGCAACTTCCGATTGCGCCGTCATCGTGTCCGCGTAAATGCCGCGCGTGAATCAGGCATTTGTATTGGGCGCAGGCATTGGTGAAAGGCTCCGACCGTTGACGGAACAGCTTCCGAAACCCCTCGTGCCCGTGTTCCACCGGCCGCTGATCACCTATGCGTTTGATCACCTTATGGCAGCAGGTGTTTCACGTCTCGTGGTCAACACCCACCACATTCCCGAGGCCTATGCACAGGCGTTTCCGGATCAAACCTATCGCGGGACGCCGGTGCAGTTCCGCAACGAGAGTCCTGTGCGCCTCGAAACGGCCGGCGGCATCGCTAACGTGCGCGACCTGCTCGGGAATGACCCCTTCATCGTCTATAACGGCGACATCCTCACGGACCTGCCGCTCAAGCCGCTTCTCGACGAGCATCGAGAGAAAGGCAATCTCGTCACCCTGGCCCTGCGCAGTCATGGGCCGTCGCTGCACATCGCTTGGTATCCCGAGCGGGGACTCGTGACCGACATTCGCAACAAACTCGGCACAGGCGACGAGGGGAAATATCTCTTCACCGGCATCTATGCCTGCGATCCGGCGATTCATGACTGGATCACGCCCGGCAAGGTGGAGTCCGTCATTCCCATCTTCCTTAACATGATCCGCGAAGGGGCGAGACTCGGCGCCGTGGTCATTGATGAAGGCAGTTGGTGGGATCTGGGCAGCCGCACGGCCTACCTTTCAGCCCATTCGGCGCTGAACGGCATGTATGGCCCCGCCATTGACCCGGCGGCGAAAATCGAGGACGGGGCTGTCCTGCGTGGCATCAATGTCGTGGGAGCCGGGGCGGTGATCGAATCAGGGGCTCAACTCGAGGACACCATCGTCTGGCCGGGAGGGCGTGTGGCCGAAGGTTCGGTGTTGAAGCGCTGCATCGTGCGCAGTGGCATCGTTGCCTCGGGCGAGAGGGAAGATGCAGATTTCTAAGGCACAAATACGCGGCAGTGGGTTATACTGAAGGCTTCCCATGTTGTCCGAACACGAGGCCCTGCTTTCATTCACCCGCGAACAGTTTCCTGAACTGAACAGTCTGCCGTGCAAGGTCGAAGTGATCCTCAAGGGCGCTTCGGACCGCCACTTTTATCGTCTCATGTGGCAGGACGGCCGGGAGCCGATGATCCTGATGGTCTATTCGCTGGCCCGGCGTGACAATCCCAAATTCGTCCCCGCCACACATCGGCTGGCAAAGATCGGCGCTCATGTGCCGCAGGTGTTCGCTTTCGACGAGCAGCGTCTCTGCGTCTGGCTTGAGGATCTGGGCCGTGTGGATCTGCAGTCTTTCAATGACCAGCCATGGGACCTGCGGGGGCCGTTGTATGAGGCCACTTTGCGGGAGGCTGCCAAGTTCCATGGCGTCGAGGAGAAAAATCTCAGCAAGGCCGATCTCGACGAACTGGAACCCGCCTTCGACGAGGCGCTCTACGAATGGGAGCAGAACTACTTCCTCGATCACTTCGTCCGCGGTTATCTGGGGCGTGATTTTGCCGATCCCGAGTTCGGTAATGCGCGACAGACTCTCAAACAGCTCCGACAGCGTCTCGCGCAACTGCCGCGCTGCCTGGTACATCGTGATTTCCAAAGTCAAAACGTGCTCATTCGAAACGGCGATGCCTGGCTTGTCGATTACCAAGGGCTGCGTCTGGGGCGGGCCGAGTATGATCTCGCCTCGCTGCTCTACGATCCTTATGTAAGCCTCGCGAGCGAGGAGCGTGATCTGCTGCTGCGCTATTATGCCGTACATCGCAATCTCGACTGGAACGAACTGCAGGAAGTCTTCCACCTCTGCGCCGCCCAGCGTCTGATGCAGGCCATCGGGGCCTACGCTAATCTCAGCCGCAATCTCGGCAAACCGCACTACGAGCAGCACATTCCCGCCGCGGTTTCCAATCTCGCCGAAGTCTGCATCAAGTCGCCCGACCTGCACGATCTGCGCGCCTTTTTCGAAGGTGGTTTTTGATCACGCCGGCCAGCGAAAGCACTGTCCTGCCGCCAGTTTGCCACGGGAGTAGGCGGAGATGCGTACGCGATTGGCGCTATTGCCACTGAGCAGCCAGACGTTGCTCAGATCCATCGCATGGAGGAAACCCACATGACCGCTGGCGCCGGCGCTCAGAGGCTGCAGCACGACGACGCAGCCATATGTCGGAGCGACGGCCTTGCCGTAGCTGATCCACTGGCCGGCGAGGCCGGTGTTGTGACCGCGAAAGCCGGCCTTGCGAATGCTCCAGTTCACAAACGCGGCGCACCAGCTCGTCTCGTCTCCGCCGCGTACTCCCACGCTCGCGAGGTATTCGACGATGCGCGGATTGTCGCCGGGATTCCATTCCGCCACGCCTTGCTCGCGCAAAGCGCATTCCATCCAAGGCGGTGTTTGCGGAACAAAACCCGCCGCAGGCTGTGTCGGATTGGCAGGGGCGGCCGGCGCACCAACTGCTGGCTGCACCTGCAACACCTGCCCGGGAAACAGGATGCGGCAATTGTTGTTCGCGTCGCACAGCCCGGGATTGATGGCCTTGAACTGGTCGAAGCTCATGCCGAACTTGCGCGCTATGCCCATCGGAGTGTCGCCGGGCTGGATGACGTAGGCTGCCATGAGGATTGAAATTAACGGTGCGTGAAGGAATGCCAAACGCGAAATCGCATTGCTCTCACCAGTGGGATACGCTCTAAATGGGCGCTCCCCAATCCGCCGCATGTCCCAACCCGCCGCCTCCAGTCCGCCCAGCAAGCGGCGCGTCTTCGCGTCCCGCCTGTTCAGCACGTTGATCCTTTGGTCGCTGCTGGCCGTGGCCTTTCTGCAGTGGCAGAACACCTGGCTGATCATTGCGATCACCGGCTTCTTTGGCGTGGCCGGAGCCGTCGAGTACTACCGTCTTTTGCGCAATGATCCGCAGGCGCGCTCCTTCAACGCGCTCGGCTTTGTCATCTGCATTGTTTACTGGGGGATCGTCATCTGGTTCACGACGACGCGCCAGGACGTGCCGCCGATGTGGCTAGATCTCGCGGCGCTGACGGCCAGCGTGCATGGATCGTTCCTGCTGTGCTATCGCCACCAGCTCGAAGGCGCCGTGACCATGCAGCGCATCTTCAACACCGTTTTCGGCGTCGTCTACACCGTGATCTTCTTCGGCTTCATCGCCCGGCTCATGTATTTCCATTCCGAAGGCAAAGGCATCACGGGAATCTCCCTCGTGCTCTTCCTCGTCGCAGTGACAAAGTTCAGCGACATGGGCGCCTATGTCTTTGGTGTGTTGTTTGGAAAGCACAAAATGATCCCGCACATCAGTCCGGCAAAGTCATGGGAGGGTTTCGTTGGCGCCTTCGTCGGATCATTTTTGGCCGCGGCCGTTTTGCTGTCGTTGATTCCCGACCAGATTCCGCTCATCACCTGGCCGCATGGAATGGCGCTCGCTCTGATCCTTTGCGCCACCGCGATAACCGGCGATCTCGCCGAATCCGTGCTCAAGCGCTGCGTCGCCATCAAGGACAGCGGCCACACGCTGCCGGGGATCGGAGGCATCCTCGATCTCACGGACAGCCTGCTCTTCACGGCTCCAGTGTTTTATTTTTACTTGTCCGCCATCGCTCGTTAGGCCAAACCAAGCCCTGTGATGCGCAAAGTTCTCCTCCTCGGCTCCACCGGTTCCATCGGCACCAGCGCCCTTAAGGTCGCGCGAGATATTCCAGAGCGCATGCAGATGGTGGGCCTGGCCGCGAACAGCAGCGTGGAATCACTCATCGAGCAAGTCCGCGAGACCGGCGTGAAGCAGGTGACTCTCACCGATGCGGCTGCGGCAGCCAGGGCGCGTGCCTTGCTTCCTGCGGATGTCGTGGTGCATGTCGGAGCACAGGGGCTCGTTGATCTCGTGAATGAATCCGAGGCCGACATGGTCCTCGTCGCCATCGTCGGCACAGCGGGGCTTGCTCCGGCGCTTGCCGCCATCGAGCGCGGCATGCATCTCGCCGTCGCCAGCAAGGAAATCCTCGTCATGGCTGGCGAAGCCGTCACCGAGGCAGCGAAGCGGAAGGGCGTGAACATCCTGCCCGTGGACAGCGAGCACAACGCCATCTTCCAGTGCCTCGAAGGCCATCGCCAAAGTGACGTGCAGCGCATTCTGCTCACCGCCAGCGGCGGCCCCTTCCGCACGCTGCCTGCGGATCAACTCGCCGACGTCACCGTCGCGCAGGCTTTGAAACATCCGACGTGGACGATGGGCCGCAAGATCACGATCGACAGCTCCACGCTCTTCAACAAAGGCCTCGAAATGATCGAGGCGAAGTGGCTCTTCGATGTGCCGATGGACAAGATCGAGGTTGTCGTGCATCCGCAGAGCATCGTGCACAGCATGGTCGAGTTTGCCGACAACAGCGTCATCGCTCAGCTCAGCCACAGTGACATGTGCTTTCCAATTCAATACGCCGTCACCTGGCCTGACCGCGTGCCCAACAACCTCAAGCCGCTCGACTTCGCCCAAGTCGGCGCGCTGCACTTCGAAGCACCGCGCGTGAATGATTTTCCCGCTCTCAATCTCGCCCGCCATGCCGGAACCGTCGGCGGCACGCTGCCGGCCGTCCTCAATGCGGCCAACGAAGTTGCCGTCGATGCCTTCTTGAACGGCAAAATCAAATTCCCCGGCATCTGGCAGACCGTTGAACGCGTCATGACCGCGCATCAAGTTGTCGCGCATCCGAATCTCGATGCGCTCATCGAGGCGGACGCGTGGGCGAGGCGATTGGCAGCAGCATAGCTTTGAACCGAAGCGCAATTTCCAGGGCGCATTGGCGTTTCAGCCCGTGCATGAAACTCTCGCGTCTTTTCCTCCTTCTCGCCGTCACAACTATCACGAATGCTGCGGACCTGACGCCGACGCTCGGCACGCTGGGGGACAAACTGCTCGACGAAACCTTCAGTGGCTCCGAGGTGCCGAATGGCTGGAATGCGAACACCGGAACACTGCGCGTGGCCGATGGTGTTCTTCTTGCCGCCGAGAAGTCCAGTGACATGCACATCGGAGCATTTCGCTTTCGCCTGCCGATACAGGACTGCGCTGTACAGATCGACTTTAAACTCGGCGACGCCCGAATCATCAACCTCGGGTTCGATCCCGCGCCCGGCGAATTGAAGAAGAAGGGTCATCTGCTCTCCGTCACGATCAGCAAAGCCGGCTGGAGTTTGATTGAGCACAACGACAAGGCTGATCCCAACAGCAAAACCAAGGTTCACGCCAAAGCGGAAACGGCTTTCGATCCCGCCACGACCTACACGCTGATGCTCGAGTGCAAAGGCGACAACGTCGTCGCCCAGATTGCAGGAAAGGAACCGCTCAAGGCCACCGCGCCCGATTTCCACGTCAAAAAGCCCGGTCTCGTCTTCCGCATGGGCGGCAAGGACGGGCAGGAGGTCGCCTTCGACAATGCGAAGGTGTGGGCGTTGAAGTGAGGCGGCGAGCGGTTTCCAAAAACTTCCCAAAAATGTCCTCGCCCCCCCGGGTGGCGTGCTACTCTCTCGGCGAACCCACTGTTCGCCATGAAAAACACTTTCAGCCCCGTGCTGCTGCCAGCCATGATGCTGGCGTTTGCAGCCTCATTTGTTTCCGCGGCTCCTGTGAAGGGCCGTTCCAACGCCATAGAACAGCCCCCTCAGGAGCTGCACGCCGAGATCACCATCAATCCGGTGGAACTGGCCCCCGACTCGACCATCGAGGTCGTGTTTCCGACGCCGATGGTCGCCAAGGATCGCATCGGCAAAACAGAGTCCGCTTCGCCGCTCGTCGTCACGCCGGAACTCACCGGCACGTTTGAATGGACGAGCACGCGCAGCGGTCACTATCACCTCACGGAGGCACCGCAGTTCGCCACCGGCTATGATTTCAAACTGCGCACCGGTTTGACCGATCTCGCCGGCAAGCCGCTCTCCACCGAGAAGCTTGATTCCGTCGAAAGCGCCCGCTTTCGCATCATCGACCAGCATCCGCGCTGGTTCGACGACGACGCGCAAAATCGCAGCCCGCGCTTCCTGTTTGAGTTCAACGACAGCGTGGCGCCCGAGGAAGTTGCGAAACATATCAAGTTTGTCAGTGAAAACTCCCCTCAACCGATTGCAGCCAGGATCCGCCACGCCAACGGGAAGGATTTCTCACGCATGAGCACCGAGCCGCAGCAGACGTGGGCGGAGGAGATCTCGAAAGCGAAGCCGGTCGTCGTGGACGCCGCTGCCCGTCTCAGCGCAATCATCGTCGAGCCCGCCTCGCCGCTCACCATCGGGAAGTGGCGTCTGGTCATCGCCGAGACACTGAGCAACGCATCGGGCCACAACCAGATCGCCACAGGCGATGACATCGTGCTTGGTGAGATCAAACCCTTCCAGGTGCGTTCGGTCAGCGCCCATACTCCGTTCGACAGCGACTACTACATCGACATCGACTTCAACAAGCGCCTGCTGCCGCCTTCGGATGAAGACATGAAACCCGAGGAGGAAGCCGCATTTGCGAAGAAGCTGGCTGCGCTGGTGCACATCGATCCAATTCCCGCCGGTGAAACGAAGGCCGAGGTGTTTTACCGCACGCTGCGTATCAGCGGCAAATTCCCGCTCTCGCGACCCCACACCATCACCGTCGATCCGGCAATGGCCTCGGGCGACGGCATGGTGCTCGGTGCGCCGGTGAAGAACAGCGTCACCTTCATTCCCAATCCGCCCTACGTGGCGGCGCCGACGTTCATCAACGCGCAGCTCGCCAAAGGAGCCGCCGGTTATGAATTCAGTGCGGCCAATGTGAAGCAGGTGCGCGTGCGTGCGAAGCGCCTAAACGGCCCCGAACTGCTCAAGGCGCTCGATCAATATCGCGCCTACCGCTCCGCCTACTATGGCAACGACAAGCAACGCGCGGCCTATAAGATGCAGTCCATCGACGCCTACCCCGGCGCGCAGGTGTTTGACCGCAGCTTCCCGGTGAACAAGCCGCTCGATCAAAGCGAGATCCTGAAGCTGAACTGGCGTGAGGTGCTGGGGGACTATCCGGCGGCGCCGTTGTTCATCGAGCTCGAGGGCACGGCTGCAGCCGGAGTCACCCAAAAGGGGGTGGTCACGCAGACGCTGGTGCAGTTCACCGATCTTGGGATCATGCAAAAGAGCACCGGACGTCAGACGATGGTCTTCGTCACGTCGCTTGAAACCGGCAAACCGGTGTCAGGTGTTCGTCTCACGTTGGTCGATTCCGACCTGAAGCTCGTCGGTTATGGTGACACAGATGCCAGCGGCATCGCCACCGCTGCAGGGGCCACCCCTGCCTTTGTGCTGGCGGAAAAGGACGGCGACTGTGCGGTGATCGAGTGCAACAGCAGCGGCATCGGCGTTCCCTACGACATCTCACAGGCCTGGGAGGACGTCTGGCAGCCGCAGCGGCGCACGTTTGTGTTTTCAGACCGCCCGCTCTACAAGCCTGGGGACACTGCGCACTTCAAAGCTCACACGCGTCTGCTCACCGGCGATGATTTGAGCCTCGATCAGGCGCCTGCGGAAGGCCGTCTCGTCATTCGTGATCCACGTTATCGCGTCGTCATCGACAAACCGGTGAAATTCACCGCTTCCGGCGCCTGGGCGGATGATGTGGTTCTCCCGACCGGACCTGCGGGCTGGTACGATCTCTCGGTCAATCTCAAGTCGCCCAACGCCAACAGCCAGAGCAGCGACGGCGGCGGCATGAGCTTCCGAATCGACGACTACAAGCCGAACACCTTTGAGGTGAAGCTCGATACGAAGGCGATCAAGTTCCAGCCCGACCGCATCCAGGTCCCGCTCAGCGCCAACTACTACATGGGCAAGGCCCTCTCCGTGGCCAAGGTGCAGTGGAGCGCGAACTCGCAACGTGATTACGAGGCTCCCGAGGCATACCGGCAATATCACTTCGGCGAAGCGCCCTACTGGTCGCACTATGCCCAGGACCGCGATGCCGATGGCGATTACTCAGGTCACCAGAACGACGATGTGGAAAATGAATGGTTTGTGAACGGCGATCTCTATCTCGCCGATGACGGCACCGCGACGCTCGAGATGCCGCAGCCGCCGCCGGATCGCGCCGCCCTGCCACAGCGCGTGCGGGTGAACGCCGAAGTCACCGACATCAACGAGCAGACGATCAGCTCCGCAGCTGAGTTTGAAGTTCCCGGCGCCAGTTTTCTCCTGGGTCTCAAAGGACCGGAGTATTTCGGCAGCGCCGGCAAGCCGTTGCAACTGGAGGTCGTGGCGATTGATTCCAAAGGTGCTCCGGCGGGAGAAAACGTGCGTGTCGAGGTCAAAGTCGAGCGTCAGGAGTATCACACGCTCAAGATCGCCACCGCAGGCGGCGGATCGACCACGAAGGACCAGGTCGTTCTGCGTGAGGAGCTGAAGCAGAGCGTTGATTTGAAACCGGCGACCGCCGGTTCGGCTCCTTCGGCGAGCATTCCGTTCACTCCTGCAGCGGGCGGCGTTTATTTTGTCACGGCGGAGTCAGTCGATGCCAAGGGCACCAAGGTGCTCTCCCGCATGCCGTTCTACGCCGTTGGTGGCAGTGAATTTCCTTGGGCGATGGAGGACGGCAATCGCATGAACCTCCAGCCAGAGAAGACGAAGCTTAAACCCGGCGATGATGCGGTGATCGTGGTCAAAACACCCATCGCAGGCACTGCGCTCGTCACCCTCGAACGCAACAAGGTGCATCGCCAGTTTGTCACCGAACTCACGCTCGACAATCCCGTCATTCGTGTGCCGCTCGGTGAAGATGAATTCCCGAACGTCTTCGTGTCCGTCATTGTGATCCGAGGATCCGCCTCCAGTCCGAAGCAGGTCAAGATGCCGGAGTATCGCATCGGGTATTGCGCGCTCACCGTTGAGTCGGATGCCAAGGATTTGAAGATCGCGGTGCAGCCGGATCATGAGGAAGTTCGTCCTGCCGAAGCGGTGAACATCACCACCACGATCACCGATGCAAAAGGTGCCCCTGTTTCAGGGGCCGATGTGACGCTCTACGCTGTCGATGAGGGCGTGCTGAGCCTCATGAGGCATCAGACGCCGGATCCGTCCGCGTTTTTCCACGAGGAACTGCCGCTCGCCGTGGACAGTTTTACCTCGTTCGACGATCTGCTGCCTGAAGAGCTTGCCGCGCGCGATCGTGGCAACAAAGGCTTCGTGATCGGCGGTGGCGACGGTGAAGAAAACATGGGGAACATCACCGTTCGCAAAAACTTCATCGCCACGCCGCTCTGGCTCGCTTCGGGAATGACGGATGCCCAGGGCAAACACACCGCCAGCGTCACCGCACCGGACAACCTCACACGCTATCGCATCATGGCCGTCGCCGCGCAGGGAGTGGATCGTTTTGGCAGCGGGGAGTCGGCGTTCAAGATCAACAAGCCGCTCATGATCGAGCCCGCCGTGCCGCGATTCGCACGACTGGGCGATGAATTCCTCGTGAAGGCCGTCGTGCACAACACCACGCCGCATTCCGGTGCGGTGGAGGTCACGCTCGATCTCGACGACACAGCGAGCTTTATTGCGGAAAAGCGCGACTTCATTCCTGCTTCTCTCAAGGCCGACATGGGTGGCAGCGCGAAGCAGCAGAAAGTCATTCTTCAAATCAAGGCAGGCCAGACCGCTGCCACCGCCTTCCCGGTGCAGTTCGTGCAGCTTGGCACTGCGAAATGGAAGTGGACCGCCCGTGCGGTGAACTGGCCCGTTGAGGCAAACGACGGCACTGAATCGACCTTCGACGTAAACCATCCCGTGCCGGAGCTGCGCTATGTCAGCTACACGCGCGTCAAGGGCGATGAGCCGGTGGAGAATCTCATCAAGGAGGTGAATCCTGCGCTGCTCGAGGGGGAGGGCGAGCTCTCGCTGGGCATCAGCAACAGCCGCCTGTATGAAGCGCGCGATGCGCTCGACTATCTGCTGCACTATCCATATGGCTGCGTGGAGCAGACGACTTCCGCCACGATGCCATGGCTCGCGCTTGGCAAATACGAACCGCTGTTCCCGGATCAACTCGGCGGCGGCAAGGCGAAGGAAGTCATTCAGGCGGGCGTGAACAAGCTCCTGCAAATGACCACGGATGAAGGTGGTCTGGCCTACTGGCCCGGCGGCCAGGAATCGAGCTTCTGGGGCAGCGCTTACGGCGGAATGCTTCTGCTGCGCGCGCGTGATCAGGGGGCGGACGTTCCGGCGGATGCCATCAACAAACTGATCGAATATCTCTCAAAGCGTCTGCGCGGTCTCGATGAGGAAAAGGATCTCTACAACATCACCGATTCTGCTCTGGCGCTCTACACGCTCGCCAAGGCCGGCAAACCTGAGCCTGCTTATCAAAACCTGCTCTTCGGCCGACGCGAAAATCTGCCGGAGACCGCCCGTCTCTATCTCGCGCTGTCGATGTGTCTCAGCAACACGCCTGAGCAACAGATCAAAGACACACTTGGCTGGAAACCACCCGCGCCTCCCGCTCCGACGAAGACTGACAGCAAGGCCAAGGTCGCGTCGAAATCCAAAACTAAAGCGAAGTCGACAACCCCGGCACCCCGTCCGGTCGTCTGGAGCCATTGGGCAGGCAACGGCGCGAACAGGGCGCTGCGACTGATCTGCTACACGCATCTGGGTTTGACCGAGGACGCAGAAAACCTCGCTGTCTCCATCCTGCAATCCCGTAACGGCCGTGGCGAGTGGGGCAACACATTTACCAACGCGTGGACGCTTACGGCGCTGGCGGCTTATGAGCGCAGTTTGAAGAAAACGGGTGAGCCGCTCACGGCGGACGCACACTGGGACACGCAGAACCAGCCGTTGAACCTCGCCGCCGGCTTCTCTAGTGCGAAGGTGAACTTCGCGCTGAATCAAACGCTCAGCGCCGCTCCTCTCAGCATCACGCTGCCAGCCGGACGCGAGGCCTTCGCCCGTGTCGAAGCCCGCAGTTTCCCGCCGCAGCGCGATTTCCATGGCGAAAACAAAGGCTACGCCATCGAACGCACCTACGAGGAGCTGAACATGGACGGTTCCACCTCCGGCACCGACGACCTTCGCGTCGGCGACATGGTTGTCGTCACGCTCAAGATCGAAATCGGCGGTGGTGACCGCTATCTCGCGATCGATGACGCGCTGCCCGCCGTCTTTGAAGCCATCAATCCCGAGTTCGGCACACAGAGCGAGCGCGAAGGCGACCAGCTTCCTGATGGCACGCAAGCTTGGTTCTGCGACCATCGCGAGATTCGCACCGACCGCGCCCTGTTCTTCACCGACTACGCGCCTGCGAAGGGCAAGTTCAGCTTGCAATACCTCGCTCGCGTCATCGCTGAAGGCGACACCACCGCGCCGCCCGCCCGCATCGAGGCCATGTATCAGCCCGACAAGTACGGCCTCAGTCCGACGCAGCGCATTCGCACCCTGCCTTCGGGCAACACGAAGGTGGCGGAAACGAAGTGAGACAGATTCTTTCGTCTGTCGTAATCGTTCGCAATGCCCGCATCCGCCGCTGAATCCATTACCCGCATCCGCGCTTCTTTTCCTGAGCAAGGCTTTTTTCAGGACAAGGAGTGGGTGCTGTCGCCGGAGGCGTTTGAGTTGGATTCGGCGACGGAGGAGTTGATCCATGCACTCGGACCGGCGCTGCGGGCATTTCAGCGGGCGTGCAACTGGTTGTACTTCGATAAAGCGCATCCATGGGTGGCTAAGCTGCTGGATCAAGGCAAGCCGCAGCGTGTGATCGATCTCGGGCGCAATCCGCGCTGGCATGAAGATCTGCCGCGAGTGCTGCGGCCGGATTTGGTGCTGACGGAAACCGGTGTGAGCATTTCGGAGCTGGATTCGCTGCCCGGCGGCATCGGTCTGACAGCGTGGCTGAATGAAACGTATGCGGCGCTCGATCAAGACGTGCTCGGTGGAGCCACGGGCATGATCGATGGCTTCGCGAATGCCTTTCCGAACGAGGACATCCTCATCTCACGCGAGTCCGGCGATTATTTGCCCGAGATGAGCTGGCTGGCGGATCGATTGGGCCGGCGCGTGCTGCGTCCGTGGGAGGTTGAGCCATTTGAACTCAATGGCACGGCAATTTACCGCTTCTTCGAGTTGTTCGACCTCGCAAACGTGGAGAACGCCGATGTGATGCTGCGCATGGCCGAGCGTGGTGAGCTGACCTTCACGCCGCCGATCAAAGCCTTCCTCGAAGAGAAGCTGTGGCTCGCGTTGTTTTGGTCGCCTGCTCTCGAAGACTTCTGGAGCTCCGCACTGAGCACTGAGCACCTGGCACTTTTGAAAAAGTGCATCCCGATGGGCTGGGTGGTCGATCCAGTCCCGCTGCCGCCGTTCGCGGTGTGGCCGAAGCTCGACATCCAGAGCTGGCATGAAATGAAAACCTTCGGCGGGAAGCAGCGGCAGCTCGTGCTGAAGATCAGCGGATTCTCCGAGCGCGGCTGGGGCTCTCGTGGTGTGTTTATCGGCCACGATCTGTCGAAGGAGCAGTGGGGGGCGGCCATCGACGAGGCGCTGGCGAGTTTCCCGACGAATCCGTTCGTGCTGCAGGAGTTTCATCGGGCAAAGGTCGTCACGCATCCGGCATGGGATGAGGACAAGCAGGTCACGCGTGCGATGCAGAGCCGCGTGCGGCTGTGTCCGTATTACTTCGCGAAATCGGAAGAAGATGATGATCCACGGCTCGGAGGCGTGCTGGCCACTGTGTGTCCGGCAGACAAAAAAATCCTCCATGGCATGCGGGATGCCATGATGCTGCCTTGCGTTGGACGGTGATTTCCGCTCCAATTGGCGGTGTCATGAAGTTGATCCCCGTTTTCTTTCTCGTTTCATCGTCCCTTTTTGCGGCCGAACCTATTGTGTTGAAACTTTGGCCCGGCGGCGCACCGGAGCAGCCCGGTGTGAAGATCGAGGCGGAAAAGGAACTGCCCAAGAAGTCCGCCGATGATGTGATGCGAATCACGAACGTCACCGACCCGATGATCACTGTGTTCAGGCCGGAGAAGCCCAATGGCACAGCGGTGATGGTGTGTCCTGGTGGCGGTTACGGCATCCTGGCCTATGAGCATGAAGGATCACAGGTATGCGACTTTCTCGTTCAACACGGTGTCACGGGCATTCTGCTCAAGTATCGAGTGCCAAAGCGCGATCCGAAAGATCCCGGTCGCGAGGCCTTGCAGGATGCCCAGCGTGCGATGGGACTGATCCGCCACCATGCAACTGAGTGGGGTCTCAAACCGGACCGCATCGGCATTCTGGGATTCTCTGCGGGCGGTCATCTGACGATCATGACCACGTTGCACGCCAACGACCGCACCTACACGACCGATCCCGCGCTGGATGTGGATGATGCGACCCCCAGCTTTGCTGTTCCTGTTTATCCGGCCTACCTCGTGAGCAAGGAGGAGCCGACGAAGCTCCTGCCAGGCTTCGAGGTGACAGCAAAGGCGCCGCCCATGTGCTTCGTGCACGCGAATGACGATCCATGGCCGGCAAGCGGCAGCGCGCTTCTCTACCTGGAATACAAGAAGCTCAATCTGCCCTGCGAGCTGCACATTTACGCCAAAGGCGGCCACGGTTTTGGCATGCGCAAGAGTGGCGGACCGGTGAATGACTGGCCGAACCGAGTTGCAGAATGGATGAAGTCGATGGGTTACATCCCGTGAAGCCATTACATCCCGTGAAGCCATGAAAGCCCGCAAGTCCCGGTCAGCCGTCGTTTCGACGGCGGAAGAGGATCCTCACCACATGGTGGTGAATGATCTGACCGAGACCATCTGCCGCTTTCGAAGGGATGGGACGCTCACTTATGTGAACGAGGTGTTTTGCCGTGTGTTCGGCATGAAGCGGGAGAATCTTGTGGGGCACCGCTGGCAGCCTGTCGCATACGCCGACGATGTGGCGATGATCGAGGCAAAACTGGCTTTGCTGACACCGAAGAATCCGGTGGGGGTGATTGAGAACCGCATTTATGACGCTGCGGGGCGGGTGCGCTGGATGCAGTTCATCAACCGGGCTTTCTTCGATGCGAAGGGGCTGATGCAGGAGATCCAGTCCGTCGGACGTGACATCACGGAGCGGGTGCTGGCGGAGCAGCGGCTGCATGAAGGGGAGGAGCGCTGGAAGTTCGCGCTGGAGAGCTCTGGTTTCGGCGTGTGGGACTGGGACATTACCCAGGACAAGGTGTTCCGGTCCAGCCAGTTCAAGATCATGCTGGGTTATGCGTCCAATGAATCCGTTGCTGACGGAGTGCATGGATGGGAAAAGACTCTGCATCCGGAGGATCTGGCAGGCACCAAGGCCGCGGTGAACGATCATTTGCTGCAAAAGACCGACGGATTTGCCCGGGAGTTCCGTCTTCAGTGCAAGGACGGTTCATGGAAGTGGGTGATGGGGCGTGGCAAGGTGATAAGTCGTGACAGCCGGGGCGTGGCCCTGCGCATGACGGGGACGCTGGAGGACATCTCTCGACGCAAAGCGGCGGAAGAACGCGAAGCTCACAACCTGAAGCTGATTGTGGACGGCGCTCCTTGTGCCGCGGTTTTGGAGGCGATCGTGCGCACTGTGGAGGCAGGGCATCCGGACATGCGCTGCAGCGTGATGCTTGCAAACGATGCAGGCACGCATCTCAAACTGCATGCGGCTCCGAGCCTGCCAGATTACGTCAGGAAAGCGCTGGACGGACTGCCGATCGCTCCTGACGTCGGCATTTGCAGTGTCGCCACCCATACCGGCAAGCGGGTGATTTGTTCCGATGTGCTCGCCGAATCAAGGCTGGCGCCATTTCACAAACTGGCGTCGAAGGCGAAACTGCACTCCTGCTGGTCGGAACCTGTGGTGACCGGGTCAGGGAAGGTGCTGGGGGCGTTCGCTTGCTATCGCCGTGACATTCACACACCGGACCAGATGGAAATCCAAGCGATCATCGCGGCGGCCCGGCTTGCAGCTCTGGCGATCGAACGTGAACAGCAGGAGAAGGAACTCGAGATTAGCGAAGAGCGTTATTCCCGCGCCATGCGTGCGACCACGGATGGACTGTGGGATTGGAACATTGTGACCGGTCAGACCTACCTCTCTCCGCGCTGGAAAGAGATCCTGGGTTTTGCCGAAGAGGAACTTTCGGGCGGGACCCAGGAGTCGTTTTTGTCGCGCCTGCACCCCGAGGACCTGCCGAGGCTTCTGGCGGCGCGGAAGGCGCACTTCGAGAAGAGGGCGCCCTATCAGGTGGAATTTCGCCTGCGCACCAAGGGCGAGGAGTACCGGTGGTTTGTCGCCCGTGGCGAGGCCGACTGGAATGAAAAAGGTGAAGCGGTCCGCATGATCGGCACCATCTCAGACATCGAGGAGCGCAAGCGGGCCGAGCAGGCGCTGCGCGAGAGTGAAAAACGTTTCCGTGCCGTTTTCGAGCAGGCCGCCGTGGGAATGGCCGAGATCGAAACCCCCACGGGTCACTATCTCAACGTGAACCAGCGGATGTGCGAAATCAACCGCCGCACCCGCGAGGAAATGCTGAAGCTGACCTTCATGGACGTGACCTATCCGGAGGACCTGAAGGATGATCTCAATCAAATGGAGGACCTCAAAGCCGGGCGAATCTCCAGCTTCAACATGGAGAAGCGCAACATGGATCCCGACGGCAACCTGACCTGGATCAACCTGACGGTTTCGCCCATGTGGCTCCCCGGCGAGCCGCCGCTGCGTCATGTTGCAGTGGTGGAGGACATCACGGAGCGCAAGCAAACGGAGCTGAAATATCGCCGTGAGCTGGCCTACAATGAGGCATTGGTCAGCCATACCTCCGCATTCATCGTCGTGCTGGACCTGGACGGGCGCTTTGTGCACGCAAACTCGGCGTTTTATTCCACGATGGGCTACGTTCACAAGCAGGTGATCGGCAAAACGCCGTGGGAAATCGGTCTCATGGATCCGGCGGAGACTGTCAGGTCGAAGGAACGTTTTGCGCGCCTGTTGCGTGGCGAGGACAATCCGCCCGCTGATTCGCGTTTGCGGACGAAGGGAGGAGAGTGGCGCAGTGTCGAACTGCGCAGCACCGCCACGCGCAAGCCGGATGGCAGTCTGGATCGCATCGTGGTCACCGGAACGGACATGACGGAACGCAACCGCCTGCAGCAGGAGGTGCTCCGTGTGGTGGAACAGGAGCAGGCGCGAGTGGGGCATGATCTTCACGATGGCGTCGGTCAGACCATGACCGGCATTGTCGTCATGATGGAGGCGCTGGAGGCGGAGTTGAAAGGGGCGGCCAAGGCGCAGGCCCTGCGCATTCACGAACTTCTGCGTCAGTCGGTCTCCGAAGTGCGCCGCATGTCCCACGGGCTATCGCCGACCGGGGTGAAGTACCGTGGTTTTGTCGGCGCCCTGCAACTGCTGGCCGAGACCGTGCGCACGAACTTCCGCACGCCGTGCGACTGCCAGGTGGACGCCAGCATCGACATTTCCAACAGCGACATTGAGTCACATCTCTTCCGCATCGCTCAGGAGGCGGTCAACAACGCCCTGCGTCATGGAAAACCCACTCAGGTGAAACTCTCGCTTCAGCGCGTCAGTTCCTCCGAGTGCGAACTGCGGATCGAAGATGACGGCACCGGTCTCAAAAAGCTCAAGTCCGAGGGGCACAACGGCATCGGCGTCCGTGTGATGGACTACCGTGCCAACCTTATCGGCGCCCGGCTCACCATTCATACGAAACCCAAACGCGGAGTCATTGTCACCTGCCGATTCCCGTGTGAGTCATCCAAGAAGCGATGATGGTCCGTTGATCGTTCGGCGCAGACGAGTTCACACCTATTCGCGGGTGATAAACTCATCCGTGTTCAGGACGATGCGTGTCGTGGCTGTCCAGGCGGCGGTTTCGATGTTTGAGATGCCTGGCTCAACGGGGCTGCTGATGACAGACTTCACATCTTCGGCGGGGCCGTTTTGGTAGGTGTAGCGTGATTCGTCGAGCAGCTTTTGCAGCGATGCGAGTTCATTGGCTGAAGGAGAACGTGAAACACAAAGGCGGAAGGCGCGCGTAAGGCGGGAAGTGTCGTCTTTGAGTGACGAGTCGTTCAATACACGAGCAGCGAGCGCCTGCGCGGCTTCGGCGAACGCTTCGGCATTGAGTGTGGTCAGCGCTTGCAGGGGCGTGTTGGAAACGGTGCGTTTGACGTTGGTCGTGTTGGCATCCGGACAGTCGAAGGCGGTGAGGTCCGGATGCGGAGCGGTGCGTTTGAAGAAGGTGTACATGCCGCGGCGGTAGCGGTCCTCGCCCTTGCTGGTAGTCCATTTGAAATTGCCGGCGTAGCTGAGCGCATCGACGCCTTCGGGAATCGGTGGGAAGACGCTGGGGCCGCCGATCTTGGAGGAAAGCAGACCGCCGGCGGCGAGATAGAGGTCGCGCACGACTTCGCCATCGACACGCAGGCGGTTTTGACGCCACAGAAGCGAGTTCTTCGGATCGAGTTCCATCACCTTCGGGGGCAGGTTGGCCGGGATCGCGCTGCTCTGGCGATAGGTGGCCGACATCATGATGGTCTTGAGAATTTTCTTCCGGCTCCAGCCCTGGCGCATGAATTCGTCGGCCAGCCAGTCGAGCAGTTCAGGATGTGTGGGCGGTTCGCCACGCACGCCGAAGTCCGCGACAGTGCGGACGAGGCCTTCGCCGAACAGACGCGTCCAGAAATGATTCACCGTCACACGCGGGGTGAGCGGATTGTTTTTGCTGACGAGCCAGCGCGCGAGATCGAGGCGCGTGCTGCCTTTCACGGGTGGCAGTGTGGCAAACGTGGATGGCTGGACCTCGTCGGCGGGTTGCAGGAAATCGCCGCGATGCAGCAGATTGGTTTTGCGCGGGTTGTTCGTGCGCTGAGCGATCACACGCACGTCCATCACGGGCTCTTTGGGAAGTTTGAATTCCGCTGCTTTCAAGGCGCGATCCGCCGCGACGACTTGAGGATCGATTTTGGCCATCCACGCCCACAGCGGCTGGATCACGACCGGATTCCGGCGTTTGGGTTCTTCACTGAGAATCTTGCGGATCGCTTCGGGCAGAATGCTGTCTTCGGTTTCTTCGCTGGCGGCGAGAAGACGGAAGCGTCCGATGGTGTGACCGGGCTGCTTGTAGTTTTGCTCCAAGGTGAGGACGAGTGAATCACCCGGCAGCAGCACATAGGGGGCGGCGAGCTGCACGGTGAGCACGTGCTTCTTGCCCGTGGCACCGGAGACGGCCCAGCCGGTCTGATCATCGGCGTCGAGCGTCTTGTCGGCGGTGAAGGTCTTTTGCTCGAAGTCGGCCTTCGGTGAATGAAGGAGGAGTTCCTGCGTGGTTTTGCCGTGTTGGATCGCGGCGTTGAGCCCCGTGAGCACGAAGTTGCCGCCTTTGTTGTAGCCGGGGCCTTTGCCGGGCAGGGAATCATCGGGCAGGACTTCGATCTGCAATGCGGTAATTTGCTTCGCATGGTTGTTGATTTCCAGCGTGTAAGTGTCGGTCTTCGGCGCTTTGTTTTGCGCGAGATAGGAGCCGTCCGGCTGTTTTTCCATTTTCGCGGAGAGCGCTTTGGCATTTGCGATCGGCAGCGGTTCGAACGTTTGCACAGCCTTGGCCGCAGCGGCCTTGGCGAGGCGTTCTTTGATGCCCTTTTCCCACTCGGGCAGTTTGACCGGCAGTTGCGCCTTCGCGTCATCGAGTGCTTTGCGCAGCGGAATGAGCTTCTTCACGGCATCGCCGTTCTTTTTGGCGTATTCGTCCCAGGCTTCGGGCGAGGTGGGCACCTCGCGGTTCACTTCGTCACCGTTGTTGAAGTAGGCGAAGAGCTGGTAGTACTCCTTCTGTGTGATCTGGTCGTATTTATGCGTGTGGCAACGTGCGCAGCCGACGGTGAGACCGAGCCAGACGGTGCCGAGCGTTTCCGTGCGGTCCATGCAGGCCTCGATGCGGAACTGCTCCTGATCGGTGCCGCCTTCGGTGTTGGTCAGCGTCTGGCGGTTGAACGCGGTGGCGACAATCTGCTCGGA
>NZ_JAGRPF010000134.1 GCF_020439865.1 Prosthecobacter sp.
GAGGCGGACTTCATCCTGCTCTTCGGTCAGTATGCACCCGACGTTGCACGAACGCGCAACGTCGGTCCGCATTGGTACAAGGACATGACTCTCTTGTTCACCAACCATGAGATGAAGGAATTGATATCCAACTGCCGCACCGTTGGAGGCAAGGAGGACCGGATGTTTGGATTCGGCTTCGATGACGATTCAAAGATTGTCCAAGTGCGGGGTGACGCCGGCCGGGAACAAAGGGATTTCACCTCATACCTTTTGACCAATCGTCTGGACCTGCTTCGCAACGCACTTGATGCATAACGAAACAGCCCTCCCCGCATGAAGCGAAGGAGGGCTGCACCCGAACCCGAGGCCTGCGCCCCAGGAAATCAGAACACCAGCGCGAGGGTAAGCTTGTGCGCGGTGAGGTTGCCAGCATCGGCCTGGGTGGCTGCGGTGGCACGAAGGTGGCGGCGGGCGCTGGAAGGCAGACGCACGCGGCGAGTGGCAGCGGCGGAGCCAATGCCACCGCTTCCGGTGACCACCAGTGCGGCAAGCTCGGGAATGGCGGCAAACGACTCACCGTCCTCCGAATCCTCCAAGGCCACGCTCACCGTCTTGGCATCGGCGAGTTCGGGAAGCGCGGGCAGTGCCAGTTCCACCTCGAACTGGTGTTCGTCGGGCGGTGTCTGGGTCAGGTCGAGCGGCGTGGTGGACACCGAAGCGCCTGCGGCGGCAAGCGCGACGGACTGCGTGAGTTGGGCGTCTTTGAGCGAGTGCATGATGGTTCAGTGGGGGATGAAGGTTGGATCACGCCTCGTCGTTGGCGATAGAGGCCGTGCGGATGATCGGGATGCCCTCCCATTCGGTGGGTAGCGGCGCGGGAGTGCCGTTGGTCGTGGTGGCCGTGCGGCTGTTGCGCAACTGCTCACGGGAGCGGCCGTTCATGAAGATGTGCGTGGGTTCCATGCCGAACTCCGTGAACTTCTCGTAGGCCGAGTAGAGAATGGTGTCGTTGAGCATCTTTTTGCCCGCACCGGTTTCCTCGACGTTCTTGACGCGCACAGCACAGTTCTTGTTGGCCAGACGCATGCCAATGCGGCCCGTCATCCAGTTGGTGTAGGCCTTGTAGGGATTGCCTTCCGTATCATAGACGGTTTCCAAATCCCACACGTCCTGAAGGCGGATGGTCTGGTTGTTGCCAAAGAGAAACTCGACGCACTCGCGGCCCAGGCGCAGGAACCACACCGAGGTCTTGGAGGCGGCCCCGCCCGCGTCGACCACATGGGCGGCATCCGCCTTGGCCTGTGCGAGCAAGCCGGGGAAGCCCTTGCTGTCGTTGCCCGTGCCGTAATAGAACTGCGAGCCGATGTACTGCATGGACGCCTCCATCACGCCGGAGGCATGGTTTTCGAGCAGGCGACCACGGTCGCGCGCACCATCGACGACCTGTGCATCCACGGCGATCTGGTGATCGAGGATGTGGGTCTGGAAGGTGCGCGTTTCGTAGCTGGACTTGCTGCGTGCGACGCCCTCGTTGGCATTGCGGAAACGCACGGAGGGCAGGCCGGTGCGCACCGTAAGCTCCATCGTGGTGCCGAGGATGGTGTCGGCAGGGACCACGGCGAGTTCAGGAGCCAGTTTGACGGCTTCCTCAATGAGCGGATAACCGATGCCAGCGTCGAGCTTGGCGATGTCGAGAAGAGTGGGTACCATGGGGATGCAGATGAGTGAGAGGTTTTGGAAATGGGATCAGGCCTTGGTGAACTGGCGGTTCCACTGCTCGGCGGCGGTGGTGGGTTTGGTGTCACCCGCAGGAGTGATCTTGGCCGGCACCTGCGTGCCCATTTCAGCGGCAATTTGCGCGGCCTTGATCGCGGCCCGCTTGTCGAGATCCTGCTCCCGGGCGGTGAGATCACGCACTTGGGTTTCGAGTTCGCCGCTGCGCTTGGTGAAGCGCTCCACATCAGCCTGGGCAGCGACGAGCTGGCCTTTGAGCGTGTCACGCTCCGTGCAGGCCTGCTGCAGAAGAGCCTGATGCTCCTGCTCCTTGGAGAGGAGTGTGGCTTTGAAGGTTTCGACCTGGGTGGAGGCTTCAGTCATCAAGCCCTCGCGGGCCTTGGCATCGGCTTCCAGTGTTTGAATGCGCGCGAGCGCCTCACTGAGTTGTTCTTCGACGGTTTTCATCGGGGTGGATGCCTGGGATCGCGTGTCAACTCGGGCCGCCTGCATGGAGCGCAGCCGACTGATCACCTCGTCACGACTCCGGACCATGCCGGCCAGGTTGAGGCGCTGGGCGTTGCGAGCGCTGAAGCTCTGACCTTCCATCGCGCTGTCCGGAATCTTGCGGCCCCGTGCCAGCACAGCGGCCTTGAACTCGGCAGCGATTTCCTCAATGTCGGATTGAATGAGCGTGCGCTGATCCTCGGTGAGCGGCACCCCCGGCGTGGCCATGCCCTTGAACCTGCCCGCCGCAAATACTTCCACCTTCAGGCCTTCGCTGCGGAACTTCTCGGTGCTGTCGATGAACGGCAGCATCACGCCGATGGAACCAACGCGGGCGCTTGGCGTGGAGTAGATGGCGTCACACTGGGAGGCGATCCAGTAGGCC
>NZ_JAGRPF010000013.1 GCF_020439865.1 Prosthecobacter sp.
ATGTTTGTCGAAGCCGCGCAGTCCCTCGCCCTTCGCGCCTTGCATGAAAGCAGCAGCGAAACATCCAAACGCCTGCAGAAGCTTTTCCGTCTCGTTTTGAACCGCGATCCACGCGCCGAGGAGCTTTCACGACTTCGTGCCTTCCATGCGGAGCAGAAGGCACGCGTGCAAAGCGCCGGTCCGGAGGCGCTCAAGGTGTTGAACTTTGTCGAGAAATCGGTTCCGCCTGCGGAAGTCGTCGAAGCTGCCACGCTCGTCGCCACGGCGCGGGTGCTCATGAATCTCGACGAGTTCATCAACCGCGAATAATCCGCGCCCATGGTCATCACCTCGCTCGATTTCGACAAACCCGGCAAACAGCAGGGCTTCCTGCAGGTGCCGTATTCCCACAACCTCGGTGGCTGGGCGAATGTGATGATCCCGATCACCGTGGTCGCACGTGGCAAAGGCCCGACCGTGCTCGTGCTCGGTGGCAATCACGGCGACGAGTATCAAGGCCAAGTCGCCATCATGAAACTCGCGCGGGAATTGGAGGCGGAAAAAGTGAGAGGCAGGATGATTCTCATTCCGTCGCTGAATTTTCCCGCGGCACGCGCGAGCACACGACTTTCACCGCTTGACGGCATGAACATGAACCGTGCGTTCCCCGGTGACGCCGAAGGTCCGGTGACGAGCCAGATCGCGCATTACCTGCGCACGGTGTTGTTTCCGATTAGCGACGCGGTCATCGACATCCACAGCGGCGGACGCAGCATGGAGTTCGTGCCGTGCTCGCACATGCACCTCGTGCCGGATCGCGAGCAGCGTCGTCGCATGTATGATGCGATGCTCGCCTGGAACACCGAGTTCTGCTTCATCTACGCCGACATCGCCGGCACCGGCCTGCTGCCCGTCGAAGCCGAGGATCAGGGCAAGACCGTCGTCACCACGGAACTCGGCGGCGGCGAGTGCATTCCCGCCAGCGTGCATCGCATCGCGCAAAGCGGATTGAAGAACGTGCTCGTGCATCTCGGAGCACTCAAAGGCCGTGTCACACCGCGAGCGAAGCCGCCGATTCTCACGCAGGCTCTCAACCGCGAGGACTACATCCTCGCGCCTGAGTCCGGCATCTTTGAAATCGCGCTCGATCTCGGTGCCAAAGTGAAAAGAGGGCAGACTGTCGGCTGGATCCATCATCTTGAGCGTCCCGATCGTGCGCCGGAGCGGATCGTGGCCGCCAGCAGCGGCTACCTCATTACCATGCGCGCTCCCTGTTTGACGCAGCAGGGTGATTGCGTGGCAGTGATCGCCAAACAGGTCAGCGAACGCGAGGTCCTGACTGCATGAGAGGAGCGAAGACAGCCGGCGCGCTCGTCGCCTTCATGTGGTTCGCTTACTTTCTGAACTACTGCGACCGCCAGGCTGTCTTCTCGATGTTTCCGTCGCTGAAGGTCGATCTGAACATGACGGACCAGCAGCTCGGCCTCGTCGGTGCGCTGTTTCTTTGGATCTATGCCTTCGGCTGTCCGGTCTCCGGCTATCTCGGCGATCGTTTTTCGAAACGTCTGCTCGTCGTGCTCAGCCTCGTCGTGTGGAGCGTCGTCACCGTCGGCACGGGGCTCGTGGTCACCGGAACGATGATGCTCGTCATGCGCGCGGCTATGGGCGTGTCGGAATCGCTCTACATGTCCAGCGCCGTTGCACTCACCGCCAGCGCGTATCCGGCTGAGCGACGTTCGCGCGCCGTATCAGTCTTGATGACCGGCCAGATCGCCGGAACCGTCGTTGGCAGTTGGTTCGGCGGCTGGATGGCGGACCGCGGCGAGTGGCGTGGAGCATTCTTCGCACTCGGTGCCGTGGGTGTGCTGTATGCGCTGCCCTACTTCGCCTTCCTGCGACGAGTTGAGGAACCGCTGCCCGATGCCGCGAAGCCGGTCTCCTTCACCTCGCTCATCCACTCGCGCACCTTCCTGCTTCTCTGCGTCGTGTTTCCCGTCTTCGTGTTCGGCATCTGGCTGCTCTACGGCTGGCTTCCCGCCTTCCTGCACGACAAGTTCGCGCTCAATCAGGCTGATGCTGCCTTCAATGCCACTGCGTTTCTGCAGACCGCCACTTTCATCGGCGTGATCAGCGGCGGCATCATCGCTGATGCGTTGTCCTTGCGAATCAAGGCCGCGCGCTTCTGGCTGATGGTGACCGGCCTTGCGCTTTCCGCACCGTGCATCCACGCGCTGGGAAACAGCGACACGCTGCTCGTCACGCGCATCGCCGCCACAGGCTTCGGCTTGTTCAGCGGCCTCTTCATTGCCAATATCTTCCCCGCCGCCTTCGATGTTGTCGCCTCCGAGGCCCGCGCCACCGCTGTCGGCGTGCTCAATTTCTTCGGCGCCATCATGTCCGGCTTCGCCACCCTCTTCGGCGGCATGTGGAAGCAATCATTGGGCATCGACCGGCTGCTCTCGATCACCGCCCTGGCCTACATCGTCGCAGGAGCCGCCTTGATCATCGGCATCAAGGCGCTTTTTCCGCGCGATCTCGCTCAGGCATCAACTGTCTCATGAACTGCAACTTTCTAATCGCGGCCACGCTCGCCTTCGCATCACTCGTCGGCTTCACCCACGCCGCCGACGGGACCTTCAGCTTCACGGTTCTCGAAATCCCCGACATCCAGCGCGGCGCCGGACTCGCCGTCGTCATGCGCACACCTTCGGGAAAAACGTGGCTCTACGACACTGGCACGGCGCATCCCGAGAGGCTGTCGTCCGACGGCTGGCTGGCGAACTTCAATGCCGGACGCGATGTCGTCGCGCCGCTGCTGAAAAAGCAGGGCGTCACCGTCATCGACGGCGTTTTCATCAGTCACGCGCACTATGACCACTTCGGTGGCCTGCTCTGGCTGAAGGATCATTTTGACATCAACAAGCTCATCGACTGCGGATACATCTTCCGCAGTGGCAACGAGGATGACTATCGCGGCACGAACAAGTCGGAACTCGATCACTACAACCTCGTGCGTGATGAGTTCAAAGCGCGTGGAGCCCATATCACGGCCACGGCGGGCGAAATGCTGAATCTGGATTCGGATCTGAAGATCGAAGTCATCGCGCCACCGAAGAGCTACTTCAAAGACCCGAAAGTGAACACGCGGCAGAAGAACGACACGCCTTCGCATTTCCTCGTGAACGCCAACTCGCTCGCGCTGCGCATCCAGTTCGGCGACATCGTCTTCCTGCTGCCCGGCGACATCCAGACCGAGGACATCGAGGCGAGCCTCATGCCCTTCGTGGACAAGACGAAATTGAAGTGTCACATCCTTGTCGCTCCAGGTCATGGCATACATCCCATCCCGCAGGCTTTTCGTGAAGCGACGCATCCGGAGGTCTCCATCGCCAGCGTTTTCCCGCGCTACGCCAAAGGCATCAAATCCACCGTCACGCTGAAGGCGCTCGGTGCCAAAACCTACGTGACTGGTCTTCACGGCACGGTGCAGGTCGTCACGGATGGCAAAACCTATCAAGTCACCACCGAGCGCGATGACACCAACAAGCCCACCATCACGGATCGCGTCCCGCTCTGGCCCGGCAAAGCACCGGTCGGCGATGGCAAATTCGAGGAATGCTCGAAGGAACTTGAAGTCTTCCTCCCGCCTGCTGGCAAGGCAAACGGTGCCGCCATCGTGCTCTGCCCGGGCGGCGGCTATATTCGCCACGTCACCGAAAAGGAAGGCTACCCCATCGCGCAATGGCTCAACGAGCATGGCATCGCCTGCGTCATTCTCGAATATCGGCTGCCATCGCTGCGCCACCAGGTGCCGCTGCTGGATGCGCAACGCGCCATCCGACTCACCCGTGCGAACGCTGCAGCGTGGAAGATCGATCCGCAGCGCATCGGCATTCTCGGATTCTCCGCCGGAGGTCACGTCGCATCGACCGCCCTCACGCATTTCAATGCGGGTGATGCCGCCAACGCCGATCCCATCGAACGCCTGAGCTGCCGCCCTGACTTTGGCTGGCTCGTGTATCCCGTCGTCACCATGGGCGAATTCACGCACACCGGTTCGAAGAACGAACTGATCGGCGAAAACTCGACGGCCGAACTCTTGCGTCTTTACTCGAACGAGTTGCAAGTCGCCGACAACACCCCGCCCGTCTTCCTCGCCCACGCCATCGACGACAAAGCCGTTCCCATCGAGAACAGCCGCCAATTCGTCGCTGCGATGCAGAAACACCAGCGCCCCGTCGAACTCCTCGAACTTCCCAGCGGCGGCCACGGCCTCAACGGCTGCAAAGGCCCGCTTTGGGAGCAATGGAATGCCGCTGCGCTAGTGTGGTCGGCGAAACAGAAAATCATTCCGGCACCATGAACCTGACGAAGCTCCTTCTCCCAATCGTTTTTGCCTGCACACTCAGCGCTGCAGCACCTGATCCGGGCCACTACTCGGAGGCAAAGTTCGAAGTGCGTGCGACGCGCGGGCACAAGCCCGCCATGCGTGATGGCGTGAAACTCTCTGTCGATGTGTTTCAACCCAAGGCGGAAGGGCGATTCCCAGCGATTCTGATCATCACGCCTTACAGCAACAACCCCGGCTTCACGAAACGCGGGACGTGGTTCGCGCAGCGCGGGTATGTCGTCGCCGTTGCGGATTCGCGCGGGCGGTTTGATTCGGAAGGGACGTGGGATCCGTTTGATACCAAGCATAAGACAGATGGCTATGAGCTCGTCGAATGGCTCGCGCATCAGCCATGGTGCGATGGACGGGTGGGCATGATGGGGCTGTCGTACATGGGCTGGACGCAGTGGTGGACGGCGTCTCAGGCGCCGCCATCGCTGAAGTGCATCGTGCCCGAGGTCGCGCCGCCGGATGCGATGTTCAACACGCCCTACCAGAACGGTTTGCTCGTGTCGTGGATGGTCGATTGGGCTGGAGCGAATGGTGGTCGCGTGGCGCAGAACATGGGGCCGGGACCGTATGGCGGTTTCGCGTTGGAGGAACGAAGACTCAAAGACTACATGCAGCTGCCATATGTGAAGCTGCAGGAGGTGCGCGGTGCGCTCGACGCGCCGTGGTATGAGAAATGGATTCTCGGCAACACTTCATCGGACAAGTACTGGCAGGACATCGCCTATCAGACGCCGGAGTCGTATGCAAAGATCAGCGTTCCATCGCTCGCGGCCACGGGCTGGTTTGATGCCGACTTCCCTGGCGCGCCGATGAACTACCTCGCCATGAAGCAGCATGGTGCGACTGCCGAGGCGCGTCGACCGCGCATGGTCATCGGACCTTGGCAGCACATCATCAATACCAGCCGCAAACTCGGTGCTTTCGACTATGGCGCTGAAGCAGTGATCGACTGGGATGGCTATGTGTGCCGATGGTTTGACCACTGGCTCAAAGGCATCGACAACGGCGTGGAGAAGGATGCGCCCGTGCAGTTGTTCGTGATGGGACGCAATCGTTGGAGGACGGCGCAGGACTGGCCGCTTCCAGAGACGAAGTGGACAAAATACTATTTCGGCAGCAACGGCCATGCGAACGGCATTGGAGGTGATGGCACGCTGAGCACCAGCGCTGATCAAAACGCCGAGTCTGACACCTACACCTACGATCCCGGGAAGCCAACGCGCTCGTGTTTCACCGGCGGACATCTGGAAGATGGTGCGGCTGACACGCGCAAGTCATCCGGTGGCGACGGAGTGCTAGTTTACACCACGCCGCCGCTCGAAAATGAAGTGGAAGTCGTCGGCCCAATCACGGCGAAGCTCTATGCCGCCACGTCAGCACGCGACACCGACTGGATGGTGCGTCTCATCGATGTTCAGCCGGACGGCTTCTCCGCGATGCTCTGCGAGGGCGTGATGCGCGCACGCCATCGTGATCCGGAGCACAACGGCGCGTTCAATCCCGCCAAGCTCAGCATCATCGAGCCAAATGAAGCGCTCGAATACACCATCGACTTCTGGCGTGCGACCGCGAACGTCTTCGGGAAAGGCCATCGAATCCGCGTTGAGATCTCCAGCAGTTGGTTCCCTTATTATCTGCGCAATCTGAACACTGGTGCAGATAACATCGGCCTCGAAACCCGGAGCGTGATCGCGAAACAAACGATTTACCACAACGCGAAGCATCCCTCGCATGTAGTCCTGCCAATTATCCCCAAAGTGCAACCATGAGATCTATCGTCCTGCTCCTCGTTCTCATTTCACAGCTTTCTGCCGCCGTCTCTGAAAGGACGCATCAACTGCTGGCTGAAGCCAAAGAGCCGGTTCGCATCGTCTGCATCGGCGACAGCATCACGGGCGTCTACTATCACAGCGGCAGTCTGCGCGCGTATCCAGAGATGCTGCAGATCGCTCTGCAGAAGATCAATCCCAAGGTGGACATCACGGTGCGGAATGCCGGAATCAGTGGCGACACAAGCAAAGGCGGTCTCGCGCGCTTGGAGCACGATGTGTTGGCCCACAAGCCACACCTTGTGACGATCATGTTCGGAATGAACGATCTCGTCCGCGTGCCCGTGGCCGATTTCATCACCAACATGAGGCAGATCATCCAGCGCTGTCGCGATGCGGGCGCGGAAGTCGTTCTTTGCACACAGAACAGCGTCGTGGAATCACCGCAGCGTCCGGTGACGAAGCTGGCCGAGTATTCGAATGCGATCCGTGAACTCGCGAAGACCGAGTCTCTGGCCTTGGCGGACTGCAATGCGGCCTTTGAGGCTGTTCGCGCCAAGGATCCGCTCGCATGGAACTTCCTCCTCAGCGATGCCATTCACCCGAACATGGACGGCCACAAACTCTTCGCCGAAACCATCGCCAGGACCATCACCGGGCAGGAAGTATCTCTGCGCGATGAACCACCACCACCGAACCCGCTGGCACACACGCTCAACCTTCTTCGCGAAGGCAAACCTGTCAGCGTGTTCGCCATGCCTCCTTACGATCAGCACATCGAGGCTGCGTTGAAGAAGCTTCATCCAAATGCGCAGGTCATCGTGAAGTCCTGGACGACGGAAGGAAAGACGCTCGCTGAGCTCGAAACCGCGGCCAAAGCCGTTCGCACGATGAAGCCAGACCTCGTCATCATCGCCGTGTCCGGGCATCTCGGCGAATCAACGCCACAAGCCTTCCACCAGCACTACTCCTGGATCATGAACTGGTCGCTGAGCTTCGGCCCGCAGCAATGGGACGTGGTGGTAGCCCTGCCATCTGCCGCCAAACCGACGCTGGACACCTCCGAAAAAGCCAATGAAGCCCTCGCGCGTCGCTTGGTGCGTGCGCAGGACTTGAGCCTGATTGAGCGTTTGTCTGGGGACAAGTCGCCCTTGTCCGACTTGCTCGTGAAATGGATCGCCGCTCACCAACCATGAACCCGGTCCTGACCACACTTCATCGAAACGACACCACGCGTCGTCGGTTCATCCGCGCGTCGATGGCTGCCGCTTTGGCATCCAGCGCCACGGGCCAGCAGGCTGCTGCTGCGCATACGACATTGCATGCGGGTGATTTGACCGCCGTCATCGGTGACAATTCAGCACACGAGCAACATCGCGCGGGTTACAACGGTCTGTGGAGTCTTCGACATGCGAAGGGCGCGCGCAGTCTCTTCGTGCCAGCCGTCGCAGGATTAAATCTGGAGCACATCGTCAGCGGCGAGCATCTGGAGGATTCGAAAACGTTCTTTGAACCGCGTCATGCGCCGATGTCCCTCACGCGTTTGAGCGACACGGAGGCGGAATTGCATCAACCGCCGACACCGACGTTTCACGTGGAAAGCTGGACGCGTTTCACGCTCAGCGAGCCGCATTACCTCGACATGGAGTTTCGCTGCCGGGCTCATCGCGATGTGTTTCCACGCGGCTATCTGTCGCTATTCTGGGCCAGCTACATGAATGCGCCCGCGGACAAGAGCATGTATTTCTTCGGAGGGCTCGATGCGCAGATGGAAATGTGGACGCAATTCTGCACGCAGTGGCACAACGACCAGAGCACCGTGCGGCATCGCGATGACATCTTCGAAATGACGTTTCCCGAAGGCAGTCGCGACACGCTCTTCAAGAGCCTCTCGCGCTTCCGTTTTGACCTGCCGTTCTTTTACGGGTACTTCGACGATCTCGTGTGGATCGTGATGTTTGATCGCACAGAGGGCATCCGCTTCACACACTCGCCGAGCGGCGGCGGCGCGAATGCGGAGCTGAAGACCACGAATCCCGCGTGGGACTTCCAGTTCCTCATCCAGAAGCCGGAGGTGTTGAAGGACTACACTTTCAAAGTGCGCACGGTGCTGCGACCGAAGTGCTCGCGTGATGAGATCCTCGCGGAGTTTGCCAAATGGAATGAGGCCCGCCGAGCAAAGTGAAGCAGACACTCCTATCTGTTCGGTCAGCGGATAGATTTCTGTCAACGCAGCGCATTAAAAGAGCCGCCACGAAAATCATCCCCGTCTTACTGTTGCTATCCGTCGCTTTCATTCGTGCGCAGGAGCAGGCTCCGCCGAAGATTCCCTCTGACGTGTGGCAGGCCGCGCCGAAGGCCATGTTCCCTGTCATGCACCGGCTGCCGGATGGACGCCTGGCCGCGGTGATTCGCGGAGGAGCGGCTCATCTCGGTCTCGCAGGCAGGCTGGACATGATTTTTTCATCGGACAACGGCAAGACCTGGGGCGGGCAGGTGGTCGTGAACGACTCGCCTCTCGATGATCGCAATCCCGCGTTTGGTGTCGCGAAGTCCGGCGCGCTCGTCGTCAGCTTCTACCGCACGGCCAACTACGATGAGCAGGGCAAATACAATCCGTTTCTCGGCAAGGAAATGTCCACCTGGGTGACCCGCTCCGAAGATGGCGGCAGGACATGGCAGCCGCCCGCGCCCATCGACTGCGCCGCGCACGGTTTTGGCTCGCCCTATGGCCGCATGGTCACCCTTGCAGACGGCACCATGCTCATGGCGATCTATGGCGACGTCATCGGCTCGAAGGGCGACATGAAAGCGCGCCGGGAATCGAGCCATGTGTATCGCTCGACCGATGATGGCCGCACCTGGAAGCGGCTCTCGCAGATCGGCTCCGGCAAGACGCAGCTCAACGAGACGGCCCTGCTCCTAACGCGTTCCGGCCGCCTCATCGCGGCGGTTCGCAGCCGCGCTTATGAATTGTGGACGAGCGTGAGCGATGATGAGGGCGCGACGTGGACCGAGCCGAAATTGCTCGCCCCGGCCTGGGTGCATCCGGCGGACTTGATCGAGGTGCCCGGCGGCGTGCTTCTTCTCGCCGGCAACCGCATCGGTCCCTTTGGCATCATTGGCATCGTCGGCAGCGCCTTGGGCGAGTTTGATTACGCCAGGCGCTTCACGATCACAGACACACTCGCCTCACGCGACAGCGGCTATCCCAGCGGCGTGATTTTGCCCGATGGAAGCGCCCTAGCGCTTTACTACAGCGGTTCTGATCACGCCCACAAAGACTGGGCCCGGCCGCATGTCGCCGCCGTAAGCTTTGCCCTGCCCGGGCAATGAGACGCGCCGTCAGCGGCGCCGCACTTCCCGCAACGCGGAAAGCACATGGCGAGCGAAAGCCGCGGCTCCGGGTGCGTATGAGATAAACCGCATGAAGAAAGTCATCACCCGCTTCCTGGCCTGCCTGTCCCTTTGCGGCCTGTTCCCCGTGTGGGCCAAAGACGCGCCCGTTCAAGGCGATGCCCGCAGGCTCGATCTTGGCGCTGGTGTCACTTTGGAGATCGTGTTCATCCCGCCAGGTGAGTTCATGATGGGCAGTTCGCCGGAGGAGAAGGCGTGGGCGACTGGCATCGAAGGCGGCGCGCAGCCCGGCACGACGCGCGAGTCATTCGAGGGCGAAAAGGCACGACTGACGCATGTGCAGGCTGGCTTCTGGATGGGACGCACCGAAGTCAGCGTCGGGCAGTTCAAGCGCTTCGTCGGAGAGTCCGGTTTCGTGACCGACGCGGAAAAACCCGGTGGTGAAACCCAGGTCTTCGATCCCGAATGGGACGGCTACCACCTCACTACCAGCGTCGTGCATCCATGGAAGTCGATGAAAGGCAAGAGTTGGCGCGATCCGAACTGGAGATTCCCTAACCGCGATGATTTTCCCGTCGTGTGCGTGAGCTACAATGACATGCGGGCCTTTTGCGCATGGCTGACCGAGCGCGAACGCAAAGCAGGCCGCTTGCCGGATGGTTTGGAATACCGCCTGCCCACGGAGGCAGAATGGGAATACGGCTGTCGCGGCGGCAGCAAGGAGAGCCTCGCCTTCTGGTGGGGCAATGAAATCGAAGAAGGCCAGGACAGGCTGAACATCTCCAGCATGGACGTGCTGCCGGGTCGCACGAAAGCATGGCCGCTGGGCAAAGTGCCTTGGAGCGACGGGTTCGCATTTGTCTCACCGGTGGATCACTTTGGCGAAAAAGGCCGCAACGGCTTCGGCCTGGCCGACATGTGCGGTGGTGTGTGGGAGTTTGTTATCGACCACTTCGACCCGAAAGGCGGGCATGAGGAGGTCTATTTTGAAAATGTGGAACAGCGCACCGTGACGCGACCTGTGTGCAAAGGCGGCAACTACTTCGACGTCCCCGGCAACGCGCGTTGTGCAGTTCGGCTCGGAATCAGGAACGTGACGTATTCCGACTCCCGCGATGGCTTCCGGGTCTGTCTGGGTCGTCACGTTGAGGCAGTTTCATCCAAATAGCCACTCTCATGACACAACGCATCCTTCTGCTGGCTCTCGCGATCACCACCATGTCGCATGCGACCGATTTGCGCGTGCCCGAGGCCTACAAAACCGTCCAAAGTGCCATCGACGTGGCCAAATCAGGCGACGTGGTTGTTGTGTCACCGGGCAATTACCAGGAGCATCTCAAGCTCAAAGCCGGCGTGATCGTCAAAAGCGCCGGGAACGACGAGAAAGGCAAAACCGGTCTCAAACGGGCCGAGGCGACCATCCTCGAAGGCGGTGTCGAAATGGCGGAGAAGGCGGTGTTGGACGGATTCACGGTCACTGGCGTCGGGAAGTATGACGAAAAG
>NZ_JAGRPF010000014.1 GCF_020439865.1 Prosthecobacter sp.
CTGCGCCTCGCCGCCGCTGAGCGTCGGGCTGGGCTGGCCGAGTTGAAGGTAGCCGAGGCCGGTGTCGGCGAGCAGTTTGAGCGGTCGTGCGATCTTCTGCACGGGCGCGAAAAATTCGGCGGCATCGGTGATGCTCATGCGAAGCACGTCGCCGATGTGTTTGCCGTTGTATTCGATCTCGAGAGTGGCGGCGTTGAAGCGCAGGCCGTTGCAGGTTTCGCAATGCACGCGCGTCGTCGGCAGGAAGGCCATCTCGACTTTGATCTCGCCGTTGCCGCCGCAGGTCTCGCAGCGTCCACCTTCGGTGTTGAAGGAGAAGCGGCTCGCCGTGTAGCCACGCGTACGAGCGAGCGGCACCTGCGCAAACAACTTCCGGATGTCGTCGAGAATGCCGACGTAGGTCGCCGGACAGGAGCGGCTCGTTTTGCCGATCGGCGATTGATCGATTTCGTGCACGGTCTGCAGATTTTCGAAGCCACTGACGCTCTTCCACGCCTTCGTGAATTTGGTTTTCGATTTGCTGATCTTCTCGCGCACGGCGGGCGAGAGCGCGCCATGCATGAAGCTGCTCTTGCCGCTGCCGCTGACGCCGGTGAGCACCGTCAAACGGGCGAGCGGAATGCCGACGTCGATGTTCTTGAGGTTGTTCGCATGCGCGCCGGTCACGCGCAGCCAGCCGTCCTTTGATTTCGCGGACGGCAGCGGTCGGCGTGAACCGCGCACGGGATGCTTCAGAGGTTTGTTGAGGCTCTGGCCGGTGATGCTGTGCTTGTTTTTGAGCACCTGCTTCAGGCTGCCCTGTGCAACGACCTGCCCTCCAAATTTGCCCGCGCCGGGGCCAAGATCGAGGATCGTGTCCGCACGTCGCATCGTTTCGTCATCGTGCTCGACGACGAGCAGCGAGTTGCCCTTGTCCCGCAGTGCGGAGAGCGTGTCGAGCAGCTTCTCGTTGTCACGCGGGTGCAGGCCGATGGTCGGTTCGTCGAGCACATACAAAACGCCGCGCAGATTGCTGCCGAGCTGTGCGGACAAACGAATGCGCTGCGCCTCGCCGCCGCTGAGCGTGTCGGCGCTGCGGTTGAGCTGCAAGTAACCGAGGCCCACCTCCTGCATGAATTTGAGCCGCTGCTCGATCTCCTTCACGATGTCGCGTGCGATGATCGACTCGGTGCCGTCGAACTTGAGCTTCGCGATGAGTTTGCCGGCCTCGCCCGCAGTGAGCGCGGCAAAATCCTGAATCGTGCTGCCCTGAAGCTGCACCGCGCGGCCGATCTCATTGATGCGGCTGCCGTGGCAGCTTGGGCAGGTCTGACGCGGCGCATCTTCTTCGTCTTCGCTGTTGAACCGACGTTCCTCCTCCATCTCCGCTTCGAGCATGGAGAGATCAGACTGGCGGTCGCTCAGGTCGAGCTTGCGACCGACGACGCCGAAGCCGCGGCAGTCCTTGCACCAGCCATGCGGGCTGTTGAAGCTGAACAGGCGCGGATCGAGTTCTTCGAATGACAGCCCGCACGAAGGGCAGCTCATCTCCGTGCTCAGCACCGGCGTCGATTGGTCGGCGAGCAGCAGTTTGATCGTGCCTTTGCCCATCTTGATTGCCGCTTCGACGAGAGAGCGAAGTTTCTCGTCCGAGTCGGTCTTCGTGCCCTTCGCGATCACCGCATCGATCGTGTGTTCCTTGAAGCGCTCCAGCCGCTGAAACCCCTCGGTCTGACGAAACTCGCCATCGACGAGCAGCGTCTCGATGCCGTGACGCTGTGCATGATCGGCGACCTCGTTGTGGAAGCCTTTGCGCGCCTTGATCAGAGGTGCCAGCAGATGCAGCGGTCCTTTGGCCGCCTGCTTCTTCACGGCGTTCAGAATCGCCTGCACGCTCTGCTTTTTCACCGGCACGGCGCAGGTCGGGCAGTATTGCGTGCCCAGCTTTGCAAACAGCAGGCGCAGGAAGTGGTAGGTCTCCGTCACCGTCGCCACCGTCGATTTGCCGCCGCCGCGCGAGATGCGCTGCTCGATGGCCACCGTCGGTGGCACGCCCGTGATCAAATCGACCTCGGGCTTCTCCATCTGCTCGACAAACGTCCGCGCATACACCGACATGCTGTCGAGGAAGCGCCGCTGTCCCTCCGCAAAGATCAGATCAAACGCCAGCGACGACTTGCCCGATCCGCTGAGACCGGTGACGACCACGAATTCATCGCGCGGAATGTCGAGCGAGATGTTTTTCAAATTGTGCTCGCGTGCACCGCGGATGGAGATGGCGTTTTTGGTTCCTGGTTCTTTGTTCTTCGTCTCGCGCTGCGTTCGCGATTCTTTGGAACGAGGAGCCAAGAACGAAGAACCAAGAACTGATTTGAGATACCGCCCCGTATGCGAAGCCTCGCACTTCGCCACGTCCTCCGGTGTTCCGGCGATCACGAGCGTTCCGCCCGCAGCGCCGCCTTCCGGTCCGAGGTCGATGACCCAGTCGGCGCATTTGATGACTTCGAGGTTGTGCTCGATGACGAGCAGGCTGTGGCCTTCGTTGACGAGGCGTTGCAGCAGTTTCACCAGCAGCGCGATGTCATCGAAGTGGAGGCCCGTGGTCGGTTCATCGAGCAGCAACAAGCTGCCGGAGCCGGGAAGCGCCTTCGGATTCGCCGGGTTCTCGATGAGATGCCCGATGAGCTTCAAACGCTGCGCCTCACCGCCGGAAAGCGTGTTGAGCGGCTGGCCGAGCTTCAAGTAGCCGAGCCCGGCCTCGTTGAGCATCTGCAGCTGCGTCACGATCTGCGCGGCTTTTTTTGACGACTCAAACAACGGGCTGCCAAACCACGCGACCGCCTCTTCGGCAGTCAAACCGAGCACGTCGTGGATGCTTTTGCCATGCAGCAGAATTTTGAGCGCATGCGGCTGGTAGCGGCGGCCTTCGCACTCGGGACAGGTCACGTAGAGATCACTGAGGAACTGCATCTCGATCTTCTCGTAGCCGTTGCCCGCGCAGCGTTCGCAGCGGCCTTCGCCGGAGTTGAAGCTGAAGAAGCCCGGCATGATGCCCTGTGCCTTGGCGTCTTCCGTTTCGGAGAACAACGAGCGGATGTGATCGAAAGCGCCGAGGAAAACCGCGGGCGTCGAACGCGGTGTGCGTGCCAGCGGCGACTGATCCACCATCACCACCTCGGTCAGCTTCTCGTATCCCGTGATCTTGCTCACACGGCCGGGTTCGTCTTCGCAGACCTCGCCGCGGAGCTTCTGCAGGTTCCGGTAGAGCACGTCATGCACCAGCGTCGATTTGCCGGAGCCGCTGACACCCGTGACGCAGCAGAACACGCCGAGCGGAATGTCCACGTTGAGCTTCTTGAGGTTGTTCTGGCGTGCGCCGTGGATGTTCAGATACTTTGTCGCCGCGCCTTTGCTCGCCTTTGCGTTGGTTCCGTTTGAGGGAGGAATGACAGCACGGCGCTGCGTTGGAACGGGCACGGATTTGCGTCCGAACAAGTAGTCGCCGGTGAGCGAGCCGAGTTTCGCGCTTAACTTCGACAGCGGTCCGCAGAAGACGAGCTCGCCTCCTTTGTCGCCACGTCCGGGACCGATGTCGATGACGTTGTCCGCGCTGCGCATCACGGCCTCTTCGTGCTCGACGACTAGCAGCGTGTTGCCTTTGTCGCGCAGACCTTCCATGACGCCGATGAGGCGGCCGATGTCGCGAGGGTGCAGACCGATGCTCGGTTCATCGAGCACGAAAAGCGTGTTCACGAGCGAAGCACCGAGGCAGGTCGTGAGGTTCACGCGCTGAAGCTCGCCACCGCTCAGTGTGCGCGTTTGACGATCGAGGTTCAGATAACCGAGCCCCGCTCGATCCATGTAGCTGATGCGGCTGGCGATTTCGTCGCGCAGCATCGCGGCGGCGTGGTCGCCCTCCTTGAGCTGCCAGGATTGCACGAGCGGATGCAGATCGCTCACCGGCAGACGCCACAGATCCGCCAGCGTGTGCTCGCCGATGCGGAAGTTGTGCGCCTCCTTCTTCAGACGGCCGCCGCCGCAGTCCATGCACTCCGTGTAGGCGCGGTAACGGCTCAGGAAGACGCGCACATGCATCTTGTAGCTGCGCGATTCCTGCCACTTGAAGAATCCACGCACGCCATACCACTCGCCGCGATTGTAGGCCTCCTCGGGATCATCGCGCGTGCCTTCGACGAGCCACTTGCGATCCGCGTCGCTGTAATCTTCGAACGGCTTGTGAATGTCGATGCCGCGTTTCCGCGCGGCGCGTTCGAGATCGAGCTGCGACTCGCCGTAGGTGCTGCCTTGAAACGGCCGCACGAGACCTTCGTTGATGCTCAGCGACTCGTCGGGAATCGCCTTGCCGATGTCGAGTCCGAGCGTGCGGCCAAAACCGCGGCACGTCGGACAGGCGCCGATGGGGGAGTTGAAACTGAAGAGGCCCGGCGTCGGCGCGGGAAGCGTGATGCCGCAATCCGCGCAGCTCCAGTCGGTGGAGAAGTGCCGGGTTTCGTCGTCGATGCTCACCGCCACCTTGCCTTTGCCAAATCGAATTGCCGCTTCGACCGCCTCGCTGATGCGCGCGCGCTGTTTCGTTTCGAGCGTGACGCGATCCTGCACCACCATCACCTGCGCGGGCAGTTTGCGTTCGGTGATTTCATCGAGGCGCACGATCTTGCCATACAACCACACCCGCACAAAACCCTGCGCCTGCAGGAAGGCGGCGAAATCGGCCGACGCCGTGTTCTTCGGCACCGGAACTGGGAAGAGAATGAGCGCCTGTCTGCCTGCGTAGCCGTGCAGCAGCGTGTGCAGAATGCTCTCCGCCGTCTCCGGCTTCACCGGCTGGTGGCACGACGGACACGTCGCCGAGGCGATGCGCGGGAAGAGCATCTTCAGGTAGTCATTGATCTCCGTGATCGTGCCGACCGTCGAGCGCGTGCTGCGCATGTTGTTTACCTGCTCGATGGCGATCGCCGGCGGAATGCCTTCGATCGAATCGACCTGCGGCTTGTCCATGCGCTCGAAGAACTGCCGCGTGTAGGGCGAAAACGTCTCCACATAGCGCCGCTGGCCTTCGGCATAGATCGTGTCGAACGCCAGCGACGACTTCCCCGAGCCGCTCGGCCCCGTGATGACATTCAGCTTCCCCAGCGGCAGATCGAGATCGATGCCCTTCAGATTGTTCTGCCGCGCTCCGCGGATACGGATGACGTCATGGGACAGCTTGGCGGCAGTTTTTTTGGCAACACGAGGCATGGGGGGAGCGCGAGAGTAGCGATACGCCCCGAAGTGGCAAACGGGCGCTGTCCGCGACAAAGAAAATGTCGTTTGGACAGGTCTCCAGCTTCAGTGGCTTAACGCATCAAGCACATGGCTCGATCAGGCATTCTACATCGCCAACTCCCGCTTGGTTCGAGGCGTGCCAGGCAGACAGAGTCTCGATAACGGCGTCACGCGACAGAGCTGCAAAAGCGATCTTCCTACTGCTTGGCAATTCATCGGAAATACCGCCCTCATGATCATGTTGCTCGTGAGGAGTGCCTTCACTGCATTTGCGGCAGAGTATCCGGAGGGTGGACCAATCTTCAATTTTGAGATTCTCTGACTCGGCTTTGCACAACTCCTTGATCTCGGACTCCAAGACTTGATTCACTTCGACAACAAAGGTGCCCATCTTGGATCGCGCTAGAATTTGCAATTCGTTGAAAACAGGAACCTCTTCACCGTCGGTTTTGCGTGTTCCAACCGGTTCACCATCGATGAGAAGCAAGTCGCCACATCGGTGCAGGCTGTCTTCTGTCGGCACATTTTCGATCCGGGCTCGTGCGGGATCCAAACGACGGCACCAAAGTACCTCGTTGTTGGTTGTTTTCAGGCGAATGGGGACGTTTCCGAACTTCAATTCCACCGGCTCATCAGACACTTCCATCTGGACTCCTGCATGACACCAAGCCTCTCTGGCTTGGCGCCATTGACTAAGCGCCGTGGCTGCGATCCCAACATTCCACCACGAGCCTTCGAAATCAGGCCGGAGCCGAGTGCTATTAAGAGAGGCTACAAGACATTCCTCCCAATGGCACAGCCATTTTTCAACGACTCCAAGACCGAACTGCGCCTCCCATGAAAATGGCAATACCTCGCATGCTTTTTGAAAGAGCCGGGCTGCGTCAGCATAGTCATCGGCGTCGTAACGATCATACGCACGACGAAGAGCACGATCATGCCGGAACTGACGGAACATGGTCTTATTTCCCCAGCGCCTTCTCCAAATCCTCCACCGTCGTCACGGGGGCCTGGCAGGTGAAGTTTTGGCAGACATAGGCGGCGGGTTTGCCGCTGACGGGTTTCATGCCGGCGATGGCTTCGTTGTGCGTGGCGAGCCATTGCTGTCCTGCGCCGCCGTCGGCGTGCAGGAGGGCGGCGTTGGGGAGGAACTGTCGATGGAGATGAGTGGCGAGCGTTTTGAACTCGGGCGTGGCGGAATCGCCGGCGAGGACGATCTGTTGTTTGCCGCGATGGTGCAGGTCGAAGGCGATGGCCATGACGGGGACGGAGCCCGGACTGCTCTGCAGCGTGGAGCCGAAGAGGGCGAAGATTCTCTCCGCCTGCTGTTTGTGGCCGTCGTTGGCGAGCAGGGCGCTGAGGCGCACGAGGTTGAGCGCGGCAAGCGAGTTCGGCGAAGGTTCGGCGCCGTCGTAGTCTTCCTTGATGCGGAGGACGCTGTTCGGCATGTCGGTGTGGACGCTGTAGTAGCCGCCGTCCTTGGTGTCGAGGAAGAGCGCATCCATCTCACTTTGCAAAGCGGCGGCCCACTGGAGCCATTTTACGTCGAAGGAGGCCTGGTAGAGATCGAGCAGGCCATGAATGAGGCAGGCGTAGTCGATGGCGAAGGCTTTCGGGCCGCGCTCGCCTTCGCGCCAGGAGCGATGCAGGCCTTTGCCGGGCGTGGTGCAAAGCTGATCGTGGATGAACTGCGCGGCACCGGCGGCGAGCGCGATGGTTTCGTCGTCGCCGAACGCAGCTCCAGCGCGGGCGAGGCCTGAAATCGCGAGCCCGTTCCAGGCGGCGATGATTTTGTCATCGAGATGCGGGCGCGGACGTTTGGCGCGGGCCTCGAATAGCGTGGCGATGCCCTTGTCGATGATCGCTTTGATTTCCTCGGGCGACTTTTTGAAGTACTCGCCGGTCTTCTTGAACGACACGGCGCGGTAGAGGGTGTTGAGGCCCTTGAGTTCGCCCTGCGGATCGCTCTCCGGACGCGCGTTGCCATCGCGTCGTGCGCCGTAGGCATAGCGGAAGATGCTGCCGTCCTCCTTGCCGAGCACTTCGTCGATCTCCGCAGCCTTCCAGACATAGAAAG
>NZ_JAGRPF010000015.1 GCF_020439865.1 Prosthecobacter sp.
AGCTTGGTGGCGGGCACCTGGCCTTTCACTTCCATCAGCGCCATCACAAAACCTTCCGCCGGCTTCGTGGCACGCAGTTTCGTCGCCTCCGCCACCTTCGCATCGACGATGTCCTGCTTCTTCTGGTCGTAGAGATTCAGCGAGTAGGTCGCGAGCGCGGACGGATACTTTTTGATGAGCGCCTTCTGCTCGGGCGTGTGCTTTTCCTTCGGCGTGTCGCGGGCGATGCGGAACGCGGCCTGCTCGGCCTCGGGCACCTTTTTGATTTCGACCTCGAAGATTTCGTCGAGGAATTTTTTGCTCATCGCCTGCGCCTCGCGGTTGATCTCCAGCGCCTGCTTTTCGATCTCGGCGGCCTTCGCACGTTCCTCCGGCGAGTAGAGCGAGTAAAGCCGCTGCGCCGGCGCACGCCAGGCCTCCCAGTTGTAGGCGGGATCAAAGATGGCGCGCAGGCGGTAGTAGTCGGCCTGCGTGATCGGATCGTAGCGATGATCGTGGCACTGTGCGCAGGCCACCGTCATGCCCATGAGCGACGAGGTCATGATCTTCATCTGCTCGGCGATGACCTGGTTCTTCGCGAGCTTCACATCGTCAACGCCGTCGCCCGTTCCATCCGGTGCCATGCGCAGAAACGCAGTGGCGATGAGCTGGTCCGTGCGGCGCGGATCAAGCACCGCCTGCTGAAAGTCTGCGTGCGTCGCACCGGCGAGTTCATCACCCGCGAGCTGCTCCTGAATGAACTGATCCCACGGCTTGTCCTCGTTCATCGCGCGGATCACGTAGTCGCGGTAGCGCCATGCCTGCGGCCGCACCGAGTCGGCCTCCGAGTAGCCGTTTGAATCCGCGTAACCCACCACATCCAGCCAGTGCCTCGCCCAGCGCTCACCGTAGTTCTTCGATGCCAGCAGGCGCTCGACGAGCTGTTCGTAGGCCAGCGGCGACTTGTCATTCACAAAGGCCTCCACCTCCTCCGGCGTCGGCAGCAGACCGGTCAAATCGAGCGTCACACGCCGGATCAACGTCCGACGATCCGCCTCCGGCGCCATGTTCAGGCCCTTCTCGCCCATCTTCGCCAACACAAACGCATCCACCGGCGTGCGCACCTGCTTCGCATCCACATTCGACGGCACCTTCGGACGCTTCACCGGCTGGAAGGCCCAGTACTCGCGATCTTCATCCATGATGATCGGCCCCGGTGCCATGACGAGCGGTTCCGGCTTCGCCGTCTTCGCCCCCTGCGCGATCCATTTCTCAATGACCGCCAGATCGGCCTCCGACACCTGCTTGCCCTTCTTCGGCATCTCGCCGCTCTTGATGATTTTCACCAGCTCGCTCTTCGCCGGATCACCCGCGACCACCACGTGGCCGCCGCCATCGAGCGCCATATCCATGAACCGCCGCAGGCGCAGATCGACGCCGCCTTCCGGCTTTTCCTCCTCCCCGTGGCAGTGCGTGCAGTGCGCCTTCACGATCGGCCGCACGTCCTTTTCAAACGTGAGCACGGCCTCCCCGCCTCGGGCGGTCACGGCGAGGGAACAAAGGAGAACGGCAAAAGACAGCTTCATCGGGGGTCGCAAACCTACGCGCCCAGACCGGCCGATTTTGCCAGTTACTCCACCGCCACCTTCACCACGACCTTGAACACCTGCTCCGGCTTCTCCCACTCGATGCACGGCGCATGGGCGTCCTCGGGATACAAAATGGCGAAATGACCCGCGCTCATGTGCAGCGGCGTCACATCCGGCACCAGCTTCCACAGCGCCGCCTCCTTCTCCTCCGAATAGGCCATCGTCTCCTCCCTCATCGACGCCACCGGCGCCCACAGGATCGTCTCGCGGCCGCTGTGGATGAACTGCACGTCGATGTACCTCCGATGCGCCTCAAACAGCGCCTTCTCCATCGGCTTCGTCTCGTAAGTCTGCACCAGTGCGAAGCAATCATCGCCATCCAGATCATGCCGCCCCAGCGCCTGCGTGCCGTCCACCGTTCGGAGAAACGCAAACGCCTTCGCGAAGCGGGAGTTCAGCGATTCGTAGCGGGCGGCATTGGCGAGGGTGTCGAGGATCATGGGACTCAATGGAGCGAACCAACCTGCTCTTCAAGCAACCAAATCCCGGATCACATGACCATGCACATCCGTCAGGCGACGGTCGATGCCGTTGTGGCGCCAGGTGAGTTTTTCGTGATCGATGCCGAGCAGGTGGAGCATCGTAGCGTGGATGTCGTAGCAGGTCGTCGGATTGGCGCGATCGAGCGGTTTGTAGCCCCACTGGTCGCTTTCACCGGCGGTGACGCCGCCCTGGATGCCGCCGCCGCAGAGCCAATTGGTGAACACGTAGGGGTTGTGGTCACGACCTTTGCCGCCCTGCGTGCTGGGCATGCGGCCGAACTCGGTGGTCCAGAGAATTATCGTCTCGTCGAGCAGGCCGCGCTGTTTGAGATCGAGAATGAGCGCTGACACCGCCTTCGCCATGCCCCACGCGAGCGGACCGTGATCGCGCTCGACATCCTCATGCGAGTCCCAATTCCGGCGCGGGAAGCCGTTGTCATTGCCGCTCCAGATCTGCACGAAACGCACGCCGCGCTCGAGCAGACGACGCGCGGCCAAACACTTGCGGCCCATGTAGTCGGCCTCTTCTTCGGGATTGATCTCGGTGGGCCAGACCTTGCGATGTTCCTGAATGCCATACATCGCCCTCATCGCATCGGACTCCTGGCTGATGTCGAGCGCCTCCGGCGCGGCGAGCTGCATCTTCGCGGCGAGTTCGTAGCTCTTGATGCGCGAGTCGAGCCGGCTGTCCTCCTCGCGCTGCTGCAGGTGCTTGCGATTCAACTGCTCCAGCAGCGCAAAGCCTTCGCGATCCGCCTTTGCGCTGATGTAGCGGCCGGATTTGTGCGGAAACAGATCGCTGATCGGTGTCTCCGCACCGGGATAAATGATCGTGCCCGCATGCTGCGATGGCAAAAAGGCGCTGTCCCAGTTCTTCGGTCCGTTCGAGGCGAAGCCGCGGTGATCTGGCAGCACCACGAAGGTCGGCAGATTGTCGCTCAACGAGCCCAGCGCATAGCTCACCCAGCAGCCCATGCCGGGAAAGCCGGGTAGATTGAAACCCGTGGCCTGCAGCAGCGTGCCCTGCGAGTGCACGCCGGTTTTTCCAACCAAGTTGTGCACAAAAGCCATGTCGTCCGCGCACGCACCGAGCGGCGCGACGGCCTCGCTCAGCATGCGGCCGCTCTTTCCATAAGGCTTGAAGTCCCACACCGGCTTCTTCCATGGCCCGAGTCCGTTTTGAAACGCCTCCACCTTTTCGCCGAAGTCGGACTCCTCGCCGTGGTGCTTGATCAGCGCGGGCTTGTAATCAAACAGATCGATATGGCTCGCCGCGCCGCCCATGAAGAGCTGCACGACGCGCTTCG
>NZ_JAGRPF010000135.1 GCF_020439865.1 Prosthecobacter sp.
GCTGAGGCGGAATCCGCGCTGTCCCGTGATCGCCTTGGCATGACACACGCCCGCATTGCATCCGGCCTTGGTGAGGATCGGCTGGATGTCGTTCACAAAGCTCAGCGGACGCGACGCCTCCGCCGAAAAGCAGGTTCCGGCGAGCATCGCGAGGAGGCAGGCAAACAAAGGGGATTTGAGGGGCATTGCGGGAAACCTACGCGCGCAAACTGGCTTTTCTCGCTGCCTCAATGCGGAGCAAGGAAGCCCTTCGGCATCACCGCGTGCACCGCGCCCATGATCCGCTCCTCGACATCCGGGGCGAACTTGGTGGGCCGGTCATAATAGACCATCGCCCCCGCGCCCTCGTAACCACCTTCGTCCAAAACGCGACGCGAGGGCACGTAGCACGGCACATCATTCGAGTAGCCGTTCACCCACATCCGCGAGCGATCAAACTCGCGCTTGATGCGCAGCGAGTAATCCACCGTGATCTCGCCGGGCAGGAAGACCATGGCCAGATCGTCACCAAAGCTCCAGCGCTGCACGAGGTAGGGCAGATGCGTCGGGATCTGCTCGCCACGATCCAGCCGCGCGAGATTCTTCTTTGCATGATAGGCGACCGCAGCCTTGGGATCCGCCGCGAGCGTCTGCCATTCTTCACGCGTCGGCAGCGTCGCAAAGGCGAGGTCGATCTGCTTCGTCTGGCACGTCATCGGCCCATTCACCGGTTTCATCTGTCCCTGCACCAACCGCTTTGCCTCTGCGCCGAGATTTTCGCCGTATTGCTTCACGAGTTCCATCGTGCGACGCGGATTAGGATTCTGATCCGCGCCACAACCGATCGCCGTCAGCGCAATCGCGCCGGGAAACTCACGCTGCAGCGCCTCCTGCGCGCAGCCGGCCCAGTCACCGTGAATCTCGTCAATGCCGATCGTCGTGCAGTGGCAGGCGTAGCTCGTGAAAATCGCCCGCACCTTGCCGTCCTCGCCGGTCACACGCAGCACGGGCAGATCATGATCCACTGGCTTAAAGGGGAAATTACGACGGTTCGCCGCGAAGCCGACCTCGCCCACACTCCAGGCCAGCGTCGCCGGCTGACGATCCGCGAGGGCTGCAAGCGCCACCTTCTCGATGTTGTCGGTCAGTTCACGTGTGTAGCGCTCGATGGCAGGCAGGTGCTCCGCCGGAATGTCCATGCCAAAGAGATTTGGCAGCACGCCGATGAGCATGGGTGCGCAATGCGTGTGGCTGGAGCAGATCGCAAAGCGATCGCCGGTCACCTTCGTCTTCGCGCTGAGGCGACGCAGCACTTCATCGCGCATTGATCCCGGCACGCCGACGTTGTCCACCGTCACCAGCACCGCCGGCCCTTCGTCATCACTGCCGATCGCGAGGGCTTTCGCAAAAATGTGCTGCGAGACGCCGGTGTTCGGCGCCCGCCGCCCTCCATAACCGCTGAGCCGGACCGGATAATCCGGCGTGATGTCCACGGATGCGGCGCCGGCTTGACGAGTGGTGTCGGCCCCAAATCCGGCGGCCGTGAACAGAAAGATTGCAGCAAGCAGAGGTTTCATGAGTGGCAATCACTACGCGGAGCCAGTCATGAGACTTGCCACTCATCCTTTCCGCAGCGCACCAAACACTTCGGTCATCGCGTCCTTGAGCAGCGAACTGTCGTTTGAATGGCAGATGAAGCGTGCGCCCTGCTTGATGGCACGAAGCTGCTGCTCCGTTTTGCCAAACCAGGAGCCGGCGGGAATGTGGCGCTTGTCGGCGGCGTCGATGACCTTCTGCACGTTGGCGATGAAATCCGGATGATCGTACTCGTTCGGAATGCCCATGTTCGTCGTCATGTCGTTCGGACCGATGAACAGGGCGCTCACGCCGGGAATCGCACAAATCGCATCCAGATTCTCCAATGCCCGCACCGACTCGATCATCGGCACGAACAACGTGTCCGCGCACTTCTGTTCGATGTAGTCGCGCGTCTTGTCACTCGGCCACCGGCCTTCCTTGATCGCACGCTCAAGCGCCACGCCCTTCAAGGGACGATAAACGGCGGCCGCCGCGAGCCGTTTGATCAGTTCCACATCCTCCGCATACGGAATGACCACGCCGTCGAAGGAATCGCACACCTTTGCCACATCATCCGCATCCCGGCTGTGCGTGCGTGCCAGCGTGGCGATGCCCTTTGTCGCCAGCGCATAGCGCAGCGGCATGAAGTCCGCGATGTCGAGCGCGTTGTGTTCCGCGGTGACGATGACGAAGTCAATGCTGCCGTCCGGGATGAAATCGACAATGGAGGGCACCACGGCATGCTGGACTAGCATGCCGAAGACCGTGTGGCCTTTGATCATCTTGTCCTTGAGGATGGCGGCAGGCTTCGATCCGGAGGCGTTGTAGGGCTGGGTGGTCATGGCTTGACCCTAACAAACGAACTCCACATCCCGGGTTATCCCGGGATTGCATTTCAAGCGACCGTCAGGCTCAAAGCCCGGCCTTACATCCGGCAGATCAGGAGCTCGCGCTCATAGATCAACTCCTTCGGCAGATGGCTCTTCAGATCGAGGAAGAGCTCTTCGTGGGACAAGATTTCAGTGCGCCAGGCAACGCGGTCGAAGCGCTGAAGCTCCTCAAATTTCTCTTTCGGGAAGTTGAGCCCCTTCCAATCGATGTCGTCATAATGCGGCACCCAGCCGATTGGCGTTTCCTTGGCGATACCACGGCCGTTCGCACGAGCGACAATCCATTGCAGCACGCGCATATTTTCGCTGAAGCCCGGCCACAGGAACTTGCCATCGGCGTCCTTGCGGAACCAGTTCACGTGGAAGATGCGCGGTGTCTCGCTCAGCGTGCGCTGCATGTTGATCCAGTGGCGGAAGTAGTCGCCCATGTTGTAGCCGCAGAACGGCAGCATGGCCATCGGGTCACGGCGCACCTTGCCGATGGTTCCCGCGGCGGCGGCGGTCATCTCGCTGCCCATCGTGGCGCCGGCATAGACACCGCCGCTCCAGTTGAAGGCCTGGAAGACAAGCGGCATCGTCGTGGCACGGCGTCCGCCAAAGATGATCGCGCTGATCGGCACACCTTCCGGTTTTTCCCAATCCGGATCGATCGTGGGGCACTGCGAAGCCGGGGCGGTGAAGCGCGAGTTCGGATGCGCAGCTTTCACGCCTTTCTCCTTCGCGATTTCCGGCGTCCACTGATTGCCCTGCCAGTCGGTGCATTTGGCGGGCGGCTCGTCGGTCATGCCTTCCCACCACACACCGCCGTCAGGCGTGAGCGCGACGTTCGTGAAGATTGTGTTCTTCCGCAGCGAGGCCATCGCGTTGGGATTCGTTTTGTCACTGGTGCCGGGAGCCACGCCGAAGAAGCCGGCCTCAGGATTGATCGCGTGCAACCTGCCGTCGGCACCCGGTTTGATCCACGCGATGTCATCGCCAACCGTCCAGATCTTCCAGCCTTTGTCGGCGAAGTACTTCGGCGGAATGAGCATTGCGAAATTCGTCTTGCCGCAGGCGCTCGGGAACGCCGCGGCCACATAGGTCTTCTTCCCCTTCGGATCCTCGACGCCGAGGATGAGCATGTGCTCGGCCATCCAGCCTTCATCGCGAGCCATCGCGGAGGCGATGCGAAGCGCGAAGCACTTCTTGCCCAGCAGCGCATTGCCACCGTAGCCGCTGCCGTAGCTCCAGATCTCGCGAGTTTCCGGAAAGTGGACGATGTACTTCTCCTTGTTGCAGGGCCACGGGACGTCCTTCTGCCCCTTGTTCAGCGGGGCGCCGACAGTGTGCATGCAGGGCACGACGCGCTGCTTCGTTTTGTCGATCAAATCAAACACCTTCTTCCCGATGCGCGCCATGATGCGCATGTTCACCACCACGTAGGGCGAATCCGTGAGCTGCACGCCGATCTGCGACATCGGCGAGCCGACCGGGCCCATGCTGTAGGCCAGCACATACATCGTGCGTCCACGCATGCAGCCGTTGAAGAGCTTGCGAAGCTTCTCCTTCATCTCAAAGGGGTTCATCCAGTTGTTCGTGGGACCGGCTCCGTCTTTGGAGTAGCTGCAGATGAAGGTGCGCTCTTCCACGCGGGCGACGTCGCTGGGATCGGACTTCGCGTAGAAGCAGCCGGGCCAGGTCTTTTGATTCAACCGGATGAAGGTTCCGGCCTCGACCATTTCATTGCAGAGGCGGTCGTATTCAGCCTTCGAGCCATCCACCCAGTGAATCCGGTCCGGCTTGCACAGCGTGGCCATTTTGGCGACCCAACGCTGAAGGTGAATGTTTTTACTGAGAGGCTTCGAGGAGGGAGTTTTGACTGATTTCATGGCATGCGAGAAGAACCACCGCAAGAACGCGGAAAGCGTGCCAATGTCCAATGCTCAAGTCGTGCCGATCTTGTGCAGTTCGCACATCATCACGGCTGCAATGCTTCATCCTGTCCCGCCGCCCAGAGAATGCCGCGCGGAATGAGATGCTCCAACCCCGGTGTGTTTTCCGGATGCGGGCTGGAAATGAAGACGCGTCCTCGGCCAAAAGTGCTGACGGCCTGTGCGGGTGAATTCACCATGACGCCCTTCGGCGTGCCGTTTTCCGCAAGTTCGCTGCGAAACAGCGTCAACGGCCGGTAGGCGGGGATGTCCGCGCGTGTCCCCGGCTTGATGATGGGACCGTTGGCGTAGCGCACCTTGAATTTGCCATTCACGTCGCCAAGCAGCGGCCTGCCGTCCACGGTCACCTCCAGATCGACGAATCCGCGTCCACGCATCCATTTGTTCGAAACGGTGCCGGCGTTCAAGATGCCGAGACCCCATGAGAAGTTGGAACACGCGAGGTAGGCGCCGGCGCAGATGCCGCAGTAGCCACCGCCACCGCGCACATACTCGCGCACGTTCTTCAAACCGGCCTCTCCAATGCTCTTCGACTGCTGCGAGCCGCTGCCGCCGGAGAACACGACGACATCAAACTGCTTCAGATCGATCGTGCCCATCTCGGCCGCCGGAATGCGGGTGACCTGCGCTTCGGGCAATGTTTTGAGCACGTTGATGACATTGTTGATGCCGTCACCAGGAGCACCCTTGCCGTCAAAGATGCCCACCTTCACCGGCTTTGGCTTCGCGGGCGGCGAAACGATCGTCTTACCGCCGTTGATGTCCGGCGGAATGTCAGAGCTCGAGCTTTTCGGCTTCGCCTCCTGCGCATGAATCGCCAGCGACAGGAAAAGACTGCAGGCTACGAGACGGAGCTTCATGGCTGGGAGAGTTGTTCGAGAATCGACTTCGCCACCTGCTGTCCCATCAGGGCGTAACCTTTGGCGTTATAGTGCACGTCCTGCGGATTGGCGATGCCTTCGAGTTGCGGCTTGAGGAAGGAATACAGGTCGTCGATGACGACTCCGTTCTTCTTCATCACACGCAGGGCGATTTCATTCTTCTCGGCGATCTGCGTGACAAGTTCAGGGCCGTCCTTAGTGTCAGGCGGCACGGGCGTGGTGGTGGCAAAGATGAGCTTCGCACCTGTCTGCTTCATGCGTGCGATGAGCGTCTCAAGCCGCTGCTCGTAGTCGGCGGCGGGTGTTTTACGGTCGTGGATGCCGAAGTTGAAGTGGATCACGTCCCATTTGCCGTCGCCGAGCCAGATGTCGATCTTCTTCACGCCGTTTGCTGTGGGCCCGCAGTTTTCCGGCGCACGATGCACGTTCGCCTTTCCGGCGAGAGCCTTGCGCGTGTCGATCGTGTAACCGCGCGAGATCGAATCACCAATCAGCAGCACAAGCGGCAGCTTGGGATCATCCTGGACGAAATCCCAGGCGTTCGAGCGCCCGGCTATTTTGTCCTTCTTGTGCAGCGGCAGATAAAAGCCGTTGCCAAGGTTTTGTTCGAGCACGGTTTCCCATGCCTGCTGGTCGGCAGGCAGAGTCGCCTTCCATGCCTGATACTTTTCATCGACCGCCTTGTCCTCCGCCGCCTTCTTAGCGGCGGCCTCGGCGGCATTGGTGGGTTCGTTTTGCGATTTGATCTGCGCGTTGAGGGTCGCAGCGGAGAGAAGGAGAAGAACCAGCGGCTTCATGATCACTTCTTCGGAAGGTATTCGGTGATCATGGCGGCAACCTTCTCCGCCAGGTAACGGGAGCCTTCGGGAGTGTAGTGAACGTTCGCAGGGAGCTGCGCATCCGGCTTGGCGGAGGCGTGCGCATGCAGATCGTCGGTGGGAATCCCTGCAGCCTTCATCACTCGGGCGGCGGCCTCATTGTACTTCAGCTCATCGTCCTTGATGCGACCATCCGAACCTTCGGGAACGGGCGTCGTGTTGCACCAAATGAGTTTCGCGCCGGTGCCTTGCAGGATTTTGACCAGTTCGGTCAGGTTCTTCTCATAATCCGCCAGCAATACCTGCTGATGCGAGCCTTCCGCTTTGGGATCCGCACGCACCGGCGACTTCTCGCTGATGTATTTCAGGTCGTGCAGGCCCCAGTTGAAGTGAATCACGTCCCATTTCGAATCCCCGAGCCACTCCTTGAGATGTTGCAGTCCATTCGTCGTCGGGCCGCCGTTCGTCGGGATACGATGCACGTTGGCCTTGCCCTTGAGCATCTCGCGCACGTCGAGCGTGTAGCCGATCGAAATGGAGTCGCCGATGAGAAGCACACGAGGCAGGCCGGGCACGTCCTCGATCTTGGCGAAGGCCGGACTCGGTGCGCGTTTTTTGGTGGCCTTCGGGGCGGGCTTGGGAGCATCGGCGGCAATGGCCGTTCCAGCGATCAGGGCGAGAAGCAGGATGGATTTCATGAGACGTGATGAAACGCATGAGCGCCGCTAGAATATCACCCCGTTAAAAAAGATGATGGCAAAGACGGGCGCACCGCGTTTGATGGGCCACCTTCCAACCCACCCACCATGCGCACGCTGCTTTCCCTCCTTGCCCTCGCTTCCTTCGCCACCGCCGCCGAGCCGGTTTACCTGACACTCGCCGATTTCACCAAGGCCGATGGAGCAGCTCCCGGCGAAGGCTGGGCCACGGAAGGCGACAACACGATCCATCTTTCTGGCAAAGGCGCAGGACTGCTGATCTCCAAGAACGAATACACGAACTTCGAACTCGAATGGGAATGGAAGCTCAATGAGAAGGGCAACAACGGCATCAAATACTGGGTGACCAAGATCGGCGGCAAAGAATGGCTTGGCATCGAATATCAGATGATCGACGACAGCGGTCATCCGGATGGCCTGCGTGGCGGTTCACACACCACAGCTTCCATTTACGACATCAAGGAATGCGTGAAGGACAAGCGCGTGAAGCCGGCCGGCGAATGGAACACGAGCAAGATCATCGTCCAGGACGGCAAGATCCAGCACTGGCTCAATGGCGCTCTCGCCGCCGAAGCCGACACCAATGCGCCCGAGTGGAAGGAAATGATCGCGAAGAGCAAGTTCAAGAACAAGGAGGGCTTCGCCCCCGGCCACGGCAAGATCATGCTGACCGAGCACGGTGACGAAACCTGGTTCCGCAACATCAAGCTGACGGCGAAGTAGGTTCCGTCTTGTCACGCTCAAACAACTGCGTGAGTTCGATACGCCGTTGTCGCACGATGCTGGCATAGGCGTCGTCATCGTCCTGAACCGGGATGAGCATGTGGAAGGTCTCCTCGTCGTAGACTTTCCACTGCTTCATCGCACGCTCAAGCTCGTCGCGCTGCCTGCCGAGCACGCACAACGCCTTGGTTCCGAGCTCGAGCGCGCTGTGCATCTGCTCATGCACGATGTCCTCCACGTTCAGGCCGAGCCCGCGCAGTTCGAACCGATGATCAAAGTCATAGGCACGGGCCAGGATGCGCACGTTTGGAAACTTCTCCCGAATCTCCGCGATGAGCTGCGCCACCTTCGCACGATCGGCCAGAGAGATGATGAGAATCCTCGCCTCGGCGATGCCCGCGGCATGCAGCAGATCGAGGCGTGTGGCGTCGCCATAGAACACCTTGAAGCCAAAGTTGCGCAGCATGTCCACGTGATCAGGATCACTCTCCAGCACGGTCACTTTGACACCCTGCGCCATCATGAAACGGCCGACGAAGTTTCCAAAGCGGCCAAATCCGGCCATGATGACGGGCGCGTGCTCGTCGATGGCATCGGGCGCACGTTTCTCCATCACGACCGCCGTGAACCGCGGTGCGATGACCTTTTCATAGAGCACGAAGAGCAGCGGCGTCACCGCCATCGAGAGAGCCACGACGGCCACGAGAAGTTTCGACGTTTCCGCATCGAGAATGCGCTGCTGGATGGCCATGGAGAGCAGCGCGAAGGCAAACTCTCCGCCCTGCGCCAGCGCCAGTGACAAAAGCCAGCGATGACTGCCACGGATCTTCAGCACCGAAGCAATCGCAAACATCACCGCTGCCTTCATTACGATCAGTCCGGTCACCAGCAGTCCGATGACCACCGGTCGTGACGCGATCACGCTGAAATCCAGCGAGGCACCGACCGCGAGGAAGAACAGGCCGAGCAGCAGACCTTTGAACGGCTCCAGGTTGCTCTCCAGTTCATGACGATAGTGGCTTCCTGCCAGAACCACTCCGGCGACAAAAGCGCCCAGTGCCGGAGACAGTCCCACCTGCTCCATCAACAATGCAACACCGACGATCAGCAGCAGGGCGGCCGCCGTGAGCAATTCGCGCAGTCCCGTTTTCGCCAGAATCGCAAACCCGCGCGGCACGATGAACTGTCCGGCGATCACAATCGCCACCACCGCTCCGAGCGTGACGAGCGGCTGGGCCCAGTGCGGCAGATCTTGCAACCAGCCGTGATGATCACTGCTCACACCGCTTGCCGCGAGCAGCGGAAACACGGCCAGCATCGGAATGACGGAGATGTCTTGAAACAGCAGCACGGCGAACGAATCGCTCCCGCCGTCGGTGCGCATGAGCGCCTTCTCCTGCAGCGTCTGAATCACGATGGCGGTCGAGGACAATGCGAGGATCATGCCGACCGCAATGGCGGGTTTGAATTCCAGACCGCATGCCATCGCCACGCCCATCACTGCCAGTGCAGTAAACACGACCTGCATGCCGCCGAGGCCAAAAATCGGCCCGCGCATGCGCCAGAGGCGCGAGGGTTCCAGCTCGAGGCCAATCATGAACAGCATGATCACCACGCCAAATTCCGCGAAATGCATCGCCTCCTCGCCCTGCGATCCCCCGACCCACCCGAGCACGAACGGCCCGATCAATGCGCCGCCAATGAGATAGCCAAGTACGGATCCCAAACCCAGCCGATGTGCCACCGGCACCATGAGCACCGCGGTGGCGAGGTAGATAAAGGCAGATAGGAAGAAACTGGGATCGTGCATGCGCGAGTGGCCGGATGTAGGCACAGAAGCATTCGTTACGCCAAAAAAAGAATCAGGAGGCTCACCTTCCCCGCGCCATCCAAACACCCGTCACCGCCACTCCCATGCCGACGAGCGACAGGCCGGTCAGCGTTTCGCCAAAAATGCCCCAGGCCATCAGCGCCGTCACCGCGGGCACGGTGTAGAATAGGCTCGCCACATTCACCGCCGTGCCGCTGCGAATCAGGTGATTCAGCAGGCTGATCGCGCCGATGGAGAGCACCAGCGCCACCCACAGCAGTGCGAACACAAACTGCCCGCTCCATTCGACGCGCATCGTTTCGGTAGTGAACGCCAATAGTGCGGTCACCATCAGGCTCGCCGCATACTGCACCACCGTGCTCGTGCGCAGATCAAAGCTCGGGCAATGCCGTTTCTGCCACATCGTTCCCGCCGTGATTCCTATCAGTGCCAGGATGGCGGGCACCGTCATGACAAAGGTAAGCCCGCTGCCGGTCTTGTGCGCCACCACCAGCGCCGTGCCGACAAATCCGAGCACCAAACCCGCCCATTGACGCGACAGCACCCTTTCACCCAACGCCACTCCGGCAAACGCTGCTGTAAACAGCGGTTGCATCGACACGATCAAACTCAAGACCCCCGCCGGCAACCCGAGCCGCAGCGACCACACACAACCGCTCAGATATAGGGCGTGAATCAGCAGGCCCGCGAAAGCCACATGCAGCGTTTGCGCCCGTCCCTTCGGCCACGGTGCACGTGTCACCAGTGCGATCGGCGTCAAAATGGCGAGCACGATGCAGTAGCGCAGCATCAGGAACGTAAACGGTTCCGCATACGGAATTCCCAGCTTCGATCCGATGAAACCGCTGCTCCACAGCAGCACAAACAGCCATGGAATGACGACGTTCCAGCCCGCGGATCGAGGCGGCGCACTCATCCAAAGGTGTTCTGAATCACCACCTCATCGTAGGAGAGCTGACCCGGCTTCGGCCATGCAGGCTGGGTGCCTTTGCCGACGGCGATCATGAACGAAATGACGTGGTCTTCGGGAAGTTTGATGATTTTGGCCACAGCATCGAAATCAAACCCGTCCATCGGGCAGGAGTCGTAGCCCATGGCTTTCGCAGCCAGCATGATCGTCATGCCCGCGAGGCCGCAGGATCGCATGCACTCGTCGCGCTGCACCTGCTCCTTGCCTTCGTAATACGGTCCGATGGCAGGCACGAGAAAGTCCTGCACAGGCTGCGGCGCATTCTTCCAGTAGCGGCCCGGATCCTTCTTCCACGCGTCTTTATCGGCGCACATGACGATGAGCAGCGAAGCCTCCGTGACTTGCGCCTGATCCCACGCGACGGCACGAATCTGCTTCCGCACTTCGGGGTCGAGCACGGTGACAAAACGACAGTGCTGGATATTGAAAGCGGAGGGCGCCAGCATCGCGGATTCGAGAAGCTGACGAATTTCCGCGTCAGTCATGCGGTGGTTGGGATCGTAGTGCTTGATGGCGCGGCGGGCGTGAATGGCGTCGAGGGTGTTCATGGGGGGGATAAGAATGGGGAATCGTTTCAATGAGCGTTTTCAATTCGTTTCGCCTGAATCTTCAGATGCAGGTGAATGTGATCATTGACGACATGTTTGCCGAGAAAGGCGAACAGCCTGCCGGAGCCGTAGTGGCTGCCGAACTGGGTGCGGTCGAGTTCGATCTGTGCCTGACCCGTGAGGTGATCCGCATCTGCCGCTGCGATGACCGCGGGGAAGCTCAGCGGCCTGGCGACACCGCGCAGCGTCATCATGCCGTGCAGGGTGTAGTTCGGCGTTCCAGGTGTGCAGGACGGCAGCGGTTCCGCCCGTTCGCAGACAAATTCAGCGGACGGAAAGCGTTCCACGGCGAAGAAATCGTCGTCGCGCAAATGGCGGATGAGCATGGCATTGTAGGCGGTGTCCACGAGGTCCTCACAGGCGATGCTGTTCATGTCGAGCGTGAACCTCGCAGCCTTCAACCCGCCGTTTTGCACCTCGATCCGACCACCGGCCAGTTTCACCGTGCCCTGATGATGATTGAAAAGATTGCGGCCCGTCCAGCGCACGACGCTTGTTTCTGTATCGATGTCGAAAACGCCACCGAGATCATTCGATTCCTCCACGATCCCGGAACCTTCGACGGGGAGATCCTCCTTGAGCCACTCGTTTAGACCGCCGCGAAAGTCGCAGACGTTCGTGTAACCGGCCCTCTCCAGCTTTTCCGCCGCCACAGCGGAGTCGAGCGAGGGATCGCCCGCGCCATACACGATGATCAGCGAATCCCTGTCTGGCACCAGCTCCTCAACTTTGGACACGAAGACCATCTCGTAAACACAAGCGTTCACAGATCCCGGCAGATGTTGCTGCACGAAGTGCTCCTCAGGCAGCACATGAATGAGCTTTGCCCGGTCCTTAAGGGCACTGACTTCACTGGCATTGATATGTTTCATGAGTTCCTCCGGGTTGGTTTGAGTTTAAGCAGGGATCACTGGGATGCAGCCTCTGCGAGCAGCGCATCGAGATCGAGGGGATCTGTGGTCATCGAGAGCTCACCCTTTTCATCACGTGGCCATTCGGATGGATCACGATCGACGTAGAGTTCGAGGCCGTTGCCATCGGGATCGTGAAGGTAGAGCGCCTCGCTCACGCCATGGTCGGCGGCTCCATCGAGCGGCACCTTGTGCTCGATCAGACGGCGCAAGGCGTCGGCGAGTGATTTGCGATCCGGATACAAGATGGCGACATGATACAACCCGGTGCTGCCACGTGGCGGGGCCTTGCCACCCCGGCTTTCCCAGGTGTTCAGGCCGATGTGATGATGATAGCCACCTGCTGAGACGAAGGCCGCACCCGGCCCATACCGCTGCGTGAGCTCGAAGCCGAGCACGCCGCAGTAAAACGCAAGCGCCCGTTCCAGATCGGCCACTTTCAGATGAACGTGGCCGATGCGGACGCCAGGATGGATGGGCTTGCTCATGATCAGGCCGCCATGGCGGGGTAGTCCGTGTAGCCTGCGGGACCGGGAGAGTAAAACGTCGCTGCATTCGGCGCATTGAGCTCCGCTTTCGCCGCGATGCGGGCAGGCAGGTCAGGATTGGCGAGGAAGCTGGTGCCGAAGGCGACAGCATCGAGCTGTCCAGCCGCAATAGCCTGTTCCGCTTCATCCGCCGTGTAGCCCATGTTACCGATGAGCACGCCTTTGAAATGATGACGGGCGGGCGTCATGACATCGCCGCTTTGCGCCTGTAAGAAGTCACTGCGCATGACATGCAAGTAGGCGAGGCCGCGAGCGCTTGCCTCTTTGGCGATGTATTCGGTTATGGCCACGGGATCGCTGTCGATCATGCTGTTGTAGCTGTTCAGCGGCGAGATGCGCAGTCCCACTCGATCCGCGCCCCAGACGCTGATGACGGCATCGACAACTTCGAGCATCAAACGGGCGCGATTCTCGAGGGGGCCGCCGTAGGGACCGCTGCGCTTGTTCGCGCCATCGCGGAGGAATTCATCGAGAAGGTAGCCGTTGGCTCCGTGGACTTCGACGCCGTCGAATCCGGCGGCTTTGGCATTCTCCGCAGCTTTTTTGAAGCCTGCCACGATGCCGGGGATTTCATCGTCGCGAAGTTCGCGAGGTGTGACGTAAGGCTTCTTGCCTTCGGGCGTGTGAACTTCATCACCGGTGATCGGGATGGCACTCGGTGCGACGGGTTGCGCTCCGCCATTGAGCAAAGGATGGCAGGCACGGCCGCCGTGCCAGATTTGCAGCACGATACAACCTCCTTTGGCATGCACGGCATCTGTGACGAGCTTCCAGCCTGCGACTTGGGCATCGGAATAGATGCCGGGCTCCATCCAGAAGGAGGAGTTCCCCTCAATTGCCATCGTCGCCTCGGCAATGATGAGTCCGGCGCTGGCGCGTTGGGCGTAGTACTCGGCCATCAACGGCGTAGGAACGTGGTCGGCGTCAGCACGGCAGCGTGTAAGGGGTGCCATGAGGATTCGGTTTGGCAATTTGAGGGCGCCGGCTTGAACTGGAGTGAAAAGAGAGGGGTGGGACATGGTGATCAGATGAGGGTTTGAGAACAGAAAAACGAGCCGGATTCAGTGACGAATCCGGCTCGCGAGCGGACGCATCATTTCGCCGCGAACAGGGTGCTAATGAAGTCTTTGCGGCTGGCCAGAGTCACCAGTGACAAGACGCCGAGCACTACGGGCATTTCGTAGCCTCCTTTGACGAGAAAGAAGTGATACAGGGCGATATTGATCACAACCGGACCGAGCAAGGTAAGCGCGAGGTTCGTGAAGCGTCCGCTGAGGAGCAGCAGACCACCGCTGACTTCGAGCACCTTCACCACGGTGAGGTAACCGCTGCCGTAAATGGCGAACATGAAGTTTGCAGCAGGACCTTCCGGCGGCGGCGGGATCGGGATGAAGTGGAGCCACATGTTGGCACCGAAGACGGTGAAGATGAGGCCAAGGAGCAGGCGGGTGATGGTGGGGATGTGTTTCATAACGATGGGTTTGTTTGATGGTTTGGAATGGGGATTTTCAGGCGAGGTCGAACAGGAGAGCTTCGGCGTCTTCGCCTGCGGTGAAGGTGAGCGTGCCTGCATCGTCGGTGCTGACAGCGTCGCCGGGATTCAGTGTAGCCTCATTGGCCTTCACGCTGCCTTTGATGAGCTGCAGCCAAGCACCACGACCCGGTCGAACGTCGTGCGTCACGGATTCGCCGGCCTTCAGGCGCACGCGATAGATGTCGGCATCCTGATGGATGGTGGCGCTGCCTTCGCGGCCGTCGGAGGAGATGACGAGCACCTTGGCGGCGGTCTCATGTTCCGGCTTCGGATGCCATTCGGTATAGCTGGGCTTCAATCCGCTCTGGCGCGGACGAATCCAGATTTGCAGCAGGCTGCCGGCTTCGGTCTGCGAAGGATTGAACTCGCTGTGCGTCACGCCGCTGCCCGCGCTCATGAGCTGGATCTGGCCGGGCTTGAGCACACGGCCGTTGCCCATGCTGTCCTTGTGCTGCAGCGCTCCGTAGAGGATGTAGCTGAAGATTTCCATGTCGCGATGCGGATGCGTGGGAAATCCCGCGCCGGGCGCGATCACGTCCTGATTGATGACACGCAGGCTGCGGAAGCCCATGTGCGCCGGATCGTAGTAGTCGGCAAAGCTGAAGGTGTGATAGGAGTCGAGCCAGCCGTGGTTGGCGTGGCCGCGTTCATTGGAGAGGCGAAGTTTGAGTTTCATAACGACGATGCTTTCGCGCATCCGCCGTCATTCCTCCAATGCCACTTGCTTCACAAGTTCATGCTGTCAGGTAATCAAACTCACCGGCCACCTTTGATCACTTTCACCAGCGGACGATAGCCGTATTCGTTCAGCAAAGCGATGCCGCCGCGGTCGCTGGAGTCGCGGGCGACGTCGGACCAGGAGTTCAGCGCGTTGTAGATGCTGTCCATCGCGGCTTCGAGCGATTCGGCACGGGCGGCGGGATCGTGAGCCTTGTAGAGCGCCTCGATGGCGCTCATGAAGTGGAAGGTAAACTCCAGCCGCTTCGCATTGTAGAGCGTGAAGCTGCGCGAGCCTTCGCGGGCACGGGTGTTGGCGCGATACATCTCGTTCATCGCCGTGGCGTAGAAGGTCTTCGCCTCCGTGAGCCAGTCGGGCAGGCTTTTCTTCGAGTTCAAATGACGCAGCAGCATGTCCGGCGCGGGAATGCCGAGTTCGGGATCGTTCTGCGCGATGAGCTGCGAGGCTTTGTCGATGGCCTGAAAGCCCAGCCACATGCGCTCGGCCACGCCCTCGCCGCACATCGGCGTGACGAAGTCGCTCAGCGCCTTTTCACTCGCGAAATCATTCTTCGGCAGCACGGAACCCGCCACCGGCTCCGTGGCGATGATTTCAAAACCGAGTTTGCCCGCATGCTCACGAAAACGGGCCGTGATGGCGGTCACATCCGCATTTCCGAACGTGGACGCACCATGGAAGGCTTTACGCCCTCCCGTGTCGCCATCGACTCGGATTGGCGTGAATGGCGCGATCTTCGCCGGAATGGCGATGGTGGTGTATTTCAGTTTCTGGAGACGCTTGAGAAGCTGCTCGAGTTCCTCGGTGCTCCACGACTCCTGTCCCATCGCGTTGCCGGTGTAGCCATTCCACACACGCGATCCGTGCGCAGGCTGTGCGGTGATTTCGACGACATCCGCCGGCATCACTGCTGCCTTTCCGACCTCTGCCAGTGTTGGCGTTGAAGCGCTGGCAGACACGCAGACAAGGCTCTCCCGCGTGCGAATGAACAAGCGACCGTCTGCGATGCTCGGCGTGGCGATGATCTCCTCGCCGATGTCGTTTTTGCCGAGCACCTTCATCTCCGGACCATCTTCGAGCACGACGACAAAGCCGTTCTTGCCAGCAATGAACACCTTGCCATCCGCGGCGACGGGCGAGGCGAAGTAATCGCCGAAATTGCCGAGACGACTGCGATCCCACAGCGTTTTGCCATCCTTGGCGTCGTAACAGCTCGACATGCCGCCGCCTTTCACGAGGTAGAGACGGTCGTTGAACAACAACGGCGAGGCGATGTTCGACGGCGTCTTGTGATCGAGGTTCCACAGCACATGCGTCTTCGTCACATCGCCGCTGCCACCGCCTTTGATGGCCTGAATGATGTTCCCGCCGACCGCCATGTTGTCAGGCGATTGAAACGCCGTGTCGATTTCATCGGGATCAATGAGCCCGTTCTTGTTCTTGTCGGACGCGTCGAAACGCTCATGGAACTCCTTCGGCGTTTCTTCGCGTGAAAGGACCTTGTCCTGATTCGTGTCGAGCCATTCCAGCAGCGCGTATTTCAGCGTGCGCGTTGAATCACCGTAGCTCTGCACGGCGATGTAAATGACGCCATCATGCACCACCGGCGAGGTCATGATCGTGCGCAGCAGCGTGTTGCAGGTCCAGAGTTCCTTGCCCGTTGCCGGATCATAGCCTTTCAACTTGCCGCTGCCGGCGATAACGAGATCCGTGCGGCCATTCGCCTCGCACAGCACCGGCAGCGCATAACCGGCGAGCATGTCCTTGCGCGGCGTCCGCCACTTCTCCTTGCCCGTTTTGGCATCGACGGCGACCAGGAAGGGCGCAAGGTCATCATCCTGACAGAAGATCACCATGCCATTGTAAACGATGGGTGATGACGCTGCGCCCCAGTCCATCAAATAAGCCGGACGCGGCAGCGTATGACGCCAGACTTCCTTGCCCGTCTCGAAATCGAACGCCAGCAGCCCGATCGTGCTGAAATAGACATACACGCGCTCGCCATCCGTCGCAGGGGTCGAGGACGCATGACTGTTTGGCGGTGTGATACGTGGCAGCGTACCGGTGTCGAAATCGCTTTGCCAGAGTTGCTTCCCGCTCGCGGCGTCAAAACTGAACACGCCGAGCTTTTGGTCCCCAAGCATCGCCGTGGTGAACACGCGGCCGTTTTTGATGATCGGTGAACCGATGCCGTCGCCAATCTTCGCCTTCCACGAGATGTTTTTGTCCGCCGAAAACTCCTGGGGCAACCCTTTGGATGACGAAACGCCGCTGCCATTCGCCCCTCGAAACTGTGCCCAGTCCTCGGCTTGAAGAGTGATGGAGACCAACAGGACAGGAAGAATCGCGGCTTTCATGCGCCAGCCACTACGGAGCGCAGTGGCCGGCTATATCCTAAGACGTGTTTGAAAACTGCGGGTTCTGGGTTCGACGAGGCTAAGTAGTCCTCTCGCTCCGCAGGAGGAACGCAACGCTTCCGACGGTTCGATCGTCTTCGAGTGATTGAAACGTGTGGCCGATGTCGGGCTCCATGGGCTCATCTCGCGGAGCGAGATGGCTACTGTGCTGGCGCGTCTGCGGCACCTCCATGGATGTCCGGGAGGTTTTCAAACACGGCCAGGGCACCGATTTTGCCCTGATGACGAGGCTGCTTCACTGCGATTGCAGGCGGAAGAAGGCGGCGTTGTCCGGCACGGTGAATTGGAACTCCAACTGGCCGTTGCCGTTGACGGTGGTCTGCGGCGTGGTCATGGGGAATGGATCGAAGTTGGTCAGGTCGGTGCTCTTCTCCACGCCGATGGTCAGGGTGAAGACTCCGGTCGAGGCATTGCGCTGGATGAGCGGCGTGCCGATGTTCAGCGCCTGCACCTGCGAAGGTGTGTAGAGGCCGAAGGGATTTGGATTGCCGACCACGTTGTTCTGACCGGCGGTGTAATTCCCGTCATACTGCGTCTGGTTGTAAAGGCCCGCCGCATTCGCGCCGCTGTTCAGCGCGGCCACGAGAGATGTCTGGCTGGTCTGCCAGTCAAAGCCGAGCGCGGACAAAGAATACTCACCCCAGTCGTTCAGACCATCGTTGTCCGTGTCCAGCGTGGCAGAAAGCGCGAGGCCGGTGAGCGCGATGTCAAAGGTGTTTTCAAGCGCAGTTCCGTTCCCGATGTGAAGGGCGGATGTGCGTGCGCTTGAAGTCCCGGCAGGCGAAAAGGTGATGTCGAGAGTCGTGCTGTCACCAGGAGCCAGTGTGGCAGCCGTCCCCGTGGAATTCAGAACAAAGTCGGCGGCATTTGTGCCGTCCACCGTGATGGTGCCCACGGTCAGCGAGTACCAGCCCGTGTTCCGAAGAGTGAAGGTCTTGAGCGGTCCGGCAGCACCTATCCGCACTCCGCCGAAGTCAATGCTGGCGGAGCCATTCGCGAGAGCTGTGCCCACCGGTTCCTCCACCGTGATTCCTGGCAGCACCCCGTAGATGACGACGCTGTGATTGCCCTGATTGCTGAAAGAGAGTCCGCTGACCATCTGCCCGGCCAGCACGCTTGTTCCGCTGTCCGCATTCACCAGTGTCGGGGCATTGCGCTGCGTGACCACCGTGTTGTCTCCGATCTGGCCGAAGGAGTTGTCTCCCCATGCGGCGACTGTTCCGTCTGAACACAGCGCCAGGCTGTGCCGGAAACCTCCGGCAATGGCCACTACTGTCTTGTTGTACAGTGCGCTGGTCCCGCTGTCCACATTCACCGCCACCGGGGCGCTGCGTGGCGTCGTGGTATTGTCCCCGAGCTGGCCGAAACCATTGCTGCCCCATCCTGCCACGGTGCCATCAGAACACAGCGCCAGGCTATGACCGCCTGCGGCAATGGCTGTCACCGTCTTGCCATACAACGCGCTGGTCCCGTTGCTCGTGTTCACCAACACCGGGGCATGACGCTCGGCGGTCGTGGTGTCGCCGAGCTGACCGTTGACGTTGCCACCCCACGCTGCCACGGTTCCGTCCGAACATAGCGCCAGACTGTGGGCATTAGCCGCTACGATGGCGACCACCGTCTTGCCGTTCAGTGCGCTCGTTCCGCTGTCCACGTTCACCGCCACCGGGACATGACTCTCGGTGGTCGTGTTATCGCCCAGCCTGCCATTGGTGTTGTCTCCCCACGCGACCACGGTTCCGTCCGAGCACAAGGCCAGGCTGTGAGTGGCACCTGCCGCGATGGCCACCACTGTCTTGCCGAACAGCGCACTGGTCCCGCTGTCCACATTCACCGCCACCGGGGCAGAGCGATTGGTTGTCGTATTGTCCCCGAGCTTGCCATTGAGATTTTCTCCCCATGCCACCACGGCTCCGTCCGAACACAATGCCAGGCTGTGTTTGGCACCTGCAGCGATGGCGACCACTGTCTTGCCAGACAGCGCGCTCGTCCCACTGTCCGTGTTCACGGCCACCGGAGAATGGCGTTCTGTTGTTGTGTTATCTCCGAGCCTGCCGGAGACGTTATTCCCCCACGCATACACTTTCCCGTCACTCGTGAGCGCCAGAGTGTGGCCAGCCCCCCGCGCCACCTGCACGATGATTTTGCCTGCCAGCACACCGGTCTGGGTCACTGCCACTGGCGCATTGTTCGATCCTCCAGACGTGCCGTTCCCGATCTGGCCGTCGTTGTTGTTGCCCCACGCGGCGAGCCCTGTGTAGGGCCACATCAGGACCAGGTCGTTGCCATCCCCGCCGTAATACCAGGCCACATAGGGATAGGTCACCCCATTGAAACTGAGGCTCACCGTCGAACCATTGGACACATTGTTGAATTCACCGTTGATGAATCCGGTCCCGGTGTTCTTCACCACGGTCAGGTTGGTTCCTGCCGCAGGGGCAAAGTTCAGTGCCAGCGCTGCCGCTCCGGCTGGAGTGAAGCCGTTGCTGGTCACCGGCACGTCGGTTGCGCTGCCATACGTCCAGTCCAGCAGGCTTGTGCCGCGGATGGTGAACGTGAAGGGATCCTCGTTCGAATCATCATTCGGAACGCTCACCGTGGCGGTGTGAGCTCCGGCGGTGGTCGGATCATAGGTGATCGTGAATGTTTTCGTCTGTCCATTGGCCAAAGTGCCTGAGGCTGGTTGTGCCGTGACGCTGAAGGCAGCCGCCCCTGAACCGCTGAGTGTCACGTAGTCGGGAGCAACACCCGTCAGAGAGAGTATGCCATCGCCTGTGTTGGAAAGGGTGAAGGTATGGGCCACCGCGCCTGCCGTGACGGCCATCGTTCCGAAATCCGTGTCGTCCGCCGTGGCGGGTGTGGTGTCCCCGCTGACGATGTCCGTTCCGTTTCCACTGATGGCGATTTCGGGTGCTGGCGCTGCCGCCACGAGCCCGAGGCTGTGAATGGCATTTGGGCCGCTGCGCACCATGGCAAAGGTTTCCCCGGTGGCCAGCCCCGAGGTGCTCACCGGCACCGGCACGTTGCTAGTAGTCGTTGTGTTGTCGCCGAGCTGGCCACTGCTGTTGAGCCCCCACGACACCGCCGAGCCGTCCGAGCACCATGCCAGGGTGTGATACTGGCCGGCAAACATCCCCACGACAGTCTTTCCGTTCAGCACGCCGCTGGTGTCCACCAAAACCGGCACCTTGCTGTCAACCGGCCCGGATTGGCCCAACTGCCCGTTGGCGTTTGCTCCCCAAGTCGCCAAGGTGCCATCCGAGCACAGCGCCACGCTGTGATTCAGGCCCGCCCGCAACGTGACCACCGTTTTCCCAGCCAGCACTCCTGTGGTGGTCGTCAGCACGGGCACACCGCTGTTCGCATAGGTGTTGTTGCCCAATTGACCATTGCCACCATTGCCCCATGCTGCCACCGCACCATCCGAGCACAAGGCCAGGCTGTGCAACTGTCCGGCGGCGATGGACACCACCGTCTTGCCGGAGAGCACCCCGCTGGTATTCACCGCCACCGGCACAAGGCTGTCGGTTCCCGTAGCGTTGTTGCCCAACTGACCGTAGTCATTCTGGCCCCATGCGGCCACCGTGCCGTCCGAACACAAGGCCATACTGTGCCCCTGTCCGGCGGCAATCGCGGTGATCGTTTTGCCACTGAGGATTCCACTGGTGTCCACCAGCACGGGTACGTCACGAGAGGTTGTTGTGTTGTCACCCAACTGGCCGCGAGAATTGCTGCCCCATGCCGTCAGCGTGCCATCCGAGCACAGGGCCAGGCTGTGACTTGTGCCAACCGCAATGGCCACGACGGTCTTGCCACTCAGCACGCCAGACCTGTCCACCAGCACCGGCACACTGCTATCGCTGGGAGAATGATTGCCCAGCTGTCCGCTGAAATTGGAACCCCATGCAGCGAGAGTGCCATCGGAGCACAACGCCAGACTGTGATTGGCCCCGGCCGCCATGCTGACGATGGTCTTCCCAGCCAGCACACCACTGCTGACCACATTCACGGAGGTGAGCCGCCCTATTGTCGTGCCATCCCCCAGTTTCCCGTTGCTGTTGTCCCCCCAGGCCACCGGGCGCACGTTCTTCCACTGCAAGACCAGATCATTGCCCGTTCCGCCGTAGTAGTTGGCCACGAAGCGATACACCATCCCGTTGTAACCCATCACCACCTCCTGCCCCTGCGCCAGATTGCTGAAGGTTCCGCTGATGAACGCCGCTCCGGTGTTATTGACCACGGTCAGGCTCGTTCCTGCCACCGGTGCAAAGTTCAGTGCCAGCGTTGCGGCGCCGCTTGCGGTGAAACCATTGCTGGTCACCGGCACGTCGGACGCAGAGTTGTAAGTTGAGACAAGGCCGGTTCCTTGGACGGTGAAAGTGAAGGGGCCCTCGTTCGCGTCGTCATTGGGAATGGTCACGTTGGCTGTCTGAACTCCGGCGGCGGTGGGATCGAAAGTGATGGTGAAGGTCTGTGTGCCCGCAGTGGCCACCGTTCCCGAAGCAGGCTGCGCCGTTACGCTAAACGCGGAGGCGCCAGGCCCACTGAGCGTCACGTAGTTTGGCGCCGTTCCTGTCAGCGAGAGAAAGCCATCTCCCGAATTTGAAATGGTAAAGGTATGTGCCACTGAACCGCCCGCGACAGGCACGCTGCCGAAGTCCGTGTCGTCCGCCGTGTCAGGCGTGCTGTCCCCGCTGACAATGTCCGTTCCATTGCCACTGACGGCGATTTCGGGAAGCAGCAGCATCCATTTCAGATCGCCATTGGTCACATCGTAGTAAGCGATGGCAGGCTGGTTGTTTACCACGGCTAGCGATGTAAACTGGCCTACATCGCCAACGGTATCGAGCGATTTGCCTGTCTGCCAACTGGTGCCGCTAGGGTCGTTGGAGCGGATGTATTTGAGGTTGCCGTTGTTTTGGTTGTAATAGCTGACAAAAGGCTTCCCGTTCACCACAGCCAGTGAAGTGTATTCGCCACCAGTGGTGTCGATCGCCGTCCCACCACTCCAACTGGTGCCATCGACGTTGCTTGCTCGAATGAATTTGAGATTACCATTGGTCGGATTGTGGTAGCTGATGGCGGGGTTCCCGTTCACCACGGCCAGCGAAGTATATTGTCCACCAGTCGTGTCGATCGACGTTCCACCACTCCAACTGGTGCCATCGACGTTGCTTGCTCGAATGAATTTGAGATTACCATTGTTCGGATTGGAATAGCTGATGGCGGGGTTTCCGTTCACCACGGCCAGCGAGACGAACGCGCCGCCACTAATATCAATTGTAAGTGGTGCATTCCAACTGCCGCCACTTGCATCACTGGCCCGCACAAATTTGAGATCGACATTGTCCGCATCGAAATAACCGATCGCCGGGTTGCCATTAACCACGCAAAGAGAGGTAAACTGACCCACATCGCCAACTGAGTCGATCGTCACCGGCGTTCCCCAAGCGCTGCCATCGGCAGTGCTGGCCCGCACAAATTTGAGATCGCCATTGGTTACATCGTAGTAACTGATCGCCGGGTTGCCGTTGACCACGCAAAGCGAAGTATATTGACCCACGTCGCCGGCTGAAGCGACAGTCACCGGGGTTCCCCAAGTGCTGCCATCAGGAGTGCTGGCCCGCACAAACTTCAGATCGCCGTTGGTCACATCGTAGTAACTGATCGCCGGATTGCCATCGACGATCGCTTGAGAGCAATGGCTTCCGACATTTGAAGAAGTGCCATCCACGGCGATGGAAAAGTTGGATTGGGCCAGCCCGGAGGATGGGACCGCCAGAATGGCAACCACGAGCAGGAGAGAGAAGAATTGGAAGAGCTTGTTCATGGGAAGGGCGGGATGTCGTCGGGCTCTACCCCGGCCATGCTGCTGCATTACAACCCTTCTCAACAAATCCCGTCCGATGCTCCACCCCAGCCTTGCCTCAGAGTTCAGCTCTCGAAGAGGTCCAGCAGGTGCTGCAGTTCCGGGCGCACGTCTTCGCCATCATCCACGGTCTGCTTGACCTCCTCGATCAAACGCTCCCGAAAATCACCGCGCAGGCGATGCAGGGAAACGCGAACGTTGTTCACCGTGATGCCCAGGCGTGAGGCGACTTCGTCCATGGCCTCGTCTTCCGCGCCACCCGCGAGATGCGGTGCCAGGGCGTCGTGCAGGGTTTCCCTGCCGCGCTTCACATAGACGCCGCGGACCTCCCCGCGCACGCGGTCAATGAGTTCACGCGCCCATTGGCGGTCGTAGTAGATCTCAGGGGTGTCCCCGGTGGCATGCTGCTCGCGCTGCCAGCGTGCCTCATCTTCGTCCCACAGATCACTTTCGGCCTGGACGCGCTGATGGCGGCGGCGCTCGCCGCGCTGCCAGTTGCTCTTGAACCGTGAAAGCGCGGTAAGCAGAAAGGTGCGCAGCCTGCCACGCTCGCGGTCCGCCTGGGCGAGCCCTTCGTTGCGCAGCATCTTTTCGAAAAAGCCTTGCAGCACGTCCTCGGCATCCTCGTGCTGCATGCCGCTCATGCGCAGGTAGCCATAGAGCGGATAGCGGTAGCTGGTGAAGACCTCGCGCACCGCGCCCTCCGCCTCCGCAGACTCGCTGCTCCTCAGCCGGCTGATGACCGACCAACGGGTGGTGGGAAAGGAACGCTGCGCAGGTTCGCTCATGTATTTTCAGTTTAATACATGGGGCAGAATTCCTTTCACGAATTTTTTGCGTGTCATCAGCGTAACGTTGTGGTCTGTGTAGAAAATCTTCGCCGCATGTCCGCCCCTGAATCCCGGCACGACGACATCGCCCCCCTCCTCCGGCTCGGACTGGAGGAGGAACTTCCAGCACCCGACCCGGAGCAGACCCTCCTCCTGCCCGACCCACCGCCGCCGGGCAGCGACTCCAAAAAAAGCAAGAGCGGCCGCCGCCGGTGGAGCGCGCCTGCGATCGAAGAACTTCAGCGAATCCTGCCGAACTATGAAATCACCACACTGGTGGCCTGCGGTGGCATGGGTGCAGTTTACAAAGGCACGCAGGTGACACTGAAACGTGGTGTCGCCATCAAGGTGCTGCCACCGGACATCTCCAATGACGAGGACGATGGCATGGAATTCGCCAACCGCTTCAAGCGCGAGGCGCAGGCGATGGCACGGCTCAGTCATCCGAACATCGTGACCGTCTTCGACGCAGGCCAGACGCCGGGGGGGCTGCTCTACTACGTCATGGAGTTCATCGATGGAACGGATGTGGCGCAATTGATCGCCAGTGAAGGACGCGTCGCCAAGGAACGCGCGGTGGAGATCATCACGGCGGTTTGCGACGCGCTGGCCTATGCCCACGCCGAAGGCATCGTGCACCGCGACATCAAACCCTCCAACGTGATGATTGATCGCAGGGGAACGGTGAAGGTGGCGGACTTCGGCCTGGCCAAGGCGCTGAACCGGGAAACGACGGCGCTCACACGCACGCAGGTGGCGATGGGGACTCCTGATTACATGGCACCTGAAGCGACGATCCCGGGCATCCAGGTCGATGGCAGGGCGGACATCTACGCTGTCGGCGTGATGCTCTACCAGATGCTCACCGGCAAGGTCCCACGCGGACGGTTTGAGGCGGCCAGTGGCGTGGTGCCCAAGCTCGACCGCCGCTTCGACGCCATCGTGGACAAGGCCATGCAGACCGACCGCGAAAAGCGCTACTCCACCGCAATCGAGATGAAGGGCGCCATCGAGCGCGCTACAACGGCAGCCAAGATGACGTCGTGGAGACCGACGTCTTCCTTCGCCGGTCCGGCCCACCGATCTCGCGTCAAAACAAAGCTGGTCATCGCTGCAGTCGCGGTGATTGCTCTGGGTTTCGTCATTGACCGGCAAATGACACGGCAGCCACAGGTCACAGTCGCAGAGGCTTCAACCAATGCCCCCCCCGACTCCGCAGACCCGACGGACATCGGCTGGCACCATTTGATCCCGCTGATCAACCCGGAGAAAAACGCACTAAGCGGCCGGTGGAAGGTCGAGAACGGCGAACTGGTCTATCTCAATCGAGGAAATGACAACCGCGGGGCCATGGAGATCCCTGTGGACTACAACGGAGGCAGCTACGATCTGCGCATCCGTTTCACGCGAGCGGACACCATTCACCAATCCATGAGCTTTTCCTTCCGCAAAGGAACCGTCGGCGGAAGTGTGCTTTTTGATGTCACCACGCCTTCAGGGCTCCACATGGCAGGGCTGGAATATGATCGCGACACCACAATGATGAACTTCAACGACCAGTGGCCCAAAAGGGAACAGGACTGGCTGACTGTGGGCCAACGACACACCCTGCTCCTGCAGGTGCGCGATGAGGGATTGCGCGCCGAACTCAATGGCCAGGAAGTCTTCCGCTGGATGGGTGACTGGAGTCGTCTCCAGCAGGGCCGTGGTCTCGACACTTATCTGGGTGAACTGGACCACCTTCCAATCTTCGGTCTCGGCCTCATTCTCGGATCGGTGACCTACCACAACATCGAGATGAAGAGTGTGGCAGGCGCGGAAGGCGTGAAGCTGCCTGCCTTTACATCACCTCGGGAAAAATCATCCCCCGGCCTTGCGACCGTCAAACCAGCAGATCCATCTGCGTGGACAAACCTGCTGGAAAACTTCGATCCCGTCAGCAATGCATCCAACGGCCTCTGGTCGCTTAAAGACGGTGAATTGTTCTTCGACCCCACTAGTGGCAATGTGGGCAGTTGCGATCTTCCTGTGGACTACGACGGCGGCAATTATGAACTGCGCATTCAACTCACGCGACCAGAGAAAGCCGCAGGAGGCATCGCCTTCGCCATTCGAAAGGGGAAAAACGGTGGCACGATCATCTTCGATCAGCACTTCGTTGGACATGAGAATCTGAAATACGCAGGTTTGTCACATATCGCGGACCGTCCGGATTTCGACCTCGGCGACCTCTGCCCGCCACGCATACGGTGGATGGCGCCGGACTCTAGACACACGCTTCTAATCCAGGTCCGTGACGAAGGGCTGCGCGTCGTGCTTGATGATCAGGAGGCGTTTCGTTGGGTCGGGGACTGGAGCCACCTCAAGCAAGGCCGTGGTGCAGACGTGTTTTTCACGCGGAGTGCCGGGCGCAGTCCGATTTTCGGTCTGGCAAGCAAGATGGGGGGAGCCCTGTTTCACCGAATTGAGTTCCGCAAAGTCACCGGGGAAGAGGGAAAGAAACTGGAACCTGCGGCACCATCCGCAGCAAGTCAGTAGCCGCTCCAACTGGCTCAAAACAACTCGGTCAGCGGCCTGCCTTCATCGAGCAGGTTGTAGGCGCGACCGAGCTTGTCGTGAGCTTCGAGGTCGCCGATTCCCATGGCATAATAGACGGTCTTCGTGACGTCCTCGGGATAGATCGGCCGGTCCTTCGGCAGTTCAGCACGCGCGTCAGTTTCACCCACCGCCTGACCACCGCGGATGCCCGCGCCGGCCATGAGCACGCTCATGCAGGCGGTCCAGTGATCGCGCCCCGCACCCACCACGCCGCCGGAGCGACGGTCTCCGACTTTGGGCATGCGACCCATCTCGCTAGTGACCATCACCAGCGTTTCATCGAGCAGGCCGCGCGAGGAAAGATCCTCGAGGAACGCGGAGAAGCAGCGGTCGAACTGCGGCAGGAGGTTTTCGCGCAGGCAGTTAAAGTTGTTCCCATGCGTGTCCCAACTGCCGGCGCTGCGGCACTTCTTGGCGAGACTTTCATCGCCCATCCAAAACACGGTGATGAATGGCACGCCCGCCTCGACCAAGCGACGCGCCATGAGCAGGCTCATGCCGTTGATGTCCTGACCGTAACGCTCGCGCAGCTTCAACGGTTCGCTCTCGATGTCGAAAGCGTTCGCCGTGCCGCTTGAAGAAAGCAGATCAAACGCACGCTCCTGCTGCTTCACATAATTTTGAATCGCCACCTCGTGATCCAATTCACGACGCGCGTCATTCATCGCCGCCAGCAACGCCTTGCGATCCTGCATGCGCGACGCCGTCATGCCACCGCCGACGGAAATGGTCGGCGCGGCAAACTTCAGCGGCTCTTCAAAACGGCCATTCAGGAAAAACGGATCGTATTCCATGCCGATGCGACCCGCGAACTGTCCCGGACGCGTGAACGGCAGCTTGCTCGGCTTGTGCGGCAACGTGATGAGCGATGGCAGCGACGGATGCTGAGGGCGCTTCATGCCGATCACGCTTCCCATGTAAGGCCAGTCGTCTGGATACGGGCGACGGTCGTTGCCCTGCTGCTTGAAGGTCGGATCCGGTGCGTGGCCGGTGAGATTGTAATAATAGCCCGCGTGATGATCGCCCGTGGCGCGTCCGCCGTCGGTCACGCCGTGGATCATCGAGAATCGATGCGCCTGCTTCGCCAGCAGAGGCAGATGCTCGCACAGGCGAATGTCATCGCCCGTGGTGCGGATCGGCTTGAACTCACCGCGATACTCCAGCGGCGCATCTGGCTTCATGTCCCACATGTCGATGTGCGACGAACCGCCGCAGAGGAAAAACAGTACCGTCGATTTCGCCGGCTTCGCCAGAGTGGGAGCTGCCACCGCAGGTCCGGTCGAAGCACGCACGCCGCCTTTGAATCCGAGCGACGCCAGCCCCATCGTCGAAGCCGTGAGAAAGGCGCGACGGTCCATGGCGGGACGGAAAAGCGGAGAGGACATGGGAAGAGACCTGCTTTCTACGGCCTCCAAACGTCCGCCTTGTCACTTTGCAGGCGATTTGCGTAAAGGACGGGTCTGTGGTCTGATCACGCGTGGAATTTCACCAGCTTCGCTACTTCATCGCTTCTGCCGAGGAACTGAGCATTTCGGCTGCGGCAAAGCGTCTGCACGTCACGCAACCAGCGCTGAGCCGCCAGATCGCCGTGCTGGAGGCGGAACTGGGTGTGGCGTTGTTTGATCGCATCCGCAAACGCATCCACCTCACCGACGCAGGCCGCTTTTTCCTGCCAAAGGCACGCCAGATCGTCTGCGACGCCGAAACGGGTGCGCAGCAGTTGCGCGAGCAGTTTGGCAAGGCCCGGCGCACGTTGCGACTGGGATTCCTCACGCCGTTTCTTGACGATCTCGTGGCTCCGGCGGTGCGCGAGTTCCGTCAACGTCACCCGAAGGCTCAAGTGAGCCTTTTTGAACTGCCCCCGCGTGCCCAACTCGACCGCCTGCGCAATCACGAACTTGACGCCGCCATTCTCGGAAACATCTCGGAAGCAGACCGCGCGTTCTTCACCATCCGCACACTGTCACGGCACAAGATGGCCGCCGTTCTGCCAGAGGATCACGCATTGGCAAAGAAGAAGTCGATCAAGCTCTCAGCCCTGAAGAACGACTCGTGGGTTTCTCTCTCCGACGCCTTCTTCCCGGGTCGTCGCGAGTTTCTCCGCTCCATCTGCCAACAGGCTGGATTTGAACCGCAGGTCGTGAGCGAGGTTGATTCGCTTTCCATGATGCTCGGAGCCGTCACGGCCGGCGAAGGCGTCGCCGTCATTCCCGCGCATGCAAGCAAACTGCCGCATGGAGGCTGCGTGTTCATGCCACTTGCTGCTCCGGTTCCGACTTCCGAACTGCTTCTCGTCATGCCAAAACAGGCACCGGACCGGGAGCTCACGACGCTGACGAGCTTGATCGCGGAACTGGCCGCGCAAATCGCCCGGCCATGACATCATTCCAGTAACGTCCGCAATGAAACGTGCGTAATGGGTTGATGCGCCATCTTTTGCTCCTTCTCGTCTCCGTCGTATCCCTGCATTCGGCGGAACCTCCCAAACTCGATTTTGGAACCATCCGTGAAGAGCATCTCATGATTCCGATGCGGGATGGCAAGCGTCTTTCCGCCTATGTCTTCTTTCCTCCGGGCGAGGGCAAATGGCCCGCCATTTTCGAACAGCGCTACGCGGACATCAGCAGCGCCGGATCGCGCAAGGCGGCGGCGAAGTTTGCCGAGGGCGGCTTCGTGATCGCACTGGTGAACTATCGCGGCACGCATGAAAGCGAAGGCGTTTATCGTGGTTACCGCGGCCTGCAATGGGGACCGCTGCGCGATGGCTATGATGTCTGTGAGTGGCTCGCCGCACAGCCGTGGTGCACAGGCAAGATCGGCACGTATGGCGGATCGCAGGCGGGCTATGCGCAGAATTATCTCGCAGTGACACAGCCGCCGCACCTCGTGGCGCAATACATGACTGACACGGGCCTGAGCCTGTATCAGGAAGGCTACCGCATCGGCGGTGCGACGAAGCCGCAGCGCTTCATCAAAGGCGGCGCGGTGGCACGCGACATCAAGGACAACGAAGCCATGCTGCGCGAGTGGGACCAGCATCCGAACTACGATGACTACTGGCGCGATGAAGACGCGTCGCTGCACTTTGACAAGATGAACTACCCCTGCTTCACCATCGGCAGTTGGTTTGATTTCATGTGCCAGGGCAGCGTGGCGAGTTTCATCGGGCGCAATCAATACGGAGGCCCCTCCTCACGCGGCCACCAGCAGCTCATCATCGGTCCGTGGCTGCATGGCGGCTATCCGAAGTCGAACAAGATCGGCGAGCTCGTGTTTCCGGAGAACGCAATATTCGACGTGTATGCGCACATGAAGAAGTGGTTCAATCACCACCTCAAAGGCGAGAACAACGGTGTCGAGAAGGAAACACCCGTGCGCTACTACGTGATGGGAGCCACTGGAGAAGAAGGCGCGCCGGGCAATGTGTGGCGCGAGGAAAAAAACTTCCCGCCGCCGAGCACAGCATCGGATTGGTTCCTGCAGCCCGATGGCAAACTCGCCTCGAGCAAGGTATCCGCCACGAAGGCGAGCACCTCTTATCTGAGCGATCCCGCACATCCGATGAGCCTGCCGTACACGGGCTTCCCTGGCGCACGAGATGCTCGCGGGTTTGAAGAACAGGCCGAAGTGCGCACTTGGACAAGCGAGGTGCTCACGAAACCGGTTGAGGTGACCGGCCGCATCAAGGCGGAGGTCTTTGTATCCTCAACCGCCAAGGACACCGATTTCGTTCTGCGCGTCACGGACGTGTATCCTGACGGACGGTCCATGTTGCTCATGGATTACCCATTGCGTGCTCGCTACCACGAGGGCTTCGATCATCAAAAGCTGCTCGTGCCCGGAGAGGTCACCAAACTCGCCTGGGACATCGGCTGGACGAGCATCATTTTTAACAAAGGACATCGCATCCGCGTGACGATCGCCAGCACGGGCGCACCCTTCTATGAACCGAATCCGCAGACCGGCGCGCCGATCAGTCATTTCATCACCGAGCCCGGCGTGGCGGCGATCAACACCATCTGGCACGATGCTGCCCATGCCTCGCGCGTAATCCTGCCCGTAGTGAAATAAGCTGACACTTCCCTCTCATGCCCCCTTCCTCTCATTCCCGCCGCATTTTTCTCCAAACGCTCGTCGCATCAGCGATCAGCAGTCCATTGCTCGCAGCCACAGAACCCGGAGCGCTCATCGCCTATGTGGGGACCTACACCTCGCCGCTGCAAAACATGCGAAAAACCCAGGTGGATCTGCCGCCCGGGAACGGACGCGGCATTCATCTGTTTGAAGTGGACCGTGCCACCGGAGCAATGAAACCATGCGGACTGTTTGAAATGGGCACCAGCCCGAGCTGCCTCGCTTTCAGTCCTGACAAGAAACACCTCTATTCGGGCAACGAAACCGAGCGGATCGGCGACAATGAATCTGGAACGGTGAGCGCTTTTGCCATCGATCCTCAAAGCGGCCAGTTGAAACTGCTGAACAGCGTCAGTTCAGAAGGCAAAGGTCCCGCGCACCTCAGCGTGCATCCGTCAGGAAAGTTCGTGCTCGTGGCGAACTACTTCGGCGGCACGGTGGCCGTGATTCCCATCCTTCCCGACGGCAGCCTCGGCCCCGCGAGCGATGTGAAAAAAGACGAAGGAACCTTGGGCCCCACCAAGGCCGCCCACGCACCTCCCGGCAGCTTTGCCATCAGTGGACATGATCAGGCCCATGCGCACATGATTGAAGCAGATCCGTCTGGAAAATTCGTTCTGCACTCAGACCTCGGACTGGATCAGATCTATCTTTGGAAATTCGACGAACAGACCGGCAAACTGACGGCAAACACTCCTGCGACGGTCTCACTGCCTCCCGGCGACGGCCCGCGACACTTCGCGTTCCATCCGAAGGGCACGTGGCTCTATTCTCTGCAGGAGGAAGGTTCCACGGTCGTCCTCTTCGATTACAACAACGCCAACGGACAACTCGCCGCCAGACAAACCCTGTCGAGCCTGCCGCCCGGATTTGCCGGCAGCAACTTCTGCTCCGAAATCATGGTCTCGCCCGATGGACGCTTTGTCTATGCGGGCAACCGACTGCACGACAGCATCGCCATCTTCTCCGTCGGTGAGGATGGAACACTGACTTTCCTCACTGAGGAATGGACGCGCGGCGACTATCCACGGAGCTTCAACTTCGATCCGAGCGGGCAATTCCTCTATGTCTGCAATCAGCGCGCCGACAACGTCGCGGCTTTCCGAGTCGATGCCAAAACAGGAACACTCGCATTCACGGGACACTTCACGCCTGTAGGAAACCCTTCGATCATCGTGTTCCGCGATCTCTCGCAGCAGAAATAGACGGCGAATCAATGAAACTGCTCCGGCACCGGGGCACGGTACTGCGGGAGATCGACGAGAATGTTCGGGCTGCGCATCAGCGTCTCGCCGATCAGAAGCGCATTCGCTCCCGCTTCGGCAAGGCGATGGGCGTCGGCGGGCGTTTTGATTCCGCTTTCAGAAACGAGGACAACATCGTCCGGAACTTCTTCAGCGAGTTCTTCCGTGGTGGAGAGATCGACGGTGAAGCTCTTCAAGTTGCGATTGTTCACGCCGATGATACGGGCGTCTGTCGCGAGCGCACGTTCGAGTTCAGGCAGATTATGAACTTCAACAAGTGCGTCGACCTGGAAGGTCTGCGCCACCTCAAGCAGGTGCTCCAGCGTGGGTTGGTCGAGAGCCGCGACGATGAGCAGGATGGCATCCGCCCCCGCAACCACGGCCTCAAAGATCTGCGCCTCATGAATGATGAAGTCCTTGCGCAGGCAAGGGATGTCCACCTGCTCGCGAATGAGGGAAAGGTATTCGAGTCGGCCTTGAAAATACTTTTCGTCCGTGAGCACGGAGATGGCGCTGGCGCCCGCCTTCTCGTAGCCGCGGGCAATGGTCAGCGGATCAAAGTCGGCGGCAATCGTTCCGGCTGAAGGCGAAGCGCGCTTGACCTCGGCGATGATGCTGAGACGCGTCGGATCGTTGCGCAATGCGTCGTAAAAGGAGCGTACATCATCACGCAACGCGGCGGCGGCGCGGAGCTTTTCGGCGCGGGGCAGCAGGCGTTGCAGTTCGGTGTGCTTGTGGGCGATGATTTCGTCCAGCTTGTTCATGGGGCGCGCATGGAATCCAGATGACAGGTCAAATCCAATGGGAAGATTGTTTTCACGGTCGTCTCTCAGACCTGTAGGCCAGCTTAAACACTCAGATCAAATGCCTCGAATACGTTCCGGTGCTTCAACGGCATGCTCATCCGCGGCCGGTCCTGAATCATATTGTAGGTAATACCTTTGGCGAAGCCAAGTTCGTGAATGTGATCGGCAAAGACATGGCCACGCCTGATGAAGCGGTCCAAGACTTCCATGGAGCGGTATCTCGCATCGGCCAGAATGTCGATCGGTCCCTTCACTGTCTCCACGCATTTCAGATGGTCGCCGGTCGGGTAAACTTTCGCCAGAGGACCATCGACAAAGATGAAGCTGTAAGGCCTGTAAGGAGTGTCCCTGTAGGAGTGGGTGGGAACGTCCCCTCTCCAACGGTCGGCAACGACTGGCGACAAATGGAAGGTGATGAACTGCCTCTGCTTCTCAGGCAGGATTGACTGGGTGTTCTTGAGGGGCTTTTCAATGCTCTCCATTGACTGGATATGACCATCATAGGAGGGATCCTCCTGCTGGTTAAGCCAGAGCGCATGGCTCATGAAAATGGATGTAACCCCGCTCCCCAACTCCAAAACGTGCTCGGGTTTGTGACGGCGCAGGTATCTGTGCAACAAATAGTATTCCGTCAGCGGGACCCCGCCGCTGATAGATTTCCCGGGAATGGCAAGCAGTTCACGGTTTTCATCCAAATTAAAGTAGTCCAGGGCGATTTTCGCCATTCTGGCTTCCTCGGCTTTGGCCTCTTCAGGCTTGGGAAGCAAATACGACCGGTCCCACTTTGCCCGAATTTTGCTGATCTTCCTGCCGATTGAGTTGAAGAATTTGGGAAGTCCCCGCTTCTCACCGTTCTCATACGGCCATAGTAATGTAGTGATGCTCATCTGATGACGTCGAAATTTGAAACTCGTAGTTACGACCTTTTTTCTCGGCCGCCGCGAGGGCGCTTTCTCTAATAACCGACCAAGGCAAAGTCAATGTGTTAAGTCGTGCCCAATTGGCTGGCAGGAAGACGGGACGTTACCGCCCGACCGCGCACGTGTTCCGATGATGCAAAATACGCATACAGGGCTTTCTTGACGACAGGCTTGATGCAGGCTCTTTCCACTGAAGAAAATGCCCGAAGTCCCCATCACACCAGAAGCCGTGATCGAACTGCTCACCTCCGAGCATATTCTCGAACCCCAGGAGCCGATCCTTCCCGAGACCGATCTCTTCACGCTTGGACTGGATTCGATGGCAATGATGCAGCTGTTGTTGCAAATCGAGCAGCGCTTTCAACTCACCGTCAATCCGTCGGAAATGACCCGTGAGCGCTTCGCCACCGCCGGTTCCCTGGCCACGTTCCTGAGGGAAAAACGACGTCTCGCCGCCTGATGCTGACGTTGCCCGCCACCACGGTCGATTATTTCCTCGCCGGGCTTGAGTCCTTCATGCGCCGCAGCGGGCAGGATACGCATTGGGGTGTGACAGTTTTGAAGCTGGAGGGCAAACCCGACGCCGACTTGCTGGCGCGAGTCTGGGAGCAGATCCACGCGCACCATCCAATGCTGGGAGCACGGTTGAAACGTGTGTGGCGCGGCTGGCGGCTGGCCTGGGAAAGTCAGGGGACAGTTCCCGCGCCTGCAATCACGTGGCATCCAACGCAATCAGTGCCGCCCGACAAGAACATCCTCCGTGAGCGGTTTCAAGGCCAGGTCGGATCCAAGCCCCTTCGTTCCCCCTTGTTGATGGAGGTCTTTCCGTTCGGCGACCATGACCAACATGTCATTCTGCTGACATGGCGACACGCGCTGCTCGATGGCACGGGCATCAATCTGCTGCTGGAAAAAATGGCGTCAGGCGATGCCAGCGCAGGCCCGCCAGAACCTGCGCCACCAAAACGCCACAGAATGAGAGACGTGTTCCAACGAGCCCGGCCTCTGATGAAACGCCTGCATGCCATGACCAGCGCCGGCTGTCTGTCCGCCTGGGCCAAGGGGGGGGCGAAGGGCGGTGCGCCCGATTTTCATGTGATCGAATTCTCCCAAGAGCAGTCGGAAAGAGCTGCAGTTCGTCTGCGCACCGCGTGCGGCGACTTTTTGCAGATGCCTTTTTATGCAGCGGTCGCTGCGCGTGCTCTACGACTGCTGCATGAGAGGCGCGGATGGCACAGTCCCCAGATCCATCTGCAACTGCCTTTCCAGTCCCGCGGCCGCAGCCGCGACCTGCTGTTCGGCAATCATACTGGGACTCTGCCGTTGTTTCTCGACGCCGGAGCTCTTGGTACGCTTGAGGAAGCCGTGAGTCATCTGCTCGAGAGGTACCGCGAGGCGATGAGAGAAGAGATGCCGAAGGCATCGGAAGCCCTGATGACCTTGGCGGCCCACCTGCCGGTCGGTTGGTTCATCCCAGCCGTCCGTCTGTCCAACTGCGGCCAGATTTGCAGCCTCTTTCATTCCCATACCGGTTCTTTTCTGCCGGGGCGTGGCGAGTTCGCCGGAGCACCGGTTCAGAACGTTTACAACATTCCCAACGTGTGTTCCCCACCGGGCTTGGGAATCTTTTTCTCCGACTTTGCCGGACGAATTACTCTCACCCTTTCGTGGCGGAGAGGTTCGGTCTCCCCCGAGGAGGTGGAGACCGTGAACCAAAAGATCCAGGAGGATCTGACCGGAGGGCGATAAGAATCGGGCCCGTATAAGTGGATACGAAGTGCCAGGGAACCGCGACATGAGCAGGCAGGCTGCCGTTGCTTCCGTCAGGACCTGGCGGGGTTCGCAAGCTGAACATCCGCGGCCCCTGACGCCTGCTGTTCTAGCCGCAGGGTTCTCAAGACACAAGCAGGATTCCAGTCCGGTGGCAAAATGCCCAAAAATTGGTGTTGTCGAAACCCTGCCCTTCCGGTAAAAATCATGTTCTAAATTCTCAAATTCGTCCCTGTATGGTCTGGAAAATTCTCTCTGCTCTCTCCGCTGTCTGCCTTGGCACCGCCTGCTATTTTGCTTGGGCCAACCAGAAAACACTCGTCGAGGAGCGCAAACGCGAGGCTTACGCCACCGCCAATCTTGCCGAACAAAAGGCGCACATCGTTCAGGCTGAAGAAGCTAAGAAGAACCGTGAGAGCCAGCTTGCCACAGCCAATCAGGATCTTGAAACAACCAAGACCGCCGTGGTGGACACCACCGCCAAGGCGCAAACCAAAGAGCAAGAACTGGCTGTCGTGAAGACGAACTTGGATCAGGTGACCAAAATCGTGAACGATCTTGAGAAACAGATTAACGACGCGGGCGACATCGAGGCTCTTCTGGCTCAAATTGAATCCATCAAGAAAGAACGCGCCGAAGCCGAGGCCGCCCTTGCTAATCAGGTCCAGCAGCTCGCCTCTGCCCAGGAAAAGGTGAATAATCTCACCAACGCCGCCAAGGAAGCAGAAGACCGTGAAGCCCGGGGACGTCGTGGCATTGTGGATGACGATTTCACCGCCAAGGTTGCCTACTCTTACACCGACTGGGGTTTTGTGGTTCTCAACAAGGGCAACGGCGGCGGCGTATTCGCCAATGCCGACCTCGAAGTGAAGCGTGGAAAGGACGTCGTGGCCAAGCTGAAAGTCCGGGACGTGGAGCAGAACTCCTCAGTGGCGGACTTGGTCAAAGGCAGTCTCGCTGAAGGCGAACGCATCCGCCCGGGTGACCTTGTCGTAGCTGCAGCCGAACAAAGTGCCAAGGCGGCCAAGGGCCCTGCTGCAACCGCCGCTCCTGGTGCAACTGCGCCGGCAGCTCCTGCTCCTGATGGTGCCGCTCCAGCGGCGCCTGCCATGGGTTCTGATCCATTTGGCGCTCCAGCCGCACCGGCGCCCGCCGCTCCTGCCATGGGAGGTGACCCCTTCGGCGCTCCTGCTGCCGCCCCAGCCCCAGCTCCAGCCGCTCCTGCCATGGGAGCTGACCCCTTCGGTGCAGCCCCTGCTCCGGCTGGTGCCACCCCGGCACCCAGCACGGCAGATCCTTTTGGTGCTGCCCCCCCGCCAGCCAATCCCTGATTGCAGGCCTGATTCATCCTCCTTTTTGCTTACTTTAACAGATTCCCTCCATGACCAAAGTTCTCTTCATTCTCAGCGCTGTTGTGATCCTCGTCGCCAGCTTCTTTGCCTACCAAAATGGGCGTGAGTTTGCCACGGTTCGCACCAACATCATCGGTATCAACGCCAGCATCGCGACGGAAAAGCAGACCGAGAAAAAAGTGGTTGGTGAGGTGGGCCGGTTGGTCGCTGACATCACCCGCGTGCAGGGAGAACTGGATGTCGAGTCCGAGAAGCTGAAAGCGCAGAAAAACAGGTTTGCCCAAGCCGACAGCGAAACCACCCGCACCCAGGAAGAACTTGATGCCAAAGTGAAGAAGCAACAGGAGCTGACGGTTAAACTCGACAAGCTGCCCAAGGATGTGAAGCCAGAAACGATCGCCGAGGACATCAACCGGATGAAAAAGGAAAAGCTCGAGTATGAAGCGCAGGCCGAGCAGAAGAAAAAAGAAGTGGTCGCCGAAAACGACAAGATTGCCGGAGTTCAGAAGCGCTTGGATGATGTCGTTCATAAGATTGAAGAGCGCCGTAAGAACTTCGAGCGCAACAGCCTGACATCCCGTGTGGTGGCTGTGAATTATGACTGGGGTTTTGTGGTGATCGACGCCGGCAAGGCCACCGGCCTCACCGAAGATACAAAATTGATCGTCACACGCGGCGCACAGACGGTGGGCAAGGTGAGCGTGATGAGTGTCGACGGGCGCAACTCGCTGGCCGCCATCGTCCCGAACGCAGTCGTCAATGGACAGTTCATCATGCCTGGCGATCGCGTGATTCTCGAAAATCTGGTTCAGAATTGATGCTCGCCCGCGTTGTTGATGCCGTGATGAAACCGCGCCTGATCCTCCCCCTGCTGCTGTCGGTCATTTCCGTCTTTTCGTTCACCTCCTGCACGTCAGACGAACCCCAGCGCAAGAAGGTAGTGGGTCCTGATGGCAGCCAGTACAGCAACCTCCCTTGGAACCGTCCGCGTTCTTGGGAGGGCAACTCCCGCTACGGTGGCATGGTGCCGACGAGCCGATAGAATCGCCCTAGGCAGATATCAGGAAGGTTTTGGCGACTGGAGTTACGCTGTCGGTTCCAGCAGTGCTTCGCCATCGGCAGCTTTGACCACACGATAAAAGCAAGTGGAACGCTTGGTGTGGCAGCAGCCACCTCCATGCTGTTTCACTCGAAGCACCAATGCATCCTGATCACAGTCCGTGCGGATTTCGACGATCTCCTGAAACTCGCCGCTCGTCGCCCCTTTGTGCCAGATTTGATTGCGGCTGCGGCTCCAGTAAACCGCCTGACCGAGTTCCAGGGTCATTTTGAGCGACTGCTCGTTCATGTAGGCCAGCATCAACGGTGCCCCGCTCTCGGCATCCACTGCCATCGCAGGCATCAGGCCATGCTCGTCAAACTTTGGAGCAAACAATGTCCCTTCTTCGATTTCATGCTTGGATTCACGAGGGGCAAAAGAAATAGGGGCGGGGGCGGACATGGCCCTGCATGCTAGCGGCGCCCGCCCGGCATGCAACCACCGGCTGTAGGATCACTTCCCCGGGAATATCGGCAGTACCTTGTTGATCATGCCAGCTCCCGTTTTGACCCCACTTTCGATCACACCGCTGGCACCATCAATCACCTTGCCGGGGACTTTGGCAGCCTCGTCACCGACCACGGGCTTGAGCAGCTTCTCAGCGCCGAGCCCCACCTCTTGGGGGGTGTCGAACAGCAGGGACATCCCGACTGCCCCCACCAAGCGTGAGCTGAGATCCTCCTTCGGTGCATCCAACGTGCCGGCCACGTGAACACGCGCCCACTGCAGGCCCGGAGGGCCTGCGGGATTGGTCTCCACAAAGACACGCCTCTCGGCACCGGGAATGCCACGCACCGTTTCGGGCGTGACTCCGAGCATCAGATCTCCGCTTACCTCTCGTCCACGTATGGCCAGCGCTCCCTCGATGCGCAGCAATCCGTTCGATTGCACGACAATCTTCTCGATGACCAATGCGTCCCCTTGCGCACGAATGGTGGCGCTGCAGATGTCGAGCACGAGGCGTTTGAAGCGATGCGTGTTCGTATATGTCACCAGCTTGTCGAGAACGGGCAGGCCTGTAAGAGCACCTCCTTTGAGTGCAACCTCGGTTTTCCATTCCGGCGGCGAGCCGTGGGAGCCAGACATCTCGAGATCTCCTTCGATCTTGCCGGAAAGGCGTTGCTTCCAGGTCGGATCAAGAAACTCGTCGAGCGGGACTGCTTTGAAGTGCGCGAACGTCTGCCACTCCCCTGTTTCAAACTTCACGCCCCCCCGCAGCGTGACCTCCGATCCCTGCTTCCAGCGTAAGGCAGCATCGCTGAGCTGAAGTTGCGAGTCTCCAAGACGCAACGTGGCATGAGCGAGCTCGAACTTGAGCGGCTTCTTTTGTTCCGGAGCCGCAATGGGTGTTTGCAGGGAGCCGCCGCTCATTTTTGCGGACACCGAGATCTCACCGCTCTTCCAACCGCCGAGACGCAGCTGCGTATCAGCAATCTTCCATGCACCCTGCTCGAAAACGAACTGATGGATATCGAACCCGCTGATTTGGGTCTCTGCCGGAATGTAGCGGCGCAAAAACGACGGGATCGAATCTGCGTCCATCGAGCCCTTTGGTGCTGATGGTTCAGCAGCCGATGTTTGCTCCGGCATGCGATCAACGCGGCGCAGAGTCAGATCATCTGCTCCGGCATTCTGGATGCTCCAGGCCCCTTGTCGGATGGCCCCGAAATCCAACGAAGCGCGAATGCCGCCGGCATCAACGTTCCAGCCTCCAGCGGTCTCCAAAGATAGGTCCGCGATGCTGGCTGTGTCGTCGTTCCAATTGATCTGGGCGATGCGCGCCTTTCCACCCAGCTTGGCAACGGTCATTTCTTCAGCTTTTTGACGGAAGTCGTCCTGCCGCAGATACGTGCGGATGTAATTCGTCACCAACGTGGGGGCCAGCAACACAAGCATCAGACCGCTGACGATGATCAATCCCGCCAGCCACCACAGCCAGCGAAATGATGAAGACCGGCGTTGGCTGGTACTGCTGCGTCGTTGCATTTTGGCAAAGAGTGAGGTTTTTTCATCGCCAGAGCACTGTTCTCCGGCCTACGTTCAATCTCACACTTAACCTGTATGCTCAAAGCACTCAACGTCTGTCTTGAAGTCGATGGCCCGGGGGACTCGGAAGAGAACGCCACGTTGCATCTGCTGCGGGAGGTCTCCTTCAATTTGCCGCCGGCTCACCTCGTGGCGATCGTGGGACCTTCGGGTTGCGGCAAGACGACTCTTCTGAAAGTGATCACCGGCATCCTGCAGCAAACCTCCGGGGAGCTCCTCTGGGGAGGACGTGATTTGAGCGAGGAGGAGGATCTGCATCCGGGAGATCTGGGCTACGTGCCGCAATTCAGCGTGGCCTATGATCTTCTGACAGTCGAAGAGAGCATCGCCAGTGCGATGGTGCTGCGCACCCAGTTGGCGCAGACCGAAGATTTCATTCCCGCATTGGATCACATCCTTGAAGTAACGGGACTGACCCATCTCTCGGACCGTCAGGTCAAAGTACTTTCAGGCGGACAAAAGCGCCGTCTCGGGCTCGCGCTCGAACTCGTCACCGATCCCTGCCTGCTGCTGTGCGACGAGGTTACCAGCGGGCTGGACCCCAAATCCGAACGCGAGATCACCGATCTGCTGCGCGTGCTGTCGCGAGGACACCCGAAACGTGTCGTGGTGAACGTCACCCACAGTCTCGCGAGCCTTGATGCCTACGACAGCGTCATGGTTATGTACCAAGGTGTGCTGACCTACCACGGACCGCCGCAGGCGATGATGCACTACTTTGCCGCCGAGCACCCCGAGGAGATCTATCTCAAGCTCACCGAACGCAAAGCCGGCGACTGGCATGAGTCATGGGAGAAACATCGTGACACCTATTACCAGCGACATGGATTCGATGGAGCCCGTGTGCTGTCTGAGGATGAAGCCGCCGCCAAAAAGAGCGCAGGCCCGTCCCGCACATCCGTGCGTGAAGAACGTGCGGTCGCGAAACCGGAACTCGTCGCACCGCTCGAGGCAGAAGAACTGCCTCCGGTCGAAATGCCCTCGATGATGACACAGCTTTTCGAGCTGCTGCGCAGGCGGTGGACGATTTTCCGCCGGGACAAGGCGCAGGTGTGGCTGCATCTCGCCATGCTCCTCGGTTTCCCGCTGCTGGTGGTGATCTTCGCTCTCGACGGCATCAAGCCGCTGCGGGCGCTCTCCACCCATCAGGACGAAAACGTTGTGTTTGAGATGCAGCGGCAGGCCCAGCATCAGATCGAGCAGCTCAACGCAGGAAGCCTCGTTTCGGGTCTGATCATGCTGCAGGTCGTGCTGGTTACTTTGATGGCCAGCAACAATGCGGCGCGCGAGATCGCATCCGAACGCCTGATTCTCGAGCGCGAAAAGCTTGGAGGACTGAATCCGCTCGCCTATGTCGGCAGCAAGGTGATCTTCCTCGGCGTCTTCGTACTCGCACAGAGTTTATGGATGGGCTTCTTCGTGGACACGGTCGTGGGCGGTCTACCCGGCGATCTGATTATCAAGCTCGCCCTGCTCGTCCTCGCATCCGCCGCGATGACCAGTGTCTGTCTTGGCATCTCAGCGTTGAGCAAGACACCGGAGAAGGCCACGATCCTGTGCATCTACCTCGTCGGCTTTCAGCTCCCGCTCTCGGGCGCTGTGCTCACCCTGCCCGACTGGCTGGAAAACTGGGTGCAGCCGTTGATCGCCGCATTCTGGAGCTGGAGCGGCAGCCTGACGAGCATGCGCAGCACCGCGTTCTACGACGCCGTCCGCCAGGTGACAGCCACGGACATGGTCTCTCCCACCATCGCCGGCTTTGTACTTTTCGTGCACGTGCTCGTGGGGCTCGGCATGGCCTTCGTCGGCGTGCAGCGCAGCCAGTGGGATTCGTGATCAATGAGGCAGGCCAAAGAGGTAATAAGCCGCACAGAGCAGCGCCAGCACGATCATGCCGGCGTTTAAGTCGCGGGCACGACCGGATGCCAGTTTCAGCACCGGATGCACCACCAGACCGACCGTGAGACCGTTGGCGATGTTGTACGTGAAGAGCATCATCACGATCGTTGCGAAGGCCGGCACCCATTCGGTCAGATCGTCAAAGTTGATGCGGCGCACCGAACCGGCCATCAGCACCCCCACGGCGATCAAAGCCGGGCCATACGCGAAGCGAAGCTGCTGCAACGGCTCGATCAACGGAATGAAGAACAGTGAAACCGCAAACAAAACCGCCGTGACCAGTGCGGCCAGGCCGGTGCGTGCGCCTTCGCTGATGCCCGTGGCAGATTCGATGTAGGCGCCGCTGGTCGAAGTGCCCACCAGACCGCTGAACATGCAGGTCAGCGCGTCCACCAGCATGGGACGCTCGACTTCCGGAAAGTTGCCTTTTTCATCCAGCAGGTTCGCAGCCGATCCGAGTCCTGTCAGCGTGCCGAGCGTGTCGAGAAAGCTCATCAGGAACAACGTCAGCAGCACCGGCAGAAAGCCGACCTTCAACACGCTCGCGATGTCGAGTTTGAGGGCGATCTGGCCCAGCTCATAGTCTCCGGTGAACGGCAGTGCTGTAATGGCCTTGGGTGCGTGACCGAATCCAAGCAAGCCACCAATCACCGCTGTCACCACGATGCCGATGAGCAGCGCTCCACGGATTTTCCGAATCATGAGCACGGACATCAGCAAAAAGCCGCCGATCGCCAGCAGCACCTGAGGATCATGCAGATTGCCGATTTTCACCGGGACAGCAGGTGTCATGAACAGACCATGCGCATCGGTTTGCAGCGCCTGCGCAGGCATTCCCGTCACGAAACTCGTCACGATGCCGGTTTCGTAGAGTCCGATGAAAGCCAGAAACAGTCCGATGCCGACAGCGAAGCTGTGTTTCAGGTCCGGAGGAACGGCGTTCGCCAGCCAGCCTCGGACGCCGAGCAGCGTGATGATCACAAACAACACGCCGCTGACAAACACGGCCCCCAGCCGCTGCTCCCACCCTATTCCCAGAGCAGCGAGTCCGAACGCGATGAACGCGTTCTCTCCCATGTAAGGCGCCACCGCGATCGGACGGTTGGCCATCAATCCCATCAACAAGCAGCCCACCACCGCCGTCAAAATCGTCGCCACCGTGCCCGGACCGGCAGGAATGCCCGCAAAGGAGAGAATCGCCGGATTCACCACCATGATGTAGGCCATGGTGATGAACGTCGTAACTCCGCCGATCACTTCAGTTCGGACAGAAGAGCCTCGTTCACGCAGCTTGAAGAAGGTTTCCATGCTGTGGTGGAGAGGAGCGCGGACACGTTTCCATGCAAACCAAGTTTTGACCGCAATTCCATCCTCCCACCCGTCGTTCCCAGCGCACCATGATCCGCCTCGCAGTCTGTATCCTCGCCCTTTGCTCTTCGCTCTACGCTTCCTCGCAGCCGAACGTCGTCCTCTTTCTGGTCGATGACATGGGCTGGATGGACTGCGGCGTCCAGGGATCGCAGTATTATGAGACGCCAAACATCGACCGCTTTTCAAAGAGAGCGATGCGGTTCACGAATGCGTATGCGCAGCCTCTGTGTTCACCGACACGGGCGAGCATTTTGAGCGGGCAGTACACCGCCCGCCACGGCATCACCACCGCTAGCGGACATCAGCCGCCGCAGCCGGAAGGGCATGTCTTTTTGAAGGACACAGCACCGCCAAATGCGCCGATGCTGCTGCCGGAGAGCAAAAACTACCTCGAACCCTCGCAGATCACGCTGGCGGAGACGTTGAAGGGCGCGGGCTATCGCACCGCACATATTGGAAAGTGGCATGTCGGTCTCACACAGTCTTACTGGCCGGAGCAGCAGGGGTTCGATGTCGCGTTCCATTGTCATCCTGATCCGGGTCCGCCCGGAGAGTATTTTTCGCCGTATGGCGTGGTGCCAGATGGCAGTCCGAATGCGAGGCAGCGGGTCGGCACGATCACGGATGGACCCGAACATGAATACATCGTCGATCGTCAGGCTGAGGAAGCGGTGAAGTTCATCGACGCGAGCAAAGGCGGACCGTTTTTCCTGAATCTGTGGTGCTACGGCGTTCACGGACCGTGGGGACACAAGGTGGAGTACACGAAGTACTTCGCCGAGAAAAAGGATCCGAGCGGGCGTCAGGGGAATCCTATCATGGCATCCATGTTAAAGAGCGTGGACGAGTGTTTCGGTCGCATCCTCGACGAACTCGACAAGCAGGGAGTCGCCGACAACACGATCATCATTTTTTATTCGGACAACGGCGGCAACACCCACAGCAACGTGCCCGGCTCCGGCAAAACCGAAGCGGCGGAGAAGTTCAAGAGCGAGTTCCTGGCAGACTGGCGCAAATGGGCGGGCGACCAGCCTCCAACAATGAACACGCCGCTGCGAGACGGCAAAGGCACGCTCTATGAGGGCGGCACACGCGTGCCACTCATGTGGGCCTGGGCGGGAAAGATCCAGCTCGGCAGCTTGAGCGACGCGCTTGTGGGTCCTATCGACGTCTATCCGACGGTAATCGACCTGCTCGGCATTGCGAAGCCGAAGGAGCAGAAGTTCGACGGCGTCAGCTACGCGAAAGTGCTCAAGGGTGAGGGAGAACTCAAACGCGCCGCCTACTTCAACTACCACCCGCATGCCGGACTGCACCGCGCCGGCGGCGTGTGGGTGCGCAGCGGCGACTTCAAGCTGCTGCGCTGGTTTGGCAATCCGGGGTCCCATGAACTCTACAATCTGCGCGAGGACATCAGCGAAGCGAACGACCTCAGTGAAAAGATGCCCGACAAAGTGGCGGAACTTGAAGCGCTCATCGACGGCTTTCTCAAGGACACCGGTGCTCTCTATCCGCGCCCGAATCCGGCCTACAAACCGGTGGTGGCAAAGGCCAGGCCTGCAAACGCCGATCCGCTCGACAACTGGAAGGAGCGCGGCTGCAAGGCAACCGTCAGCGATGGCATCCTGACGATGAAGAGCACCGGAAAGCCCGCCGCCGCCTTCCTTGGCCACGGCATGGCGAAGATTAATGGCCCTGCGGTGGTGAAGCTGCGCGTGCGAAGCGAAGCCGGAGGTGAGGGCAAGATCGACTCGCTGCCCAACACATCCGCCAATCCAGATATCATCCATTCTTCGCCACTGGAGGTGAAGGCGGGTGACTGGCAGGAATTGAACATCGAAATCAAGGACTCGGGGCCGTTGGGAACACTGCGCGTCTATCTTCCCGACTCAGACATCGACTACATCGAAGTCGCGCCGAAAGGTGGGAAGGTGCAACGCTGGGACTTCTGAGCACGTACGTGTGCCGCCATGATCCGCCACACCGTCGTCTTCCGCCTCAAGCACGCTCCCGGTTCCGATGCCGAGCGTGATTTCCTCAAGGCCACCTGCGAACTTGCCCGAATTCACGGCGTGCAGAAGTTTGAGTGCCTGCGACAGACCAGTGCGAAGAATCCATACACCTTCGGTCTCTCGATGGAGTTCAATGACGCTGCTGCGTATGCATTTTACGACCAGCATCCCGATCATGTCGCCTTCGTGCAAGGACGCTGGATTCCTGAAGTTGCCGAATTCATGGAGATCGATTACGCGCCGCATTCAGCGTGACAACCGTCACGACCAACGTGCGAACGCCTGCCACAGGCCGCCGACGCCGAGAGCGCCGAGGAGCCAGTAGAGCGCCTTCATCACCGGTTGCTCGGAAAACGGCACAAAAGCGCCGCGCCTGAGGCCATTGATCTCCTGCAAAAGCCTTCCGGCGGCGGAATCATCAACGAGCGGGGAATAGCGCTGCCGCACCTCGGCCACGGCCTTGCTGCGCAAGGATTCCGCCGCGCTGCGGACGCGGGCCGCACCGAGAATGACAAGCAAAATCACGATGGCGTAAACGATGATGAGCGCCGGCGGCCAGATCCACGAGTCAAAGCGGTTCATGCGCGCGACGATCAGCAGTGCGAGCACATAAAACGGGAAGAACGTGAGGCGGCCGACATCACGCGTCCAGTCGGCCACCATCTCAAGGTCGATGTAGTCACGCAGATTGTCCGCGTGCAGGTTGGATTTCTTGTAGGCGTTGAGCATGTCCTCCGGCCAGTCGCTGCGGCCGCGGTTGAACCACTGGATGAACACGCGATTGAGCCAGAGCATGTCGACCACGAAGGCCGTGATCCACAGCAGCGCGGCGAGAGAAAGCTTGTCCAGCCACCCGTCGATGTTGCGCGCGTGATCTCCGCGAACGGGTGACAAGGGTTCACCCAGGAGCTGAAGAAGCTCATAGGCACCGAAAAACAGCAGCGCTGCCACAACGAGGGAGCGCGTGAGCCGGGCGGTGATCGAGTTGCTGAGCCGGTACTCGGACCACAACTGCTCTGGATGCACCACGCCTTCCTCTCCGTGACGTGTGGTCAGAACCGCGCCGGTTTCCCAGAAGAGAAACATGCTTTTCACCCAGTCGAGCAATGATCGCCGTGCCGGCGGTTCGACTGCCGCGCTTCCACGGCCAAAATAGGACGCACGCATTTCGTGGGAGCCTTCGGACAGCAGGGCGCAGGCTTTCGAAATGAGATGGAGTGTGAGCAGCACCGCCATGAGCCTGAAGGCCTCCGCCGGCCAGGCGCTGATGCCAGCACCAAAGAACAGCGGCTCACCGCCCTTCCACTCAGGACAAGCCGACCACCACGTCTCGACCTTCCATGGAACAACGACCGCGAACACCGCAACGCTCACCGGTGATTTGGCGATCTTGCCGAGAACACGCTTCCAGTTTGTGCCCACTCGCCCGGCGCCAACGATGAGGCCGAGGCCGGGCAGCCAGCTCACCACCATCCATCCCAGCCATGCGGTCACTAAAATGACCGCGATCCACCATGCCTGATAAGACCGCTCCTTGAGCTGCCACCAAGTGTGTGACTCAGGCTCCGGGTACAGGCCGGGAGTCTCCGCGGCCGAGGCAAAGGAAAGGTCGTGAGGCTCCTCGCGGCCGATTTCAAAGAGACGCACGGCACCGGCGTCGTACAACCGGTCGAACAAGTCCGGTTCGACTGTTTTTGTGGCTGCGAGCGTGGCCGCATACACCGAGGTTTGATAACTGTCGCGGAAGGGCAGCTTTCCCATCTGCCATCGATCCGCCAGCGTGACCCCATAAGGCGAGCCGACAATGAGATTGCGCGTCGTACGCAGTTCGTCCCGTTGCCAGAGCCACGCATCGAGATTGTTGGTGAAGAACTGAGTGTGCGGCAGACGCGGGCGCAAGGCGCGAAGGATCCACAGCTTGTCATACACATCACCACCGAGCACACCGACCGCCACGAGCCCTTTGTTTCCTTCGCGCGTCAGGCGCTGGTTCAGTTCCTCCAGTTGCGCGGCGAGGCGGCGCAGTGCATCCGCCTGGCTGACCCCGATGGGAACTTCATCCGGCGAATAATCCGAGCCACCGGAGGCATGGGGGCTTTTGTCTGGCGCACCTTGAGCCGTTTCGCTGCTGTAACGACCGTCGAGGCCGCGAGGGAAACTGATCCAGTGCCAGCGAACATTGGGATCATTGAAATCATGTGATGAATCCCTGCCGGTGATCGCCTCCATGAAGGTGAGCGGAAGCTCGCGTCCATAGGAAGTGTCATGCTCAGAAATGATGGCCACGTCACCGAGGTGATGAGCATTATCCGGTGTGTCGCGAAGCTCGAGCCCGCGACGTTGCAGTTCATCCACCAGGGCATGGGCCACATAATCGTCCGAAGCGAGGCTGCGAACAAACGGGCGCGATTGCGAGCCCTGCGGATCAAGCGCCTGTTTCATCAACCGGTCCACCCGGGCCTTGCTGGGGTCGGCCGGACCATCATCCGCACGTCCCGGCGGATTCTCCCCCGAGACACGCAGCAGCGCACGCGCGGAGGCGGTGGCCCAGGGGGAAATCATGCGCAGCGGTCCCTGCCACTGGTCTTTGCGCCACCCGGGTTCCGAAGCGGCCTCTCCGACGAAGTCGGCGAGTTTCTCCGTGGCATGCGGCCCGATGAGGGCAACTTCGATCTGCGCCGCATTGATCTCCTGTGTCTGCTCCACGCCGGCTTTCCGAGGATAACCATGAAGCAGACGGTGCAAGGCCGTGCGCAGATCTGAGAGGGGCGTCCCGCCGAGCGCATCACCGCGCACCCAGAGAACTCCCACCGCCACATACTGAGGACTGTTCACCGATGCGATGCGCGATGAAGACTTGAACCACTCAAACGCAACGTCGAGAAACGCGGGCGGGCTCTCACCCGGCAATGGTGACGCTGGCGTCATCTGAGTGACACCGGATGAGTTCGATGGAGCTTCCATCGCCATCACCTGCAACGGCCATGGCGAAAGACGGCAGCATTCCAGACTCCCTGAACTCTCGGGCACATATCCCGATGAAGTCAGACCCGCCATCACCGCCGAGCGTGCGCGGCTGCGTTGCTCGACAGCCGCGATGTCTGTGCCCGGACGAATCAACACGGGCATGAGGAGCACGCGTACCGGTCTGGGAGGCGGCAACTTCTCGATCACGTTGAAACGGGCAAGCCGGTCACGCAGCTCGAGGAAAAAGCCCCAGGGCGAGTGCACCTGCACTTCGTTCACCGGATCAAACTCCGCCTTGTCCGGCTCCACGAGCCTGGCACGGGCGAGTGCGTGCAGAGGATCTTCTCCTGGCGCCGCATTGAAACGATGCGTGTCTCCAGGAACGACCGATGTCGCTGAGCGCTCCACCGGACGACGCGGCACGAGCGGTTCGTAGTTCAGCAGCAGCACGCCCGCCAGAGCCGTGAGCACCGCCAGCGCCCCAGGCAACGGGATCGAGGAGAGGATGGTTTTCTTCGCGTCGTCAGACATGGGCTGGAGGAAGCTGAAACTGCCTCCGTGCTAAAGGGAACGGGACCAAAAGGCGAGAACAAAACCTTTCGTCCTTCGCGAAGCACTGAACGACAACGGCAAAAAAAGCGCCGCGTCCGGTCGGAACCGGACGCGGCGTCGCAGAATTCAGGAATGAATTAGGAGATGTGCTTGGAGACCAGCTTGGTCATCTCAAACATCGTCACCGTCTTCTTGCCGCCGAACACCGCCTTCAGCGCGTCGTCCGCGTTGATGTTGCGCTTGTTCTTGGCGTCCTGGAGACCGTTCTTCTTGATGTAGTCCCACAGCTTCTTCGTGATCTGACCACGAGGAGCAGGCTTGGCACCGACGACGGCTCCGAGGATCGCGTCAGGTTGCACCGGCTTCATGAGCGCAGGATTTGGTTTACGCTTTGCTTTCTTGGCAGCCTTCTTGGCTGCTGGTTTTGCTTTGGTTGCTTTCTTGGCCATAGTGTTGTTGGCGGCTGTTGCCGTGCGCGGAGGTTATGAGAGCGCCCCAAGGAGCGTCAACGCAAATTTCATCAATATTTAGGCTTGTTTCCCTGCGTAAAACCGCTCTCCCCCCTTCGTAAACCCCAATTCGAAGTCGCCTTTTTGCAAAAGCCCGGTGCGCAGGCGATCGCCATAACTGTTCATAAACTTGGTGGGGGAAACTCAACGCATCCTCCTGAAGTTTGAACAGAGCTGATCGGAAAATGAGAGCCTGGGCAGAATCTCATCACAGCATCTGCGGACAAAAAACTTGCACGACAAAGTTCCCGCCCGAGCCTTGCATCACATCGCCTGACCAACCCATGATGACAGGCGAGCCATGGAGGAACCCGAAATGGCCACACGCTCACCAGTGCCGTCAACCCATCACCTCTCGCCGGGGATGATGACAAGTGAGACTGATGCGTGGCCGGTCTTCAAGCTGGACGTGGTGTGCCATCTGTCGCTGCCGCCGGAGGACCAGGACACTGCTGGCAAATTCAGCAACTGGTATGGCGATCGGCAGTACCTCGCGCTCGCCAACTGCACGCTCAAGGCTCGTCCTCTTCTTTCTGTCACTCCATGACTACGACCATGATCACTCCACCTCCAGGCACGAGCATTCTCATCGTCGAAGACAGCCCCACACAAGCGTTGAAACTCGCCCATGTGCTTGAGACAAACGGCCACCGAGTCACCACCGCACGCAACGGTCGTGAAGCGCTGACCATGCTCACCACGCAGATGCCGACACTCGTCATCACCGACATCAACATGCCGGAGATGGACGGTTACGAACTCTGCCGCCGCATCAAGGACGACAGGCGACTGGGAGACCTGCCCGTCATACTTCTGACAGCGCTCTCTGATCCGAAGGACATTCTGCGTGGACTCGAATGCGGCGCGGACAACTTCATCGTCAAACCCTACGAGGAGGAGTTCCTGCTCTCGCGCATCCAGTACGTGCTCGCCAATCTCGAACTGCGCCACGCCTCGCAAGGGAAGCCGGTGACGGAGATCATCTTCGCCGGCCGCAAATACCAGCTTCACACCGGGCGCATCCACTCCATCGACCTGCTGCTCTCCACGTATGAGACCGCCGTGCAGAAGAACCTCGAGCTGAGCAAGGCGAAGGAAAAGCTGGAGGAGCAGGCCGAGCAGTTGCGCGAGAAGAACGCCGAGATGGCGGCGGATCTCGAGATGGCGCGCGAGCTCCAGGCCGCGATTGTTCCGCGGCATTACCCGATGTTCCCTTCCCATGTGTCGCCGGAACGGAGCGCTCTTCAGTTTTGCCATCGCTACACCACCACGACCGAACTCGGCGGAGACTTCTTCGACATCCGCCCGCTTTCCGACACGCAGGCCGGCGTGCTGGTGTGCGATGTCATGGGACATGGCGTGCGCGCCGCCCTCGTTGCCTCCATCCTGCGCGGCCTGACGGAGGAACTGACACCGATCGCCGAAGAACCCGGGCAGTTTTTCACGGAAATCAACCGCAGTCTCTGTGCCATCCTCAAACAGACCCCCACTCAGATGTTTGCCACTGCGTTTTATGCGGTCGTGGATCTTCAGAAGGGAGAGCTGCGTGTCGCAAGCGCCGGCCATCCTTCTGCGCTGCATGTGCGGCGCTCGGACAACTGCGTCGAACCCCTGATGGCCGAGGGGGATGAAGGCCCCGCACTCGGCATTTTCGACACGGCGACTTATCAGACGTTCCGCCGCCCGACGTGTGCACGAGACATGGTGATGCTCTTCACCGACGGCCTCTACGAGGTCGAGCACACGGACGGGAGCATTTTCGACAAAGAAGGTCTGCGCACCATCGTGGCCGGACTCTCAGAACAACCCACGCCACAGCTTTTCGACGAAATGCTTGTCAGGATCAAGCAGACCTCCGCCAGCGGGGACTTCGATGATGACATGTGCGTAGTGGCCGTGGATGTCGTGCGGCTGCTGCCTGAGACAACTTGATCCATGAACCCGCCCGTCACCTCCCGCAAACTGCGCATCCTCCTCGCCGAGGATGTCAACGTCATCGCCATGAGCATGGCACACGCGCTGGAAAGAGCCGGTTATGAAGTGCGAGTGGCCCACGATGGTGAGGAGTGTCTTCGCATGGCCCTGGACGACGTTCCGGACCTGCTGCTGCTCGACATCATGATGCCCAAACTCGACGGCATCGAAGTACTCAAGCAGCTGCGACAGGATGAGCGGACGCGCAACCTCGCCGTCGTGGTCTGCAGTGCCAAAGACTTCAAAACCGAGCGTGATGTGGCCGCCCAGCTCGGTGCGGCGGGCTACTTCATCAAATCCTCTGACCCAGATGCACTCGTCACGAAAGTGGCGGACGTGTTCAGTCCGCCCGCGCAGACAGCGACCGCCTCCGACCAACCGGGTGGCCAGGTTTGGGTTCCCATGCTCAAGACCGGCCGCGCTCATTTCAAGCTCTGGGGCACCCGCGGCTCCACGCCGACTCTAGGCGGACGCTTCCAGCGCCACGGTGGCAACACCTCGTGCATGTCCTTCCACATCGGTGACGATCTGATCGTCTTCGACGCAGGCAGCGGCATCAGGGATCTGGGCATCGAGATCATGGGAAGCAAAGCACGGCGGATTCATCTCTTCATCACCCACACGCACTGGGACCACATTCAGGGCTTTCCCTTTTTCATCCCCGCCTATGTGCCCGGCTATGAGCTGGTGATCTATGGTTCCAAGGGGTTCGGCAAAAACTTGGAAGACATCTTTCGCGGTCAGCTCGACCGAGACTACTTCCCCGTGCAGATGGAGGACATGCACGGCAATCTCCAGTTTCGCCTGCTGCCAGACGGCCCGGTCAATATAGGTGACGCCCAGGTGACCTGGGAGTTCGCGCACCACCCGCTGCCCACGGTCGGCTACAAAGTCAAAGCGGAAGGGCGGACTCTGGTGTGGATGCCCGACGATGAGTTTCTGCAAGGTTACACCGGCACGCCTCATGAACTCACACGAGATCACGGTCTGGTTCGTCAGTTCGACAAAATCATTGAGTTCGTCTCCGGCGCGGATGTGCTCATCCACGAAGCGCAGTACACGGCCGAGGAATATCCGAAGAAAATCGGCTGGGGCCACAGCTCCGTGCCAAATGCCGCCGTGCTCATGAAGCTGGCCGGCATTCGCCGCTGGATCGTGACCCATCACGACCCTATGCACGACGACGCCTTCCTTGAGACCAAGCTCAACCTCACGCGACAGATTCTCGCCGAAATCGGACACCCTGACATTGCCGTCACCCACGGTTACGACGGCATGACAGAGTATCTGACGCGCTGACTTTGACCACTCCTACATCTTGGCGCTGCTTTCAACCCATTGCACGGCGTAGCGGACGAGCGCAGCGCCATCAGTGATGCCGAGCTTTTCTTTGATGTGCGCACGATGGGCTTCGACGGTGCGCGCACTGATGCTCAACTGCGCGGCGATGTTCTTCGTCGCAACGCCCTTGCCGACGAGTTCGAGGATTTCGAGCTCGCGGTCGGTGAGGGAGTCCATGCCGGTGGCCTTCGAGCGTGCCGCACCGGAGACCTGCTCGAGCATGCGGTCATTGAGTGTCGCACTCACGTAGAGACCACCGCCGATGACTTTGTGGATCGCCGTGACGAGGTGATCAGCTGCGGCTTCTTTCATCACATAGCCGCGGGCGCCGGCACGCAGGGCACGCTCGCCATAGAGCGCCTCGTCGTGCATGGAGAGCACGAGGCACAGTGTGGCAGGATGCGCGGCACGGATGTCTTTGACGAGTTCGAGACCGTTCTTGTCCGGGAGGGTCAGGTCGATGACAACCAAGTCGGGCTTGAGCCTACCAACGACTTCCAGTCCCTCACGGGCGCTTCCGGCCTCCCCAATGACCTCCAGACCGTCCTCGGCACGGATCAACTGCGCGAGGCCGTGACGCATGATCGGGTGGTCGTCGACAAGGACGAGACGCTTCACGGATCTTTCACTGGTGCGGGAACGCTGCATATGACCTGGGTGCCACCGCCGGTACGCGGCTCGACTTTGAGTGTGCCGGCCATCATTTGAGCGCGATGACTCATGGTCAAGAGCCCCATGCCAGTTCCTTTGGCCGGCGATTCGGGGATGCCGACGCCGTTGTCCCGAATCGTGAGAACGATGTAGCCGCTCTGTCTGGCAAGGTGGATGTCAACCCGCCCGGCCTGGCTGTGCTTGACAGCGTTGGAGACTGCTTCCTGAGCGATGCGAAACAGCTGCACGGACATCTGGTTGTCATTCACCTGCACCGGATTGTCGTAGCGAAAGACGCATTTGATCTCGTAGGCACGCGCTGTGCTGTCCGCCAGCTCCTCCAATGCCTTCATGAGGCCGCCCGCATCAAGCACGACTGGCATGAGCCCGCGCGAAGTTTCACGGGCACGTGTGTTGGCCTTGGAAACGAGCCTGACGATCTCCTCCAGACTTTGAGCCTCAGGACTGCCGGACTTGCTGAGATTCTTCTGGGCCACCTTCGCCAGACAACCGATGGCGGCGAGTTGCTGGCACAAGTCGTCGTGAATATCCTGTCCGATGCGCGCCTGCTCCTCCTCGCTGATGCGAAGGATCTTGTCCTCGAGCACCTTGCGGTCTGTGAGATCGCGAATGATGCCCGCGAAGATTCTCCGGCCGCTGGGAAGCACAGCCTCACCCACGGAAAGATCGATTGGAAACACGGAACCGTCCTTGCGCTGAGCAAGCGCTTCACGACCGATGCCGATGATGCGCTTCACACCGCTTCTGAGATAATTCCGGACATAGTCGTCATGCCGGGCGCGGTAAGGCTGCGGCATGAGCATGCTGATGTTCCGGCCGATGATTTCCTCTTTTTTGTAGCCAAAGAGACGCTCCGTGGCCGTGTTCGCAGACTCGATGATGCAACGCTCGTCGATCGTGATGATCGCATTGACCGCCGTCTCCACGATGGCGCTGGAGATCTGTGCACTTGCCTGAAGCGCCGCCTGCAAAGCGGCAATGCTGGGTTCGTCAGGCTCGGGGTGCTGCATGGGCGCGGTGGATCAATCGGGAGACATGACAAACCCGTCCGGCTTCACAGCGAGGATCGAGCACGGTGCATGCTGAACGATTTTTTCAGCCGTGGTGCCGATCAAAAACTCACGAAGACCGGTTTTGCCCCGGGTGCCAAGCACCACCAGACTTGCATGCACTTCATTGACGTGATCCAGAATAGCTTCACGTATGTTGACACGTTCTTTGACATGGGCTGCAACCTCCACTCCCGCCTCCCGCGTCAGAGGCGCAAGAAAGGCGTCGAGATCCCTGCGCCAGTTCGCCACCGCCTCAGGATCATAGGTGGCGGGCAGCGAAGGCGCGAAACCTCCGTAGTCCAGAGACATGGCAAGGGCGCTCTGAAACACATGCAGGCAGTCGAGCGAAGCACCGTCCTGCTGCGCCAGATGCAGGGCACACTGCACGGCCTTGGCGGAGTTCTCGGAGAAATCCACGCAGGTTACGATTTTCTTGAACGGACCCTGTGCGTCTTCGCGCACCACGAGGACATCGACAGGCGCCTTCCGGACGCACTTCGCGGCAATGACCCCGATGCGATGAGGTTCATTCGTCGATCCTTTTGCCCCCATGACGAGCAGGTCCGCACTGTGAGCCCTGCAGGCTTCAACGAGTTCGGCAAACGGATTCCCAATGCGCACCTCCGCATTCACCACGGCGGAGCCGACCTCTGACTCAGCCACAAACTTTTTGAGTCGATCGAGCCACTCGGCGCGGATGGTGGCCTGATCAGTTGAAAGGGCGCCTTTGAGCTCATGCACGAGAAACTCGTCCATGACATGCACGGCGGTGATGGCAGCACCGTCCAGCGAAGATCGGCGGGCCGCTTCGCGCAGTGCATTTCGGCAGGACGAAGTGAAATCAATGGCGGCGATGATGTGATGGATCTTTTTCATGGTCGTTGGATTGGGATTATTTCATCATAACCGGCTGAAGATGGCAATGCCGCGCCGTTGTTGCGGCCTATGGAGCGGTCTTTGCGCCTACAATCCAGCCTCTTCCTGCGCCTGCTCGACGGCGGCTTCAAGCGTCCAGAGAGTCTTGTCGAAGCTCTTTTGCCGCGCGCGAAACTGCGCTTCCTCGGTGATGCCCGTCAGAGTTTCCAGCTCCTTGGTGGCAAAGGCATGGTGCTGCTCCAGTGCGGAGACCCGCGTTTTGAAGTAATCCCGGCCGCCCTGGTCTTTGAGCACATCGATGTCAGCCTTCCAGCGGGCAAGGGCATCACCGGCATTCTTGAGATACTCCTCACGACTGGTGCTGAGATGATCCTTTGCTTTCTTGAACCATTCGCGTCCTTTCACCTCCCCTTGCTCCTTCACTTTGGAGATCTCATTTCTCAGTTTCTCGGCGGCTCGACGCAACTGGTCATTAAGACTGTCCTCGGAACGCAGAGGAAGAACACAGAAACTGAAAACGAAAAAGGCGAGAAGATTTTTTTTCATGATCGTTGAGGGATACGGCTGGATGCCGCGAACCATGCATGCTCTTTTCCCATGCGAAAGAATTTCCAGCCAGCTTCGTCAACTTCAGGCCCATGATCCGCACGCCAGCTCTCACCTCTCTCCTTTTTGTCCTGCTGTCCTCTCTCTCGAGCGCCCAGCCGTCCACCACGCCTTTGTTCTGGCCGGCAAAGAACGGCCCTACGCATGACAGCATCGCACCTGCGGCGGATGCTGCACGGATCCCGCTGGAGTGGGACGGAGGGTCGGGCAAAAACATCGTCTGGCGCACCGAACTCGAAGGCGAAGGCCATTCCTCTCCGGTGATCGGCGGTGACATGATCTGGTTCACCGCAGCCACAACCGACGGCAAACAGCAGTTCGTCTATGGCATCGACCGTAACAGCGGAAAGATCGTGCATCACATGCTGGTCTTTGAAAATCCCACGCCCGAGGAACTGGGCAACCCGCTGAACAACTACGCCGCCCCGTCGCCCGTTCTGGAGGCAGATGCTCTCTACGTTCATTTCGGCACCTACGGCACCGTGCGAATCAACCCTGCCACGGGCGCTAAAGAATGGGAACGTCGTGACATCAACGTGCGCCACTTCCGTGGTCCGGGCTCGTCTCCCATCATTCATGGCGACCTCCTGATCCTCACCTTTGACGGGATCAACGAGCAATTTGTCACCGCACTCGACAAAAAGACCGGAAAGACCGTCTGGAAAACCCCCCGCTCCACCGACTACGGAGATCTCGACAAGGACGGCCACCCCACTCGTGATGGAGACATGCGCAAAGCCTACCACACTCCTGTGGTGTTCGAAATCGCGGGCAAAGAAGTGCTCGTGTCAGTCGGCTCGCGCGCCGCGTTTGGTTATGACGTCAACACAGGCAAAGAACTCTGGACCATCCGCCACGGCGGCTTCAATGCTGCCATTCCGCCGCTCCGCCTCGACAACCTCCTCATTCTCAACACAGGTTCCGAACGTGCCCACACTCTCGGTGTTCGCATCGACGACAAAATGACAGGCGACATCACCGAAAGCCACGTCCTCTGGGACCGGGAAAAACGCAATGCCAGTGAATCCGCCCCTGTGCTGGTCCACGGCATTTTGTTCCAAACCACCCGCGGAGGCATCGTCAGCGCGGTCGAGGCCAAGACCGGCAAAGATCTTTGGGAAGACCGACTCGAAGGCCAGCACCTGCCCTGCCCGTTGGTTTTGGGTGATAAACTGCTGTTTTCCAATGATCGCGGACAAAGCTTCCTCGTTCGTGCCTCAGCTGAAAAGTTCGAACTCGTAGGCAAGAACCAGCTCGCCGAACCCATCACCTCCTCCCCGGCAGTGGCAGATGGAGCGCTGTTCATCCGCACCAAAAAAGCGCTCTACAAGATTTCCGCCAAGTAGCCCTCCTCAAGGGCTGGAGACTTGTAACCACTTGAATTTCCGCACTTTGCCCCTGCAAAGTAAATACCGTCTCATGGATGCCAGTTGTTAAAAACGCCTTCCAATGGCGAATTCTATCGCTGCGCATGCCGCGTAGGAGAAAAATCCGTCTATACTCACAAAACCGTCGCAAAGACACCGATAATGTGGTAGGCTGGTGGTCCATATGCCTACTACCACACCGACACGCAAGACACGCTTTTCCCGTCGAGTCCCTGATCATGTCACGGACGAGTTAGTCAATGTCCTCTCAAAGCCGGAGACATATGAATTTAACACGTTGTTTGGCTTGGTTTACGACAACCTCAAGCTGAAAAATGCAGTGAGCGGTGGCGAAGAGATGCTTCGTCTGCGCTCCTACGAAAAGCTGCAGAATCTGGTTAGCCGTGGTCTCTGTGCCAAGGTGGCCAAGACCTACCGAGGCCTCGAAGGTCTCCGCGCCGCGCACAATGCCGCGATCGCCGCCCGTAGTGCCGCTGTGGGTGCGCGCAGTGCAGCCGCCTCTGCAGCTCGCCGTTAAGCCAGCTTTTCCTTTTCGGGCCGTCCTGCCTCCGTGCAGGACGGCCCTTTTTGTTTCCGAGTTTGACGCTGCCCCGCCTCTCGCTACCCATTTGCAGTCATTCGCCCCCATGTTTGAGAACTACATCCCCGTACTGCTCCAGATCGTCATCGCCGGTGGTTTTGCCGTCGTGACCCTGATCGCCTCGGCGCTCCTCGGCAAGTCAGCCAAGCGCAATACCATCAAGGACTCCGCGTACGAGTGCGGTATGCTTCCGGTGGGTGACAGCCAGCCGCGCTTCAGCGTGAAGTTCTACATCGTCGCGATGCTCTTCGTGCTGTTCGACATCGAAGTCGTCTTCCTCTATCCTTGGTCCATCATCTACAAGGACTACCTCGCCGCCTTTGGACCTTCTATTCTGGCCGTGGCCACGGGATTCGTCTCGATCTTGCTAGTCGCCTTCGTTTACGCCTGGAAGAAGGGTGTCCTGGATTGGAAATCGTAGTCGGATCCTGCTGCGGACACACTTGTTGCTTCCATGATTGCCTACCTCAGCCTGTTTCAGCTCAAGCCTCAGGTGACCGAGGAAAAGCTTGAGAACATGATGTCGCAGACCCGAGTGATGCTTCTGCGCGTTCCGGAGGTGCTTACGGTCAAAACTGGAAAGCGGGTCAATCCTTCCGAACCGTGGCCATGGTTCGTCTATCTCGAAGTCGAGAGCATGGATAAGCTCGCCATCTGCCAGGACGACCCGCACTACATCAAATTCCGCGAGGAAGTCCTCAAGCCAAACATTTCCGAGCAGGAGTCCACTGCTTTCGAGATGGAGCCGCGCAAGGACGTCAAATACTCGTAGCCTGCGAGGTCATTTCGTTCCCGAAGACAGATGTCCGGCTAGGTCGCCGGTGTAGCCTGCGAGCTCCAAAAACGCCCGGCCTGTCACCCGCCCATTTGAATCGAGCACGTCGCAGGCACCTTCCCAATACGGCAGCCGGGTGATTCCGCCGTCCTGCTCCTGATCCTCTGCCAGAGGTCTTAGCTCATACGATTCGCCCTCAAATCGGATCCGCACTGAGATCGGATACTCCGCGCCATTTCGCGGGCTTTTCCAGGTCGCCAGCACATCGCAAGAAAAGTCATCGCTCGCGAGTTGCCGCACCCTCCCGTCTCGCTCAATCACCGCCAGCGTCGAGGCTGCGTCCTTCGCGCCGTCTTCACGCCGCATGCGATACACCATGACCTCGCGGCCATCCTTCAGTTGCAGCGCCGCCCAGTCCCAGCCCACTTGGCCTGCCTCCAGTTGACTGCTGCTGAACTCGTGATCCATCCACGCCTCGCCGTTCACCGCGTGCTCTGACGGTCCCAGATTAACGGTGCCTGTCGTTTTCAAGCGTGGCCATGTCAGGTAATGACTCGCCGCTGATTCCGAGGCGCCTTTGCGCGACACACCGTCTTTTCCGAACACCACCAACGGCTTCACGGGTTCCAGTTCGAGTCGCATCAAAACCTCGCCCTTCACCGTCGCCGTGATGCGCAGACGCTGCGTTGCCTCGTCCAGCTTCAGCGACCAATTGCCGTTTCTCGCCGCCAGTGTCTTCTCGGACGACACCGCATCCCATCCCTCGCGATTCAGCCGCTCTTCGTGCATGAACTTGCCCGTCTTCGCATCGAGCAGCGCGGCGTGCGCAAGATGCAAGTGCAGCGTCTTGCCATCCTCGCGGCGAGCCTGCCGGAAAAACGTCACCTGAAAGCCAAATCGAGCCCCGTCTTTCGCATCCAGATGTCCCGTCACATACCACCACTCTGTGCGAAACTCCGGATGACTTCCGTGATCGCGGGGAAACTCGAATACCCGCCCCGGCTTCGGGATCGCAAATCCATCCGCTGTCGTCTGCGCCCGCAGCAACGCCGTCATCGAGAGAAAAAGGATCAGCCAGGTCTTCATGTCATTCCTCCGTGTGTTCTGCCGGCAGCATCGTCGCCCATCGTCCGACCAAGGCGGCCACCAGCACGCCGACCGCAATTACGGCGACACCCAACGCCACCAGATGCCACCACACCGCGTGAAATTGAAGCGTCCAGCCAAAGCACTGCTTGTTGATGCGATACACCAGCAGCCACCCCAGCCACAAACCGGCTGCGATGCCGGTGAGCGCGCCCGAGCATGCCACGCCGAGACCTTCCAGCGCCGCTGATCGTGCCATTTCGCTGCGCGTCATTCCCAGCGAGCGCAGCGTGGCCAGCTCCGGTCGCCTCTCCAGCAGCAGGCTCGTCAAAGCTAGGCCTAGGCCGGCCACGGCCACGACCACGCCGATGACCTCCAGTGCATGCGTCACAGAAAACGTCTGTCGGAAAATGCGCAGCGCTTCGCTGCGAAGATGCGCATTGGTGAACACGCTCAGGCCCGGCTGCGCACGCTGAATGCGATCCCGCACCGATTCCGCATCGATTCCCGGCTTGAGCATGATCGCCACCCGCCAGGCCTCGTCCGAGTCGAACCACTCGCGAAACGCCTCCGCCGGCAGCGCGAGCGATCCACGCTCGTTGCCATACTCGGCATTCATCGCGACCACGCGGACCTGATGTCCTGCGAGCTCGATCGCATCCCCCACGCGAGTTCCGAATCGTTCGCTCCAGCTCTCGCTGATGATGGCCGGTGTGATTCCATCGTCGGCCTTCCACCATTCATTTTTTTTCGGCGTCTCCACCCATGCATACAACTCGTGCTTTTGGGCGAACGCCGCGTTCGTTCCGAGCACGAGCACTTCACCGCCGTTCCAAAGCATCGTCCGCGCCTGCACGTATGCCAGTTCCGCCACCGCCGAATCCTGCACGAGTTCCGCCACCGTCTTCGTCGAGATCGAATGCGTGGACGAAGCGCTTTGAGCGCCTGCACTGCTGATATAGATGTCCGCCTTCATCGTGCGGTCGATCCAGCCGCGCATCGTGTGGTCAAAACTCGCCACCATGACCGTCATGCCCGTCGTCATCGCCACCGCGCTCGCGAGTGCCGCCACGGCAAAGCGATGCCGCACTGTCGGCCGCCTCAGATGGGAAAGCGCGACGCGCCAGACCGCCGAGAGCACCTTCCTCCTCGCGATGAACCGCAGCATCGATCCCGCTGCCAGTCCCGCACCCACCAGCCAGAACAACGCCGCCGCGTAACCCGCCAATGGCAGCCGTGTGCCGCTTTCAAACCGCAGCACCGGCAGTTGCACCAGCATCAGCGCCGCCAGCATCAGCGCCCAGCCGGTCCACTCCACGCGCCACACCGTTCCACCTTCGAACGGCGTCGCGTGTCGTCCGAGCATGTGCGCTGGAGGCGTGCGTGCCGCCATTCTCGCCGGCCACCATGCGGCGATCAAACTCGCCACGATTGAAATGGACAGCGCCAGCGCCGCTTCGCCTGCGCTCAGCGTCGCCTGTTGCTCACTCGTCGCCCCATACAGCGCATTCATCGTCTTCGTCACCCCGCCGACCGCACCTTGGGCACCGAGCCAGCCGAGGAACACACCCAGCGCGCCGCCGCACAACCCGAGCAGCGCTGCTTCGATCAGGAATGCCAGTTGAATCTCCCGGTCCGTCACACCCAGCGACTTCAAGATGCCAATCTCTTCGCGTCGTCGCAGCACCACACCATCCAGCGCCTGGAAAATGAGATATCCTCCCACCAGCAACGCCAGCAACGAAAGGATTGTCAGGTTCAATCGAAAGGCCTGCGTCATTGTGCCTGCAAGCTGCCTCCGGTTTGCCCCGCCAGTCACCCGCCAGCGCGATCTGAGCAATTCGCCGGTTTCTTCGCGGAGATTCGGAAACAACTCGCTGTCCTGCGCCAGAACTTCGACTCGATCCACCTTGCCACCTCTCATCAGCAGCGTTTGAGCCTCCGGCAAGTCCATCAACAACAGGTGTTTTGGCAAAGCAGGCACTCCCGGTGTCTCCGGCACCACACCAGCCACCTTCAGCGCGATCACGCGATCATCGACGATCAGCTTCAGTTCCTGTTCCTCCTTCACACCGAGCTGGGGACTCACATAAACGCCGGAGCGCACGGCCTGCATATTAGCCCCGAGTCCTGCAGGTGCCTCGCCACGCAGATTCAGCAGCGCTACGAAATCCACACCCAGGAGCCGCCACGTCGGACGCGATCCAATTTCACCATTCCCAGCGTCTGCGGCGGGCGTCACCGTTTCCTCCACCGCCGGCAGCAAAGTGACGGGACGATGCGACAGCACTTCGCGCATCTCACGAAGATCTTTTTCATGTAAAGATCCGCTCACCGCTCGCACCGTCCAGTCCGGCTGTCGGGTGATGCCGTCTGTGAACGTCTCGAAGCCCGACAGTGCCGCATTGCTCGCCAGACGCACCGCCAGATATACGCTCGATCCCAGCGCCAGGATCAGCATCAGCGCGATCTGCTGCCGCAAGGCCAGCCGCCAATGACGCAAGGCGCAGCGCTTCAAGATGAGCAGCACCGTGCTCATGCGCCCTCCACGATTTCACCGTCCTGCATGCGCAGTACGCGCTCGCAGTTCTTCACCGCCTCCGGGCTGTGCGTCACCAGCAGCATGGCCGCGTTCGTTTCGCGCACGATCTCCGCCAGCAGATCGAGCACCTGGGTTCCCGTGACCGAATCGAGACTGCCGGTCGGCTCATCGGCCAAAATCAACGCGGGCCGATGCACCACCGCCCGCGCGATCGCCACGCGCTGCATCTCTCCGCCTGAAAGCTGCCCCGGCAGCGCCGCAGCCCGGTGCGAAATGCCCACGCGCTCCAACAGTTCACGCACGCGCTTTTCCCGCTCGCCCGACGCCACGCCGAGCAGTTGCAGCGGCAGTTCGATGTTTTCCGCCGCGCTCAGCGTCGGCAGCAGATGGTAGAACTGAAACACGGTGCCGATATGCCTGCGCCGCAGATGCGCGAGCTCATCTACGCTCAAATCACCGAGCACATGGCCCGTGATCGTCACGCTGCCGCTGTCTGCCCGGTCCACGCCGCCGACACAATTTAAAACCGTCGTCTTGCCGCTGCCCGACGGTCCCAGCAGAGCAACGCGCTCACCTTGTTCCAGTTTGAACGACACACCCCGCAGGATCGGGCGCTCCGCGTAGGACTTGGTGAGGGATTTGACTTCGAGAACAGGCATCTGAGGAAGGAAACGGCCTGTCCGGCCTTGTGGACGCTCACTTCATCGCCCGCATCAACTCGCGCACATATTTGCCAAGCATGTCGAACTCCACGTTCAGCCGGTCGCCCGGTTTCTTCGTGTGCAGGTTCGTCAGTTGGAACGTGTGCGGGATGATCCAGCAGACGACGGTGCTCTCCGTTACTTCAGCGGCGGTCAAGGAGATGCCGTCGAGGCAGATCGAGCCCTTCGGAATGATCAGGCCACGCTGCTCCGCCGGAATTTCCACCTCCAGCCGATGATCCTGTCCGTGCTCGCTCCAGTCGAGCACCTTCACCGTCGCATCCACGTGCCCTTGCACGAAGTGGCCGCCAAACCGCGCGCCCATCGCCATGGCGCGTTCCAGATTTACCAGGGAACCGGGTTTCAGATCACCGAGACTTGTCACCTTCAGCGTTTGCATCAGCAGATCAAAGCACGCCGTCTGCGCGGCGGCATCTTTGGTCGTCACCGTCAAACAGCAGCCGTTCACCGCCAAGCTTTCGCCATCGACCAGTTCGGCCGCCATCGCGCCGACCTTCAACGTCAGCCGCGCGCTTTCGCCGCGTGGCTCCAGCGAAAGGACCGTGCCGGTGGTTTCAACAAGACCTGTGAACATGCTCCGAGATAAACGGGCAAACCGCCGCTGTCGATGCGCTCTTGGCTCAAATCTTCGCCGGGGAAGGATCATGCACGGCCGGGCCGTATTGATCCCGCTGTGTCCAGCCGCCTCATCCACCTCGGTGCGCTCCTGCTCTCCACGAGTCTCCTCTCGGCGGAGCACTGGGCTTTTCAGCCGCTGAAGCCCGGGAAAGAGCAGGATATCGATGCCTACATCAAGAAAACGCTCTCGCAGCATGGTCTGAAGCCTGCACCACGTGCAGACGCTCGCACCTTGATCCGCCGTGCGCACTTCGACCTCACCGGCCTCCCTCCGTTGGACGTGTCCGACACGTCCGACCTGTCTGACCTAGCCTACGCCAACCTTGTAGACTCCCTTCTCGCCTCGCCGCACTACGGTGAACAATGGGCCCGCCACTGGCTGGATGTGGCGCGCTATTCGGACACCAAGGGCTACGTCTATGCCCGCGAGGAGAAGAACTGGGTCCACGCGACGCCGTATCGCGACTGGGTCGTGAGTGCTCTGAACAACGACATGCCCTACGATCGATTCCTGCTCCTGCAGATCGCCGCGGATCAGGTCGTGCCGCCGAAGTCGCCCGACCTCGCGGCGATGGGCTTCCTTACTCTCGGACGACGTTTTCTCGGTGTGACCCATGACATCATCGACGACCGCATCGATGTCGTCACCCGTGGCACGCTCGGGCTCACCGTCGCCTGCGCTCGCTGCCACGATCACAAATTCGATCCCATTCCGACGCGCGACTACTACGCGCTCTACGGCGTCTTCCAGAGTTGTGCGGAGGCGCTTGTGCCTTGCACGGACAGCGAAGACGCCGAACTCGCGGCGCTGGTGAAGAAAAATCGCGATTTGATGACGAAACGTCGCGAGGAGCAAATGGCACGCACGCGTGCGAGGGCCGCCGACTACATCGCGGCACAGAATGAGCTCGATAAATACCCAGAGGAAGTCTTCGGCCAGCTTCTCGACGAGAAGGATCTCAATCCTTTCATCGTGCATCGTTGGAAGGCCTGGCTGGAAAAGCATCCGGGGGTCAAAATCACCGACGAACTTCTCAAGCGTCCCGACTCGCCCGCCTTTGTTCCCGACGAACACATCGCGAACAACGAGATGTACTTCCCGAATGGCGTCACCACCGAGTTGTGGAAGTCGCAGGCCGAGGTTGACCGGTTCCTCATCAAAAACACCACAGCGCCGACTCATGCGACGATCTTGGTGGATCGCGCCACACCGAGCACGCCGCGTGTGTTCACGCGTGGCAATCCACTCACCAAGGGAGACGAGGTTCCGCGTCATTTCCTGAGCCTGTTCGGCGATCAGCAGCCCTTCAAGATCGGCAGCGGTCGCCTGGAGCTCGCGCAGGCGATCAGCGCTCCCAACAATCCGCTCACCGCCCGTGTGATGGTGAACCGTATCTGGCAGCATCACTTCGGTCGTGGTCTGGTCAGCACACCGAGCGACTTCGGCAAGCAAGGAACACTGCCGAGTCATCCTGAACTCCTCGACTGGCTCGCCACCGAGTTCATCCGCAGCGGCTGGAGCATCAAGCACATGCATCGGCTCATCATGCTGTCGCAGACCTATCAGCAGAGCAGCCAGGCGAACGACCCACGCGATCCCGACAACAAGTTCCTCGCCCGCTTCACTCCGCATCGTCTCAGCTTTGAAGAAGCACGCGACACGTGGCTCGCCAGCGCAGGGCGGTTGAATTTGCGTGCCGGAGGGCGACCCGAACCGTTGTTCGCTTCCAGCAACACACGCCGCACGCTCTACGCGTTCGTAGATCGTGAGAACCTTCCCGCGGTCATGCGCACGTTCGATTTCGCAAACCCCGATCTCTCCATTCCGCAACGCGCCGAGACCACGGTGCCACAGCAGGCGCTTTTCGGCATGAATCATCCGTTTGTGGTGCAACAAGCCAAGGCGCTGGTGAAAAACGCTCAAACACAGAGCACCGACGAGGCGCGAATTCGTTTCCTGTATGACCGGCTGTTTCAGCGCAAACCCACCAGCGATGAAGCAGCCTCAGCATTGGCATTCGTGAGCATCAACCCCGAACCTGTCCTCGCCGGATCAGATCATTCCAAGGTCTGGCAATACGGTTTTGGTGAATGGGATGAGAACACTGGACGCGTGAAGCAATTCCAGCCGCTGCCGCACTTTAACGGTCACGCGTGGCAGGGCGATGTGGACTGGCCGAATGCAAAGCTTGGCTGGGCCCAACTCACGGCTGATGGCGGACACCCGGGAAATGACCGCAAGCACGCCGTCGTGCGTCGCTGGATCGCGCCTGCGGATGGAAGCTACGATCTGCGTTCCACCCTGATCCACGACCCGAAGCCCGGCGACGGCATCCGCGCCTTCGTCAGTCATTCACGGCTCGGCAAACTGCTCAGCACGAAAGTGCATGCCTCCACAGCCGACCTCAGCCTTGCGGCCATCTCGTGCAAAGCCGGTGACGCGCTCGACTTCATCGTCGACATCGACGTCGCGCTGAACAGTGATCAATTCCAGTGGTCGCCGCAGATCAGCGCGAGCACGGCCATCGCTGGTTCCGGCGGCGACAGTGTCGCCGAGGTGTGGGATGCGCGAAAAGATTTCGGCGAACAGCCCAAAGTGAGCCTGAATGCCTGGGAACAGCTCGCTCAGGTGCTCATGCTCTCGAACGAGTTCATGTTTGTGGATTGAGTGCCTGCATTGGCGAATATGAGGTCCACAACAGTTCACTTCACCACCACTCGGTAAAACACACGGCCACCCGGAGGCGTCGTTGCATCAGTGACGGAGTTCTGAGGGGGAGTAGGTTCGACATCATCCGCCACGATTTGCCACGCGCTTAGGTCGAAGGATCGTTCCACCCGATAGAGCCGTCCGACCACTGGGGCCCAGGAGATGGCGCTGGTTGAGATTCCAGTTTCAGCGCTCGTGCTAGTGTTGAACTGACCAACGCCAAGTTTTGATTGGTTGTTGTTCGGGTCTGTGCCCGAGAGAAATTCAGCCAACGCATCAAAGCCATCCCCATCCGCATCCAAAGTTGCATTGGCGGGATTCGAATCACTCATGCCGTGGGATTGCTCCCACCACCTCGGGATACCGTCACCATCGTCATCAATCCAAAGGTTTAGCGCAAATGGCGATTCGTTGTTCTCCAGATCGATGTCACTCGCGAAATCCTCTTCATCAATGACCAGCAGATATGCCCGATCTCCTTCAGGGTGCGTGCCTGCGATCAGGTCAAAGGGAATGTCCACCGACTGCCCCGGTGCCAGTTGGCTCACGCTCGTCTCCGCCAGCGTCGCACCGCCATCCGCTGCTTTCAGCCGCAGCGTGGTCACGGGAGATTCCGGGGCGGAGAGATTCCGCACTTTGACCACGACCCGCGCCGAGCCATCCCGCAGCACCGAGCCCGACTGATATTCGAGAGCAAGATCCACCCCGTTGATGGGCAGGGCTAGAGTGTTGTTAGTTTCATCCGACTCCGACACCAATGAGGCAGGATCAATCTTGAGATGAATTGTCCGCGCCTGTTCAGGTTGAGGCACGGTCCAGTTTAGCGTCACCTCGGTTTCCGCCGCAGCTTCCAACCAGCCAGGTATTATCTCGGCTCCAATCAAGGTTCCTCCATTGTCCGGATCCCCGTCATAGAAGGCCACTTCCACGTTCGAGACCGCCAGATTGCCTGAGTTTTTCACCCGCGCCTTCAGTGTCAGTGCATCGCCGGGAAGGAAGGTGGTGCCATCTGCAGTCAGACCTTCTGGGACAGCTACCAAGTCTCGCACAAGCGCACGCTTCGCCAGCATCAGATCCACCTGTCCAGGCTGCGGCACACCTTCCACCTCGATCACGCCTCCGCCCTCCACGACCACGTTCTTCGTGACCTTGGTGATCTGCACGTTGTTGTAGGCCAGCGTCAGATTCCCCGCCGCATCCCACACCGGCGCAAAGGAACGCTCCAAGTCGGAGTCTTGGGAGAGAAAAGAGTCCTGTCCCCAGGTGCCTGAGGCGGGATCATACACCCGGTAGTGAGCGTCTGCGCCGTGCTCCGTCATCTCCTGCCAGATCAGCGCCAGATTCCCGGCAGGACCGATGGTGGCCGCGAAATCCTCGAAACCCATGTCCGTCGAGCCAGTCCGCACCACGGTCGGAGTTCCGGCGAAATTCACATCCATCACCAGATCATCATTGCGTGACCAGACGGCATACACATTCCCTGCCGCATCCAGCACCACGCGAGCGTTGCGGTCAGGCACCGCATCGGTCGTGTGGCGCGTCGCTGCCCCCCATATGCCGGTGGTGGCATTGTATAGCCGGTAAAAAACCTCTGCCGCTTCGTAGCCCTCTGCCTCATCATCCATGTCCAGGGTCCAGGCATAGACGCCCTTGTCACCCGCCGCCGCCAGGCTCTCCGAAAGCTCACCGGTCAGGTCGGTCACCAGCACCTCGGCTGCCGACCATGTCTGCGTGGCCCGGTCCCAGCGCCGGGTCATCACCCGCATGTTCGTCACTGCTCCCGGCGCTCCCGTGCCATCCGTTTCATTGGCTTCGTTTTGGTTCCAGGTCAGCAGCAGGTCACCATCCGCCAGCGGTCCCGACAATTGTGGTTTGAAATCCAGGAACGCGTTGTCCGTCAGCGCCTCTGGCGTTGACCATGTAGCAGTAGCGTTATCCCAGCGGCTCCATACGATTTCCATCTGCGCCGACATATCCTCCGGCTCCACACCCGCGAACCCGGCATCTTTGACTCTCGCAAAGACAGCCATCGCATTTCCATCCCCATCATAGGCGACCTGAGGATCGAACTGTCCTCGAGGGTCGCTGGAAATTGATTCAGGTGCCGACCACATGACACCGTCAAACCGAGAAAAGGCCACCTCGGTGAACTGCACCGTGCTGGCCGCTCCCGTGTCCCGCACATAGAGCAGCATCAACTCATTCCCACGGCCAGCCAAAGCCGGTTCCGACTTGGGAAAGACATTCTCCAGCAGCGGAAAGGTCGCCTCCACCGGCGTTTCGGGATCACTCGGGATCATCATCGCCGCCACCCCGCCGCCCTCGGGCGCGCTGTTCTCCTCACTCACGGACTGTCCCATGCGGATGAAAGCGTCCAAGCCTGACGAGGCTTCTCCTGGTTCATTCGTCTCTGATGGCGGTGCCTCAGGTGGCGCTGCCATGAACTTCTCCTCACCCACCTGCCTCCAGGGGCGCACCATCGGCCGCCATCCTGCGGTTGCATTCGAGGTCGCTGCCAGCACACCGACTTCTTCAGCGGGCGGTGCCGCCTGAGCGTTCATGCTACTCGCTGAATCATTGGGAAATTCGATAAACACATACTCCGTTTCAAAATCGAAAACCCACAGAGACACTTCGATCCCCGCATAGGCTTTGACTCGCAGCTCTTTGAAAAACTCGCCGGGTATCCCAAACTTGATGCGCGGTTCACCACCCACATAAATCCGAAACTTTTTGCTTTCATACTCTGCTTCCACCGCGCCTGTACCCGTCAGTTCAAAGCTCGTTACTCCAAAATCAGGATAGGCCTCCATCTCCAATTCGCCATTGAGGCCCGGTTTGAACCATATCTGGACCGTGACTGCCTTGAGTTTCTTCTTGGCCCATTTGACCCGGTCGGTCACCAAATGAACCACAGGTCCAAGGAGTGAGAAGGGAGTAAAATCGGCGATTTTGTGCTTGCCGCTCAAGGCCAATGCGGCACCTACTTCGAAGCCGGAGAAATCAATGCCATGGCTGATTGAGGCCGTGCCCTTGCCCTTGCCTTTGATCTCCGCACTAATGTCATCCATCGGTCCCAACTGGAGCTTGAAAGCTGAGTATTTGCTGGACTCACCCTCGAACTCACTGCCAATTTCCATTTCCCACTGACGGGTTCTTATATGGTAGGAAAACTGTCCTGCCACGCTGACTTCTCCACCCATGGTGCCCAAAACCGGCAGGGTGAACGCGCCTGCTGGCTTGTTTTGAGGAAAGGCGAATTTGAGCTTCAAAGAGAGTCCCTCAGATGATTTGTTGGCACCTGTCAGGTAAGCCCTCAGGGCATTGGGCAACGGGATCACCGCCACATCCACCAGACAAGGCGTGGAAGCCTGGGGCGTCGTGCCCGACCCTGGCGGCAGGCCGTAGGCCACCACGGAGATGGCATTCGCACGCTTTTGGAGCGTCGGGCTGAAATGCTGGTCCACGGAGAAAGTCGCCTCGTATTCAGGGCCATCACCTGTGTTGGAGTGGCTGCGGGTGCCGTTGGCAAAAAATTCGACATATTGCGGGATGAAGCCGTTCCAGTTCACACGCGCCTTGGCTTTGAACTCCACACCCCAGCCCGGCAAAAAGCAGCCATCCGGGTCCAGCTTCACCCATTCGACCACGGGACCGGTGCCCACTGGGGAGAGCGGGATGTTTCCCACATCCACCGAATGCTGACCCACGCCCACCTGGACCTGCACGGGCTGGGAGGCATAACCCGTCGCGCTGGCGGTCAGGGTGGTACCCGCCGTCAGATCGACATTCGCGAGCGTGAAGATCCCCTGGCCGTTGCTCGTGGCCGTCGCTCCCGCCAGAGTCACCGTGGCACCGAACAAGGGCGTGAAACCCGAGGCTTCCAGCACCCGGCCTGTCACGGTTACATTACCAGTTCCTCGAGTGTCAACGGTGATGCTGGACGAATACCCAGAGTTGGCGTTGGCATCAGCGAGTAAAATTAGAGTCAAGACTACCAGCAGGAAAACCCGGACAAAGGCGGAGTGGCTAAAATGCTGCTCGATGCTGTATCCTCGTTTGAGCATGCTCATGGCGCTCCTTAAAAACGCATCTGCATGAGCAACACACGGGGGATGCACCGCACGTGCAGCTTGCTGGATCTTTGGACTCTTCATATTTCTGTCATCTGTGTTCGTGCTTCACAATTTCTTCAGCCGTCACCTTCCGATCTGGCTGTTCCGCTCATTCTGCTCGTGTTGATCATGGGGTTGAAATGCGGGCAGGGCGGAACCCTAGGCCTCTGTCAACTGTTGACGGCTTGGAGAGGTCGCGACTAGCGGAACGGCAATCAGAAGGAATCGCCACCCATCCTCCGCCCCGGACAATCCTCTCGTCGGCTGCGCTCGACGCTGGCCCTGGGGGAGGAGGCCCACGAGGGTTAATCGCCCCATTTCGATAGTAAACATCGGAATACCAATCCCAGCACCGCTCCCGAATATTCCCCGTCATGTCGTGGAGTCCGTAACCGTTGGCCGCGAAACTGCCCACGGGAGAAGTGTAAGGTTGTATTCCGTCATTATAGCTGGGGTGGTAGCCACTTGTCGGACCGAGGTCGTAGCTACCAGCGCCGCCGCCTAAGCTCCAGTAATTCGCTTGGCTGTGTGAAATTGTGTCCCCCCACGGGAAACGCAGCCCGCTCTGTCCACCGCGCGCCGCCTTCTCCCACTCCGCCTCCGTCGGCAGGCGGTAACCACCCGCAGCCCAATTGCAGGCCACCGTGTCGCTCGTGCCCGCACCCGTCTTATAGGTTACGCCTGAAACGGTGTAGCAGGGCGTCAGACCATCTTTTTGACTCCTTGCGTTACACCACTTCACTATGTCATACCAGTTAATCGAATGCACGGGATGATTTCCCGCCTTACCGGCTCCAGATGCCAAGTCTGTGTAGCCATTCACGAGTCCCCAGGTCCGCACTTCATCCCACAGATCCTTCGTCACCTCATACTTCGCCATGTAAAAAGCGCTGACATACACGGATACTGGCGGCTGATCATAGTACGTGTCACCGCTCGTGCGGCCCATGGTGAACCAGCCCGCCGGGATGAACTCCAACTCATCCGGTGCTGCAGGTGCGCTGGCTGTGATACGAAACCGTACTGCCTGTGAGTACTGCCCGTCCCAGTCCGCCCCGGCATTCCATACCACGTGCTTGTTCAGCCCCATGCCCACCCCGTTCCCTACGGCTCCGCTTAGGCTGGTGGCAGGGACATTGAAGTTTACGCCACCATCGGCCGAGGCCGCCACCTGCACGGTGGCCAGTCCGGAGGTCCCGCTTAGATCATAATACACATCCACCAGCTTCGTTCCCGCCCGCTGCGCCGCACGGACATTGGAAACAATCGGGTCCGCCCCGAGCGCCATTGCGCCAGCCATCGTGAAAATCATTGTCGCCAAGAATCGGATGTCGGACCTCATGACGCGCGATGGTGGCCACATTGAGGCTGAGTGCAAGCGTATCAGACTAAGCCTGGAGGCAACTTGCGTAGGTCCTCGTGTCTTCATACGGGTTTCCATGCGTGGATCGGAGGTGCCAGCAAGCATGCTTCCGAACACCCCGTATTTCCATCATGCCCCCTCAACTCTCCCGCCGTGATTTTCTCCGCCGTTCCGGCATGGGGATGGCCATGCTGGGATTGGGCGACACGCTGCTGGCCTCGAAGCCGCATTACGCCCCGAAGGCGAAACGCGTGATTCACTTCTTCCTCAATGGCGGGCCGTCGCATGTGGACACCTTTGATCCGAAGCCGGCGCTGATGCGCTATGCGGGCAAGCCGGTGCCGAGCCATCGCATCACAGAGCGGAAGACGGGCGCGGCGTTCCCTTCGCCGTTCAAGTTCCAGCGCTACGGACAGAGCGGCATCGAGGTGAGCGAGTTGTTCGCAAAAACGGCGGCGCACATCGACGACATCGCCGTAATCCGCTCGATGCAGGCGCAGGTGCCCAACCATGAGCCGTCGCTGATGCTCATGAACTGCGGCGACTCCATCCAGCCGCGGCCGAGCATGGGCGCGTGGTTGACGTATGGTCTCGGCAGCGAGAACGCGAACCTGCCGGGCTTCATCGCGATGTGTCCCGGCGGCATGCCGATCAAAGGCGCGGAGAACTGGCAGGCGGCGTTCCTTCCGGGCGCGTTTCAGGGCACCTATGTCGATTCGAAGCATGAGGCGGTGGACCGTTTGATCGAAAACATCCGCAGTCCGCATGCAGACACGAACGTGCAGCTTCGCCAGCTTGAGCTGCTGCGGCGAATCAATGCCGCGCATCGCGCCGAGCGCAGTGATCTGCGGCTGGAGGCACGCATTCAGAGCTTCGAGCTCGCCTTTCGCATGCAGATGGAGGCGGCGGACGCGTTTGATGTGACCCAGGAGCCGGCGCACATTCGCAAAATGTACGGCGACGGCGTTCATGCGCGGCAGACACTCATCGCGCGTCGTCTGCTCGAGCGCGGCGTGCGCATGGTGCAGCTCTGGCATGGCGCGGGACAGCCATGGGACAATCACGACAACATCGAGACGAACCATCGCAAGCTCGCAAACGACATCGACCAGCCCATCGCAGCGCTTTTGAGCGATCTGAAGCAGCGTGGCATGCTGGAGGACACGCTGGTCATCTGGGGCGGCGAATTTGGCCGCACGCCGACGGTGGAACTCGCGGGCGGCAAGTCGAAGCTGGGTCGCGATCACAATCACTACGGCTTCAGCGTCTGGATGGCCGGCGGCGGCATCAAAGGTGGCACGATCCACGGCAGCACGGACGAGTTCGGCTTCGCTGCTCAGGACAATCCCACCAGCGTTCACGACCTGCATGCCACGATCCTACACCTGCTCGGCATTCAGCACGAAGAGCTGACCTACCGCTATGCCGGTCGCGACTTCCGCCTCACGGACGTGTATGGCGACGTGATCACGCCGATCGTGGCGTGATCGATTTCATGGCGTCTTCAGGTAGGCGATCAAGTCCGCCATCTGCTGCGGGGTGATGGCGGCTTCGAGGCCTTCGGGCATGAGGGAGATGCCGGGGCTGGTGAGGGATTTGATCTCGCTGCGCAAAACCGTGTCCGTGCCGCCGTCGGCACGCTTGAGGGTGAGATTGCCGGCGGTCTCGCTGGCGATGAGTCCGCTCAAAGTGCGACCGTCGTTTGTTTCGATGATGTAGAGCGCGAAGTTCGGCGAGACCTCACGATTCGGATCGAGGATGTTCGTGACGAGCTGCTCGGCAGTCCACGCCTTAATCGTCCCGAGGTGCGGGCCGACATCGTTGCCCTTGTCTGCGAATTTGTGGCAGACCATGCAGGCCGTTTCATAGATTTTGGCGCCGCGTGCGACATCGCCGGTCAAAGTCATGACCGGGGCATATTTGGCGATGACCTCCTTCCGGTTCGACGACGAGCCATCGCCGATGAGTTTGGCGATACGCTCGGCCAGCGCGGGTGTTTTCTGCCGTCCGAGCGTCGCCTTCGCGGCGACGCTGAGCTGTGCGGGCGTGATCTTCTTCGCCTCGATGGCATCCAGCAGCTTCGCAGTGCGATCCGTCCGCGAGAGCAGCATCGTGGTGGCCTTGTCACGCAACACAGGCGTCATCTTCGGCCAAGAATCAATGATCATGTCGGCGACGACGGGCTCGCGGTAGCTGCCGAGGGCCTCGAGTGCGGCGAGTTGAACTTCACTGGGTGTGCTTGGGGCTAGAGCATGTAGTAGCAGTGGCGCGAAGCGATCAAGTGGAGCCAATGCTGCCAAAGCGATCTTGTTCTCATCAAGCGATTCATGATTCCGGCCAACTTGTTCCAGCATCGTGTCGATGCGCTTGTTCCACCACGTGATGCAAGCCTGACTGAGAGGTAAATCCGCCAACTTGCGCCCCTTCTTCATCGCACCCATGGAAACAGAAGGCACAGCCATTTCTGGGAATCCAGCAGGAAAAACTGGATAGTCGGACATGTCTCGTTCAACCCTTTCCAGCACCAGCGGCAGTTCGATCGTTTCAGCCGCGGTTTTTGAGTCAGGAGACTGCACGGCAGCTTCCACGATTTGAGGAAACAAAAGCGCTGTTCTTCGGGTGTCCTCATTTCGAGGACTGAATGTCGTGGTTGCGAGTCTAGTCACACCGGCGCGCAAGCAGACATTAATGGCCACTGGAGCGAGCCACGAATCCCTCGATCCTATGCGGAGAAGCCCGGGAGCGAGTTCGGCGATCTGAGAGTCCGATGCTTCTCCCAACGAGAAAACTGCTGCAAGCGCACCTGCACCAAGGTTGGTCTGTTTTTCGAACAACTTGCCCTGCTGGAGCAGGAGAACCGAAGATTGGGTTGGAGAGACGAGAGATTTAACTTCTCCTACGATGATTGCTGCTTGCGCGACGAGTTTGCCGTCGTCTGAATCGAGCGTATCACGAAGCGTGTCGAATGTGGCTTGAGACAAGTTTCCATTACCGGTGCTTGATGCCGAGACCAGAGACCAAAGCGCGGTAGTTCGACCTTGTTCCGTCCTCCCGCTCTTCACCATCGCCCGCAGCGGCTCCACGGCGGTTTTGTCCTGCCGCTCAAACAGCAAGCGCTGTGCGGTTTCGCGGTGCCAGGCGTTGGGGTGGTCGAGGAGGGCGACGAGGTCGGTGGTGCTCGCGTTCGACAAGGTCACTCTCCGCTCTTCGCCCTTCGCTCGTTGCCAGTTCTTCGGCGCGAGGCGGAAGATGCGGCCTTTGTCGCGGCCGCGGAGGAGATCGACGGCGGCGTGGATGTCGTCGGGGATGCTCCAGGGGTGCTCAATGACTTCGCGATACATGTCGCAGACGTGGAGGCAGCCGTCGGGGGCGTTGACGAAATTGACGGGGCGGAACCAGAGGTCGTCGCTGGTGCAGAAGTTTTTCGTTCCATCGACCTGCACGGCTTTGAAGGTGACGCCGTCGGGCACAAGCTTCATGCGGTAGAAGAGATTGCCGGCCACGTCGGCGACGAAGGCGAAGTCGCGATATTCTTTCGGATAGGCATCGCCGCGATAGACGGTGATGCCGCTCGATGAGGTGACGACGCCTGCGCCGACGAGTTCGCTTTTCGGCAGGTGGCTGCCTTCCTGTACCCAGCGCTTCGCACGGAACTCGCGCCAGGGCTCGGGCGGGCTGGTGCGATAGACGGGGAGCTGGTCGCCCGCCTCGGCGCAGTCGTTCAGGGCGCTGGGGACGACGAGATACGGATTCCGCGCGAGGTAGCGATACGGCAGGACGACGTGCTGGCAGGGATTGCGGATGTTGCAGAGGAAGCGGTTGCCCCAATCATCGAAAGTGTTGCCGAAACGTGCGCCGCCGCTTTCGAGGCGCACATCGCCAGTGCTGGGATCGAAGGAGAAGTCGTTTCGCTTGATGGGGAGCGGTTTGAAGTCCTTCGGCAGTGGCATGACGCTCTCGCTGCCGGGCACGCGTTGGATTTCGCCACCGTTCGAGCCGCCCGCGACATAGATGCGGTGGTCGAGACCCCAGATGGGGTTGTTCATGACGGCCTGCACGTTGAGCTTTTTGAAGCCGGTGAAGACCTTTTGCCGCACATCGGCCACGCCGTCGTCATTCGTGTCCTTGAGATACCAAACGTCCGGCGTGGCGGTGACGAAGATGCCGCCTTTCCAGCACGCGGCACCGGTGGGCCACGACAGGCCGTCGGCGAAGACGGTGGCCTTGTCGAAGGTGCCGTCGCCATCGGTATCGGTGAGCAGGCGCACTTTGCCGATGGCCTGGTCGGTGGGGTTTTCCTGACTCGGCTTGTGCTGCGCCTTGTCGGTGTAGGGGTAGTCGTTCATCTCGCACACGTAGGCGCGGCCATCGGCGTCGTAGGTGATGGCGACGGGATCGGTGACGAGCGGCTCCGCAGCGATGAGCTGCATCTTGAAGCCGTCAAGCACGTGGAAGGTCTTCGCGGCGTCCTTCGGCTCGACGGCGGGTGTGGCGGGGAAGTCCAGGGCGGAAAGAGGCAGCCACGGGAGCACCAGAACGAAGGGAAACAGGCCAGGACGCATGGTCTGAAGCATACGGTGGCAGGCTTGCCGGTATTCCGCTGGTCAGCCAAAGTCTTGCATCCCGGCCGACCTGCGCCACACTGCCCGCCCTTTTTCCAACGCCATGGCCTACATCAACGAAAACTACAAAAAGCTCAAAGCCGGTTACCTCTTCCCCGAAATCGCCCGGCGCGTGAAAGCCTTCACCGAGGCGAACCCGGAGGCTGCGAAGCGCCTGATCCGCTGTGGCATCGGCGATGTGACCGAGGCGCTGCCGGAAGCTGTGCGCACGGCCATGCACAAGGCCGTCGATGAAATGGGCGACCGCAACACCTTCCGCGGCTACGGCCCGGAGCAGGGTTACGATTTCCTGCGCAATGCGATCGCTGACAACGATTTCAAAGCCCGCGGCATCAACGTGGAGGCCGATGAGATCTTCATCTCCGACGGTAGCAAGTGCGACACCGGCAACATCCTCGACATCTTCGGCGCCGGAAACAAAATCGCCATCACCGACCCGGTGTATCCGGTTTACGTCGATACGAACGTCATGGCCGGCAACACCGGCGATGCCAATGAAGCCGGGGCCTATGCCGGACTGCACTACCTCAAGTGCACGCCTGAAAACGGCTTTGTGCCCGAGATTCCGAGCGAGCCGATGGACCTCGTCTATCTCTGCTACCCGAACAATCCGACCGGAGCCACCGCCACGCGTGCGCAGCTGGAAGCCTGGGTGAAATACGCCCGCGCCAACGGCACGATCATCCTCTACGACGCCGCCTACGAGGCCTTCATCAAAGATCCATCGGTTCCGCGCTCCATCTTCGAGATCGAAGGTGCTCGCGATTGCGCGATCGAATTCCGCAGCTTCTCAAAGAACGGCGGATTTACCGGTGTGCGTTGTGGCATCGTCGTCATTCCGAAGGGATTGATGGGCAAGAAGAGGGACGGCACGAAGCAGGCCATCCATCCGCTCTGGAGCCGCCGCCATAGCACGAAGTTCAACGGCACGAGCTACATCGTGCAGCGCGGTGCCGAGGCGATCTACTCGCCCGAGGGCAAGGCGCAGGTGGCGGCGCTCATCGAGCACTACATGGGCAATGCGAAGCTGCTCGTCGAAGCCTGCAAGAAGGCCGGGCTCGCTGTCTATGGCGGTGTGAACGCTCCTTACGTCTGGGTCGGCTGCCCGAACGGCCTCACCAGCTGGCAGATGTTCGACAAGATGCTCAACGAAGCGAATGTCGTCATCACACCCGGCAGCGGCTTCGGCAGCGCCGGCGAAGGCTACTTCCGCATCAGCGCCTTCAACAGCCGCGCGAACGTCGAGGAAGTCTGCAAGCGCATTGCGGCGCTGTAATCGAGCGCGGGTCTCCGATTCATATATCCTGGCAAAACGCCGTTCCGTCATGGAGCGGCGTTTTGTTTGGATGCCTCACACGAAATCTGTGATCGAACCGAAGTCGGCGTCGAACAGACGGCGGTAGGTGCGGAAGGCGAAGTGATCTGTCATGTTTGCAATCCAGTCGCAGACGAGACGGGCGCGTTCGCTGGCGCTTTCGGCTTCTAGAATCTGTTTCTCGATCGCCGCGGGCATCAGATGCAATCCCTTGGGTTGTGAGGGCTCGATGTAGCGCTCGCGAAGCACATCAAACATGCGTTTGAGAATGAAATCCGCCTTGTGATCGAGCTGCTGGAGCTGTGGACTGAGGAAGACCAGGTCGAGCGCGATCTTCTTGTGCAGATCAGCCCGCCGACGTTGCGCGGGATCGATTTCGAGCACGAACTGATGCCGCTTCGTGCTCTGGCTGAGGAAGTTTGCGTTTGGAACGAGCTTCGTGGCACGAATGCACTCGCCAATGAGACGATTGAGCCGGCCTTCGACGCGTCCGTCGCGCATCGCTTTGCAGAGAAACTCGACATTGGTGCCGTCTTCGTCCTCGAGTGCCTGATCAGCCGCCCACCGTTCCACTTTGCTCACGTTGATGAATCCCGCGTGGATGCCATCCGCAAGGTCATTGAGCGAGTAGGCTGTGTCGTCCGCCCAGTCCATGATCTGGCACTCGATGCTCTTGAATCCATTGCGCACTTTGCCCGGCGTGAGTTCGACGGGAAACGCCTGTCCGCCCAAGGTGAAGTCAAGCCAGCGCTCTTGGTCGTTATAAAGGTAGTGGTTGGCCTTGTTGGCCGGTTTTTCGGCGAATAGCGTCTTGTATTTGAGCACGCCGTCCAGCAATGCGCGCGTCGGGTTCATGCCGACACGGCCTTCGCTGAAAAGCGTCTGCGTCAGGATGCGCAGTGTCTGCGCATTGCCTTCAAACCCGCCATACGGCTCCATGAGCCGGTGCAGTGTGCGCTCACCCGCATGTCCGAACGGCGGATGGCCGAGATCGTGGCTCAGGCACGCGCTTTCGACGAGGTCCGGATCGATGAAGCAGTCGTCATCGAGATACTGGCTCTGCTGGGCCAGCCAGCCGCAGATGCTTCGTCCGATTTGCGCCACCTCGATGCTGTGGGTGAGCCGCGTGCGGTAGAAATCATATTCGCCCGAGAGAAACACCTGCGTTTTGCTCTGCAGACGACGGAACGCGCTGCTGTGGATGATGCGGTCGCGGTCGATCTGAAATGCGTTTCGATACTCGCCCTCATGGCGCGGGCGCTCGTCGAGCGTCTCGAAGTCGAAGAAGGAATAAAAGCGGTTCGCGGGCATGCGTCGTGTGCCGCGATGCTAGCAGGTCGTGGCAGCAGGGCAAGGCCGCTGCTTCAGCGCCCCCGGCGGAACGCGAACTGCTCAGACGGGATCTGTCCGTCCCGATCAAAGGAGTCAGTGTCTCGCGAACGACGTTTCCCACCCACAAAGGCTGGTGTGAAGGGCAGATGCTGCACCTTTTCGATCTCATCATCGGACACACCCTTCGCCCTCAGGCGGCTGCGTTCATAGATTCGAGCTTTTTGGATTTCGAGCATGGTCTTTAGTTTTAGTTAGACCGAAGGCTCAACGAGATCGTTCAAAACTGCCCTGTGTTCAAAAGCACCAGCGTGCAGGCCTCCTCGCAGGCAATTCCGGCCTTTTGCAAAGCCTCCACCAGTTCCCCGTTTTCCGCGCCGGGATTGAAAATCACCCGCTTGGGCTTGAGGACGACCAGCCTGTCCTTCAATCCTGACGAGATCGCCGCGCCGACATACATCGTCACAGTGTCCACCTTGTCCGTAATGGCGCTCAAATCGGGCACGACCTTGATCCCGTCGATTTCCGCCAGCTTTGGGTGCACCGGGATCACTTCATGCCCGTGCTTGCGAAGAAGCAGCAGGGCTCTGTTGCTGTAGCGCTCCGGATTGTCGCTGGCTCCAACGATGACGACTCGTTCCTTGCTCATGACTTTGGGTCCTCCTCTTCAAGATGAAACATGTGCAACGCCCGATGCGCCAGCGGAGCAAGCACCATGCCCATGACCGTGATGGCCACCAGCCCGCTGAACAACGCGTAGGCGGACGCAAAGAGTTTCGCTGCGTCGTTTTTCAGCGGATCGACCGGTCCCATGCCGCCGAGGATCATGGAAGCGTTCAGTATGCTGTCGATCCAGCCCAGTTCACCGATGTAGTGATAGCCCAAAACGCCCGCGCCCAGCGCAGCCCCCACCAATCCGGCCGCCGAGGCAAAGTAGCGCAGGAAACGCCCCAGAAAGACGTGCTGCGGCGCAAGAGGGTCGGTTCGCGACTCAAACATGACGTACACCATTCTGCCGGAGCCGCTGATTTCAACCCCAGCGGCGCAAAAAGGAAGGCGGGCAGCGAAACATCGGTTTGAGTCCAAACGCTATTGCCATCGGCAGCTTGAAACCTTAAACCTGCAAACCTATGAGCCCGAGACCTTGGATCATCGCCGAAACCAACTGGAAACACGTCAAAGCCACGCGCTACGAGGCTGCCGTGCTGCCATGGGGAGCCACAGAGGCGCACAACTGGCATCTGCCTTACGCCACTGACTCGCTGCAGAACGACGCCATCGCCGCTGAAGCCGGACGCATCGCGTGGGAGGCGGGTGCAAAGGTGGCCATCCTGCCGAACATGCCTTTCGGCGTGCAGACCGGACAGCTCGACATTCCGTTCTGCATCAACATGAACCCCACCACGCAGATGATGGTGCTGGAGGACGTCATCAGCAGCCTCGGAGGCGTGGGCGTGATGAAATTCGTCATCCTCAACGGCCACGGTGGCAACGACTTCCGCCAGATGCTGCGTGAGTTGCAGGCGAAACATCCCAAGATGTTTCTCTCCACCGTGAGCTGGTTCAATGCGGTCAAAGGCGACGATATTTTCAACATCGTCGGCGATCACGCGGACGAACGTGAAACCAGCCTCATCATGCACCTTCACCCCGAACTTGTGCTGCCAAAGTCTGAGTGGGGACCCGGCACAGACAACCGCTGGAAACTGAAGGCCATCAACGAAAAATGGGCTTGGGCGCAGCGCGCGTGGACGAAAGCTACCAACGACACCGGATCCGGCGATCCTCAGCACAGCACCGCCGACAAGGGAAAGCGCTACCTCGAAGCGCTCGGGAAAAAGATCGCCACCTACCTCATCGAACTCGCCGCCGCTGACATCAGCGATCTCTACGAGAAATCGAAATGATCCGCTTTCTCGTCAGCCGCTTCGTTCAGGGCGTCGTCGTGATCTTCACGGTCATCACGATCACGTTTCTGATTCTGAAGGCCTCCCCGGGCGGCCCGTTCCGATCCGAGCGAACGCTTTCACCCGAAGCGCTGGCGGCGAAGATGGAATACTACGGCTTCGACAAGCCTTGGCCGGTGCAGCTTTGGCGGCACATCGTTCATTACGCGACGTTCCAGTTCCCTGAGTCGCAGCTCTTTTCGGGCCGCACCGTGGATGAAATCATCGTCTCGGGGTTTCCGGTCTCGGCTTCGATTGCCGTTCCCGCTTTGCTGCTTGCCCTGATTATTGGCGTGCCACTCGGGGCGCAGGCCGCGCTGCGCCCCAACACCCTCGAAGACCGTACCAGCCAACTGGCGGCAACGATCGGCATTTGCACTCCGAGCATGGTGCTGGGCCCGGTGCTGGCCATCCTCTTCGGACTCAAGCTGCGCTGGTTCAATGTCTCCGGCTGGTTTGACACCTCTGACTGGGTGCTTCCCGCGATGACCCTCGGCATTATTTACAGCGCTTACATTGCCCGTCTCACGCGCGGTAGTTTGCGCGAGACGCTGGCGCAGGAGTTCATCCGCACCGCCCGGGCAAAAGGAGCGGACAATACCACCATCATCTTCAAGCATGCGTTAAAGCTGGCGTGCCTTCCGGTGTTGAACTTTCTTGGCCCTGCCGCAGCAGGTTTGCTCACCGGATCGTTCATCGTCGAAACCGTCTATCAACTGCCGGGACTCGGACAGTTCTTCATCGCTTCCGCGATCAACAACGATCAGGAGTTGCTGATCGCCATCTCCGCTTTTTACGCCGTCCTCATCGTCAGCTTCAATCTGGCCGTGGACATTCTGCAGGCATGGCTCAACCCGCGCATCCGACTTCACGCATGAGCCACACGACGCCGCAGAGTGTTTCCCCCATGCGGGCCGCGTGGCAGCGGCTTATGCGCCAGCGCATTCATGGCGTCGCGCTTGCGTTCCTGGTCCTGCTCGTGCTCGCCTGTGCCATCGGTCCCATGTTCTCGCCTTACACCCAGGCAGAGCAGGACCTCGAACTGAAAGCGGCAGGTCCCAGCGCTTCTCATTGGCTCGGCACCGATTCACTCGGACGCGACATGGCCACGCGCATTCTTTATGGCGGTCGCGTGTCTCTCGAAGTGGCCTTTCTGGCCACGGCCGTCGCCGCCATCATCGGAGTGGGCTACGGCATGGTCTCGGGTCTCGCAGGTGGCCGCGTGGATGCCGTGATGATGCGAATCGTGGACATCATCTACTGTTTCCCCTTCATCAACTTTGTGATCCTGCTCATGGTGATCTTTGGCAGGCAGTTCTGGCTCATCTTCGTCGCCATCGGTGCGGTGGAATGGCTGACAATGTCCCGCGTCGTACGTGGTCAGGTGCTTGCGCTGAAAAATCTCGAGTTTGTTGTCGCGGCAAGGGCGAATGGTGCCGGATTCATCCATCTTCTCTTCAAGCACCTGCTGCCCAACCTCGCCGGAACGATCATCATCTACGCCGGCCTTACCATTCCCGGCATCATGCTGCTGGAGGCTTCATTGAGCTTTCTCGGTCTAGGCATTCAGCCTCCGGATGCCAGCTGGGGCGTGCTGCTGGGCGACGGCTCGCGGGTGATGGATGTCTCACCGTGGCTGCTGCTTTATCCCGGCTTGTTCTTCTCAGCCACGTTGCTCGCATTGAACACGCTCGGTGATGGACTGCGTGATGCGCTCGACCCCAAATCGATGTCGCAGCAATAGCTGAAATAATTTTGCGGCTCGTTGAATAGGTCGTGCGGAGGTTCGTCTCAAGGAGCGGAATCAATCCTTCCATCCTCCTATGAAAACCATCCTCACCCTCATCGCTGCCACCGCAGTTCTTGGTTTCGCAGCTCCCACCTCCGCCAAGGCCGATGGCTACTGCAATGGCAGCCGCCGCATCATCAGCTACATGCCCTGCGGCACGCCTGTATATGCAGTCTATCAGGTCGTCGGCTATGACCATTGCGGGCGCCCGGTTGGGCAGTGGGTCACGCAGCGCGTGCCGCATAGCTGTGGTGTTTGCAATCCACGGCCGTCCTATGGCTTTGGCCACAGTCACCATCATGGATACAGCGGCTATTCTCCTGGCTACAACAACAACTGCCGCCCGTCATACGGCCGCAGCGGGATCAGCTTTAGCTTCGGGTTTGGCAGGTAGTTGCAACACCAGGGCGCCTCAATCCCTGCCTGGCGGCCTCATGCATCACGCATGAGGCCGTTTTGTTGCCACGAACTCCAACGCATGTCATGATCGCCGCCATGCGCTGGTTTGTTCGTGCCTTTCTTCTCGTTGTCTTCCTCGTGGGCGTCGTGTGGTTTAATCATGTCCGAACAAACCGGCCCCGCCGCATCGACATCGCGACACGTGAAGGAATTCTGCTTGTCGGCAATGGCACCGAACCCGCGACACTCGATCCTCAACTGGCCACCGGCCAGCCGGAGCATCACATCTTCCATGCCATCTTCGAAGGCCTGGTGGCGCCGGCTCCGGACAATCCTGATGCAGACGGCCCCGGTGCCGCTGCAAGCTGGACCCACGAGAACTTCACGACGTGGACCTTTAAACTCCAGCCCAATGGGAAGTGGAGCGACGGCACACCCGTGACAGCTGGTGATTTCGTGTACGCCTATGAGCGCATGCTTACCGCAAAATTCGGAGCCGACTACGCGAACATGCTCTTCCCCATGCTCAATGCGGAAGCCTTCTACACAGGCAAGATCACCGACTTCTCACAGGTCGGCGTCAAGGCTCTCGATGCGCTCACCTTACAGATCACTCTCGCCGGTCCCGCTCCCTACCTGCCCAGCATGCTGAAGCACTACTCGTGGTTCCCCGTGCCCCGGCATGCGATTGAGAAGTTCGGCAACATGACCGATCGCAACACGCGCTGGACGCGCCCCGGCAATCTCGTTGGCAACGGGCCTTTCATGCTCAAAAGCTGGCGGATCAACCAGTCCGTCGAAACCATTCGGAATCCCTATTATTGGGACGCCGCCAGCGTCAAACTCAACGGCGTCACCTTCATCCCCATCAGCAGTGACACCACTGAAGAGCGCGCCTTCCTAGACGGTCAGTTGCATGTCACGCAAACGCTCCCGCTGGCCAAGATCCCCGGCTATCGCGAAACACGTCCCGATTTCTATCGCGATGAACCGCTGCTGAGCACCTATTTCTACCGCATCAACACTACACGGAAGCCTTTCGACAATCCAAAGGTCCGACGTGCGCTCGCCCTCGCCATCGATCGCGAATCCATCTGTCGCAACATCCTTCGTGCCGGACAAAAACCAGCCACCGGCCTCACGCCTCCCGGTTGTGGCATTGGTTACCAACCGCCAGACGTCATGCACTTCGATCCCAATGAAGCGCGCAAGCTGCTGGCCGAGGCCGGATTTCCTGATGGCAAAAGCATGCCGACCTTCGACATTCTCATCAACACCAACGAAGCCCACCGCACCATCGCGGAAGCCGTGCAGTCCATGTGGAAGGAGAATCTCCACATACCCGTTCGCGTTTTGAATCAGGACTGGGGTGTCTATCTCGAATCCCAGCGAAAGCTCGATTACGATGTCTGTCGTGCCGGCTGGGTAGGCGACTATCTTGATCCCTCCACCTTCCTCGCCCTATGGAAAACCGGTGACGGAAATAACAACACCGGTTGGAGCAGCCCGCGCTACGATGCGCTCCTCTCGGAAAGTTTCCTCGAAGGAGATCCGGTCAAACGTTTCGCCATTCTGCATGAGGCAGAAACCCTCATGCTCGAAGAAGTCCCCATCATCCCGATTTACTGGTATGTCCGCTCCTTCCTCGTGCAGCCGAACGTCAAAGGCCTGTTGCCTTCGCTCCTGGAGCACCGCTGCTACAAGGCCGTGGAACTGGTGCCGTGACGCAGCAAACAAAAAGGCGCAGGAGAATCTCCCGCGCCTTGCGTGTGTCAGAACTTTGTTTCTCGCTAGCCTGCCTTTCGCCAGATCGTCGTCATCGTGCCGCGAAATGTGATCTTGATCCCCGGGGTCGTCAGCCGTTCACGGAAATGCGGCGAGGCCTCACACTTCACGATCTCTGTTTGTTCGATGCCATCGCCATTCAGGGTGACATACACCGGGGCGGAATCAGCATGATGGCAGGCGAAACCGTTGGGACGATTCTTTTCAATACGCCAGCCAGGTGCAAGCTGCCAGGTCACCACGTGCGGTGCGGTCTGGCCGACATCATCGCAAATCTCCACATGCTCCTGAGTGGCATGCACGGCGCGCTGCACACGGAGGCCCTCGCATGCGAAACTCATCGAACAAATCTCGTTGATGAGATCCAGCCTCGGCTTTTCGTGATGTTTCGACCAAAGAAATGATCCCATTCGCTGCGGAGTCGTCCTGCCTGAAATCGGCACCGGAGCGTTGTGTGCTTCCCACGATGCCAGTCGTGCTCGCAAAGCAGGATCGCTGTAGTAGGCGCCGGTGCCCGGATCGATGACGAGTGCGTGCTGTTCAAACCACAATGAGACATGCATGGCATCGAGATGTCCGTGCGCCGCCATGCTGCCAAGCCCTAGAGGCGAAGCGTCTGCGCGCACCGTCCAGCGCGCATCACGCCAGACGGCCAGACCGCTCTCCTCATGCGCCAGCCACTTGCTGCGCATGGCTGCTTTCACACCCTTCGGCGGTTCGCCCAGCCAGAAACGCAATGCGGCTCCTTCACCCCGGTTGAGCAACCAGCCTCGAAACTCCGCCACCGCGTTGGATCGCTTCAAAGCCAGCGGCAGCACTTGCGCGTCATCAGAGTCGCCAAAGTCCCATGCATCGGGCGTTTCGACGACATCGACGAAAAACTGCGCCGCCTGCGTCAGCCTTTCCAGAACCTTACCCGTCAAACCATTCGCCGCCTTCCCGGCATGCCAGCACATCTCCCACGCGAAGAGATGGTAGTGCAGCGCCTGCTCCTTGTTTCCACCGTCCGTGGCGAATTGCCGGAGAATCTCGCGTTCGAGCAGCTTCCATACGCGTTGCGCAGAAGTGATCGAACGCGCGAGCGACGGCCAGCGTGTGATAGCCATCACCAATGCAGCCAGTTCGCCGATGAGATGATTGTTCGCCGAAGATCCGAACGACCTCCGCTTCCAAATCCACCACGCATGCACGGGGACGATGCGCGCGGTCAGTTCGTCCTGTCGGCGGGCGAGTTCGGGATCGTTGCAGCCACGCACGAGCGCGTCGAACCAGCAGAAGTTTATCAGACGCAGTGCCGCTTCGAGCGGGCTCGTCCAGTTGATGCCATGGCCGGGCGTGTTGCGGTCGCACCAGTCTTCCAGCCAAAGTTGTGAGACACGAATGGCATGCACATCGCCATTCAGCGCGCTGTGCATCGCCATGCGTGTCATTTCCGACCAACGGTTGATCTCCCAGATCACCCGCGCATCTGCCTCGTGTTCGAGGCAGCGATGATCGAGTTTTCGCGAGGGAATGTCGGGATCGATGACCACGCCCAGCATCGCATCGCGATGCCAGCACGGCGGCGCGCCGACCTCCACGTTCTTCCAGCCAAACAACTGCCATTCACCGCGCACGAGTTTCTCCGCGTCGCTCGCGAGTTGTTTGCGCAGTTCCGGCGGCACGCTCTCACGCCACGGCAGCTTCGGAAAACCGATGAACCTGCCGTCCCATGCTTCGCGGGCGACCTTCTTGAAGGCTGTCGGCTCACGCAGCCGGCCACAGCGCTCCATCACGCGCCGGCCGATCTCTCCCACGCTCATGGCGCGGAGTCGCTGGGCATACCAGGCCGGGTTCATCACAATTCGATCGTCCTTCCTTCCCTGATCGACTCCAGCACCGCAAACGTCATCCGCATGCTCTGCCGCGCTTGTTCGTAAGGCAGCGGATGGGGCGCGCCCTCCTTCAAGAAGGCCAGCCATGCCGTCATCTCTTCTGCATGCCCTTTCGAGCCGAACTTCTTTACCGCCTGCTTCCGCTTTTGAAAAACCGACAGCTTCATGAAGTTCTCGCATTCGATCACGACGCCGTTGCCAAATACGCGATACGATTCCTTGGGAAACGCGGAATCGCCTTCCGCCGAATAAACAATCTGCGCTAACGATCCATCCGCGAATTCGATCTGCGCCGTCACCGAGTCCGGCACTCTTGGTCTTCCCACTGTCTGCGCCGTCACCTTCACCGGCCTGCCGAGCAAATGACAGGCGAAGTCGAAGAAGTGGCAGGCTTCACCGAGCACTCGCCCCCCGCTCTCCTCGACATTGGCATACCAGTGATCCGGCGCCAGCACGCCGGCATTCACGTGAAACGCCAGCGTCTTCGGCCCCGGAATGGTCTTCAGTGTTTGCATCGTCACCAACGTCGCCGGAGCGAAGCGACGGTTGAAGCCCACCATGACGCTACCGTTCGTGGTGGCCATCGCTTCATCGATCTGCTCCAACTCGTGCTGAGTGAGGCACAGCGGCTTTTCGACAAAAGCGTGCTTCCCGCTTTGCAATGCCTTCAACACGAGCGGTGCATGCAGATGATGACGCGTGCCGATTATCACAGCTCCGCCTTCGTTCGCGAACACCTTTGCCGCGTCCGTTTCCGCATTCGCAAAGCCAAACTTCTCCTTCACGTGCCGAGCGCTCAGGCCCGTGGCGTTCACAATGGCTCCCAGCGAGATCTTGTCCTTCAGATGCGGCAGCAGCATCGTGCGCGCAAAGTTTCCCGCGCCGATGACATCCAAAAACTCGGAATTCGGAGTTCGGAATTCGGAATGACTGCCTGAAGAAGAACAGGCTGGCTTGGGTTCCGCACTCCTCGCTCCACATTCCGCATTCCGATACTCAATAACCACCCCAAGCTCGCTCTCCAGCTTGTCGTAAACCTCGAGAACATCACCAAACACCACCTTGCGCGTGGTCACCGGCTTCAAATCGAGCTGGCCCGTGCGCATCAGTTCGAGGCATGCTTCAAAGTTCCGGTTCTCCGTCCAACGCACATAGCCGATCGGGTAATCCTTCCCGCCCCACTCATACTGCGGGTCGTAGCGACCGGGGCCGTAGCTGCGCGAGTAGCGAACCTGAATGTCCTTCATGTAGGCTGTCTTCCACGACAGCTCGGCATCGTAGATGCCCGTAATCACCATCACACCGCGATCCCGCAGACACGCGATCGCCTGATCGGCCGGACCGCTCGATTTGCCGCCCACGCAGATCAGGACGGCATCGACTCCGTCGCCGTTCGTCCATTCACGCACCATGTCCTCCACTTTGGACTCCGCCGGATTCACCACGCGTTCCGCACCCATGGCCAGCGCGGCTTGAAGTCGTGATGCAACGAAGTCCACAGACAGGACGCGTGCTCCGGATGCTTTGAGCAAGCTCGTCACCAACAGGCCTACGAGTCCCTGGCCCATCACCATCACGCGATCTCCCAGTCGCACGTCCGCCTGCCGCACCGCCTGCATCGAGATCGACGCGAGAGTCGTGTAGGCGGCCTGCCAGTCTTCCACGCCTTCCGGAACCGGCGCCGCGAGCAAATCGGGCACGGCAATCATCTCCGCATGAAACGCGCACTCGGCACCGCCGCAGGCCACACGATCCCCCACACGGAAGCGCGAGTTCAGCTCATCCACCGCCACCACCACACCTGCCGCCGAATAGCCCAGAGGTGTCGGTGATTCGAGACGGTTGCGAACCTTCTCCATCGCCGCTTTCCAGCCGAGCGTCTTTGCCGTGTCGATCACCTTCTTCACCTGATCTGGACGCGCCTTCGCTTTTTGCAGCAGGGACATCCGTGCCTGCTCCACCTTCATCCGTTCCGTCCCTGGCGAGATCACCGAGCACGTAGTCCGCACCAGAATCCCTCCCGGCGGTGGCACGGGTGCAGGCACCTCCTGCAGTTCCAGGCGTCCGTCTTGGTATTGGGCGAGTTGTTTCATTGAAGAACCTTCAAAATCATGATTTCAGTGTCGTGATCAGCCACTTGTGCTTTCCGCTGCTGGTTTTTTCGACTTCGCCGACTTCGCGCAACGTGAGGGTGAAATCGTCACCCAGCTTTGCGAGCAAACCGGAACGCATCGCTTCCACGCGTGAGTTCTGCCACTTCGGTCCGGTTTGATAACGGCATTCGACCTCCGCGGGATGCTCTTGAAAAAACTGCACGGCCAGAAGGCCGTCGAAGATGTCATCGTGCATGTTGATCGCCGTGAGTGAGATGTGGCGACCCGTGGCGCTGACGAGGAATTCGTAATCGCGGCCGACGACCGCCTTGACGGCAGGCCAGTCGAACTCTCTGCCTCCGTTTGTCTGCTTGCAGACGTCGCCGGTGCGATAGCGGATTAGCGGCATGACGTGATTGTGAAAGGTGGTGCCGATAATTTCGCGATGGCCCTCCGCATTTGCCTCACCGAATTCGACGAACCCGTAGGTGGGCCAGAAATGCAGGTGATTCGACGTTCTCCCCTGCGCGGCGAGCACGACGCGTTCGCTGTGGCCATACCAGTGGAAGACGCGGGCGCCGAAGAAGTGTTCCAGATTCTGCTGTGACTCGGCGGTGAGTTTTTCCGAACCGCAAAGCAGCGAGGTGAGCGAAAAATCGAGTTTGAGACCGGACTGCTCCAGTCCGCGTGCCAGCATCAATGCTGCGCTCGGATAGGCATGCAGGTGCTGCGGACGAAAGTGGTTCAAGGCTTTCACATACTCCGGCAGACGCTCTGGCGTGAGATGGTAGGAGGACAGGATGAGCCAGTTTCGCGTGGCGTCGTAGTAGCTGATGCTGCCGTCGGCACGACTGGAGGTGACGCCGCCACGGATCACTGCCACGCGATCTCCGGGTTGATAGCCACGCCGTGACCACTGGGCTTCCAGATAAGCCTGTTCTTTTGGACGGCTCACGCCTTTGTGCAGGTAAAACCCCACCGGCACGCCGCTTGATCCACCCGTGGTGATGTAAAGCCTCAGCTTCGTATCGAAATCCGGATTCACCATCTGCTCGCGGTGCAGCAGCAGATCCTGCTTTGTCAGCAGAGGATAGCCCCTCAGTTGCTCCAGTGATTCGAAGTTCTTCGGATCGACTCCGCAATCCGCGAATCGCTCCGCATAAAACGGAGCCTTCGAGGCGGCGATCAACGATTCACGCAAGGCTGCGACCTGATACCGTCGAATCTTCTCCGCATCCCAAGTTTCGACTTCCCGTGCCTCGTTTTGAAACCGAGTGTAGGCCGGACCATAGCGAAGCGACGCCGGAACCGCTCGATAAGCACGGCCCGCCAGCGTTTTGACCGGTTGCGGTGCCGCCTCATAGAGCTTGAGCAGCGGATAAAGAGTGTCTTCGAGGGACATTATCATCACGCCACTGCGTTCAGACGGAGCATCCGGATCGCCGCGATCGCGGCACCAAAGCCGTTGTCGATGTTCACGACCGTCAGACCACTGGCGCAGGAGTTGAGCATGCTGAGCAGGGCAGAAATGCCGTTCAGATTGGCGCCATAGCCCACGCTCGTGGGCACGGCGATGACGGGTGCGGCGACGAGACCACCGAGCACGCTGGGAAGCGCGCCTTCCATCCCTGCGACAGCGATGATGAGACCTGCGCTGCGCAAATCTTCGAGCCGGTTCAGAAGACGATGCAACCCGGCGACACCTACATCAGAGAGCCGGTTTACCCGAACTCCGGCAAACTCCAGTGTCTGTGCCGCTTCCTCCGCCACGGGCAGGTCGGACGTTCCAGCACAAACGACGGTGACCGACGGCGACGAAGACGAACGCTCCATCTGGCCGATGCGATACAGCCGCGAGACACCGTCGTAGCTGCCGGTGGGGAAACGCTGCAAAAGCAATGCCGCCGTGTTCGTGCTCACACGTGTCGCGAGCGCACAACCATGGGCGGCGACGAGGGCCGTGAGCGCGTCGGAAGTCTGTGCGAGCGTCTTGCCCTCGGCATAAACGGCTTCCGGAAAGCCCTGACGGATCACGCGATGCGTGTCAGCAAGCACCTGCCCCGCCTCGGCAAACGGCAGCGTGCGCAGCCGTTCCAGCGCCTGATCAGGCGGCAGTTTGCCCTCGCTGACCTGGGTCAGGAGTTCGCTGAGCTTTGATTCGTTCATGCGGAACGCGCTTTGAGCACTTCGTTCATGCTGCCGGAACGCAAGCCGGCGAGATCGAGCGAGACGTAGGTGTAGCCGACGCCTCGCAGCGCGTTCGTGATTTCCTCGCGTTGCTGTAAAGCACGACTCAAATCAGCCTCCGGCACCTCCAGTCGTGCGACGTCACCGTGATGTCGCACACGCAGCTCACGAAAACCGAGATCAAACAGCGCGGCTTCGGCACGCTCAATCTGCGAGAGCAGCTTGGGTGTCACGCTGGTGCCGTAGGGTACGCGAGAAGCGAGGCACGCAGCGGCAGGTTTGTCCCAGTTTGGCAGACCGAGTGTTTTTGCAGCTTCGCGCACGTCTTTCTTGCTGAAGCCGAGATCGTGCAGTGGACTGAGGATTTTCAGCTCACGCGCCGCAGCGCGTCCTGGGCGAACATCCAGCGTGTCTTCGGCGTTCATGCCATCGAGCACATGTGCGATGCCGTTTGCCTCAGCAAACTGCCTCAGGGCGCGATAGACGTGGTCCTTGCAGAAGTAGCAGCGGTTGGGTGCATTCGCCTGATACTGCGGATCGTTCGTCTCCTCGGTGGGAAGGAGTTCCAAACGAGCGCCAAGCTGACGTGCGAGAGCGACGGCCTCATCCTTTTCGCTTTGCGGCAGGCTGGGCGAGACGGCGAGCAAGGCGACGACGCTTTCGTTTCCAAGCGCATCCAGCGCGGCCTTCAGCACGAGCGTGCTGTCCACGCCACCGGAATAGGCGACGGCGACGCGGCCCAGAGGCATGAGATGAGCGAGCAGCTTGGAGATCATGAATGTGGCATCTCGCCCTTCTGCAGGTGCGGCGCAAGGCTGCGGATCAGCGAAAGGATCATCTTCACCGTTTCCTCGTCATTGCGGCTGCGTTCGCCGCTCTGCTGAGGCGTGAGGTTGTCCGTCACGCGCGCCATGACAGAAGGGTAGGCCCAGCGGTGGTTGACGTTGCGCAGCACGCTGTCGCGCAGGCTGATGAGCTGACGCTCCAGATTGCTCGGCGTGCTGACATCGGCTCCGACAAACCAGTAAACGTAGTGTGCTCGAAGCGGCAGCTTGGAACCATCACTGAGCAACACTTCGCGTTCGATGGCGAGATCGCGCACGCGCAAAAGCTCGCCGGAGAGCAGTTTGACCTCGCGCACACGTGAGTCGGTGATCGTCCAGCCCTGGCCGTCGAGGCAGACCTCGGGACGATGAATGCTGCGACTGTCGTTTCCGGCGATCACAAGCGATGCATGGGCGAGATCGCGCTTGTCGAGAGGACGGCCTGGAGTGCGATACTCACGCTTGACGATGATCGTGTCACTGGGCAGCAACGCTCGCTCCTTATCGCTCGCCGGTTCGTTTTCCCCGACGAAACTCCCGGCCACCAACGGCAGTTCGGCTGCGACGCCTGCTTCGCCACCGCCTTTGGGCTGCGGCGAGAACTGACACAGCAGCATGGTCATGCCGCAGAGTGCGAGAAGGATGACGGCGCGGACAATCATGTGACGGACGAGACGACCTGTCGTGAGACGATCCGGCTGCGACGAAAACCAAGACCGCCACAGAGACGGTTCAGCAGCCACGAAACCGACTGCAGCAGAAGCAGAGCGACCAGGAAAACCACGATGCCGGTCATTTCGTGAAATGCGGAGACTTCCCTCTCAGCGTCGCCGATGGCCCACTGCTGGCCGAAGATCATGGCTGCGAAGATCAGGACAAGGATGCGCACCATGTTCGCGACGATGGCGATGGGAAGGATCGTGCTGAACAACGCCAGCCTGCGCCACATGACACGCTGGCGGAAGTAGCTGAAAAGAGCGCCTACGACGAGCAGAGCAAACAGCGAACGCATGCCGGAGCACGGAGCGGCGATGCCCACGCTGAACAAGTCGCCCGCCTTCCGGCCGAACTCGACGTTTGGCATCGATTGCAATGCGGTGCCGGACACGAGCGAATCGACGCCGACGGCGTTCAGTACAAAGCCGCTCGTCTTCACCATCATGAGACGCATCTGGTAGCCGATGCTCTCCTCGAGAAACGGCAGCGGCCACATGAAGCCGAGCATCAGCCACGCAAACAACCGGGTCCGGCTGCGCGGCATGCCCTCGAACCAAAGCGAAGCACCAGCCAGCAAGGTCATGATGGCGAGATAGCCGCAGTAGAAATTGTTGGCGCGGAATCCAGCGAAGTAGAGGAACAAAGCGAAGACGATGAGGGCCAATCCCCAGCGGTTGGAAGACTCGGGGAGTTGTGCGACTTCGCTTCGGCGACGCCAGATCAAGTAACCGACAATGAACGGAAGCAGAGCACCATGCTGCCACGTCGCATCTTTCCACCGCATCAGCAGTTCGTTGAGAATCGTCCGGCGGAAGTGGCCGTAACCCGCCGCATAGGGCTGCACCGCCATCAGCAGCACGAGGCTGATGGCGAGGATGCCCCAGGCAATGAGCGATTTTCGATTCATGCAGCGGATTTGCGGAAGGCGCAGCGCAGGATGTCGCCGAAGCCGAGGAAGCAGAGCAACTTCTTCAGCGGCTCCTTCCACATCTGCGCCTCATTGATGGCGAAGGTGCGGCGGAACTCGACTGCGCAACGGCTGAAACCGGCCTTTTCAACGAGCGAGGTCAGGCTGGCCGCGGTGAAGTGATTCAGGTGGTGATCGAGCACAAACTGCCAGCGCAATCCGTGCAGCCACCGCATGTGACTGCCCCAATTCGGCACTTCGACAACCAACAGGCCACCCGGGCGCAGCTTGCGGTGCAGCTGACTCAGAGCAGCTCTCGGATCTGGCAGGTGCTCCAGCACATGAAAGAGGGTGATCACGTCCAGACTGCTGTCTTCGATGCTGTCCGGGATGGTTTTACCTTCGAGCCACTCGATCTCAGGATGATGGGCTTTGCCATCGCTCACCGCCTTGTGGCTGTCTTCGAGGACGATCGCTGAAAAACCGGCTGCATGCCCAGCCAGTGCGGTTTTGCCAATGCCGCCACCGAAATCGAGGAGGCGACCGCTTTGAACGAAGCGGCGTACGCTGGCGATGCGGTCGCGCTCGGTGGTGGTAATGCGCAGAGGATATTCCTCAGCAGGTTGATTAGCCGGATCGTAGTAGTCCCGGTTCGAATACGGGTCGCGCCAGGTCGCACGGTCTGCAAAGACGAAACCGCAGGAGCAGCGCCAGAGATCACAGACGCCAGCCCGGCCAACCTCGGCGACAGCGGAGGCATCACAGGCGGGGCATTTTGGAGCCGCGCTCATGAGAGTAGTCGTTGCGTGCCCGTCACGCGTGATGGTAGGATTTGCCAGCATGACGCTGCTCGTCTTCAAAGTGAACCAACTCGGCGACAACGTCGTTTACCTGCCCGTGGTGCAGTCGCTCGTCGCGGGGCATCCGGACTGGCGCATTGTGGTGCTGACGAGTCCGGTGGCCGCGCGTTTGTATGAAGTCTGCTGCCCGCAGGCGGAGTTGATCGTGTTTGAAACGGCCGTGTTCAATGGCGCGTGGCGACAGCCGTGGAGCTTGATGCCCATGGCGGCCCGGCTTCGTGGCTTGAAACCGGACGCCTGCCTGCTTGGCGATGATCAGGGCAATGTCGCCCACTTGCTGGCTCGTTTGAGCGGAGCGAAGCGCTGCGTGGGTCCGCAGACGCCGCACGTGAAGCTGAATTTCCTTATTCCGTATCGTGTCGCAGTCAGCGAGAACATGTCTGTAGCCGATCACAATTGGACCACGGCGATGACGCACTTCGAGTTGTCGGGAGAAATGCCGGCGCCGGATTTGAGCGCGTTCGGCAGCGACGAATCGGGCGCAATCGTGATTCATGCGGGTGCGAGCCGTGAGTATCAGCGCTGGCCGATGAAGAACTTCGTCGAACTGGCAAATCGCCTCGCAGCGACGCATAAGGTGCGCTGGATTGATCAAGGCGGAGAAACCGGGCTGAGCGATGCCGTGGAACGGGTGAAGACAGACACTCTCGACGAACTGGTGCGCGCGATCGCTGGAGCAAAGGTGTTTGTTGGTAACAATTCGGGCCCGATGCACATCGCCTCGGGCTGCGGCACGCCGGGTGTCATTTTGATCGGACCATCCTCGCCACGCTGGGACCCGGCCTGGCATCGGGAGCGATTTGAACTGCTGCGTGAACCACGGTTGAGCTGCCAGCCCTGCGATTTGCCGACTCGGCCCGTGAACCGTTGTCAGAACATGCAGGCTCCGATGGCCTGCCTGAATCGCTGGAGCGTCGATGCGGTGCATGAGCAGGTGATTAAACTTTGCAGGCCATCGTGAACAGATCGGGCTGCGTGCAGTGCAGGTCGATGCCGCGTTCCTTGGGTGCATCGCCATGGCGGATCTTCAAAAGCAGCCGGGCCAATCCAAAGACGATCTCACCGAGGATGCGACGCGTCTGACCGCTGGCGGAAGTGGAGCAGTAATGACGACCTTGAACGGAGATGTGGCTGAAACCGCAGGCGCGGAGGCATTGGGCCATGCTGGCGGGCGTGAGACCGATCTCGTGGGTGAAGTCGCCATAGCGGATGGCAGATGAGAGCGGACTTTGCGCATTGAAGGTGAGCAACCACAACTCGCCGCCGGGTTTGAGCGCTTTTTTGGCGGCGAGAAGGAACTGGATGAATTCGTCCTTGGTGAAGTGCTCGATGATGTCCTTCGCGTGCAGCAGATCGAACGAGCCTGACTGAGACTCAAGATATGTGATGACGTTTTGTTCCTCCCAGATTCGATCGGGATTGTTTTGACGGGCGATGGCGAGATCGGATGGCGAGAGATCGACTCCAGTGAGCTTCGAGTAACCTTTGGATGCCATCCACGAGAGCCATTCGCCTTTGCCACAGCCGAGATCAACGATGCCGACATTGCGATTGGTCGGCAGGTGGTCGTAGGTCGCTTCGTATTGAGCGTGCTGCACGCCGGCATCGAGCGTTTTCTGCCCCGCGAAAGAGGCGGAGTAGTCGCGATAGAGAATGTCGCGGTAGGTGCTCATGCGGCGAGTTGCTGCTTGATGAATCGCGCCCACGACGCGGCGACGGCGTCATGCGTGTAGAGCGTGCGAGTGCGTTCGAGCTCGGTGTGAGCGAGCGTGGAGCCGTTCATCACGCTTCGAATGCGATCAGCGAGTGTTTTGGCATCTCCATGAGGGAAGATGGCTTCGTCATGACCGATCACTTCGGGGATCGCGCCACTGCTGGAGCCGAGTGTAGCGACGCCGCAGGCCATGGCTTCGATGAGCACATGACCAAACTGCTCTTCCCAGCAGAGTTTCATGCTTCGCACGGGCTTGCTGGCGAGAACGAACACATCGAGGCAGCGCAGGAAGGAGGGAATCTCGAAATGCGGGCGAGGCGGCAGCAGATGAAGCCAGGGACGCGTTTGCTGCTGCTCTTTGAGCCAGGATTCGAGTTTGCCCGAGCCGAGAATGGCGAGATGGACGTTTTGCAATTCGTCGCAGGCCTGCAGCAGTTCTTTGAGACCTTTTTCGTCCGTCAAACGTCCGCAGTAGCCGACGATGAAGGCATCCGCGGGGAGATTTTGAGCTTCGCGGAGTTGTTTGCGTTCAGCGGGTGATGCGGGCTGGTGATTGGCGAGATCGACGCCGAATTGTGGAGCCACAAAAACGTTTTCTTTTCGAGCACCACGCTTTTGCACGAGCTGTGCAGCGACCTGGTTGCCGGCGATGATGAAATCAGTCGTCAGCGTCATGGCGCGATAGATTGCGGCGAGGATGAGGCCTTTCCAACTTGGACGCTCGACGTTTTCCCAGGTGAACTCGCCGAAGAGAGCGTCGCGCTGCCACAGGGTCTTCCAAAGGCGGGCCTGCCAACAGATGACGGCCCAGGGTTCGTTTTCGACCAGAACGACATCGAAGCGGCGCGAACGCATGACGTTCGCGAGCCCAGCGTAACGAAAAGTGGTGTCGCTGCTTCCATGACGAGGGAGGCGAATGAGCTGGTAGTTGCGCGTCGGCTCATCGCTGTCGTTGTCGAAGTCGGAAGACGGCCGACCAAGGACAATGCGCTGCTCGATGGTGGAAGTGACACAGACGAGATCGAAGTGCGCGGTGAGGGCCTGGACCTTCTTGCGATTCTCGATTGCGGCGCAGGCATGACTGACGAGCAGCAGACGCGGCTTCATGTGGCAGGCGAAGCTTCGCCCATGGCGTGTTCGCAGGCGGCGGATTCCGCAGCACAGGCAGCGGCAAAGATGTTTGACCAGTCGTCACCCATGGGAAGGATGCGATGGTGCTTCACCAGAAGATGCCGGGAGTTTTCGAGCGCCAAAAGGAAGTCGGGGGAGTCGTGCTCGGCCTCGATCTGACGATAGGCCTGCGCCCAGGCTTCCGGATCGAGGTTGTTGAGCATTGGCACCGGGTACTCGCATTCGGCAAAGAGTTCCGCGAGGCCCATGGTTCGATTGGCAATCACAGGGACGCCTGCGGCGATGGCTTCCATCGCGGCAGTGAGCCCAGCAGAGCCGTCGCATGGAACGATGGGCAGCAGGACGGCGGGTGCGGCCAGCAGGAGCTCGAGGTATTCGCGATGGGACGCGTTGGTGATGAGCTCAAAGCGCGGATCGGCGATTTCGAGGGCGTAGTGCTGTTCCAGATGCGCCAGGCGTGCGACGCGGGTGATGGAAATCCCCTGGTGCAGCAGCAGCGGCACGATGGATTCATCACGGCTGATGTTGCCGGGCATCAGGGCGCGAGTCTTCGGCACGTCATACGCGGGTTGAAACCAGCCCGTGTCGATCTTCCACGGGCGTGAGACGACGCGATGCGCACCGAGAGCCTGCGAGGCCGAGACGAACTGTTCGTGTGTGATGCATTCAACCTGGAAGGCCGGAGAGGCGCCTCGAAGGCGTGGGGCAAGCCTCTGCCACGCGGTGTCATGAAAGGCTGGACGGCGTATGATTTTGCCATCGGCGTTGAACAACCGTGCACGTGAAAGCGCGAGCAAGATGGCATAGTGCATGCCGTCGAGGCAGTAGATCATCCGGGCACGACGCAGCGTGGCGTAGTTTTGCGCGATGAGCAGGAACGCATCCGCGATGCGACGAACAGTGCCACGTTGGCTGCGGTGGTAGTCGCGTTCGAGCTGCTCGTCATTGTCGAACCACGCACCCACGAGCGCCCTGGCACGAAACGGCAGCGGCGCCGGGTCGAGATAGCGACGCGGTCTGCCACCCCAGTCACGCAGGGCGTAGGGAGCGACAACGACGAACTGGGACTGATCAGCCATAGGGCAGGGTCCGGTTGAACGGCATGCTTTCAGCCCGTGCGAAGGCCGGATGAGGTGCGTGGAACGGACGAGGCACCGGCTGCATGGGCAGCGGTTGTTTCGCCCTCAGACTTTCCTGATGAATGATGCAGGCGTTCAACGCACCTGCGATGAACCAGCAGAAGAAATTCACCGGGAAGGTCGAGGTGACGTTTCCCGCAAAGATGTTATGAACGAGCAGGCCGAACACGATGCCGACCATCCACAGGCAGATGCTGAAGACGGGAGTACCGCGCAGTCCGAGCACGCTACGATGGAAGGAATGCAGCGCGAGAGCAGCGACGACGAGAAGCAAGCTGAGAGGCAGCCAGCCAATCTCGAGCAGCAGGTTTGAAATCAGATCATGGCTGGCCACCATGTGTGCTTCGTGCATGTCAGCGGCGCCTTTCGTGCCGTAACCAAACATCGTCCACATGAGGGGGTTGTGCGCCAGGTCGTACATGCCCTCAAGACGGTCACAGATGGTCCAGAAACGCGCGAACTGTTCACCAATGGCCGTGCCACCGAAGTTCTCCAGAGCCCAGAGTGTGAGTTTGGTGACGCCGTTGATCAGTTCCTGCGCAAAAATGCAGGCTGAGAAAAACAGCGCGGCCATGAATGCGTAGAGAGTCGCGGTTCCACGAGCACTGCGAAGCACCGGAAGCAGCAGAAGCGGAAGCGCCCAGTTGATGTTCGCGAATCGCGTCATGCTGGCGACGCAGCCGGCGACGAAGAGCACAAACAGCATGCCGCTCATCCTGCCCCAGGTCCTGGAGCCGGTGTCGCGATGATGGCGGCGCACCATGAGTGCAAGGCAGGCGCAGACCGCACAGCTGGTGCCAAAGGGAGAACTGTCCACCAACGTTGAAAACGGACGCGGCCGGACATCATCGAGATGCTTGGAGAGAACCGTGAGACCCGACTGCAGGTACTCGATTTCGAAATCGCTCAGACCGAAGATCTGCTGCTTGAGACCGTACAACGCGACCGGGATGAAGACGATGAGGCTGTACTTGATGAAGGCGATGATCTGATCCGGCGTTCGGAAGATGCAGGGCACGACGAAGAGCAGAAACATGTAGGCCGCGCCATCGGCGATCTGCGTGGCGGCCGCATTGAAGCCGCCCCCGCTGCGCAGGGCCGAAACGGCCGAGACAATGAAGCCGAGAATGCACACGAGCAGCGAAACAAGCCTGCGCCTCTGATACAAACTGCCATCATGCAGCGAGCGAACCAGCGTGCCGACGCAGATGCCGGCGAGCGTGAGCGGGCACAGGGCGCGCACCCACATGACGTCGTTCATGGTCACATGACCGTCGAAGACCATCATGCGCTTCAACAGATCGCTGTAGCCGGCGTAGACGACCATGATGTAAAGCGCAAGACGCGGCTGCACCACGGCCAGGATGAAGGAACCGAGAGCCAGAAACTGAGACAGAGCACCGATCGAGTTGCCACCAGCGAGCAGCACGGACAGCATGACATAGACAGCGCCGATACCGCCGAGGAAGATGATGAAGGCCCTGCTTTGCATCGAAAATCAGGAGTGAATCAAAGAGCGCACACGCAGCAGTGTGAATCCTGGCAGCCCCACGAACGCACGCGTCATGAGACCGGCGACGTTCGAACGCAGCCACGGTGAGAGATAGGTCCACCCAATCCACGCGACGGTGTAAGACACCAGGGTGGCCCATGCTGCGCCAACGCCGCCATAAGCGGGAATCCATTGCAGGTTCAGCCAGACGTTTACCGCGAGGGCAACAACGACGGAGGACAGATTCTCGGCCAGTTTGTCTTCGACTGTGAGAACCTGCGTTCGTGCGATGCCAACGGCATACGGGATGAAGGCCCAGGCATGAACCCGGAGCATGCCGGAACTTCGGGTGAATTCATCGCCAAACGCATAGGCCATCCATGGCGATAGAATCAGCAGACCGGCGGCCACCCCAAACGCGAGCACGCCGGAAGCAGAGAAATAATCGACAACGCTTCGCTCAAAAAGCGCGGAACTGCTCTGACGGGCCTGCATCAAGCGCGGGAGAAACAGGGTGGCAAGAATGCCCGGGACAAAGTAGGCCATCTCGGAGACACGGACGGCCGCGCCATAGACTCCGGCCTCCTGCGCGCCCTGCAGCCATTCGATCATCATCGTATCGAGACGGAAAAGCAGGATAAGGGCCGCCTGCGAAGCGAGTTCGGGCCAAGAACGACCCACCAGCGCCATGGCACGTGAAACCTGAAACGAACGCAGTTTGATGCGGCCACCGTTACGATGGAAGACAAATGCGCTGAGAGATATGAAGACCCATCCTTCTAGTGCATAAGTCAAAGCAAAGAACCAAAGCGGTGCGTGATTCAGAATCCCAAGAGCGATGCAGACCGCGCTGACGATGAAACCGACAAACTGCGCGATGATGGACTGTGAGACTCGGCCGTGTGCTTCCAACCACGCGAGCGTCTCCGTGGCGGGATTGGTGAGAAGTTGTGTCCCATACACCGCGAGGAGCACGGCGCCTTCAGGCTTGCGCCAGCCGATCCAGACCAGAAGACCGGTAAACAGCACAATGGACACAAACAGACGCGCAGTGATCGTAGTTCCGAGGACAGCGGCTTGATCGCTGTCCGGCTTCATGAGTTCCCGCACAGTGTAGCGCGCGAACCCCAACTCGCCGATGCTCAAGAGAATCGAGATCACCGCCATGGCGACGGCGATCTGACCGAAACCACTGCCACCTAGATAACGCGCCAGCGCACAGGTAAGCGCAAAGCTCAACAAGAGGCGTGCCACCCGCAGCATGGTCGCGAGCGAGAGCGTTTTGAGGATGTAACTACCTGCGACCATAAAGGACGCGAGAGGCGGACGCTAAGCTGCCGCGAAGCTTTGTTCGGCCACGTCGCAGAGGAGGTGGCCGATGAGGAGATGGCACTCCTGTACACGAGCAGTGATTGCGGAAGGCGCTTTAAAGGCCAGCTTCGCCTCTGAGGCGCAATCTGCGCCTTTTTCACCCGTGAAAGCGATGGTGACACAGCCTCGTGCATTGGCGGCCTGAAGGCCGAGAAGGACGTTTTTGCTCGTGCCGCTGGTCGAGATGCCAATCGCGACATCGCCGGGCTGCGCGAGGGCTTCGATCTGACGCGAGAAGAGCGTCTCAAAACCAAAGTCGTTGCTGTGCGCGGTGATAATCGAGGTGTCCGTCGTCAAGGCGATGCCGGCCAGCGCCGGACGATTGATGCGGTAACGAACGACGAGTTCGGCGGCGAGATGCTGCGCGTCGGCGGCACTTCCACCGTTGCCGAAGAAGATGATCTTTTTGCCGGTCCGCAGCGCGGTGAGCCACGCATCGGCGAGCGGGGCGATTTGATCGTGCATCGCGCTGAGTTTGGCGATGGCGTCCTGGTGCTCGCTCAGATGCGTTTTGAAAAGAGTGGAGAAGTCGTTGCTCATGTCAGTTGAAGGCGGCGAGAAGCTCGTCGGGCGTCAGGGTGGCGGTGCCGAGCTTGCCAACGACGATGCCGCTGGCGTGGTTGGAGATCTCCGCGGCGTCTTCCAGGGAAAACCCGGCCGCGAGAGCGAGGGTAAGCAGCGCGATGGCGGTATCACCGGCACCGGACACGTCGAAGACTTCCCTCGCGCGCGTGGGAATGTGATGCGGAGCCTGGTCCCGCTCAAACAGCATCATGCCCTGCTCACCGAGAGTGACGAGCACACTGGCGACGTTCCATTTAGAGAGGAGCACCCGGCCGACTTCGAGCAGTTCGCTGTTCTCAAGCGGAGCTTCGGGCAGCAGATGATCCTCGAGTCCGGCGGCGGCAAAAGCTTCAAGGCGATTGGGTTTCACGAGCGAAACACCGGCCCATGGCAGAGGATTGCGTGGCGAAGGATCGACAGTGACGATGAGTTTGTGCTCAGCGGCAACCTTCGACACCAACTGCATGAGCTTCTCGGTGATGAACCCCTTACCGTAGTCCTCGAGAATGATGGCGTCGAGTTCCGGAGCGAGCTGACGCAGGCGCTGTTCCACTTCCGCGAGTTCAGCATCACTCTGCGGCAGAAGCTTCTCACGATCCACGCGGACGATCTGCTGCTGGCGTGCGACCACGCGGGCTTTCGAGATCGTGGGAAGCGTTTCGTGAACAAGCAGCGGGTTCGGATCGACCTGGTCCTCGATCAGGAGCGCACGGAGTTTGTCAGCCGCCATGTCCTTGCCAACGCGGCCCATGAGATGCGTGTGAGGGGAGAACGGCGAGATGTTACGCGCCACGTTCGCCGCGCCACCTGGATAAAACTCCTCCTTGGTCACTTCGACGATGGGCACCGGAGCCTCGGGTGAAATGCGCCGGACATGGCCCCAGATGAAGTGATCGAGCATGACATCTCCCACCACGAGGATGCGGCCCTGCGCAAGACGCTGGAGATGATCGCGGGTGAAGGTCATTTGCAGCGGCGGCGATTGCGGACGGCGGCGGCGAGTTCGTCCAGCATGACGGCCGTCGTCTCCCAAGAAACGCAGGCGTCGGTGATGCTCTGGCCGTAGGTGAGCGGCTGGCCGGGTTTGGTATCCTGGCGGCCTTCGACGAGATGGCTTTCGATCATCACACCGGTGATCGCTCTGCTGCCTGCGGCGATCTGCTCGGCGACGGAGGTGGAAGCGATGGGCTGCTTGCGATAGTCCTTCAGGCTGTTGCCATGGCTGCAGTCAACCATGACGCTGGGAGGAAGACCACGGGCGGTGAGTTGATCGGTGACGGTCTGGATGGATGCCGCATCAAAGTTCGTGCCGCCCTTGCCGCCGCGCAGGATAACATGGCAGGCGTTGTTGCCCTTCGTGTTCACAATGGCGGCGACGCCGTCTTTGGTGACCGAGAGGAAGCAGTGCTGACCCTTCGCTGCTTCGATGGCATCAAGCGCGACCTGAATGCCGCCGTCGGTGCCGTTTTTGAAACCCACAGGCATGGACAAACCGGACGCGAGCTGGCGATGCACCTGGCTTTCGGTCGTGCGAGCACCGATGGCGCCCCAGGACACAACATCAGCGATGTACTGCGGCGTGATGACATCGAGAAACTCGGTTCCAGCGGGCACTCCCCGTTTGGTGAGCTTGATGAGCAGATCGCGGGCGCCGCGCAGGCCGCCGTTGATGTCGAAGCTGCCGTCGAGGTGAGGATCATTGATAAAGCCCTTCCAGCCGACCGTGGTTCGCGGCTTTTCAAAATAGACACGCATGACGATCTCCAGATCCGCACCGTGCTTCTGACGCGCCTCGGCGATGTGCAGGGCATATTCGAGCGCCGACTTGGGGTCATGAATGGAGCAGGGGCCGACAACAACCAGCAAGCGGTCGTCCTTCAGAGTCAGGATCGCTTCGGCGCGTTTGCGAGAGTCTTCGATAAATGCGGATTCCAACTCCCCGAGCCCAAACTCATGCATGAGCAGGGCGGGCTGAATGAGAGGAAGGATTTCAGCGACGCGAAGGTCGTCAGTGGGATGCGAATGGCTCACGATAAAATGGGGCGAAAAAGCGGGCGGGTAGAATGGAAGATTCTGGCGAGGATGAAACCAAAAGTTCAGGCTTTTCGGGCGGGGCCAAAACCGCCAAGCTGCCGCCCTTGGTGCCCCTTTATTCAGGCACCATCGCAACACGATGGGATTGGGGTGCGCACGGGACGCAGGCAGGTGACGCTAAGAATGAGACAATCACTCATAGCAAATATGCCAATTACGGAAATTTGGCATGATTTAGGTATTTTAGCAAAGCTAAATATCAAGCCGTTACCCCATCGAATGACATTCAAAGCCCCCGATGGTCAGCCTCGCCCATGAAAAAGGCGGTCGTTGCCGACCGCCTCTTCGTAAGGGTTTTAAACTTTGACGCCTAGGCTTGGAGGTCCTCGCCCACGGCGTAGCGCACGAAGCGACGCACGACGAGGTTCTCGCCCAGCTCGGTGATCTTGCCTTTGATCAGATTTGCGATGGTGAGGTCGGGATCCTTGATGAAGGCCTGCTCCAGAAGGCAGTTCTCGGCATAGAATTTCTCCATTTTGCCGTCCACAATCTTGTCCACGATGTTCGCAGGCTTGCCCTTGACCAGTTCGGCGCCGATTTCGCGCTCTTTGGCGACGAGATCCGCGGGGATGTCTTCGCGCTGGAGGAAGCGGGGGTTCGAGGCGGCGATGTGGAGGGAGATGTCCTTCACGAGAGCTTGGAAGTTTTCGTTGCGGGCGACGAAGTCGGTCTCGCAGTTCACTTCGATGAGCACGCCGATGCGGCCGGCCATGTGAATGTAGGAGGCGATGATGCCTTCCTTCGTCTGGCGGTCGGCCTTCTTCTCAGCCTTGATGGTGCCTTTTTTGCGGAGGATGGTTTCTGCCTTTTCGAGGTCGCCGTCAGCTTCCTTGAGGGCGCCTTTGCATTCCATCATGCCTGCGTTGGTCTTCTCACGCAGGGTCATGACGAGTTTAGCGGTAATTTCAGCCATGGTTGGGATAAAGGGGGTGAGGGATTACTTCTTGGCTTCAGCGGTGGCGACGATGACGGGGTCGATCAGCTTCTGCAGGATGATGCGGATGGAGCGAATGGCGTCGTCGTTGGCAGCGATTGGGTAGTCGATGATGTTCGGGTCGGCGTTCGTGTCCACGAGGGCCACGATCGGGATGTTAAGACGGCGGGACTCATGGACGGCGATGTGCTCGCGGGCGGAGTCAACAATGACCACTGCGTCAGGGATTTTGCCCATGTGACGGATGCCGCGGAGGTTGCGCTCCAGTTTGATGCGCTCGCGATTGAGGCTGGCCAGCTCCTTCTTGGACATGAGCTTGAACTCAGGCTTGCTCTCAATGTCCTCGAGGTAATTGAGGCGGGCGATGCTCTTCTTGATGGTTTCCATGTTGGTGAGCGTGCCGCCCAGCCAGCGATGATTGACGTAGAACTGACCACAGGCTTCAGCCGCCTGCTTGATGGCCTCCTGGGCCTGGCGCTTGCAGCCGACGAAGAGGATCTTTTTGCCCTTGCTGGCAAGATCGGCCAAGAAATCAGCCGCCGTGTCGATCTGTTTGACGGTTTCCTCGATGTTGAGGATGTGAATCTGGTTTTTGGTGCCCATGATGAAGCTCTTCATCTTGGGGTTCCAGCGCTTGGTTTGATGTCCGAAATGGACTCCGGCTTCGACGAGTTCGGCGAGGATCTGTGTTGACATGTATTTGGATGAGGGTGCCTGTCTTCCGCACGCTTTGGGGGCAAAACGCTCAGCCTCAAGGGCTGATCCGGTTGATCGGGCTTAGGGTTGACCCTTTGACCTGACCAACGTGGCCCGGCGAAAGGGGGTGCGATGTTACCGGCATCCCCTCCTGCGGCAAGCAGTTTTTCACCCTCAAAAACGTCACACGACCTCGCTCCCCTGCCCCGGTTGCCTAAAAGCCCCCCCCGGATTAGATCATCTCCGTGATCGGCTTGCCGCCGTCCACGATGAAGATCGGGCGGCCCTGATGATCGGCATAGGTGGTGTCCAGCGGCACGCCCATGTGATGGTAGATCGTTGCGGCGAGGTCGGAGGGTGTGACGGGACGTTCGTCGATCTCGGCGCCGTCCTTGGTGGATGAACCGATGACCTGCCCGTGACGGAAGCTGCCGCCGGCCATGCACATGCTCATGACGACGGGCCAATGATTGCGGCCGTCGGTGCTGCCTTGTGTGCCAAGGTTCGGCGTGCGGCCGAATTCGCCCATGGCAATGACGAGCGTGTCATCCAGCATGCCGCGCTCGCGCAGATCGCTGATGAGCGTGGTGATGACGTGATCAAACACAGGCAGCAGCGGACGCAGGCCGTTCCAGATGCCGCCGTAGGGCGGAATGTTGTCGCCGTGATTATCCCAGGTGCCGGACGCGCCGTGATTGCTGAGGTCGATAGTCACGAAAGACGAGCCGCGTTCGACAAGACGACGTGCGAGCAGGGCCTGCTTGGCCCAATCGTGATCTCCATAACGGTCGCGCACCTGTTTCGGCTCCTTCTCCAGATCGAAGGCCTCCTGCGCACGGCCGCCGGCGACGATGTCGAAGGCTTTCTGGCCGAAGCTGTCCATCGCGCTCATCATGCCGTTGGCATCGAGTTCAGCGCGCAGTCCGTCCATCTGTTTGCTCAGCGTCTGGCGTGCATGCAGGCGGTCCATGCTGAGGCCGGCGGGCAGTTGGAAAAGTTTGGTGGCGTTGTTGCCGTCGAAAGGATCAAACTGCGTCCCGAGGTAACCACCCCACGCGACGTGCGAGCGCGATTTCATGTTCAGCACGACGTAGGGCGGCATGCCCGGGTGATTGGGGCCGTGATGTTTGGCGATCACCGATCCGAAAGCCGGACACAAGCGGCCACGTGGGTTCACGCGTGGTGCCGCGGCTAGATTTGCCGTCTGCATGACCATGTTCGGCTCGTGATTGCTGAAGCGGCAGTCGACGGAGCGGATGATCGTGAACTGGTCGAGCATCGCCGCCTGCTTCGGCAGGAACTCGCAAATGCGCACGCCGGGCAGCTTGGTTGGGATCGTCTTGAACGGTCCGCGGTTTTCGATCGGGCGGTCGGGTTTCGGATCCCAGGTGTCGATGTGCGAGGGACCGCCAGTCATCCAGAGCAGGATGACCGATTTGTTGCTCTTCGTGGCTATTCCTTCCGCACGCAGTTTCATCAACCCGGGCAAACTGAGCGCGCCGAGACCTGCGAGGCTTGTTTTCAACACCGAACGTCGTCCATGCACGACCACGCCATCACGCACGCGCGGATTCATGAACGTGAACGCGTGAGCATCACCGTGGCCGGAACAGCCGTGATCTGGAGAGGACATCTGCGAGCCAATACGGAGGCTGCAGAGCGGCTCTAGCTCATCAACCTGCTTTCACGAGCGTCACCAGTTCCTGCAGCGATGCCTTGGCATCGCCGAAGAGCATGCGGCAGTTGTCGCGGAGGAAGAGGGCGTTTTCGATGCCGGCGAAGCCCTTGCCCATACTGCGCTTCATCACGATCACGGTGCCAGCTTTTTCCGCCTCGATGATCGGCATGCCGTAGATCGGACTGCTTTTGTCTTCGCGTGCTGCGGGGTTCACCACGTCGTTCGCGCCGATGACGAGACACACATCGACGCGGTCCATCTCGGGATTGATCTCGTCCATTTCAATGAGCTGGTCGTAGGAAACGTCGGCCTCGGCGAGCAGAACGTTCATGTGACCGGGCATGCGTCCGGCGACTGGGTGGATGGCAAAACTGACTTCGACGCCCTTCTTCGCGAGTTCATCGGACAACTGCCGCACCTGATGCTGCGCCTGTGCCACGGCGAGACCATAGCCGGGCACGATGACGACACGCGCCGCCATGCCGAGCAGCAGAGCGGCTTCGTCGGCCTGCACCGGCTTCACACTGCCGGTGGCGACATCCGCGCTGGCGGCCGCGGCATCGACTTTGCCGAAGGCGCTGAACAACACATTCGTCACAGGCCGGTTCATCGCCTGGCACATCGCGAGCGTGAGGATCGTGCCGGAGGAGCCGACCAGCGTGCCGGCGATGATCATGGCGATGTTGTTGATGGCAAAGCCGTCCGCCGCCACGGCGAGCCCGGTGAACGAATTGAGCAATGAAATGACCACCGGCATGTCCGCGCCGCCGATGGGCATCACCATGAGAACGCCGAGAGCAAGCGCGAGCGCGAGAAACAGCAGCATGAGCACCATGCTGTGTGATCCGGCGGCCATCACGACGGCGAGCAGCACGCTCGCGAGGAAAAGCACGCAGTTGATCGCCTGCTGCGCAGGATAGGTCACCGGTTTGTCGAAGTGGCCTTCCAGTTTCAAGTAGGCGATGATGCTGCCGGACAACGACACCGCGCCAATGATCGCAGCGCACAGCATCGAAACGACAAAGGTCAGGCTCGAATCACGCGTGACATGCGCAAACTCGATCGCCGCCACCAGTGCGGCGGCACCACCACCTGCGCCGTTGAACAACGCCACCATTTGCGGCATCGCGGTCATCTTCACCTTGTAGGCGCCCGCCGCGCCGACGATCAGGCCGAGCAGGATGCCGGTGATGAGCAGGAACCATTTTCCCAAGGACACGGCGTTGCCATGCGAATCATGCAGCAGCGGCAGCACGGCGAACAACGCGATCAACATGCCCACGCCGGCGATGAGATTGCCGCGGCGCGCGGTCTTGGGAGACGCGAGCAGCTTGATGCCGGTGATGAACAGCACGGAGACGATTAGAAAGGCGAGCGAGATGATCATGGCGGCGGTTTCCTCACTTCTTGCGCTTGAACATCTGCAGCATGCGATCGGTGACCATGAATCCGCCGAACACGTTCGCCGAACCGAGCACCACGGCCACGAAACCGGCCGCGTGCTGAATGAAACCGTCCGCCGCCGCCAGCGCGAGCATGCCGCCGAGCAGGATGATGCCGTGGATCGCGTTCGTGCCGGACATCAGCGGCGTATGCAGCATCGACGGCACTTTGGAAATGAGTTCGAAGCCGAGGAAAATCGACAGCACAAAGATGAAGAAGATGAGCATTTCGGCGGTCATGGCAGATCAGGTGGCGGCGAGCTTTTCGTTCATGATTTTGCCGCCGTGCGTGACGAGGCAGCTTTTCAGGATGTCATCCTCCAGGTTCAGTTTGAGCGACTTCGTTTCCTTGTCCCAGAACTCGCTCAGCAACGCGACGACGTTCGAGGAGAACATCTGGCTCGCATGCACCGGCACGGTCCCCGGCAGGCTGGAGGTTCCGACGATCTTCACGCCTTTGCGGTCCGTGATTTGATCCGCCACCACGCCTTCCACATTGCCGCCGCTTTCGACGGCGAGATCCACCACCACGCTGCCCGGCTTCATCGCATCCAGCATGTCACTCGTAAGCAGGATCGGAGCGCGCCGGCCAAACACCTGCGCGGTCGTGATCACCACATCCGAATCGGCGCAGACTCGCGTCATGCCTTCGCGTTGGAGTTTGAGCTGCTCATCCGTCAGCGCCTTCGCGTAGCCGCCTTCCGTCTGGCCGGTTTCGCCCACGTCGA
>NZ_JAGRPF010000136.1 GCF_020439865.1 Prosthecobacter sp.
CGTTCGAGTCCGCGTAGCGCACGAGATCCAGCCAGTGGCGTCCCCATTTTTCGTTGTATTTGGGGCTGTTGATGAGCTTGTCCACGTAGGCCGACACGTCGGACTTGTCGGACAGGTCCGATGACGGCGGCAAACCCGTGAGATCATAACTGAGCCGGCGCATCAGCGTGCGCCTGTCGGCATCGGCGGCAGGCGTGAGGCCTTTCGCTTCGAGTTCCGCGAGGATGAAGGCATCGAGGTCCTTGCGCGGCCAGTCCTTCTGCTTCACGGCGGGCAGCGGCGTGTTTTGCAACGGACGAAACGCCCAGCCCTGACGTGCGGTCTCGAAGTCGATCGTCTTTTTCTTCACCACCTCTCCCAGCGCCGCGTCACGCGGATCCGGGGCACCCATCGAAATCCATTGCTCCAGAACGCGGATGTCCTGCGGCGACAGCTTGGACTTCGGCGGCATCTGCAGCTTGTCATCCTGATAGCTGACGCTGTGCAGGAGCAGGCTGTTGCCCGGATTGCCCGGAATCACCGCCGCGCCTGCATCGCCACCGATCTGCCAGCCTTCCTTGCGGTCCAGCAGCAGCCCGCCCTTTCGCTTTCCCGCCTCCTGCGAGTGACACTCGTAGCAATGCTTCACCAGCAACGGCCGCACCTTGCTCTCAAAAAACGCCACGCCATCCGCCGCCGATGCACCGGCGGCCGCGAAGGACGTGAGGAGTGAGAAGATGACTGCGTGACGCACGGGGAAAGAAGGCAGAAACGGAGGGATTTTGGACAAGAAAAGATCGGTCCCGCTCTAGGGTGTCTTTCCAACGACGCGACTGCGGGAATCTTCCGATTGGAAACAGCCCGTCAGCCGCCAAGATGCTCGCATGACCACCACCCGCCTCATCGCCGTCCTGACTGCCGCACTCATGCTCACCTCGGCCGCGGCGGATGAGCCGAAGTGGGTGTCGCTTTTCAACGGCAACGACCTGTCCGGTTGGACGATCAAGATCGCGAAGCGGCCGCTCGGGGAGAATTATGCGAATACCTTTCGCGTCGAGGACGGCATTCTGAAGGTGTACTACGACGGCTACGAGAAGTTCGACGAGCAGTACGGGCACCTGTTCACCAACCTGGCCTACTCCCATTACATCCTGCGGCTGGAATATCGCTTCACGGGCAAGATGATGGCCGATGCGCCGAAGTATGTGAACCTCAACAGCGGCGTGATGCTTCACGCGCAGCCACCGCAGAGCATGCGCTTCGGTCAGGGCTTTCCTTCGAGCCTGGAGATGCAGTTCCTCGCCGACGAAGGCAAGGGACCGCGATCCACGGGCAACCTCTGCACGCCCGGAACGCATGTGGAGATGGGCGGCGAGCTGATCACGAAGCACATCGTCAAATCGAGCGCGCCGACCTTTCCCGCGGAAGAGTGGGTTCGCGCGGAGGTCGAGGTGCACGGCAATGACGAGATCATCCACCGTGTGAACGGCGTCGAGGTGCTGCGCTACCAGCGTCCGCAGCTCGACGCAGCGTGCAAGATCGCACCTGCGAGCGACATCATTGATGCCGGCGGCAATGTGATGCTCGGCTATGGCCACATCGCCCTGCAGGCCGAAGGGCAGCCGGTGTGGTTCCGTAAAATCGAACTGATGTCGCTGGAGAAGAAGTGACTACTGCTTCGTGAGTTCGGAATACTTCGCCGCAAAGCGCTTCCCGATCTCGTTCTGCGCGGCGGTGTCGAAGTGGACGTTGTCGCCGATGTGCGTCTTGAGATCGCGGGCGTCCACGCAGGCGGTGTGCGGACGTTTCGACGGGAGGTCGAGCAGGATCTTGTTCATCGCCGCCTTGCCGCCGAGTTTTTCGGGATCGCCCATCTCGCCAATGGTGCAGGCGATGAAGGGCAGGTCGGGCTCGCTAAGATCGGCGCGGAGGTCATCGACGAGCTTGAGCAGCTTGCCTTCGTGAACGGCGAGGCCTTCGGGATTCGCATTCGCCTCGCCCTGCAGCCAGAGCGCACCGCGGATGCGGGCTTTGACGGGCGCGGTGACCTGCAGCGCGAGTTTGGCGCGGCGCAGGGCTTCGTCATAAAGCTTCGCGCCTTTTTGCCAGGCCTGAATGGGTGAACCGCCGACGGCGCAGGGGATGAGACCGACGGCAATCTTGGGATTCTGGGCGGTGATGGTTTCGGCAAAGGCGAGCCCGGAACCGACGCCGGCGTTGTCATGACCCGCGAAGGTCTTGGCATCTCCGGTGAGATGCAGCGGATGACGGGCGAGATACCACGAGTCGTCCTTGAGGTGCATCATGACGATGCGCGGATCGCGCTTCGGCTCATCGGGCATCACGCCACGGCCTTTCATGTTCGACTGGCCGATGAGCAGGAAAAGATCGAGCTCCTCGGTGCCTTCCGGCAGCTTCGTGATGTCCACCGGCTGAAGCGGCGGTTTGGTAGGAGGAGGCGTGCTGGCCTTGCCGGATTTCTTCTTCTTGGCGTTCTGTGCCTGTGTAGCAGGTGCGATGAGTGCGGCGGCAGCGAGCGTGAGACAACGGCGGCGGGTGAGGGAAGTCATGTTCATGAAGGTGCGGGTCAGGCCAGGATTTCGTTCACCACATTGCCATGCACGTCGGTGAGACGGAAGTCGCGACCGGAATAGCGGTAGGTGAGCTTTTTGTGATCGAGACCGAAGAGATGGAGGATCGTCGCATGCAGGTCGTGCACATGCACCGGATCAGCGGCGACGCCGAGACCGAAGTCGTCGGTGATGCCGTGCACATGGCCGGCCTTCACCGCACCACCGGCCAGCCAGACGGTGAAGCCATCAACATGATGATCGCGCCCAAACACGGCCGGTTTGTCGCTGCTGCCTTGATACGTGGATGTGCGTCCCATCTCGCCGCCCCAGATGACGAGCGTGTCGTCCCACAGGCCGCGTTCCTTCAGATCATGCAGCAGCGCGGCGATGGGCCGGTCAGCTTCGCGGCAAAGCTTCTCGTGATTTTTGACCAATGCGCTGTGGCTGTCCCACGGCTGGCCGACACCGTGGTAGCACTGGATGTAGCGCACGCCACGCTCGGCGAGGCGACGCGCGAGCAGGATGTTGTTGCCGACGGGCGTGTCGCCATAGGCGGCGCGAGTGGCTTCGCTCTCGCCTTTGAGGTCAAAGGCGTCCGTCGCGGCGCTTTGCATGCGAAACGCGAGCTCCATCGAGTAGATGCGTGACTCGAGTCGCTCATCGCC
>NZ_JAGRPF010000137.1 GCF_020439865.1 Prosthecobacter sp.
GATGATCATCCGATTTTGAAATACTACCGCTGGTTCTGGACGGTGGGCGATGGCTGGAACGCATTGCACACGGCCCTGAGCAAGGGGGTGAAAGGCAACGGACGACGCGACTTCTGGACCTTCTTCGATCCTGCGGTGCGACAGCCGAGCATCAGCGGTGCGGGCGGTGGCGTGGACGTGATCTCGCACTGGACCTACACTTATCCCGATCCGCAGAAGATCGGCATGTGCGCGGATCAGCTTTTCGCGATGAGCGCCGCGACCGGCAAAAACCAGCGCGTGATGAAGATGACGCAGCTCATCTGGTATCGCTCGCAGACCGCGCCGATCGGCAGCAAGGCACCGGGTGAAGTTGTGGCATGGGAGGATCACGATCCTGAGGCGGCCTACATTACGATCGCGCCAATGCACTTGAAGGAGGCGCTGTGGACGAAGATCGCACGGCCGATCCAGGGCATCATGTATCACGGCTGGCAGTCGCTGGTGCAGACGGACAGTCCGAGTGGTTATCGCTTCACGAATCCCAACACTGCGCCCGTTTTGATGCAGCTCATTCACGATGTGATCGAGCCGCTGGGGCCGACGCTGATGGCGATTCCCGATGAGAGGAGTGAAGTCGCGTTTCTGGAGAGCTTCACCTCGCAGATGTTCGCACGACGCGGCGGTTACGGCTCGAACAACGGCTGGGAGGCAGATTTGTGGCTCGCGCTGCAACATGCGCATGTGCAGACGGACATCCTGTTTGAGGAAACGCTGCTGACGAGAAGTGGCTTGAGCGGACGCAAGGTGCTCGTGATGCCGTACTGCGATGTGCTGACGAAGTCCGTCGTTGATCGCATCGCCGACTGGCAGAAGAAGGGCGGCAAGATCGTGGCGGATGAGTTTCTCTGCCCCGGTTTGAAGGCGGACTTCACGATCCAGAGCTTCAAACGCGAGAAGAAAGCCGCGGAGGACAAAGACAAAGTGCTCGCACTTGCGAAGACGCTCTCCGGTTTCGCGCTGCCGCAGAAAGCCACGTGCGACAATCCGGAGATCATCGTGCGCACGCGGAAGTTTGGCGATGCGACCTATGTCTTCGTCGTGAACGACAAGCGCGAATACGGCAGCTATGTGGGCCAGCACGGCCTCGTGATGGAAAACGGGCTGCCATCGAAGGGAATCGTGAGTTTGAAGGCGGAATCGGCCAACGTGTATGAACTCACCGGCACGCAGTTCATCGTGCCGAAACGCACCGATGACGGCAGCATGAGCTGGCCCGTCGAACTCGGCCCATGCGACGGCAAGATCTTCATGATCACGCCGAAACCGCTGCTGGGCATCCAGCTGGAGGCGCCGGAATCTGCCAGCTTTGGCAACGTGGCAAAAGTCAACGTCAGCATCAGTTCGACTCAGAACACACCGACGAAGGCTGTCATTCCCGTGCGCGTCGATGTCCGCGATGCGAGCGGCAAACTCACCGAAGGCAGCGGCTTCTACGCCGCTGAAAACGGCATCGTCGAACTCAGTCTCAACCTCGCTCCGAATGAAGACCCAGGAACGTGGGAAATCCGCGTGAAGGAACTCGCCAGCGGGATGGAAGCCGTTAAGTGGATGCGAGTGGGGAAGTGACCGCACCTCATGAAATGGTGCGCGGAGAGGGATTCGAACCCCCGACCAACTCGGTGTAAACGAGCCGCTCTACCACTGAGCTATCCACGCGTTCGTGACGAGACGCGATGTATCGCGGAAATGCCGATGTGCAATCACGCATTCGCGCGCAGCCAGTCAAAGCTGCGTTCGGCCTGGCCTTTCTGGTAGGCAATCTCGGCGTCTTTTTTGCCGGGGCCGTCGGGGGCTTTGAAGCTGTCGATTTTGTGACCGCGTTTGGCCATGTCGAGCCAGGCCTTGAACATGTCGCTGTCGCGGTGGTTGGGGAAGATCTTCCAGAACTCCTCCTTCTGATAGTCGAACGGACGGGCAAAGCCGGAGATGGTTTCGACTTGAAGCGGGACACCGGGGGCGAGTTCGGCGAATCGTTTGGCGTAGGCTTTGTAATCGACAAGGCCCTCGCCGATGGCGGTCCATTGGACCATGACGGCGCCGCTTTCGTCCTCCCAGAGCATGCTGTCGCGCACGCTGCTGCACACAGTGAGTGGGCCGAGGACCTCGAGATGTTTCAACGGTTCTTCGAGCGCCCAAACGGCGTTGCCGGGATCGATGTTGGCACCGACGTAGCCTTTGCCGGCGGCTTCGATGAGGCGTTTCAGTTCATGCGATTGCATGTCGCCGGCGTGGTTCTCGATGGCGATCTTGATGCCTTCACCTTCGGCCTTCGACTGGCAGGCCTTGATGGTTTTGACGACTGCCTCGATGTGTTTCTGAATGCCGCCATCAGACGAGCGATCCTTTTGATTGCCGAGATAGCAGCGTGCGACAGGCGAGCCGAGCGTTTTGGCGATGCGGATGGTGAGGCTGAGATGCTCCTCGGGAGTGCCGTAGATGTCTTTCCAAGTATTGGAGGACTGGCAGATGCTGCCGGTGCCGACGTAGAGTTTCAATCCCAGCCGATCAGCCTGCTCCTTGAGGCTTTTCAGGTATGCCTCCTCGAAGTTTTCAAAGATGTGCAACTCGGAGATGAACATCGTGTCCAGCTTCAGCGACGCGGCATAGTCGATGAACTGCGCGGCCTTCCATCCGGTGGCGCGGACGGCGAAGTGATCGAGGCCGATGGCGAGTTTGCCTCCCTGAATGGAAGCCTGGGAAAACGTGGAGGCAGCAGTGGCGGCGAGGGATTGAGCGAGGAAGGCACGGCGATTCATGGCGCGCATGCTAGCGGAGCCGGTTCGCCTGTCGATCACGAATCGATACAGGAGCCTCAGCGAATGATCAGCTTCACTCCAGCCTGCCCTTGGCGGTCGTCGGCGGACGAGACCAAGATCTGGGCGATGTGATGACCGCTGCGCCAGGGGGCTCCGTTGATCGGCTTGACCTGAAGCAGGTAGGCTCCGGTGCCGACGTTACGAAAGGAGGTGATGTTGTTGCTGAAGGGGGCTTGCTGGCCGGGAACTTCAAAGTACTCCATCAGAGTGAAGTGATCTTTGGTCAGATCCGTGACCGGCCAACCAGCGCAACTGACGAGTACCATGATGTTCGCCGGATGGGAATTACCGTTGGCTGCGGCACCGGCCGAGGCCTGAGCGGCAATAGTCAACGCGGTGGCACCACCAGCTCCGGTCTTCATGACGACCTTGGCAGGAGCAGATGGTGGAGCGACGGGCTTCGGTGCCGGCGCTTCAAAGACGGGTTTGAGCACGGGAGCCGGCTCAGATTTCCTGGCCGGTGCCGCAGGCGCGGGTTTGGATGGAGCTTTCGAAGGCTTCTTGGCCGGGACGGCTGCCTTTTTTGCTGGTGTCGCTTTTTTTACCGGCAAGGACTTCTTTTTCACCACGGCGGGCTTCTTTTTGGCGGGGACTGGCTTTTTCGATGCAGCCGGCTTTTTAGCAGGCGCCTTCTTCGGAGCAGGTTTTTTGGCCATGGTGGTTGGTGGGTCGGAATTGTTTCAATTTCTGCGAGGCTAGCAATACTTCCTGTCCTCTGTCGAGATTCCTCTTGATATAGAGACGCATTTTGTACCCGGCACAGCTGGTGTAGACGGTCGCGTTCCTCGGATGAAAATGGTTGTTTGGATGCGCGATGGGGTCGAGATTCCACACACTGATTTGAGGCAAAACTGCCAGAGAGGAGCAACCTTGTTATGGGTATCTCTAGAACGTTGAGTTGTTCGAATGAACTCCATTCGAGTAATTCTATGAGAAGGTGAAAATTCTGAAAATAGACGATTGCCAAGAACGCAGTCTCTAGATTATAAGGATTAGTTAGAATTTTAGGTTCACGGTCTTTCTGTCACATTTTCACATGCCCGGCAGTTCCGCTCTCCCGTTTCTTTCATGAACGCGCTTCCTGCAATTGGCCCCTCCTTGCTGCGCTCCTCTCATCGGTCTCGCCGAGGGGAGGAGTTGCTTGTGCAGAGGTTGTTTGCTGGGATTTCCAGACTGATTGGATTTGCTCAAGTGGGAGGCTGGCCTTGGTTTGGCACCACGGACGCCATGGACGACCTGATGCCTTGGGGGCGTGGCACGTTGGTGACGCGTCCGGGGGCTGGGGGAGGGGGGGAACCGCCTGAGCCTGATCCAACGGGATCGTCTACCCGAAATCTGCCGTTTTATCACGCTCCTGTGCTGCTCGCCGAGGTGGTCAGCCTGCTGCAGCCTGCTCCCGGGAAGCTCATTTTCGACGGTACGCTCGGTGGTGGCGGGCATTCTGAAGCACTTCTTCAGCATGGCGCGCGCGTCGTTGCGATGGACCAGGACTTGAACGCGCTGAAGCATGCGACGGAGCGTTTGAAACCTTTTGCGGCCCAGTTTTGCGCGCTGCGCGGCAACTTCCGCAACTTTCCGCAGATTGTCGAAGAAACCGGCGTGTCTGGCTTTGACGGCATGCTGGTCGACATAGGTGTGTCGAGCCATCAGCTTGATGATGCGGCTCGCGGCTTTTCGTTCATGAAGGACGGTCCGCTGGATCTGCGCATGGACACCGAGTCACCACGCAGTGCGGCCGACATTGTGAACACAGAGAGCGAGGCGGAACTCGTGCGCATCTTTTTCGAGTACGGCGAGGAGTCGAACGCCCGGCGTATCGCACGGGCGATTGTCAAAGCACGCAATGCGCGCCTCATCCAGACGACGCTCCAGCTCGCAGACATCGTGTCTGCCGCTTCACCCAAGCGCGGGAAGCGTCATCCGGCCACGCTCGTGTTTCAGGCGTTGCGCATCGCTGTGAACGACGAACTGGCCGCGTTGCACGATTTCCTTGCTGCGGCTCCGCGCTGGTTGAAGCCCGGCGGCAGGCTCGCGGTGATCTCCTTCCACTCGCTGGAGGACCGCATTGTCAAACAGACGCTGCAGCACTTGTCCGCGCCTTTCATCGACCGTCCGGAATGGCCTGAAGCACGCAAGAATCCCGACTGTCTGCTCAAGTTGGTCACGCGCAAGCCAGTGCAGGCCACACCGCAGGAGATCGAACTCAACCCGCGTGCGCGCAGCGCCGTGCTGCGCGTCGCCGAACGACTTCCCTCATGAAACCACGTCAACGCAATCGCTACCGCAACCGCCTCGGCCTGTCCGCGATCACGGGCATCCTTATCGTGGTCGCCTCGCTCGCGCTTGTCGGCCTGGGCATCGTGGTGAGCAAGAACCGTGTTCGCGCCATTGGCGAGGAACAGCGTAAGGTCGAATCCGAGATGCGGCTGCTGAACGCCGAAATCCTGGCGTTGAACAACCGCATCGAAACGATGCTCACGCGGGACCGCGTGCAACCTCGTCTGACCAGCGCAGGCACCCTGCTGCGGCCGATCACCAAGCAGAGCCTTGTTCTGCTCAAACCGATTCCTGCGCAGCCTGAGAAAGCCGCTGTGACGCCCCCTGATCCTTCCATTGCTCTAACGACGTCCCGGAATCCGTGAGTCAGCCACTTCCCAATCAAATTCAAATCCGCCGTGAGCGCCCGGTATGCCGCCGCATGCTCCTGCTGTTGTTTGTTCTGCTGGCGGGGTTTTCGCTCGTGACGTGGCGGCTTGCTGTCATTCAGATCAAAGAGTCTCCGCGTCTGGCTGCACTCGCCGCGCTGAAATATCAGCGTCACATCGTCCTGCCCGCACACCGCGGAGCCATCAAGGACCTCAGCGGTGAATACCTCGCCCATGACGAGGATGTGAGCGAGCTTTACACGGATCGCACGCACCTGCGTGAGCTGATCACGGTGCGTCACCACCTCGCGGCGGTTCGCGGCGTGAAGGCCATCGAGCTGCGTGAGCAACTGGGCGATGCGGAAACGCTTTCGGCCTACCAAGATCATGTCGCAAAAGTGCTTTCGGGCATCCTGCCCGCGACGGAGGAGGAAATCCGCAGCCAGCTCGCTTCAAACAAGCCGGAGGTCGTTCTCGCGAAGGAGGTGGACGAGGATACTGCGAAACAGTGGAACATCCTCTTCAAGGCGGAGCATATCTTCGGCATTCACATGCGTCCCACCGTCGCCCGGCGCTTTCCTGCGCAGGACAGGCTTTCTCTCGTGCTGGGTGACACCGACACGCGCAACAAGGGCCGTTGGGGAGTCGAGAAGCTCATGGATGAAAAGCTCACGGGTATTCCGGGTGAGCAGTTCATCGAACGTGACAAGTCGGGCCACGAACTTCCCGCGTATCGCGGCCAGGTGGTCGAACCTCGGCACGGCAGCGACGTCTATCTCACCATCGACATGCAGCTTCAGGACAATGTCGAGGCCATCTGTGAACGCGCTTGGAAGGCCAACAAAGCCCGTCGTGTTGTGATCGTGGTAACCGAACCCGCCACTGGAACCGTGCTTGCCATGGCGGCCCGTCCCCATCGTGATCTTGGCAATCCGGATGTCAGCACCTGGACGAATCACGCCATCGCCGAGCCCTATGAGCCCGGTTCGATCTTCAAGGTCGTCACGCTCGCCGCCGCACTCGACAACCGCAAGGTCACACCCGGAGAGAAGATCGACTGCGGCAACATGTATTACGAAGACCCGGTGCGGAAGGTGAAGCTCAGTGACGACGAACCTCTCGGCATGCAGACCGTGAAAGGTGTGCTCGTGCATTCCAGCAACATCGGCATGTACAAAATCAGCAAGCGGGTCGGACAGGACATGATGCTCGATTACGTCGCGCGTTTTGGTTTTGGTACTCCCACCGGCATCGGGCTCGTTGGTGAAAAGGGCGGCTACGTCAACACCGGCAAATGGAGCAACACCACCTACTCTCGCATGCCAATTGGTTACGAAGTTTCAGTCACTCCACTGCAGGTGTGCATGGCCTACGGAGCGATTGCCAACGGTGGCGTGCTCATGAAGCCGCGTCTGATCGATCGTGTCGTCAAACCCAACGGCGAAATGGAAGTCACTCCTCCCCAGCCTGTCTGGCAGGTCTGCACCGCCAAGACAGCCGCTTCGTTGCGCGATTTCCTTGAAGGTGTGGTGCTCGAAGGCACTGGCAGCCGCGCTGCGCTGCCCGACGTCCGCGTCGGTGGCAAGACCGGAACCACGCGTCGCTACGATCCTGACAAAAAGCGCTACATCGACGGAGCCTACCTCACCTCGTTCGTCGGCATTGCTCCGGTCGAGAATCCGCAGCTTGTCTGTCTGGTCATGCTCGACGATCCGCAGGCCGAGAGTTCCCGGATGATTCGTGGTGGTCGTGTTGCAGCCCCCATCTTCGCCGAGGTCGTGCGCGAGACGCTCGATCATCTTGCCATCCGCCATGAGCGTCCCATCAAGGTTGCCGCGAAAGGAGACGCACCATGAAACTGCGTGACCTTGTTCCCCATCTCGACAAACCCGCCGTTTCCGGCAGCCTTGACACCGAGGTGACCGGGCTGGCCTATGATTCGCGCAAAGCCGGTCCTGGCATCGCCTTCGTGGCCATTCGTGGCACGCATGCCGACGGGCATGCCTTCATTGGAAAAGCCGTCGAACTGGGTGCTGCTGCGATCATTGCCGAGCAGGCCCCTCCCGACGATGCCACGATTCCGTGGGTTCATGTGAAGCATTCGCGTCTTGCTCTTGCGCAGGCGGCGGCGGCTCTGAACGGCCATCCGGCCAAATCGCTCACCATTGCAGGCGTCACCGGCACGAACGGGAAGACCACCACGGCCTTCCTCATGCATCATCTCTTCAACGCTGCGCAGAAGCGCTGCGGCCTGCTGGGCACCGTGTTTTACGATCTTGGTGGAAAGGAGCACGTGCCTGCCACGCACACGACGCCCGAATCGCTCGAGATTCAGGGGTTGCTCGCGGCGATGCGGGACAATGGTTGCCGCGCCTGCACGATGGAGGTTTCCTCGCATGCGCTGGATCAGGATCGCATCCACGGACTGCCGTTTGCCGCCGCGGTGTTCACCAACCTCACGCAGGATCATCTCGACTATCACGGCACGATGCAGAAGTACTTCGAGGCGAAGACGCGTCTGTTTCAAATCACCGCCGACAATCCGCGTGGTGCGTTGATCATCAACGGCGACGATTCCTGGGGGCGGAAGCTCATCCAGCAGTTCGAACACACCGGTCGTGTCATTCGCTTTGGATTCGGGGTCGGTCTCGAATTCCGCGCCATCAACGTGCGCTATGATCTCACCGGCACCACGTTCGAACTTGAGGCGAAAGGCCGCAGTTTCCTCGTGCGCCTGCCGCTCATCGGGGATTTCAATGTTTACAACGCGCTCGGCGCTCTTGCCGCTGCCCAGGGCGTCGGATTGAATCTGCGCGAGGCCGTGAAAAGCCTGCAGAACGCACCTCAGGTGCCGGGGCGCATGGAACGTGTTTCCGACAACTCGCGCTTCCAAGTCTTCGTCGACTACGCGCACACACCTGACGGTCTCGTCAACGCGTTGAAAACTGTCCGGGCGTTGCGTCCGCGTCGTATCATCACGGTCTTCGGATGCGGTGGCGATCGGGACCGTTCCAAGCGTCCCAAAATGGCGGCGGCAGCAGAGGCCGGCAGTGACATCTGCGTGCTCACCTCCGACAACCCGCGCACCGAGGATCCCCAGCAGATTCTCAACGACGCCAAAGCCGGTTTTGTCCGCCCGAAGAATCATGCCGTCATCGCCGATCGGCGCGAGGCCATCCGCGTTGCACTCGAGGGGGCCTGGCAGGGTGACATCGTGCTCATCGCGGGCAAGGGCCACGAAGACTACCAGGACATTCAAGGCAAAAAGCATCCGTTCGACGACCGCCGGGTCGCGCGGCAGCTGCTGCATGAACTCAAGGCCGACCGTGCCGCCGAACGTGAAGAAAAGGCCGCTGAACGCGAGGCCATGCGCGGCGGATTTGACCGCCCGGACCGCCCAGAACGATTTGATCGATGATCCCGATTTCTCTCCAAGCTCTGGCCCAATTCGCCGCAGGCACGCTGCGTGGCAATGGCTCGCGTCTGGTCACGAACGTGAACACCGATTCGCGCAAAATCACCGCGGGGGAAGTCTTCGTGGCCTTGGTGGGTGAAAAGTTTGACGCGCACGACTTCATTCCTCAGGTCGCCGCATCAGGCGCCGCTGCGGTGGTTGTCAGCAAGGTCAATCCGGCATGGGGGGCACTGCCGTGCGCCACGATCGAAGTTGGTGACACTCTGCTCGCGTTGCAGAACATGGCGCGTGGGTATCGCCAGCATCATGCGCCGCAGATTATTGGTCTGACCGGCAGCAACGGCAAGACCTCCACCAAGGACCTCACCGCCATCGTCATGGCACGCAAATGTCAGACACGCGCGACGGTTGGCAATTTGAACAATCACATCGGTCTGCCGCTCACCCTGTTGTCGTTGCGAGAGGGAGATCAGTGCTGCATCGCGGAGATGGGCATGAATCATGCCGGTGAAATCAAGGTCCTCACGGACATCGCGAAACCGGACGCCGGCATCATCACCAACGTCGGCATGGCCCACATCGAATACATGGGCACGCAGGATGCGATCGCCTGGGAAAAAGGCACGCTGGCGGCGAACGTCCGTGCCGGGGGCGTCGTGGTGCTCAATGCTAATGACAAGTACAGCGAGGTCATCGCCCGTCACTGCCAGGCAAGTGTTTCGATGGCCGGAGTCGGCTGCGGAGACGTGGTCGCCTCCGATCTGCGCGCCGATGCGACGGGAACGACCTTCACACTCGACTTCGGCGGAGAGAAAGTCGAAACGCGTCTCCCCATTCTTGGTGAACACATGGTTGGCAATGCGGCGCTAGCCGCCTGCATGGGATGGAGGCAGGGCATCGCGCCTGCGGACATCGCGGACGCGCTGAACCAGGCCAAACTCACCGGCGGTCGTGTTGAGCCGAAAGTTGTCGATGGCATTCAGTTCATCGACGATTCCTACAATGCGAATCCGGACAGCATGCTCGCCGGTTTGCGCACGCTCAGCAGGCTTGGAGGCGAGCACAGCCGCCGTGTCGCCGTGCTGGGCCGGATGGGAGAGCTGGGACCGCTGGCGCAGGCCGAGCATCGTCGGGTGGGTGAGTTTGCCGGATCGTTGAACCTCGACGCCGTGTTCACCGTCGGTGGCGATGAAGCTGCGCTCATCAGCGAGTCTGCCGGGCGTGCCAACAAAGCTCTGCAATCCCGCCATTTCCCCGATCATGCCGCATGTGCCGCACGGCTGCGTGAGTGGTTGCGCGAAGGAGACGTGGTGCTGCTCAAAGGCAGCCGCTCCGCGCGCATGGAACAGGTTCTCACGCATTTTTCCGCATCATGATGTACTGGCTCTACGAACTCAGGGAATGGCTGATCGCTCACCACTGGATGAGCGATGACGCCGCCGTGTACAAGATTCTCAACCTCTTCAAGTACCACACGTTCCGTGCCGGTGGAGCCGCCCTTACGGCGTTCGGCCTCTCGCTGATGTATGGCGAGCGTCTGATTCGCAAGTTGATCTCCCTGAAGATCGGTCAGCCGATTCGCACCGCTGAAGAAGTGCACAAGCTTTACGAACTGCATGGCAAAAAAGCCGGCACGCCGACGATGGGCGGGATTCTGATTCTGGGGGCCATCGTGCTCTCCACGCTCATGTGGGCGAAGTGGGACAACATCATGGTGTGGATCGTTTTGTTCACGACCATCGGTCTCGGTGCGCTGGGTTTTCGCGATGACTATCTCAAGATCAGCAAGAAAAACTCCAAAGGAGTGAGCGCCCGCACAAAACTGGTGTGGCAGACGTCGGTGGCGGTGCTGGCAGGTCTGATGTTTGCCTACGCGGTTCCGGGTGACAACGGCGTCACGCTGCGCGCTTTGTACATCCCGTTTGTGAAGGATGCCGTCATCGCGGACATGCACCTCTTCGCAGTGGCGATGTTTGCGGTGATCATCGTGGGCGCGTCGAATGCGGTGAACCTCACCGACGGTTTGGACGGTCTGGCCACCGGCTGCTCCATCACCACGGCGCTGGCTTATGCTGCGTTCGGCTACATCTGCGGCAACGCACGCTATTCGGACTATCTCGGCGTCGCGCACAACAGCCTGGCGAACGAATTGCCCATCATCGCCATGGCGCTGGCAGGTGCATGCCTCGGCTTTCTTTGGTTCAATGCGCATCCTGCCAAAATGTTCATGGGCGACACAGGTTCGCTCGCACTCGGCGGCTGCATTGCCGCTCTCGCGATCGGCTGCAAGCAGGAGATCGTCCTCGCGCTCGTCGGTGGTGTGTTTGTGATGGAGGCCATGAGCGTTATTCTTCAGGTCTGGAGCTTCAAGAAGCGCGGCAAGCGCATCTTCCGCATGGCTCCGATTCATCATCACTTCGAACTCGGAGGCTGGCACGAGAATCAGGTTATCGTGCGCTTCTGGGTCCTGTCGCTTCTCTTTGCCATGCTCGGCCTTGCCACGCTCAAAGTTCGTTGATTCATGCGCTTCGCCTCCCAACACATCGCCATTCTCGGCGCCGGCCGCAGCGGCCTCGGCGCCGCGCTGCTGGCGCGCCAGCATGGCGCGGCGGTGACGGTGTTTGACGAGGGTGATGCGGTGAAAACGGACAAGCTGGATGCCGAAGGCTTCAAGTCGGTCACGGGTCAGGCGGCGCGCGATTTGATCGTCAAACCGGGCGAGTTTCAGCAGGTTGTCATCAGTCCGGGCCTCGACGAGCACTGGCCTCTGCCGAAGAAGTTCACCGATGCCGGAACTGCGCTTGTGGGCGAAACCGAGTTTGCCTTTCAACTGACCGACATGCCCATGGCGGCGATCACCGGCACGAATGGCAAGAGCACCTGCACGGAGCTAGTCGCCGCGCTGTTCAATGGCTGTGGCATGAAATCATTGCCTTGCGGCAACCATGGCGTGTCCTTGAGCGAGGTTGTCGCCAGCGGCGTGCGCTACGATGTGCTCGCACTCGAGATCAGCAGCTTTCAGCTCGAAACGATCCGCGACTTCCGCGCACGGGCCAGCCTGTGGCTGAATTTTGCGCCGGATCATCTGGACCGCTATCCGAACATGGAGGCCTACTTCGCCGCGAAGGCGCGCATCTTTGAAAACGTCAACTCGGACGATGTCGCCATCGTGCGTGCGGGTGAAAATGTGTCATCAGGCAGGGCGCAGCGCTGGACTTTCTCCGCCTACGGCGCGGAGGCGGGCTACACCTATGATGCCGGAGCCTTTTACTGCATTGGTCAGGAGATCGGCAGGGCGGACGGATTGAAACTGCGTGGCCGCCACAACATGGAAAACGTGCTTGCGGCGCTCATGACAGGTCGCGTGTTCGGGCTGCAGTTCTCCAGCATGCTGAAAGCCATGGAGAGCTACGAGCCACCAAGGCACCGCTGCGAACTGGTGCGCACTTTGCGTGATCGTGAGTACATCAATGACTCGAAGGCGACGAATCTGCACGCGCTTGAAGCCTGTCTGCGCTCGCAGGAACGTCCGATCGTGCTCATCGCCGGCGGCAAGGACAAGGAACTTGATTACACGCCGTTGCGCGCCGGTTTGAACGGCCAGGTGCGCGCGATGGTGCTGATCGGCGAGATTGCGCCGCAGCTTGAGAAAACATTTGGCGATCTGCTGCCCTGCCAGTGCGCCGCTGACATGGAAGATGCCGTGCGTCTGGCTACCGAAGCCTCGCAGGCGGGGGATGCGATCATCCTCAGCCCCGGCACCTCCTCCTTCGACATGTACACCGGCTACGCCCAGCGGGGCGATGTGTTCCGCGCGGCCGTGAACGGACTGAATTGAATTTAAACAACCCGAATCTCGACAACCCAAGACCCCAGGTCCTATGAAGAAGAAAACCAAGACCAAAGAACCCCGGCTGCTCCTCAACCTTATGGATGGTGAGCGGCATCGTCATCGCGTGGCTCTGGTGACAGAAGAGGGTGAGTGGAACCAGCACGAGCCGAATTCAGGCATGGCGCGCATGTTTGTCGTCATGCTTCTGATTCATGTCGCTCTCATTGGCGGCATCATCATCTATGACTTCATGGGCGATGAGGAGGCTCCCCAGCAGACGGTGACCCAGGCGACACGCGCGACAGCGATGCCTTCTGGACTGCCGGTGACTTCGCCCGAAATCGTCAGCGCGCAGGCGCGTGCGGCGGCGGATACCGAGCAGTATGACAACTACGAGATGCGTTCGGGGGATTCGATCAAGTCGATCGCGGCCAAGTTTGGCTCCACGGAAGCGGAGATCACCAAGCTCAACATGATCGACAAAGGACTGCAAATCGGTCCCGGAACCATGCTGCGCGTGCCAAAACAGGCGGTGCCAAGCGCGATTCCGGTCGATCCCAAAACGCTGAAGCCGATCGGTGCAGCGGGAGACGCACCCAAGGCTGTCGCCGTTGTTGATCAGCCGCCCCAGACGAAGGTGCCGAGCGAGGCCGTGAAGGTCTCCGACGCTCCTGCGAGCCTGTCCGCCGCAGCGCTGACACCGATGTCCCTGGTGGCGCCTGACGAAGCGCCGCCATCAGCGCCGTCACTTGCGGCCGCAGCCGACATGCCGGCCACCGCGACTGCTCCGCCTGAAAACGCCGCAGCTTTGCCGCCACCCTCCAATCCACGTGTGGTGTCCCTGCTGCAGGAGAAGGCGCCGGCGGCGGCAACCGAGAAACCCGTCGTTTCCAAATCTCGGGAAGAACCCAAGCCCATCGTCAAAGC
>NZ_JAGRPF010000016.1 GCF_020439865.1 Prosthecobacter sp.
GGTCTGTTTTACCTGAGCGGGCAGCGACAGTGAGACAGTCATCCCATGCGACTCGCTGCACGGCTTGAATGGAGCCTTGGTTGAGCAAGGGGCGGTCAACGCCTCCCGACCGGGCATGCGCAGCAGATGACAGCGATGCAGCGGAACACGTCCTGGCCGCATACGTCTGGAGCCCCCCGGCATGGAAGAAAGCCAGCCGTAACCTTCAACCGAGGTCAGCGACAGGACGCGGCGTGAGGTCGGCGGTTCCTTTTGGGAACATGCGGCCGCGGGCGGTCAGGATCTCAGGCTCGTCAGGGGTGATGAGCACGACGTGCTCAAAATGTGCGGAGGGCTTGCGATCCTGCGTCACCACCGTCCATTTGTCTTCCAAGATGCGCGTCTTGCCCGTGCCCATGTTGATCATGGGCTCGATGGCGAGGGTCATGCCCGCCTTGAGACGCGGACGTTCCCCTTTCTTACCGTAGTTCGGGACCTGCGGCTCTTCATGGAGCTTCCGTCCAACACCGTGACCGACAAACTCGCGGACGACACTGTAACCGTACTGGGTGACGTGATGCTCCACGCTATGGCAAAGATCGCCCAGCATCCACCCGTCGCGGGCGTATTTGACCGCATTCAAAAGCGATTCCTCGGTGGCCGCCAGCAGATGCAGCGTCTCCTTGGCCACATTGCCAACAGGCACGCTGAGCGCATTGTCGCCGACCCAGCCGTCGAAATAGACTCCGACGTCGATCTTCACGATGTCGCCATCCTGAATGACGCGTGGACCACCGATGCCGTGCACCACTTCCTCGTTGATGGACACACAGATGTTGCCCGGAAACTGGCGGTAGCCGAGGAAAGCACTCGTGGCACCGAGTTCTTTGATCTTCGCCGCGGCGAAACGGTCGATCTCAGCCGTGGTGACACCGACATGGACCTGAGAGGCGGTTTGAATCAGCACGTCACGTGCGACCTGGCAGGCCCGGCGAATGCCCTGCTGCTGCGCGCCGTGGCGAATGGGGATGTTTCCCGATTTGAGAAAAGCCATGGCGCGCTCGAAGAACCTCACTTGAGAGCCAGCTTGTACACCACGCCGATCAACACAATGATGGCGAGACCGACCCACAGCCAGACGATGGTGGTGGAGTCCATGGCACGACCGCCCTGCTGGATGCGATCCACACGGCCACGGATACGGCCCTTCTTGAGGAAGCCGTCATAGTGGCTCTGCAGAAGGTGGGTTTCCACCTGACGCATGACGTCCAAAACGACTCCAACGAGAATGAGCAAACTGGTGCCACCAAAGAACTGCGCAGCCGAGCTGGAGATCTTCATGGAACTGCTGACGAGACCTGGCATCACATAGAGGCCGGTGAGGAAAATCGCGCCTGCAAAGGTGAGGCGGCTCATGGTGAAGTCGAGGAAGTCAGCCGTGGGTTTGCCTGGACGAATGCCCGGAACGTAGCCGCCGCTCTTTTTGAGATCTTCGGAGATCTGTGTCGGCTGGAACATGGTGGCCACCCAGAAGTAGCTGAAGAAGAAGATCAACAGCGATGACGCCACGTAATAAACCCAGCCGCTGCTCACAAAGAGAGCCATGCGCTGAATCCAGTTCACATCCTTGAACAACGACGCGAGAATCGTGGACGGGAAGAGCAGGATGGCCTGCGCAAAGATGATCGGCATGACGCCGGAATAATTGATCTTCAGCGGCAAATACTGCGTCTGGCCGCCATAGACTTTGCGGCCCACCACGCGCTTGGCGTAGGTGATCGCGATACGGCGTGTGGCCTGGGTCAGGGCGATGACACCGGCGATGACAAGAATCATGAAGCCCATCAGCAACACGAGAGTGAAGGCGCTGGCGGGGCTGGCCTTCACGCTGCCGACGAAGGTCTGCCACACCTGAATGAGCGCACCCGGGAGGTCGGAGACGATGTTGACGCAAATCAGAATCGAGACGCCGTTGCCGATGCCGCGGTCGGTGATCTGCTCACCCAACCACATCATGAGCATGGTGCCAGCTGTGATGGTGATCACGCTCGTGCAAACAAAACCAAAACCGTAATTTGGCACCAAGGGTCGCCCCCCTAGAGCATCAATGGCATCCTGCAAACCGGCCATGAGGTAGTTTTGCTGCGGATCCGCCAGAGACTGGGCGAGCAACGTGGCCTGGAACACGCAGAGAATGATCGTGGCAACACGGGTGTACTGCGTGATTTTTTGACGACCACCCTCTTCACGAGCGAGCTTGCTGAGCGGCGGCCAGACGGCGGTCAGAAGTTGCAGCATGATGCTGGCGCTGATGTAGGGCATGATGCCCAAGGCGAAAATGGCGCAGTTTTGCAGACCACCACCGCTGAAGATGTTGAGGAGAGCGGCGACCTGGGCGGCACCTGAAGCGCTGTCACCCGCCTTGTTTTCGATCCATGCATTCAACACCGTGGGATCGACGCCTGGAAGCGTGATGGAGGTGCCGATGCGAACGATGACGATCATCGCCAGCGTGAAAAGGATGCGCGAGCGAAGTTCGGGGACTTTGAAGCTGTTGGCGAAAGCGGAGATCATGAATGGTGGCTGGAAGCGAAGATGGGCCTGGTTCCTGACAGCATTCGCTGCGCGGAGACCGGCCCATCAAAGCGGTTGGGTCAGAAAAAATCAGGCAGCGATGGAACCGCCGGCCTTTTCAATCTTTTCACGGGCCGTGGCGCTGACTTGCGCGCCCTGGATGGTGAACTTGCGGGCAAGGTCGCCGGTGCCGAGGATCTTGATGAAATCACAGCTGCGGCTGACCAGTCCGGCCTCGCGAAGGGCTGCATCGTTGATGACAGCGCCGTCCTGAAAGGTCTCGTTAAGGTCGCCGACATTGACGACTTCAAACGTGTCCTTGAACTGCGCGTTGTTGAAGCCCTTTTTCGGAAGACGACGGTGCATCGGCATCTGTCCACCTTCAAAGCCGGGGCGGATGCCGCGACCAGCGCGTGCCATCTGACCTTTGTGGCCCTTGCAGGAGGTTTTGCCGTGACCGGAGCTTTCGCCACAGCCAATGCGCTTGCGGCGCTTTTTGGCACCGGGGCGGGGTTTGACGTCTTGGAGTCTCATGGAGATTTGAAAAGTAGAAAGTTGGGATCAGATTAGAGCGCCTTGCGCTCCTTAATTTCCTTGCCGCGGGCGCGGAGGATTTCATCCGCAGGACGCAGGGCGCTGAGGGCGGCCAGCGTGGCTTTGACGACATTGGCGTGATTGCTGGAGCCCAGCGACTTGCCGATCACGTCTTTGACACCTGCAGCTTCGAGAACCGCACGGGCGCCACCACCTGCGATGATGCCGGTACCGGGGGTTGCCGGCTTGAGAAGAATGAAACCACCGCCGTGGGCACCCGTCACCTCGTGAGGGATGGTGCTGTCCTTCAGGCAGAAGGTGTACATGTTCTTGCGTGACGCTTCTGTGGCCTTCTTGATGGCGTCAGACACTTCATTGGCCTTGCCAAATCCGCAACCCACGCGGCCATTTGCATCTCCGGAGACGACGAGCGCACTGAAGCTGAAACGGCGGCCGCCTTTGACCACCTTGGCGCATCGGTTGATGTGAACCACCTTCTCCACGCCGTCCACTTCACGCGGTCCACGGTCATCACGACCACGGAACGAGGAGGGAGCTGACGTCTGGACAGGTGCGGCAGCTTCCACCGGCTCTGTCTCAATAACTACTGTTTCTTCGGCCATAATAGAAAGAATGCGGGTGGATTAGAATTTCAGGCCCTTTTCGCGGGCGGCATCAGCAAGCGCTTTGACCTTGCCATGATAGATGAAACCGGCGCGGTCAAAGACCACCTCGGAAATGTTTTTTGCGATGGCACGCTCCGCGAGAAGCGCACCAACCTTGACTGCGTTTTCGACATTGGCCTTGCCAGCGCCGTAGCCTTTTTCCTTGGTGGAGGCCGAAACGATCGTCTTGCCGGCCTCGTCGTCGATGACCTGGGCGTAAACGTTGGTGTTCGAGAAGTAAACAGCGAGGCGGGGACGCTCGGCAGTGCCGCTGAGCTTGCGACGAATGCGCTTGTGAATGCGAGCGCGGATGTCTTTGCGATTGGTAAGAGCCATGATGAGTATCTCCGGAGATTATTTGACGGACTTGCCGGCTTTGCGGCGGATGTGTTCGCCCGCGTAGCGCACGCCCTTGGCCTTGTAAGGCTCCGGCGGGTAGTAGGCGCGGATGTCAGCGGCCAGCTGGCCGACGACCTGCTTGTCGATGCCTTCGATGGCGATCTTGGTGTTTTCAGTCACAGTCACCTTCACACCCTTGGGAATCGGATGCAGACGGTCATGAGACTGGCCAAGCTGAAGGTCGATGTTTGAACCTTTGACAGCGGCACGAAAACCCACGCCGTGAATTTCGAGGTTGCGGGTGTAGCCCTGGCTGACGCCGATGATCATGTTGGCGATCAGACGCTGTGTGGTGCCGTGAAGGGCGCGCACACGACGGTCTTCGGATTCGCGGGTGACATTGACGGTGTTGGCATCGGAGTTGACCTTGACGCCGAGAGGGAGGGTCCAGCCGAGTTCACCCTTGGGGCCTTTGACCTGCACGGAGCGGTCGTCGCCAACCTTGATGGTGACCTTGTCTGGAATGGAAATGATTTGTTTGCCTACGCGTGACATGAGGGTTGTGACGGGTTGGAGGTTTACCAGACGGTGGCGAGGAGTTCACCACCCACCTTGGCCTTGCGGGCCTTGGCACCGGTCATGATGCCGCGTGGAGTGGAAAGGATGGAGATGCCCAGACCGCCGAGCACACGGGGGATCTCGTCGCTGCCGACGTACTTGCGCAGGCCCGGCTTGCTGACGCGGTCGATCTTGCGGATGACGCCGGTCTTGTCCTGATACTTGAGTTTGAGTTTGAGGCGCGGATGAGTGGCGCTGGTGTCCACTTCATAGCTCCAGATGTAGCCTTCTTCCTGCAAGATGCGGCAGAGTTCGGCCTTCATCTTGGAGAAAGGAATGAGCACATGCTCCTGCTGTGCGGCGGACGCGTTGCGGATACGCGTGAGAAAGTCTGAAATCGGGTCGGTCATGACGCTGAGTGTGTCCGGGTTTTGAGGTTATGCGGCGGCTTCAGCGCCTTCTTCCTTCTTCGGTTGAGCTGTGCGGGTGCGGAAGGGCATGCCCAGAACGCGCAGCATTTCACGGGCGTGGTCATCATTGTTCGTGCTGGTGACGAAGGTGATGTCAAAACCCAAAGGACGCTTGATCTTGTCGAGCTCGATCTCAGGGAAGATCGACTGTTCAGCAACACCGAGTGTGTAGTTGCCACGGCCGTCAAAGGCACGGGGGGCGACGCCGCGGAAGTCACGAATGCGGGGGATGGCGGTGCGCACGAGACGCATCATGAAGTCATACATCTTGCCACCACGGAGGGTGACCTTGACGCCGACGTTTTCACCTTCACGAAGTTTGAAGTTGGCGATGGCCTTCTTGCTCTTGGTGATCACCGGCTTCTGACCGGTGATGAGGGCGACTTCGTTCACAGCGTCTTCGATCGCCTGCTTGCGTTCGCTCTGGCTGCCGACAGCACAGTTCACAACGATTTTCTTGAGCTGCGGGACTTCGTGGATGTTTGCGAGACCGAGCTGTGTTTTGAGCTCGTTACGCTTTTCTTTGTAGAGGGTCTGTAGGATGTGTTCCATGGTTCAGTTTCGGGCTGTGCCGCCTTTCCTTCGATGATCACACCATGCGGAGCGACGATGGCGAAGGGGGAGGCAAATGGGGGGCGGGGATTTAGGCCTTGGCCTTCTTCTTGGCAACTTTCTTTTTCTTCTCTTTCACGGGCGCATCGACGCGCTTCACGTTGGAGATGTGAATGGGGCCTTCCTTTTCCTGGAAGCCGCCGTTCTGGTTCTGCTGGGTGGGCTTGATCGCTTTTTTGATCATGCGCACGCCTTCGACGAGCACCCGGCCTTTGCCTGGCTGCACTTCCAGGACAACGCCCTGGGCGCCTTTGGCGGCTCCGGATATGACGACGACATTGTCGCCTTTTTTAACGTGGGTCTTGGTACGGCTCATGGGGTTACAGCACTTCAGGTGCGAGGGAAACGATCTTCATGAAATTCTTGTCGCGGAGCTCACGGGCCACAGGGCCGAAGATACGAGTGCCGCGCGGGTTGTTGTCCTTGTCGATGATGACCATGGCGTTCCGGTCGAAACGCAGGATCGAGCCATCAGTGCGACGGATCGGGTGCGAGGTGCGCACGATCACGGCACGGACAACTTCACCTTTCTTCACGGCGGCGGTCGGCGTGGACTCGCGGACGTGGGCGGTGATGATGTCGCCAACATAGGCGAAGCGGGTGTTTTTCTTGCCGAGCACGCCGATCATCGTGGCAAGCCGGGCACCGGTGTTGTCTGCCACCGGGATTGAGGACTCCATTTGCAACATAAGCTGTTTCTCCTGGTCAGGTTAAGGGGTTCAAACTTGCGAATTAGTGCTTCTGAACTTCCACAAGTTCCCAGCGCTTCAGCTTGGACAGCGGACGAGTTTCGGCGATGAGCACCTTGTCTCCGACCTTCGCCTGTTCCGCTTCATCGTGGGCGTAGAACTTGGAGGTCTGGCGGATGATCTTCTTGAACAGGGGGTGGGGAACGCGGCGTTCAACTTCAACGACGATCGTTTTCGTCATCTTGTCGGACACCACGACGCCGACGCGCGTCTTGCGCACAGGCTTCTTTTCGGTGGCGGCAGGGGCTGCTGCGGTGGTCTCGCTCATGATATTAAAGATGCTTCAGGGGTGAACGGCCGGATCAGGCGGCCTTCTTGGCGGCCGCAGTGCGGGAACGCTCGGTGATGATGGTTTCGATACGGGCGATTTCGCGACGGATATGACGCAGGCGGGCTGGGTTTTCGAGCTGGCCACCACCGGCACCCTGTTGGACGCGCAGGTTAAGCGCCTCCTGCTTGAGTTCGCGACGGCGTGCGGAAAGCTCTTCCACAGTCGATTCACGGAGTTCTTTGATCTTCATAATTCAGTTCGCAGTTCGCGTTGTTATTTGTGGAGGCTTTCGCGGGTGACGAAGCGGCAGCGCAGACCAAGCTTCGTGGCGGCGAGACGGCTGGCTTCGCGTGCCGTGGCCTCGTTCACACCTGAGATTTCAAACAGGACGTGTCCAGGAAGCACGACGGCAACCCAGAACTCCGGAGAGCCCTTACCTTTACCCATTCGAACTTCAGGCGGACGCTGGGTGACAGGCTTGTGAGGGAAAATGCGAACGAAAACCTTGCCTTTACGCTTCAGGAAGCGGGTGATCGCGACGCGGCAGGCTTCGATGTGGATGTTCTTGATCCAGCCACGCTCAAGGGTCTGAAGTCCGAACTCACCGAAGTCCAGCTTGTTGCCGCTGGTGGCGTTGCCGCCGCGGTTGCCGCGCTGCGATTTGCGATATTTTACTCTGCTTGGAAGAAGGGCCATACGTCTCTGTCCTGTGAAAGGGTTTTAATTCAAAAAAGGTTGGGGGGCAGCGGTTATCCCTGGGTCGGAGCGGCTTCAGGGGCAGGCGCTGGAGCGGGGGCTCCGTAGCCTTGATTGCCGCCGCGACCGCGATCGCCACCACGTGGGCCAGGGGCGCCCGGACGACGCTCACCACGATCGTTGTTGCGCGGACGACGGTCACCGCCTGGGCGGGAAACACCGGTTTCAGGAGCGTTGCCGCGATTCAGCCAGCACTTCACGCCAATAATGCCATAGACGGTGCGGGCTTCGGCGAAGCCGTAATCGATCGGAATACGCAGGGTCTGAAGGGGGACCTTGCCCTGACGATACTGTTCCGCACGGGCGATATCAGCACCACCAAGACGGCCGGCGCAACGAAGACGGATGCCATCAGCGCCCATGTCCATGGCGGTCTGCAGCGAACGCTTCATGGCGCGACGGAAGGAGATACGGCGCTCAAGCTGAACGGCGACGGCCTCGGCCACAAGCTGAGCATCGAGTTCCGGCTGCTTGATTTCGAAGATGTCGATCTTCACCTGCTTGCCACCACACATTTCGGAGACCTTCTGGCTCATCACATCGATTTCCTGACCTTTGCGGCCGATCACGAGGCCCGGACGGGCGGTGTGCAGAGTCACGCGGACCTGATTCCAAGCACGTTCAATGACGATCTTGGAGATGGCGGCCTGCATGAGCTTCTCTTTGAGATAGGCGCGGATCGCCAGATCGCTGTGAAGCGACTCAGCATATTCTTTTTCGGGTGCGTACCACTTGGAGCGCCAGTCTTTGCTGACTGCGAGGCGGAAGCCGATCGGATTTACTTTCTGTCCCATAAGGTGAGGAGGTGCGGTTCGGTGGCGTTGCGGTTATTCAGAGGCTTTCTTGGACTTGGCTGCCTTCTTTTTGGCAGGGGCGCTGCGGCGCGCGGACTTCGGAGCTTTTTTCTCGCCTTCAGCCTTGGCTTCTTCGGCCTTGGGAGCGCCGATGACGACGGTAATGTGGGTCATGCGCTTCTTGATCGGAGCGGCGGAGCCACGGGCGCGTGGCATGATGCGGCTGAGCACCGGGCCGGGCGTGGCGACGGCGGACTGCACGATGAATTCCGAGGCGTCCTGTTCGTGGTTGTTCTCGGCGTTCGCGATGGCGGAACGGAGAGTTTTGCCCACAAGGAAGGCGGCTTTTTTCGGGGTGAAGTCGAGAACGCTCAGCGCCTGGGAGACGGGCATGCCGGTGATGGCGCGCGTGACCTGGCGGGCTTTCTGCGAGGAGATCCTGGCGTATTTGAGAACGGAACGGACGGACATAAAGCGAGGGGGGTTCTTGACTTCGTTAGAGGGATTTGTTGAGATCGACGCGACCCCGGTCACCGACGCGGACGGGATCGTTGGCGCTGGCCAGTTCCTGGACCACGGCACCACAAACGGAATTGCGCACTTCAGTGATGAGGACTTTGGCGATGGGCTTGTCCTCACGGAAAATTTCAAAGGGCATGCCGGGCTTCACGCCGTCCTTGGCACCGATGGAGAGCACGGCGATGCCAAGCTCATTTTTCAGACTGACGACGCGGGCATTTTGCAGATCACCGACGGCCATGCCATTCTGGGCGCCACCGGCTTTGACCAGAGCAGCGTCTGCCAGTGTAATGGCCTTGTTCAGGCGATCTGCAGCCGCGGGATCGGCATTCTGCGCGCTCTTCATCAGGCCCATGCCCGACTCGGCGAGTTCGATCACTGCGTTCGCTAGTTCATCACGCTGCTCCTTCATGATGCGCAAGTCACTCAGCGCAGCGAGCAGGCGTTCCTGGGTCTGGTCCTTGGAGTTTTCGAGAGCGCCAACACCGAGACCTTCGAGCAGGCCGCGCAGCTTTTCGTAGCGATCCTTGAGTTCGTTGCTTTCAGCGTTGGCGGCAGCGGCGCTCTGGGCCAGAGCGTCGTTCTTGTCCTTCGAGGCAAGTGCCTGTGCTTCGAGCGCCTGAATCTTGGCGGCGGCAACCTGCAGGGTCGTGTGAAGTTCCTGCAATTCGAGCCTGTCATCCGCACGCAAACCGGACACGCCCGCCGCGAGGAGCAGCGAGAGGGTGGTGCGGGTGATGGAAGTCCGGATTGACATGAATTTCTCGATGCTCTGGGGATTACTTGGCGGCCTTGACGGTGACAGCTCCGTGAGACTTGAACAGACGGGTGAGGGCAAACTCGCCAAGGCGATGTCCCACCATGTTTTCAGTCACATACACGGAGACGAAGTCCTTGCCGTTGTGAACGAGGAACGTGTGACCGACGAGGTCAGGAGTGACCATGGAGGAACGAGCCCAGGTTTTGATGGGGCGTTTCTGCTTGGCGTCGTTGAGCTTGTCCACCTTGTCGAGGAGGGCTTGCTGAACGAAGGGGCCTTTTTTGAGGGAGCGTGCCATGAGAGTGATTGAGTGGAAAATGGATTACTTCTTGGCGTGACGGGACTGGACGATGAGCTTGTTCGTCGCCTTCTTCTTATTGCGGGTCTTTTCACCCTTCGCATGGCCCCATGGGCTGAGAAGGTGCTGACGACCACCACCGGACTTCGAACGACCTTCACCACCACCGTTCGGATGGTCGATCGGGTTCATACACATGCCACGGACCGTCGGGCGGGTGCCCTGCCAGCGGGTGCGACCGGCCTTGGCGCTGACGACGTTCATGTGCTCGACGTTGCCAACCTGGCCGATCGTTGCGTAGCACACGGAGAGGATCTTGCGGATCTCGCCGGAGGGCATGCGCACGAGGGCGAAATCACCTTCACGGTTGGAAAGGATCGCGGCCTGACCGGCGGCGCGGGCTACAACACCACCTTTGCCTGGGGAAAGCTCAATGTTATGGATCGAGGTGCCGAGTGGGATCTTGCTCAGAGGAAGCGCGTTGCCCACTTCAGGGGCGGCCTTTTCACCGGCCATCACAGAAGCACCCACAGCGAGAGTGTTCGGAGCGAGGATGTAGGCACGCTGACCGTCCTTGTACTCGACCAGCGCGATACGTGCCGAACGATTCGGGTCATACTCGATGCCCACCACCTTGGCGGCTTCGTCACGACGAGAGCGCTTGAAATCAATGAGGCGATAACGCTTGTCATGACCACCGCCGATGTGACGGCAGGTGATACGACCAGTGTTGTTGCGGCCACCCGACTTGCGAAGAGCCACAGTGAGGCTTTTCTCCGGAGAATGCTTGGTGATCTCCTCGAAGGAGTTCCACTCTTTGTAGCGATTGGTGGGCGTGGTTGGCTTGAATGTTTTCAGCGCCATGACGGTAGGATGAGTTAAAGGGTTGCGTGCCTGGGTTTACGCGAGGTCGAACTTTTCACCCGCCTTGAGACGGACGATGGCCTTCTTCCAGTGATTGGTGCGGCCGTAATCAGCGCGGCGTTCACGACGGGCCTTGCCGTCGTAGTTGGCCGTGCGGACGCCGTTGACTTTCTTGCCAAACAGCTTTTCGACGGCCTGCTTGATGTCGATCTTGGTGGCATCGACATCGACGGAGAACACGTACTCGTTGTTCTGTTCACCGAGCAGCGTTGCTTTTTCGCTGAGGCGGATGGTTTTGATGACTTTATGAAGGTCTTTCATGATCAGGCAGTCCTCTTGGCAAGGGTTTCAAGGGCTTCGCCGGTCACAACCACACTGCGATAGCGAAGGATGTGTTCGGCATTCACGTCGTCAGCGGAAATGAGCTGGACGTTCTGGACATTGCGGCCGGCGCGATAGGTGAGTTCATCGAAACCTTTGCCGATGAGAAGCACGTTCTTCGCAGTGGTCAGTGCGTTGACGGCGGCGATGAAGCTCTTGGTCTTGCCGTCTTCGATGGCAAAGCTGCCAATGCTGAGCACTTCACCGTCCAGGATGCGGGCGGTCAAAGCGGCACGCAGAGCGAGCTTCTTGGTGTTTTTGGTGATCTTCTTCGCCCAAACAGTGGTATTACGAGGGCCGAACACGACACCACCACCGCTCCAGACGGGGGAACGCTTGCTGCCCATACGAGCATTGCCGGTTCCCTTCTGATTCCAGAGCTTCTTGCCGGAGCCAGAAACTTCAGAACGGTTTTTGGTGTGGGCGTTGCCCTGACGACGGTTGGCACGGTAGGCCACCAGAGTGTCACTTAGAGCCTGGGAGCCTTTATAGCCCTCGGTCAGTTGAATATTGGCCGCCTTCGCGGCATCGGCTGAGAGAATGGTCGCTGACATGGTTCAGTTCCTCGTAATTATTTCTTGGCGACGGCTTTTTTACCGGGGCGCACCACAACGATGCTTCCGGTGTTGCCGGGAAGCGCGCCTTTGATGAGAAGGATGCCTTCTTCGGGGCGGCTCTGAACCACCACCAGATTCTGCGTCGTGCAGCGGGTCGTGCCGTCATGGCCGGGCATCTTCTGATTTTTCCAAACAAGGCCGGGGGTAAGACGGCAGCCGATGGAACCAGGACGACGGTGCATCATGTGACCATGGGAAGCAGGCTGACCTGCGAAGTTCCAGCGCTTGACGACGCCTTGGAAGCCCTTGCCTTTTGTGTGGCCGATCACATCAACGATCTGTCCGTCGCTGAAGAGGCTGGCGTCAAGCTTGGCATCGGCAGCTGGAAGCTGGTCGTCGCCGGTGACGCGGAATTCTTTGACGATGCGCTTGGCTGTCGTGCAGCCATGCTTTTTGAAGTGGCCAAGTAGCGGCTTGCTGACGCGGGATTCCTTGTTTTGGTCGCCGTAGCCGACCTGAACGGCGCTGTACTTGTCCTTGCCGTCGCTGCGCTTCACCTGAATGACGGTGTTGCCGCTGACATCGACCACGGTAACTGCCACGGCTTCGCCTTTGGCGTCATAGACCTTGGTCATTCCGAGTTTTTTGCTGATCAATCCGAGACTCATAAGTATGTCCCCCAGTCGCGCGAAAGGGTGATCGCCTTAGCTCTTGATGGTGATGTCCACGGCGGACGGAAGGTTGAGCTTCTTCAGCTCGGCCACGGTGCGGGAGGTGGGGTCTACAATGTCCAGCAGGCGCTTGTGCGTGCGGATTTCAAACTGGTCCATCGACTTCTTGTCCACGTGCGGAGAGCGGTTCACGGTGAACTTCTCGATGCGGGTGGGCAGCGGGATGGGGCCTGCAACCCGGGCGCCGGTGCGCTTCGCGGTTTCGACGATGTCAGCGGTGCTCTTGTCGAGCACGCGATAGTCATACGCGCGGAGGCGAATGCGGATGCGTTGATTATTCATGACAGGGGTCCGTGTTAAAAAGGTTCAGTGCTGGTGCGGGATCAGGCGTTTCCTCCGCGTTGTTCAACGATCTGCTCGACGATCTGCTGCGGCACCTGCTCAAAGTGAGAGGGCTGCATCGAGTAGCTGGCGCGACCGGAGGAAAGCGTGCGGATGGCGGTGGAGTAACCGAACATTTCGGCCAGGGGCACTTCAGCCCGCAGAATCGCGGTGGTGCCACGGCTGTCGATGCCCTGAATCTTGCCGCGGCGACGGTTAAGGTCACCCATGATGTCACCCTGATAATCTTCCGGGGTGGAGGCTTCCACAGCCATGATCGGCTCAAGAAGGATGCACTTGGCCTTCTTGAGGGCGTCCTTCACGGCGAAGATGCCCGCCATTTTGAAGGCGTTTTCATTGGAGTCCACGTCGTGACTGGAAC
>NZ_JAGRPF010000138.1 GCF_020439865.1 Prosthecobacter sp.
CTGAAAGACATCGCCCTCGCCACAGGTGTTTCCCTGATGACGGTGTCGCGCGTGTTGCGTGGAGCGCCGAAAGTGTCAGCGGAGAAGCGGGAACTGGTGCTGAAGGAGGCGCGGCGCCTCAACTACCAGCCGGATCCGCATCTGGCGCGCATGATGCAGGTCGTTCGCGGCAAGAAGCAGACGCGTGTGCGAGCGGTGATCGCCGTGATCCGCGAGCATGTGCCGCAGGACGGGCTGCTGGGGCCTTCGTATCAATACGTTCCCATTGAGCCGATCCGCAGCCGTGCGCACGGACATGGCTACGCGGTGGAGGAGTTCTTTCTTGGAAAAGATGGCCTAACGCCAAAGAAGCTACAAAAGATCCTGCACGCACGCGGTATCGAAGGCGTGATCGTTTCGCCGCAGAGCATGCAGCTTCCGTGCAGCAAAATCGACTACACACCTTTTGCCGCGGTGACATTCGGCAACGCGATGCATTCCCCAGCCCTGCACATGTGCGCGGGAAACATGACGCTGGGCATTCACACCGCCGCCGAGCAACTCCAGGCACGCGGCTACAAGCGCATCGGCGTGGCGGTGACGAAGTGGATCGTGAACCGCTCGCAGTTCGGCTACAGCGGCGGCCTGTTTCACTGGCAGCTTGGCGTGCCGCCGGAGGATCGCGTGCCGCTGCTGCTCTTTCCGAGCAACGACATCAGCCGCGGCTTCGATGTGTTTGCCAAATGGATGCGCGAACACGAACCCGACGCGCTGATCACCTTCGACACCCACGTTCCGGGCTGGCTGAAGCGGCTCGGTCTGCGTGCGCCGAAGGACATTGGCTTCGTCGTGCACGACTGGACGCCACGCATGCCGGAGTTCGCCGGCATTTATCAGCGTCGTGATCATCTCGCTGCGGCAGCAGTCGATTTGGTCGTCACGCAGCTTTCGCAGCACGAACACGGCATCCCCGAGGTGCCACGCCAGATCATGATTCCGCCGCAGTGGGTCGATGGGCCGAGCGTGCGTGCGTAGCTTCGATTGGCAATCGAAGCGGTAGCGTCCATGGTCTGACCGTCCATCGAAACTCCCCATGCCTGACCTCCGCGCCCTCGAACCCAACGCTCTCTGGAACTGCTTCGCCGATCTCAATGCCGTGCCGCGACCGTCGAAACGGGAGGAACGCGTCGTGGGATTCGTTTTGGGATTCGCCGCACGCCATGGCCTTGCGGCACAGCTCGACAGCGCCGGCAATGTGATCGTCAAAAAGCCTGCGTCAGCAGACCGACAGGATCGCCCTGCAGTGATCATGCAGGCGCATCTCGACATGGTGCACAAGGCTGCGGACGGACTGAACTTCGACTTCGACGCGCAGGGCATCGACATGTGGGTCGATGGCGACTGGGTGCGCGCACGCGGCACCACGCTTGGCGCGGACAACGGTCTCGGCGTGGCGGCGATCCTCGCGGTGCTGGCGTCCACGGATCTGTCGCATCCGCCCATCGAAGCGCTTTTCACTCTCGATGAAGAACAGGGCATGGGCGGTGCACTCGGACTGCAACCGGGCCTGCTCACGGGCAAAACGATGCTGAATCTCGATTCCGAGGAAGATGACACCTTCACCATCGGTTGCGCAGGCGGCATGGACACGCTCGCGAGCCATGACTACGCCGAAACCACGCACGCATCCGATGCGCCGGTCATCGCCATCCAGATCACCGGCCTGCGCGGCGGACACTCCGGGCTGCAGATTCACGAAGGCCGCGCCAACGCCATCAAGCTCATGGCCCGCATCCTTCACGCTTGCGGTGAAAAGGCCGTGGCCCTGAGCACGATGCGCGGCGGCAGCGCACGCAACGCCATTCCGGCGCAGTGCACGGCCCAGGTCGTGGTGCTCGATCACGCGCGCTTCGACGAATGCTTCCGCAGTGAGGTCAAAGGCATCCGGGAAGAATTCGAACTCATCGAGCCGGGACTCCAGATCACCACCGAGGCGATTCAATCGAAAGCCGACAGCATCTCAACGATGACCGCTGAATCCCAGCGAGCCTTCGTGCTCGCCATGCAGGCCGTGGTGAACGGAGTCTATCGCATGAGCCCGGTTGTGCCCGGCCTGGTCGAAGCTTCATCGAATCTCTCGCTCATCTCCCTCGCTGGCGGACACGCCGAATGGAGCGGCCTGCAGCGCAGCTCGGTGTCATCGAGCAATCTGGATGTCGCCCGTGCTTTTGCCGCACCGTTTCAGATGATCGGCGCCCGCGTGCGTCACGCCGACGGCTATCCCGGCTGGAGCCCCAGCGCCACATCGCCGATCCTCGAAAAGATGAAAACGCTCTACCGCGATCTTTTCGGCCACGAGGTCAAAGTCGGCGCCTGCCACGCCGGACTCGAATGCGGCGTCATCGCCATCGCCTATCCCGGCCTCGACATGATTTCGTTCGGTCCGAACATCCACGAAGCACACTCCGAGAAGGAATGCGCCAGCATCTCTTCAACGCAGAAGTTTTGGAAGCTGCTCACCGCGACGCTGGCCGCGATGTAAGTCGTTTCTCAAAGCAGCGGCTACACCCGCTGTCCCATCGCCTCCAACTTCGCCAATCCCTCGCTCCATGCCACCTCATGTGGCATGCGCTTCGACGTAGCGGCCAGCGCGGCGACGACGCCGGCGGCTTCGCCCATCGCCACGGCATTGCCAGTGACGCGATAGCTCGAATGCGCGATGAAATCGCCGCTGATGCAGCGCCCGGCCATCATGAGGCCATCGACCTCCTGCGCGATCAGCGCTCGCAGCGGGATGTCATAGGGCTGCATCTTGATGTTCTTCGGCATGATGGCGTGGTTCTTATTGTGCTCGGCACTCAGGGCGTGCACGTCGATGCCGAAGGTCACGCGCGTCACCGCGTCCTCATGCCTTGCGCCTTTGGCGAGGTCATCTTGAAGCACCGTGTAGCGCCCTTTGATGCGGCGCCCATCGCGCACACCGATCTGCTCCGCAGTGGCGACGATTTGAATGCCTTCCCATGGTCCGCCGAGCCCGCGCAAGCCCGCGACCATCTTGTTCATCTCCGCACGGGCACGCACAGTGGCGGCGGTGATCTCGGCGGCGTCCCAGGCCTTGATGCCATACTCATGGTTCATCATGGCAAAGATCAAATTGTCGCGCACATGCCACATCGTGGGACTGGCGTAGCTCGGGAAGTGGCCGGTGCTCACGAGCACGTCCTTGATGCGCTTCTTCTTTTCCTGGTCTGAGTTCTCGCCTTCCTTCGGCTGGGCAAAGCGCACAAACTCGCGTAGCGCCTGCACATCCTTCACAATCAGCAGCGCGTTGAGCGACATCGGCTGGCAGGGGCAGTCCTCGGCCATGCCGGTCTCGAACGCGCAGCCCGCCTGGTAGCCGAGATCACCGTCGCCGGTTGTGTCGATGAACACGGGCGCCCTCCATGCCTGGCGTCCAGATTTTGACTCGGTGACGATGGTCGTGAGCTTGTTTCCTTCCTTGAAGGCCGCGCAGACTTTGGTGTGATACTGAAACTTCACGCCCGCCTCCAAGCACAATTCCTCCAGCAGCAGTTTCAATGCCTCGGGATCGTAGCAGAAGCGGCTCGTGCTCTTCGAGTTCGCACGCGCATCACGTGCGTCGAGCTTCTCGCGCAGCTCTTTGGCGAAACCGGGTTTGTTAAAGTCGAGGAAGTATCCCAGCAGGCCCGCCGTCCAGATGCCGCCGAGGCAGCCGCGCCACTCAAACAAGCGCACCTTCGCACCCGCACGCGCCGCGGTGATCGCCGCCGCCACACCGGCCGGGCCGGCGCCACAGACAATCACATCCGCGTCATTCGCGAGCGGAATGTCATGCGCAGGCTCGGTGAAGAGGCCTTCTTTCGAAAGAGCATCAGCCGCCACCAGCGACGACTGGCTGGCAGCACTGCCGGCAAGCGCGGCGGAGATGAAGTGGCGACGGGAAACGGGGGCGGGTTTCATGCCCCATCTTCACGAAAGGTGGCCGGGAAAGCTATCAAGACTTTCTCGGGCAGGATTTACTTCAGGTGGTCGGCGATCCACTGCGCAAACAGATGCGCGTCCCAAATCATCGTGGGCCAGCCATGTTTCTCGCCGGGGCGGATCGTCAGCGCGACCTCGCGGCCCAGTGCAGCCGCTTTTTCCCGGAAGCGGGTGGATTGATCCGGGGGCACCAGCGTGTCCGCGCCGCCATGCGTGATGAAAATGGGCGGCAGGGCTTTTGTGATGTGGTAGATCGGCGACACATCGCGCCCGATGATCTTCCATTCGTTCAGATCCGCCGCCTTTGGCCCGAAGGACTTGCGGAAGCTCTTCGGCGGTCCGCCATCGTGGAGGTTCTCCGTGGAGGGACCGAGATTGAGCAGATCGGTGACCGGATAAAACACCGTCGCCGCCTGCACCGCGCTGCTTTCACGATCCACGGGATCAGCGGAGTTCGGGTCGCCCGGACCGCCGCAGGTGGCGAGCATCAGGCTCAAATGCCCGCCGGAACTTCCGCCGAACACACCGATGCGATTTGGATCAATGCCATACTCCTTCGCGTGATAACGCACGAAGCGCGCCGCGTGCTCCACGTCCTCGACAATCTCCTGAATCGTTGCCTCCGGCTGAGAAAGATGCGAGACCGCCACCAGCGTGAGTCCCTGACGCAGGAACGACGAGGCGATCCATGGCTGAAACTTCTTCGGATCGGATTTCCAACGACCGCTGACCATCACCAGCACCGCGGCGCCGCTGGGATGGGCCGGGCGCACCACATCGAGTGTCAAGTCATGCCCGTGACGCTGTGTGTAAACGATGCCGCGCGTCTCGCTGAACTCCGGATGAAAAAACCACCAACCCGCGCCAAAGAGCAGAACAGCGAACACGATGATCGCGAGGACAACGCGAAGCAGCAGACGAAAAAAGCGGCGCATCACTTCACAAAGATAAACTGCTGCGTGTTGATGAGCGCGAAGACGAGATCTTCGATGTCGAGACCGCTTTGCTGCGCCTTGGCCCATGCAGTCCGCTCGGCTTCGGTGGGCTTGCGCGACAGCAAGGTCTGATAAACCGCCGTCACCTGATCGTCCGGGTATTTCGCCGCGGCGAGGTTCAGTCGAAGCTGGGTGTTTGGTTTGAGGACGCTCTCGAACAGCTCGCTGTTCATCAACACCAGCGCCTGCGGCATGGACGCATCGCTGTTCGCGTTGTCGATGAGATCGCGATCACTCTGACCGAACTCACGAAGGTAATGGCCACGCGGCGCAGGTGACTCGAGATCAGCGGCACGCGGCCAGTCTTTCGCCTGCGCACGCCGAGATTTGAGATAGGCATCGATGTCGGTGACGCCGAGCCGCTTTGCCTCCTCGTGGTAAACAGCATCGCAAGCGTCTGCTGCGGTCTTTTCCTCACGCGGAATTGCCTGATCGATGTCGTAGCCGGGCACGTCGATGTAGGCGCGGTTCTGGCCGGCCTTCTTGAGTTCTTCGAGCCCCGGTTTGACAACGGGAATCGGCGGTGGCGCGGGTTTGCCGGTCTTCTTCTCGTAAAGCCGCGCCACCGCAGGCACGACGACGTGATCGTGAATGCCGGTGCGTGCGACGAACTCGACGCTGCGAATCTCGAGGTTCAGTTTCTCCATCAGCGGTTTGTCCTTCGCCTTCTGCGCCGCGGTGTAGGCCTCGCGCAGCGGCTTGGAGCGGGCTGAGACGGATTCATAAACTTCCGAAGCCTTCATGGCACCGTCGAAGATCTCCTGCGTGGTCATCAAATCGAGCGCGTCACTGAGCTTGCCGCGATACACGAGCTTCTTTGCCATTTCCGAGTCAATTCCCTTCCGTCGCGGCAGGTCCGGCGTGGGATGGATGAGCGTGACGAAGCTGTCGTAGATCTGCTCCGCCGTCATGCGGCGCAGCACGGGTCCTGTGAAGTGATAAACCTCACCGAGCACGAGTTCGTCGAGGGTGGCCTCGTTTTGATAGGCCTGCGTGTTGTAGAGCGCACGCAGATACGCCTTCACATCATAGCGGCTCTCGATCATGAGCTTTTCGAGATGCTTCATGAGCGCGGGATTCATCGCCACGGTGGTGTCCATGATCTCATCCACCGGTTCGATCAAACCCACGCCAAACACGCGCTTCCACAGACGGTTCGCGATCACGGTGGTGAAACGCGGATTCTCCGGCGATGTCATCCATTCAGCAAACGTCCGCACATCACCTGTCAGCGGCTTACCGAGCATCGTCGCGGCTTTGACGGCGTCCTTCGGCTTCGCGTCGGTGTATTGATAGTCGTGCGGCAGCTTCAGCACACGCGTCGGCAACGACTGCACTTTGCTGTAGCGGACGAAGTCGCCCAGGTTTTCAAACACGCGTCCAATGTGGCGTGCGTTGGTGGCGAGTTCGGGCTTTTTGTCAGCGGCACGCTTCAATTCCATCAGCTCGCCTTTGTCGGAGACGCCGGTGAAGTTTGTCTCCAGCGGATAGGTGAAGGCCGCCATCTGGTAGAACTGCATCTGCGTCCATTTGTCGAAGGGATGGTTGTGGCACTGCGCGCACTCGATGCGTGTGCCGAGGAAGACGCGCGTCGTGTTCGCCAGATTGTCGAGGGGCATGCCGAGATCGCGCATGTAGTAGCCGATGGCCGGATTGTCCCACACCTTGCCCTGCGCCGTGAGCAGCTCGCGCACGAAAGCGTCATACGGCATGTTTTCACGGATGCGCTTCTTCACATGCTCGAGGTAGGGCTTCGAGGTCATCTCACCCTGACCGCCGTTCGCACGCGACTGCACGCGAAGCAGATCGGCCCAGAACTGGAACATGTGCTGCGCATAGCCGTCGCTGGCCAGCAGCGAATCGATCAGCTTCGCACGCTTGTCCTTGTCCGTGCTCTGTAGGAACACGTGCGTCTCCTGCATCGTCGGAATGCGTCCGATGATGTCGAGATGCACGCGACGAACGAACGTTTCATCGCTGGCAGGCGGATTCGCCTTCAAACCGTTCTGCTGCCAGTCCTTGGCAAGCAGCGCGTCGATCTGTTTCGACGCCTCATCCGCCTGCGTGCAAACGACGAGGCTAAGCGTGACAAAAAGCGTGCGCGTGAAGGCTTTCATGAAGGCTCTGGCAAACGAGGGGCCACTGGGCCTTCTATCCTCACTTGATCGCCTCGTAGGCCTGAAGCGAAGGTTCCATCGCCTTCAGCGCCGTGGCCCAGAACTCGGGTTTCGTGAGGTCTTCACCGAGCGTTTGTTTCACCACTTCCTCGCATGTCGCACTGCCGGTCATGGCGAGGAAGGCCTCGTAGCGTGGCAGAAAGGCGGCGCCTTCGGCTTTGAATCGGGCGAAGAGCGCCTGGCTGAGCAGATAGCCGAAGACGTAGGGGAAGTTGTAGAACGAGACGCCAGTGATGAAGAAATGCATCTTGTAGGCCCAGAACATCGGGTCGGTGCCGTCGGGCAGCAGCGTGTCGCCGTAGAGCTTGCGCTGGGCTTCGTTCATGAGTTCGCTGAAGCGTGAGACCGACAGCTCACCGCCGGCGCGCTCGGTGTAGAAAGCCTTCTCGAACTCGTAGCGCATGGGGATGTTGATCAGGTAGGCATGCGCGCGGAGCATTTCCTGGTCGAGCAGGTAGGCCTTGGTGGCTTCGGTGATTCCCGGGTCGCTCATGAGGCCGTCGAGCAGGATCATCTCGCCGAAATTCGACGCCGTTTCCGCGAGCGTCATCGGATAGCTCGCAGCAAACGAGCGTGCAGGCCGCAGCACGCACGAATGCCACGCGTGACCGACCTCATGCGCGAGCGTGACCATGTCATGCACGGTCTTATGGAAGGTCATGTAAACGCGCTCCTCGTGCTTGAGCTGCGATCCGGTGCAGAACGCGCCGGGGCGCTTGCCTGCACGCGGCTGGGCCTCGATCCAGCGCTGCGAGAGCATCTCGCGGAAGTATTCGCCGAGCTTCGGATACGCAGCGCTGAAGGCGTGATCGACGGTGGCGCAGGCTTCGTCCCAGGTGAGCGGTTTTTCGTCCGGCGGAGCGACCTGCGGCGCTTCAAGGTCGAAGTAGTGCAGCGCGGGCGTGCCCTGCAGCTTCGCCGCTTTGCGAATCGCGCGACGCGGCAGATCGATGTTCGCATGAATCGCTTCCAGCATCGCATCGAGCGACTTGCGACTCATCGCGCCGTCAAACAGCGGCGTGTCGAGGAAGTGCGGCAGACCACGGCGACCAAACAAGCTCAAACGCGTGCCTGCGATGCCGTTCAAACCAGCAGCGAGTGTGACAGCGTGATCGTGCCACGGCTTCTGGCCATCATGGAACGCCGCCTCGCGCAGCTTGCGATCCCCTTCGGACATCAGCGCACGACGACGCGACATCGGCACGATTTCCTTGTGACCATCGGGGAAGGCCATTTCGAACTCCATCTTGCCGGTCAGCGTGTCGTAAAGCCGTCCCCAGGCATGCAGGCCGTTCACGTTGAGATCAGCGGCCAGCGACTCCATTTCCGCGCTCATCTGATGCTGCCCCTCGTGGCGCATCCGCTTCACCGCGTGCTCCGCGTTTTTCAACGCAGGGTCGGACAGCATTGAATCGAACGCCGCATCACTCAATGCCGCGAGCGCCGAGCGCAGTGAGGCCATGAGCTTCGTGCTCTCGGCCTCCAGCGTCGAAATCCAAGCCTCATCGGCCTTCACGCCTTCGTCGTTCGCGTCATCGGCGGAAAGACAGCCGAGATACGCCGAGAGGTGACCGAGACGATCGCTCACAGTTTCGAGCGTGTTGATCACACCGACGATTTCGGCCGTGTTACCACCGAGCGCCGCAGCTCGTGTTTTCAACAACTCGACATCGCGCACGAGCGCAGCTTTGAACTCGGTGTAGTCAGCTTTGCCAAAGCCGGAGAACCAGGATTCGAGAGACCAGCGATCAGGAGTGGTGGGTGTGGAGTGAGGCATAAATGATTAACGACTGACGCGTCCGCCGCCGTCGCCGTGCATCACGGCTTCAATTTCAGCACGGGTGCTGTAGTTGTAGTCACCCTCGATCGAATGCGCGAGGCAACCGGCCGCAGTCGCAAAAGCGATGGCAGACGATGGGGCGGAGTTTTGGAGAAAGCAGAAGACGAGGCCAGCAGTAAAGGCATCGCCTGCGCCGAGACGATCAATGACCTGCGTGATCGCGTAGGTCGGCGCGGTGTGCAGCGTGTCGTTGGCAGCTTCGTAGAGGGCGCCGCTGAAGCATTGCGCAACGGCGGTGCTGCCATCACGCAGGGTGAAGGTGGCGTGAGTGAGATGGGGGAACTCGGCGACGATCTGCTGCGCCAGCGCCTTCAAATCGCCGTTGAACTCGATGCCGAGCATCGCGGTGGCGTCGCTGATGCCGCCGACGAAGACGGTGACCTGGGGCAGCAGCGCGCGCATGGTGCGCGTGGCGAGTTCGCGTGCGGAGAGCGGCGGCTCCCAGCGCCAGAGTTTCGTTCGGTAGTTCATGTCGCACACGACCTGGATGTCGCGCTTGCGGGCTTCCTGAACGGCGAACACCGCGACGTCGCTCGCGTTGCGTGAGATGGCGGGCGTGATGCCGGAGATGATGAACCACTCGCAGCCGGCGAAGATGGCGTCCCAGTCATACGCGGACGCGGGTGTGATGGCCACGGACGAGCCGTCACGATCATAGATGACATTGCCGCCGCGCTGATTCGCACCGTGTTCGAGAAAGTAGGTGCCAAGACGACCTTCCGGCGTGCGCAGAATGTGTTTCGTTTTGACACCGAGACTGCGCAGATCGGCGATGCACGCATCGGCGATGGCGTGATCAGGCAACGCCGTCACAAACGCGGCATCGATGCCGAGATAAGCGAGCGAGGCTGCAATGCTCGCCTCCGCACCGGCGAAGGTAGCGGTCATGCTGCCGGGCATGGCTTGTTGAAATCGCGCGAAGCCCGGCGTGGCGAGGCGCAGCATGATTTCACCAAAGGTGACGACGCGGCTCATGGGCGCACTTGTTTCACGATGTCGCTGGCCTCACGCGCGAGCTTGGTGATCGCCGCCCAGTCGCCTTTCGCGATCAAATCCTTCGGCGCGAGCCAGGAGCCGCCAAGCGCGAGAACGGAGGGCTCCTTCAAATAAGTCGCCGCATTCGCCGCGCTCACGCCTCCAAGCGGGATGAACTGTACGCCGAGGTGCATGAACGGCGCGGCTATGCTGCGCAGGTAGGTCAGGCCGCCGCAGGGCTCGCTGGGGAAAAACTTCAGCGCCTTGCATCCGGCTTCGAGCGCGAGTTCGATGTCCGTCGGCGTGCAAACACCCGGGGCGAAGGGCAGGCCGATGCGCGCCGCTTCGGCGACGACACGCGGATTCATCCCCGGAGCCACACCGAAGGTCGCACCGGCTTCCTTGGCTTCATTCGCCTGTTTCAGAGTGAGAATCGTGCCGACACCGGCGGTGATCTCCGGCACCTCGGCGCGGATCCGGCGCAGACATTCCAGCGCGACCTCCGTGCGCAGCGTGAGCTCGATGGCATCCACGCCTCCGGCGAGCAACGCACGTGCAAGCGGCACGGCGTCTTCAAGGCGGTCAATCATGAGAACGGCGATGACACCGGTCTGGCGGAGCTGGCGGGTGAGTTGGTCGGTCATGCGCCTGAAGCAGGACGGGAGCGCTGGTTTTGCAACCTGCATGTGGGACTCCGCTCACTTCATCGGCGGCTCGAAGACATCGAAGGCTTCGATGCTCACCTCGCCGGTGGGCGTGAGTTCGAGGGTGTGTGCATCATTCGGCAGCGATTGGGCGAGACGGACGACGAAGGTTTCATTCGCGGTGCCTCGGAAGGAAACTTCGGCGACTCCGGCGCGTTTCACATCCCACGTAAAACGGTCGCCGGATCGATTGCGTTCGGCGCGACGCCAGAGTTCAGGCTCGATGCTGATCTGGCCGCTGGTGCTGGTGAAGGGCTTGAAGGCGTTGCCTTGTCCGTCGGGACCGGTGACGCTGCCGGTGAGCTGATAATCGCCGGCGTCGCTGGTCATGACGAGCGTCCAGGTCTGCGGGACGACGTTTCGTCCGAGAGTCACGGCATGTGGAGCCTGATCGCGGGGAACGGCACCTTTGCCTTCCTTGTGATTCTTCGCGTCGGGCTGGACATAGCTCATGAGGAAGGCGTCGAGCTGGTCAGCGGGCTTGCCGTCGATGGAAACGCGGACGCTGCCGCCAGTTGGCGACTTTTTGCCGATGAGATCGATGCGGTTGCCGGTGAAGTTGAGTTTGATGACGCCATCCTTCGCGGTAGGCGCGGTGATGCGACGCTCGCGGGACTCGGGCGCGTAGCTGAACATCTCGGGATGGCGCAGGTGGGTGAGGATGTTGGAGTTGATGATCTTCGCGCCGTAATCGCTCTGATGGACGGCGTCTTTGAGCAGCGCGGGAATGGGCAGCTTGTTCGCGGCGAGGTAGGTGCCCCAGTCGCGGCGGCTTTCGACGAATTCGACGTCGTATTTGCGACACACCTCGCGCACGGCGGCCACGTCCTGATCCATGGCGTTTTCGGATTTGCCCCAGAGTTCTTGATCGCGCTCACGCCAGTGCAGGCTCGGCACGATGATGTCGGCGGTGCTGTTCTTGCGCACTTCGACGATGAGTTTTTCCAAATCGGCCGCGTTGCCGTTGGTGTAGGTGATGACGAGGTCCGGCTGGTCGGGAAGGACGAGATGCCGCAGCCATCCCCGCGCGTATTGCCACGGGCAGGAGTTGCCGACCATCTTCTTGTATTCGATGCGCGGCGCGTGCGGAAAGCGCTTCGCCATCTCCTCCTGCCATGCCTCGCCATTGCCGAGCATGTTCGTGTAACTGGAGCCGATGGCCCAGATGCGAAAGGGCCGGTCCGGCGTGAAGCCGTGCTCCAGCTTGTGCATCGCCAGCGCCAGATGCTGCCCGTCCGTCGGCTCCGCCTTCGCGACATACTCCGGCGCACCTTCCGGTTTGCCCTTGGCCGTGCGTGGTTCGTCCGTGACGAGATTGCGCTTCTCCTGGGCGAGGAGGGTGATGGGGAGGAATAAAGAGAACAGGAAGCGTTTCATGGCAGGCTATGGGAAACGACGGTGCCTCACCTGTCTCGCAAACTTGTGCGCTCTCTGTTCCACCAAACACCCTTCCTGAGCGAAATGCGCTCAAGGCGACTGCACAGGCGCTTGATCGAAGGGATTCGACCACTTCAAGGCGGTGATGCGCTTGTAGTCGTCGGTGTTCCGCGTCAAGAGTTCCAGATCGTGTTCCAAGGCAGTCGCCGCGATGAATGCATCGCCGAGGGACATTTTTCCGGCCTGTCTCAACTCAATCGCCCGATCAGCAACAGCATCCGTGATCGACAGCAGCGTTCCCGCAGCCAGAAAGCTTTCTAAATCCCGCTTGTCTTCGGGTGTGATTCGATGCCAGCCCAGAACTTCGACACGGGTGGCCTGCGAGATCGCGAAGGGCTGGGACAACACTTCTGCGCGCAGCCAGCCGTTCGCAGGCAGGGTGGCATAGATCACGATGTTGCTGTCCAGCAGTCTCATGAATCGCGTCCGGGGAGAACTCGGTCGGCGCGTTGTTCATGTTGCCAGGCTGCGACATCATCGATGCCTGCCATGCCACCGCGGCTGGCGATCCGGTTCAGAGCGGCCAGCGCCTCGGCGCGTCTGTCGTCATCGCTGACACCACCGTTCTTCATTGGCACTTCCCCCTCGACCATGTCCAGCAGGTTCACGATGATGCGCTCCAAGGTCGCCGCCCGTTGTGGCGGTAACTGGCGAAGGCGGAGGTCGATTTGTTCGGCAATTGCGCTCATATTCAGGAGTGTAAGTTATCGGGCGCATTTTGGCAATCTACGAGCTGTCACGATCAACGCAGCCCAGTTTGGGCGCAACGAACTCGTTTCACCTCCAGCTCATTGGGTTTCGACTTGGCGAAAATCTCCTGCCCCATCAAAAGATCCATCTGCGCATAGGCACGCTCGGAGGTGACTCGCGGCATCTGTGAGCGAATCTGACGGAGCTTGGCGGACAGCTGTTGGAAGGTCACTGTTGATGCGGAAATGAACGTCGATTCCGTGACGCATCCTATGGATTTGAGGACCCGAAGCGAGATGCGTCGAAATTGTGTAGACTAACAGCACTGCAGCGTCATCCAAACCCGATCAAAGCGCAACTCGCACAAATCTTGCTTCCGAATCCAATAGTAAAGCATCCCTGAGTCTCCCCACATGAAGTTGCCAATATCATCCGAATCGAGCTGCAGAAGCAGAATCCAATCGTCTGCGTGCTTCTCCAAAGACGCTCGGCGCGGGTCTTCGTAGCCCGACGCATTTCCGCAATAAAGGCCATTGGTAACTAGTTGGGCTTCAAGCTGCATGTCGCCTTGGATGTTTTCTGAGTGGCCTAGCAAACGGTGCTTGCCCCCTGATCGCCCTGGGTTCAGCGAACCAAGATCAGCAACCAGGCAGGAATAGGCGTCATACATGTCATCGTTCCAGGCACTGGAACTCGTGAGTGCATTCGTTTCCCGGTGTCCCAAGGCTGGAAGTGTCATCTCCTCGCGAAACGCCAGCGCATGCTCTTCCAAAGCGAAGTCCGGCCTTTTCGTCACCTGGCGGTTTAGCTCCGCACAGCTGTTGAAATAGCTGACGTGAAATCCGTCGATCGCAGCGGGGTCGTACCCCCATGGTTGTTCTTCAAGGTCGTAAAAAAACGACAGTAAACCGGATGTTGGCAATTGACCCTTTAAGCTCGTAATGCCCGCAATGTCAGCCAGATTGATTTGAAGCACAAGATGCTGGGGTTTGCCGCCAAATTCAGGCCAGCGAAAGCCATCCGGCAGGTCTGGGTTGCCGCCCAGTTTTGAAGAGCCAATATCAAGTTCTGTATTTGTTCTAGGCTTCAGTGAGAAGGCAGCACAGGGCAATGCCAAGGACTCGATTTGAGAGGCAAGTGGTTTAAGGGGTAGTGGCAATTGCAGAGAGTTCATCTGTAGAGACAGTCAGTCGATTGCAGCCCATCATCCATTAGATTCAATTGCAATTGTAACTTTGATGCTCCCCTCAAACTTCCCCTTCCCCGTGTAATCCCCAACCGGGATCTTATTGTCGTGACCGACGCAGAAGTCCTCTTTGGGCTGATTACGAATGAGGCCAGGGCCCTTTGCGGTGGCGGGTGGTTGATCATCGACCTGAACGGTCATGGCACCGTCTTTGGCGAGTGCGGCGGTGATGCGATGAGGCTGGTTGTCGGCCGAAAAGGTGGTTTCGACGTTGGTGAGGGATTTGCCGTGGCGGAGGGACCAGACGGCCTTTCCGCCGCTGAGATGAAGCGCGTAGCCGACGCTCGCGCCGCCGTGGGCGATGAGGATGGCGTCGCGCTGCGTGGTAGTGACTTCGCAACTGAGCGTGAAGGGAACGCCGCTGATTTGCGGAGCGCGATCCGGTGCAAGCGTGTCGCCGGGGTTCAGCGTGTCGAGCGCGACGGGCCGGGCCGCCTTTTTGACACGCGGTGCGTCGCTCGTGGGATAAAGCGTGACGGGATTCTCGACTTCACCGGCGGGACGACGTGACTTCGGTTCCTTGCCGCCGAGTTCGGCGCCCATTTTTTCAGCGAGCGCGGTGAGTTTGGCGACGATGTCGGGATGCTTGTCGGCGAGGTTGGTGTGCTCGTTGATTTCCGTGTCGAGGTTGTAGAGGCGCGGGTTGATCTTCGCGTCTTCGGCGGGTCCTTTGCCCATCGTTTCGGGCTGCGTCGAGATGGCGAGCTTCCACGGGCCCTGCCGCACGGCCTGGAGGTTGTAACCGGCGAAGTAGTAGTGCGCCTCGCGCTGCGATTCGGTGGTTTTGCCAAACAGGAGCGCGGAGATGTCGCGACCATCGATGACGGGTTCGGCGGGCACCTTGCCTCCGGCGAGTGACACGCAGGTGGGGAGCATGTCGATGGTGCCGGCGACAGCATCGCACACGCTGCCGGGGGCGATCTTGCCGGGCCACCAGGCGACAGTGGGCACGCGCACGCCGCCCTCCCAGGTGCTGCCTTTGCCGCCACGAAGCGGCAGAGCGCTGCCGCCGTCCGCGCCTTTGATGAGCCAGGGGCCGTTGTCGCTGGTGAAGACTACAAGCGTGTTTTCATCGAGCTTCAGCTCGCGCAGCGTGTCGAGCACGCGACCGACGCTCCAGTCCACCTCCTCCACCCAGTCGCCGAAGCGGCCGTTCTGCGATTTGCCGCGAAATTTCTCGCCGGGCCAGATGGGCGTGTGGACGGCGGTGTGCGGGAAGTAGAGGAAGAACGGCTTGTCCTTGTTGGCGCGGATGAAACCGACCGCCTCCTCAGTGTAGCGTTCCTCGATGCGGCTCTGATCTTCCTCGGTGAGCAGTTCCACGACTTTGTCGTCACGCAGGAGCGGCACAACGCGCTTGCCGCTGTCCTTGTCAGTCCGCAGCATGTCGTTGGAATACGGGATGCCGAGATAGTGGTCGAAGCCCTGTTTCGACGGGAGAAACTCCGGCTGGTCGCCGAGGTGCCATTTGCCGACGCACTGCGTGGCGTAGCCCTGCGCCTTGAGCAGGTCGGCGATGGTGTTTTCCTGCGGATGCAGGCCGTTTTTGCTTCCCGGCCCGTAAACACCCGGCACGGAGATGCGAGCACCATAGCAGCCGGTCATGAGCTGCGCCCGCGACACGCTGCAAACGGGGGCCGCATAGAACGATGTGAGCTTCATGCCCTCCTGCGTCATGCGGTCGAGGTTCGGTGTCTTCTGCTTCGTCGCACCAAAGGGACCGATGTCGGCATAGCCCATGTCGTCGATGAAAAGGATGACGATGTTCGGCTTGTCGGCGGCGCGCGACGAGAGCGGGCCACCGAATGACGAGAGGAAGAGGGCAAGAAGGAGAAATCTCATGGCTGGGAGGGCTTGAGAACGTGGCGGAGCCCGGTTTGTGTCAGACGAGTTCCGCGACGGGCCGCAGGCTGGCACTGCTCTTGCTCTATTCTGTCCTTAACCACCCATGACCCCTGCCCCGCACGACACAAGCATCCCCTCGCTTGGTCCCTGTTTGTTCCCTTCGCCCTTGAAGCGCATCGGAGCCGTGGAGGCGCCGTTCAAGGAACCTACTGACCGCATCCTCTATCACAGCCACCTGCTGGAAGACGGGCGCGATGTCTCGACGCCGAGCTACGAGGAGGCCGGACCGCGGGAGATGCTCTATTTTGATCCGCCGCGCACCACCGTCGGGATCGTGACCTGCGGCGGTCTTTGTCCCGGGCTGAACGACATCATCCGGGTCCTCGTGATGCGCTGCCACCAGCAGTACGGCGTCGCACGCACCTACGGCTTCCGCTATGGCTACGAAGGGCTGGTGCAGCGGTATGGGCACACACCATTGATCCTGAAACCGTCGTCGGTGGAGCAGGCGCATCATTTCGGCGGCACGCTGCTGGGCAGCTCACGCGGACAGCAGAACATCGGCGACATGGTGGACACGCTGGAGGACATGAAGGTGGACATCCTTTTTGTCATCGGCGGTGACGGCACGCTCCGCGGCGCGGCAGAGATCACGAAGGAAATCGAGCGCCGCGGGCTGAAAAAGGCCGTGGTCGGCATCCCGAAGACCATCGACAACGACATCCGCTACCTCGACAAGAGCTTCGGTTTTGAGTCCGCCTTCGATGCGGCCGTGCAGGCGGTGAACTGCGCCTACGTGGAGGCCACCGGCGCAGTGAACGGCGTGGGGTTGGTCAAGCTCATGGGACGCGATTCCGGCTTCATCGCCTGCTACGCCGCGCTGGCAGGCAGCAATGTCGATTTCGTGCTCATTCCCGAGGTCCCGTTTGAGCTCGAAGGAGAACGGGGCCTGCTGGAATCGCTGCGACATCGTCTGATGAAACGCGGCAGCGCCGTGGTGGTGGTGGCCGAAGGTGCAGGCCAGCATCTGATGCACACGGATGGCTCTACCGACGCCAGCGGCAACAAACGCTACGGCGACATCGGCACCTTCCTGAAGGATCAGATCAATGCCTTCTTCAAGAAGCGCAAAACCGAGGTGAACCTCAAGTACATCGACCCCAGCTACATTGTGCGCAGCGTGCCTGCCAACGCACAGGACAACGTCTATTGCTCACGCCTCGCGCAGTCCGCCGTGCATGCGGCGATGGCGGGCAAGACCGGCATGCTGGTGGGCCGCTGGCATGGCTCCTATGTGCATCTGCCGCTCGATCTCGTCATCCACGGCCGCCGCAAAGTCGAACCCAAGCAAGAGCTCTGGCACAGCGTGCTCGAATGCACCGGACAGCCCGCAGTGATGCGGTGATTCACCGCTCGTCCGCACCAGCATCCGGAGCGCTGTCTTTGAAGTAACCCGCCTCACAACCCGGAAGCGGTTTGCCCTTGAGGTAGGTGGACAAATCGAGTCCGGCGTCGATCGCAACCTTGGCGTCGTCGGTGGTGACATTGTTCTTCTCCGTGAAGTCAGGCGGCGGCGTGTTCTTGTTCTGGTGAAAGAAGCCGTCGCGCACGTTCAACGCGAGGTTGTTCAGGAACTGCCACTTCGGCGTGGCGAAATCACGCTGCTTGTTGAACGACGAATACACCAGCGCTGCATCGTCTCCGCCTTCGATCGTATTGTGATAGACATATCCTTCCGCAGGCGACGAATCCATGCTGAACCAGAAATTGAAGGGCGTGCCGTCGAGGAGGCGGTTGTGATGAATGAAGACAGGCCCGATACGCGGCAGCTTGAAGCGGAATCCGCCATGCGTGTGACGCAGCGTGTTGTGATGCACGTTCACATCGATGCAGCCCACGCCGAGCTCAATGCCGGAATCGCGGGTGTTTTCGATCACGTTGAACGCGATCTCGGTGCCGCGACCGTGATTGGGATCAGGCAACGGCTTGTCGAGCGACTCCGCGCCGGAGTCGCCGATGCAGATGCCGTCAAAGGTGCGATCGAGATGGTTGCGCAGGATGCGGTTGTTCACGCCTGCATAAACGAGGTCGATGCCAACGCGGTCGTATTTGCCCACGTCCTTGTGAATGCGCCAGATCTCGTAGTTCTCGCGGCGTTTTTCCCGCGTCGCACACCAGTCCTCGAACGCGCCGCGCGTGATGTCGCACTCCTCCACCGTGCAGTTCGACGCTCCGCCGGTGATCGCGATGCCAGTGTCTTCATACGAGGTGATCGTGCAGCGGCGAACGATGCAATCCTTCGCACCTTCTCCCAGCCGGAGGGCTTCCTTCCCTCCGCGCAGTGTCAAACCTTCGACGACCACACCTTCCGCGGCGATCTCGATGAGCGGCTGGCTCGGTTTCACGATGGAAAGCGCCGCCGTCTCCGGCGAGATGCCGTTCTCGAGCCGCAGATAGATGCGCTTCTCCTTCGGATGATGCATCCACACCGCGCGAATCTGCGCAAACCCGCTCAAGGGCGTTCCCTTCGCGAAAAGCGTCTTCCAGTTCCAATCGCCGCCCGCCTGCGCACGATCAAACCGGATCTCCGCGACGAACTTGCCATCCACCAGCAGCCCTTCCGGACGATTCTTCGCCTCGGCGACAAAAACCTTCTCCAAACCCTCCGTCGCCGACCACTCCGCTTTCAGCGGCGTCGCGCCATCAAGGATGGCTCCCTTCTCACCTCGAATCGTGATCTTCTTGTCCAAGCGAATCCGCTCCGTGTAAACGCCAGGAGCCAAAACCAGCGTATCGCCCGCATTTGCCGCTTCGATGGCTTTGGTGATCGAATTGTCACTCCCGGCCTTCACGCTGATCTCCGCTGCCAGACAAAATTGGGCAGACACGCAAAGCGCGAGGGTGGCGAAGCCAGCAGAAATTCTCATGAGGTGCGACAGAACGTCGATGCTCGCCCGCACCTCGCAGGATTTGTTCGTGCTATTTCAACAGCGGCAGCTTCGCGCTGTAATGCACCGCGCGATGGCGGTTGTCCTCGAAGGCAGTGGAGCCATAGCTTGTCATGACTGGGGAGAACCGACGGGAACATGGATTATGGTTTCGATTAATCATGACCCTCTTCATAATTAAGTGTTGGGTCATTCATTGTCGTATTTCACTCTGACGACGGCGAGGCGAACCCCAGCCTTTTCGTTTGGCTTCCTTCGCCATCGCGCCGCTGAACGCAGCCATGAAGCGTCATTAAAATAGATTCCGCCTCGTATCACTCTCTCGGTTTCATCCGCTCCTACCAAGTCATTGACAACTGGATCAGCGCCCCCTGGCAGTTCAGTTTTGAATTGATCAAGACACCATTCCCATACGTTCCCGTGCATGTCGTAAAGCCCCCATCGGTTCGGAAGGTAGTTACCGACTTTGCACACGCCAAGATGGCTATCAAAATTTGCTTGTGTGTGGTCAAGGCTCAAACCACTGCCCACGGAAAAAGCTGTGGTGGTGCCGGCTCGACAAGCATATTCCCACTGGGCTTCAGTCGGAAGTGTGTAGCGCAAATTGCGCGGCAATTGACCGCTCGCCTGCTCGCGTTTGGTGAGTTCTCTTGTAAACTCCATTGCTTGGTACCAAGTCATTGAGCTTGCCGGGAGATCATGCTGTTCAGATTGAGCGGCTTTTTTGGCAAATCTGCTGCCAAAGATCGCAGCAAATAACCCAGTCTTCTCAGCTTGATCAAAAGATTTAACTTCCTTGAGCGCATCAAATTCCTCCTCTGTGACTTCATACACGCCCAACCAAAATTCCTCTGTAATTGTGACATCTACCTGTTCCTCGTTCCATGGACTTCGGCCCGCCTCTTCGCGCGGACTGCCCATCTTGAAAGTCGCCAATTTCCCTTCGGAACCTGGAACAATCCGAACGAATTTCATACCGATGCTGTTGGTAAAATCGCCTGCGAAGGGGTTTGGTGGAGTAGATGGCGTAGAAGGAAGCTGTGGCGGTATGAGAGGTGTGGGGCTCCACCCCGATGGAAGCGCTCCACGTATGCGTTCCAACACTGCATGCGCAGTCGTGGAAAGAACTGGTATCCCTGTCGTCTGCATCGACGTGACCCGGGGGGCAAGATTGGCACGATTAAAAACAGAATCTTCGGAAGTCATTTTTCCAAGCCAAGCACACAAACTCCCGATGATTAATAATACTCCTCCGGTCACAGAGACACCAGTCTTTACGCTAGATGGAACGCGCCGAAGAGAAAAGGCGGCAATAAGAAACGCGACCAACATGGTGGTCAACACCCACACAGAAGCACGCCACATGTAGATAGAGGCAAAAAAAAATGAACTCAACCCAACGAAGCATAGCCAGCCTTTAAAGTGAACCACCCCCTCGAGTGTGCCATCGTAAACGGGAGTGTGCTTGGGTGGACTAAATAGTCTTATGAGAAAACCACTCCCAACTACAACTAACGTGGGCGTTAATACAATCCAATCTGAAGAACGATAGTGGGGCAAATGACAAGAAAAAACGATTGCCGGCAGGAAGGTCATCAAAAGAAAAGCCGTGATCTGTGAGTTGGTTCGTCGCTGGACTTTGTAATCTGCTGCGACTTGGCTTTGAGATTGTGGAAAAAACGCAGGATATAAAACGAAAGCCGTCACGGCGGCCACGAGACCTACGATCAGAAAACCTGCCAGAATCAAGACCTCAGACTGCCATGTCTGATGGGCTGTCGAATAAGACATCATTAACGGCGCCCATTCAGAAGCAACCCAGATTACCGAAATGGCAAAGATTACTGGCGTCAAACTGCGAATGGTGTTCAAAACCATTTCAGGACGAAGCATGCTACAAAGGATCAAGATCGCCCCAAGAATCATCATGCCGATCCACAGGCAAACCCATATCAACAGCCACCCTAAAGTAGCCACAACATCCCAGCACAATTCTATGGCAGCCATCGTAGAGTCGATATGTCGTGTGCCGCTTGGTGCGACAAGTCCTCCCCCTCGCATCTTCCATTCATTCTTGGCTTTATCGATAATCTTTCGCAGCCAATCAGTGCCATGAATGCGCTGGTTGGAGATCAACCTCACGAGCATTTCGGTGAACGCCAGTGTCAATAGGGCAAAAATGAAGCCGCTCACGAGCAGGTCCTTAAACCACAAGAACCCGCATATCGAAGACGTCGGTTCATAGAGCCACGTGGAATAAGTGAAAACATAACGTCCAGCACCGATCACCAAAAAAACTGCCGTGGAAACAATGCGTATCGTATCGAATAGATTCTGTTTAGTCCCGAACCAGTGCTTTCCAAGATATGCCAGAGCTCCCGCAGCGAATGCATAGCCGACCAAAAGTACGGGTGCCTCGGTAACCACAAGCAGCAAGTACGCTAAACACCATGTGGAACCCATGATATGCAGGGCCAGAGTGTTCCTAAATGAGCAACTCAGAGGACTTGTTGCTGCATGAACTGCAAGATGCAGCAAAGCGAGAATACAGACCAATTCGGTGAGTTCCGCGCCAATTGCCGCAGACCAGTCATGATTGACCACGAACCAAGAACAGATTCCCAAGGTGACGATGTATACGATGAACGCTGTCACACCACTCATCAGGCTGGTCCATGGCTCTGGTTTCGCACTTGATGGGAACCATCTCTGCAAACGAGACTTGAAGCGATTCAACCATGAGTCGGAATTTGGTGTTGGCACACTCATGCGGGCATTTTTAGCACTTCTTCCCAGTTTGTCACTCAGCGCATCGGACTAGGGCCGTAGCGGCAACTTCGCGCTGTAGTGCACCGCACGATGGCGGTTGTCGTCGAAGGCGAAGTGGAGCCACTGCTTGTCCTTGCTGACGAAGCCGTCGGGGTAGTTCATGCGGCCTTTGGGGCCATCGACGGACTCCTGCTGGAGCACGCGTTGATACGGCCACGTTTTCATGCCGTCGAAGCTGATCCACAGCGCCATCGGGCTTCGATGTTTTGAATTGGGATTGTGCAGGATCGCGACGGTGTCGCCGCCAAGATTGTAGAGCGTGGTCTTGCTGCCGGGATTCGGAATCGGCGTGAGGCTGGCGAACTCGGGCCAGGTGAGACCACCGTCTTTGGATTCCGCCTTGTAAAGCATGCCGCCGAGTCCGTCGGCGCGGATGACCATGGTGATGCGGCCGTCGGGATGCTCGAAGAGATCGTTCTCCGCCCAGCCGAAGTAGCGGCTGTTCGGCGTGAGACGAATGTTGCCGTGCTCCGTCCACGTCGCACCGTTGTCCTTGCTGATGAGCACGCCGTTGCGCGGATTGGTGAAGTCACGGTCGAGCGGAGCGCGCTTCTGCTGGTCGTCCGGGCCGATGTAATGCTGAAACGGAATCATGATGCGGCCGTCTTTGCAGACGATGTGCTTGCGGATGAAGGTGCGGTTCTTGAGGCGGCCGGGCACTTCGAACGGCTTGCTCCATGTTTTGAAAGAGTCATCGCTGGTGAGGAACCACGAACGCCAGTCGTTCGCCCAGTGCTTCGAGTGCGTGGAGAAGAACAGCGTGCTGCGCTGGCCGAGGATCATGAGTTCCGTCGGTCCCTGGCCGATGGTTTTGCCCTCGCGCGGGAAGCCGACATCGAATTGTTCGAGCGGTGTCCATGTCTTGCCCATGTCGTGGCTGCGGGTGACGCCGGTGTAATTGAGCGGCGAGGGTTCCGTATCGCCTCCGGCGAGCATGAAGAGAATCCACGAGCCGTCCGGCAGTTCGCGCAGGGTGGTGTCGCAGACCATCTTGTTCGGCGTGACGCCGTCATACGGGATGCTCTTGAAGTCCTGCTTCGCATCCTCGATGGCCTGCGCGGTCCATTTCGGATCGGGCGTGATGGATTTGGGCAAACGTGGTGCATGCGCCTTGTTCACCACCGTTTTGCCGATGCGTGAACGACGTTTGATCTCCTCGGGGTCCATCGTCAGCTTGCCAATCTCCGCCTGCTTCTGCATGTCATCCTCGGTGAACTTCACATGCAGGATCTCGGCGTCGCTGTGACGGTTCCAGTCATAGAGGATGTGGATGTCGCCGTTCGGCGCCTGGAAGCCGTCGGGATAGGAAACCTCGGCGCGATCGTCGATGAGAAAGCCTTTGCCCCAGGTCTTGCCGTCATCGTCGGAGAGGAAGGCCTTCATGTTGGAGCGGCGTGGCAGGCGCACGTTGATGGGGCCGTTCTTCACGAGGAGGAGCTTGCCACTGGCGAGGCGACGAATGAAGAAACGCGCGCTGGGATTTTGAATCGAACTCGGCTGCGGATCGCTCCACGTCGCGCCTTTGTCGGTCGAGACGCTTTCGCTGATGCCGTCCTTCGTGCGTGCGAGCATCCACAGGCTGCTGTCCTTGCGCTCGACAATCATGTGCTCGTCGAAATCCGTGCGCGGAAACGCGACGCCGCCGCGACGCGTCCACGTTTTGCCCTGATCGGTCGAAGCGAAGACATTTGCCATGCGAATCACGTCGAGGTCCTTGTGCGCCTCCTTGTCCACGCCCGGACCGTGCATGCGATCGCGTGTCCAAAGCGACACTGGCAGGAGCCAGTCGCCATTCGAGAGCACCGTGGGCTTGTTCAGCGTGCAACCATCCGCAAAACGCACCGGCGCAGTCCATTTAGGCTCCGCAGCATCGGGATCATCGCAGCGGATATACCAATCACCACCACGACCATCGAAGTAGCCGAGGCTTTGATCGAAGAAGCACCACAAACGGCCCAGCGGATCGGTCCACAAATTGCCGACCAGTGCGCGGCGCTCGTAGCGCACGCCGTTTAACTCTCCATCCTGCGGATCGATGACGACGCGCGGCTTGGACCACGTTTTGCCATCGTTATCGCTGGTGGCGAGCATGAAGAAGCCGTTCGGCGAATCGCCATTCCCCACCCACGCAGCCCACAGGCGGCCTTTCGGCGTGCGATCGATGCCGATGATCATGTTGCCCGGTCGCTTGTCCGCATCGTACTCCGGTCCCGGAGTCGTGGTGATGAAGGGCGGCTCAAGCGAGAGGTCTTGCAACGCCTTGTCCTGGGCGAAGGCTGACAGGACGAGAAGAGGAAGAGTCAGAAGAATGTGTTTCATGCGATGGCGTGAACGAAGAACGTGGTGCGATGCCGCGAATGCGAAGCGGCATCGTAATTCAACGTGTTATGATAACACAAGCCGGATCGCTCAACGCGCCGCCCAGAGGTCAGATGGTGGCGAGTTTGCCGGTGGAATCGCCGAAGTGATCCGCCTTCACGCCCATCTCGTTGAGCATGCGCACGTAGAGGTTCGACATGGGCGTGTTGCCCTCGAGTTTCACGTGACGGCCGGGATTGAAAGCACCTCCGGCGCGACCAGCGACGATCACAGGCAGGTCGTCGTGCTTGTGACGGTTGCCGTCGGAAAGTCCGCCGCAATAAACGACCATGGAATTGTCCAACAGCGTGCCGCCGTCGACGTCCTTGAGCGACTTCATGCGTTCCAGGTAGTAGGCGAGCTGGCGCATGTAGAAAAGGTCGACCTTTTCGATCTTCGCGATCTTCACCGGATCAAGCTGATGGTGCGAGAGCGAGTGATGACCGTCGGAAACGCCGATATCCTTGAAGCTGCGATTGCTGCCATCGTGCGCGAGCAGGAGCGTGGAAATGCGCGTGCTGTCCGTCTGGAACGCGACAAGCTGCATGTCCATCATCAGGCGGATGTGCTGCTCGTAGCTGGAGGGGATGCCGGTCGCAGGTGAGTCAAAACCGGGATCCGGCGGCGGTCCGAAACGCTTCGAAGCGTCGATGCGCTGCTCGATTTCACGCACACCGGTGAGGTACTCGTCGAGCTTGTTGCGGTCGTTGCGACCGAGCTGCTTGTCGAGCGTCTTCACGTCATCGAGCACGAAGTCGAGAATGGAGCGCTGTTTTTCCTGACGGGCGAGATACGAACGCGCACGCTCCTCTCCGGAACCCGCACCAAAGAGGCGCTCGAACACCTGGCTCGGAACCGCTTCCGGTGTGGCCGGGCTGGTGTCGGTGCGCCAGGAGAGATTGAACTGATAGGCGCATGAGTAACCGGAGTCACAGGCGCCGGAGGCGCGCACGGAGTCGCAGGTGAGTTCCAGCGAGCGGAAGCGCGTAGCCCCGCCGACCTCGCGTGCGGCGACCTGATCGACCGAGATGCCCACGTGAATGTCGGAGCCGGCCGTTTTGCGCGGCCGCGCGCCGGTGAGAATGGTGGAGTTCGCACGGGCATGGTCGCCACCGCCGTCCGGACCGGCCCAGCCATTGGCCTGCTCGAATCCGGTGAAGATCTGGAGGTCATTCTTGAAATTCGCAATCGGCGCCATGGTGGGACCAAACTGAAAGTCCGCGCCCTCGCCAACAGGCCGCCACTTGTCGAGAATGACGCCGTTCGGAATGTAGAGAAAGGCCATGCGACGCGGCGCGGCGGCCGCACGCGCCGGAGCGGCGAACGACTCCAGCGCTGGAAGCGCGAGGCAGGTGCCGAGGCCGCGCAGGAAATGGCGGCGGTTGGTGGAGGATTGCTGGATCATGGGGTTCTATTATTTAAACGATGACAGGAGAGGTTTATCGCAGCGCGCCGTCGCCACGACGCTTCTGGAACGGAGCGCTGTAGATGATGCCGCTCAACACCGTGCGCATTTTGCCGCCATTCTTTTCCAAGTCGGCCACAATACGGTCGATGGTGGGCGCATCATAATACTCGGTGCCGCGACCGATGGCGTAGGTGAGCATTTTTGAGACGAGGCAGCGATAAAAATCCGTGCGGCGGCTGGTGGTCATGATGCGGCTGAGTTCCTCGACATTGGAGAAAGTCTCGCCGGTGATCAGCTTGCCCGCGGTGTCGATGGGCTTGCCATTTTCATCGGCGCGATACATGCCGACGGCATTGAAGTTTTCCAAAGCGAGTCCGATGGGATCCATGCGTGCGTGGCAGGAGGCGCAGAGAGGTTTTTCGCGGTGGATCTCCATCATCTCGCGCATGGTCGCGTTCTTGTGGCCCTTTTTGGCCTCTTCGAGAGTCGGCACATTCGGTGGAGCCGGCGGTGCAGGCGTGCCGAGAAGATTGTCGAGCACAAACAGACCGCGCTTCACCGGCGACGTGCGCGTCGGATTCGAGGTGACGACCAGCAGGCTGCCATGTGTGAAGATGCCGCCGCGATGGCTGTCCTTCGGCAGCGAGACCTTTTGCATCGAATCGCCCTTCACGCCGTCGATGCCGTAGAACTTCGCGAGCTGCTCGTTCAAGAAGCTGTAGTCCGCCGTAAATAGCTCCAGCGCGCTGCGGTTTTCCTTCAGCAAGTAGGCGAAGAGCGACTCTGTCTCCAGACGCATGGCGCGACGCTGGCGCGAGCCGAAGACTTTGAAGGCCGCACTGAGATCCTTGATGCCGAGCACGCGCCTCGGATCGACGTTGATGCCCTCCACATCACGCGTGAGCAGCCACTGACCGACGAAGTTTTCAATGAAGCGCTGCGACTTCGGATCGGCGAGCATGCGATCCACCTCGTCGTCGAGGTTCGCACGCAGCTCTCCTTTCTTGGCGAGTTCAAACAGCTCCGTGTCCGGCATCGAACTCCACAGAAAGTACGACAGCCTCGATGCGAGCGCGAACTCGTCCAGCGGCACCACCTTGCCCGGGTTGTCCGGCTCCGGCTGCACCTCGGCGCGGAACAGGAAGCGCGGCGAAGCAAGGATCGCCGTGGTGGCGTGAGCGATGCTGTCTTCAAACGTGGCCTTCGGTTCCGACGCGGCGAGATTCGCCAGTTTCACGAGGCGGTCGAGCGTCGGCTCGTCCACGGGACGACGGAAGGCACGGTCGGCGATGCGACGCAGGATCTCTCGCGCATAGTCGGCGCGCTGCTTCGGATCTGCAGGCGGTGCTCCTTTGTAGAAGACGCGGTAGTAGTCGCGCGGATAAACTTTGTGGCTGCCATCAAGCGGTCCCTGCAGCGTGATCTTCAGCAGACTCGCATTCAACGGCTTGTCGTCCTCCTTCGGCGGTGCCGTTTCGTTTACCTTAAAGCTCAGCAAGTTCTCGCCATCGGCCAGCGCCGTCTTGGTGGAGAAGGTGATGCTCTTGCGGTTGTCCCAGCCAAGGCTTTCGTCATCGACGTCCTTGCCGTTGACGACGAGCTTGAGATTGGCGGTGTGATCCGACGCCTCGGCCGATCCGCCGATCTTGTATTCAACGGTCACCTTGTAGTCGCCCGGATGCTCGATGACATACTTCGCGGACACCTCGGCGCTCTGCGCGAAGGCGAGATACTTGCCGGTCTTTTTCGAGGGCGCTGCCGCCTTGAACTTGTCGCCGGTGATCGAGAAAACCGGAATCGTCGCCTGCTGCGGACGCACGGCCTGGGACACGATCATGCGTGCTGCAGCGAGGTATTTCTCCATCAGCATCGGCGAGATCGAGAGCACATCGCCAATCGTGTCGAAACCATAGCCGGTATCGTCCGGCGGCAGCGCGTCTTCGGCGTCGAAATCCACGCCGAGGAGGTCTTTGACCGTGTTCTCATATTCCTGACGGTTCATGCGGCGAATCGTCACGCGCCCCGGATCGGGATTGTCGAGGTCGAGCTTGAACACCTTCTGCTCAATCCACTCTGCCAGCAGGCGCTTTTGCGCATCCGTGGGCTGCTTCTTGTTCGAGGGCGGCATCAACTGGGAACGCGTGTTGTCCCACACCCGCAGCCACAACGGCATGTCCGCCAGGTGCTCGTCCAGCGACTTGTAGTCATCGAGCGCGAAGTCGCCTTTCGACACGCCGTCCGCGTGGCAGTCGTAGCAGTACTGCGAGAGGATCGGTTCGATTTCCTTTTTGAAATCGGGCACAGCGCCTACGGCAACTCCTGCGAAATTCAGGCAGGGTATCAAAACGATCGAGAAAATGGAGGAAGATGAAGGCATGGAACGATGAGGCACACGCATGTGGCCTATGACTAACTACGAAGCAGAACGTCGGCCCTGCCATCTCGTTTCGTGAAAGATCAGATCACGCATCCTGCACCAGAAACCAGTCAACGAACGACAAGACTTGAGACCCTGAACCCGATCTTGCCTGATTGCGTCGGACACAGTAAGATCGCAATCGTTGCCGTTCGCGGCATCTGATCTTTGAAATTCCGGCCGTCTCGTGCGGCCGCCCCTTTCCTGCGGTGTTCGTTTTCGAGCTTTGTGGCCCGGCCCGATTCATCAACTGCGGGGGCTACGCGCTGAAGTGACATGTCATGCCTTCACTGGAAGACAGAGCTTCATCACGCGGGTTCCCACCTGGTCTCATGGGATACGTGAGCCCTTTGTATTCGGACGGCACAGGCGGGTTTGAAAGCGTCCCGGCTCCGCCCGGGGCGCTTTCTTTTTTTGCGGAGTTCCGCAAGAGGCGGACAGTCTTCAGGCCTTCGGCTTGGTCTGTGGCAAGGGCTTGGGATCCTTGTCACCCACCGGTTCGGCGGGACGGATGATCACACCGACAGGCATCGAAGCCTTTTCCATGTTCAGGAGCTGGCTGACGGTGACAAACTGATACCCCTTGGCCAGAAGTTGGTCGAACATCGCCGGCATGGCAGCGATGGTCGGCGAATGGATGTCATGCGACAGCATGATGGCGCCGGGATGCGCACCGTTGACAAGCCGGCTGGTGACAGCGGCGACGCCGGGACGACGCCAGTCCTGCGGATCTACGGACCACAGGATCGTCGAGTAGCCGAACTCGGTGAACATGAGGTTTTTGATGCGCGTGTTGATGGCGCCATAGGGCGGACGAACGAGGTGCGGGCGAATACCAGCCACCTCATACACGGCGTCTTCTGACTTTTTGAGTTCGTTGCGAATCTGGTCGTCGGAACGGCTGGTGAGACTGCAGTGCGTCCAGGTATGATTGCCGATCTCATGACCTTCCGCGATCATGCGCCGCACGATGTCGGGATACATCTTCACCTGCTGGCCGATGAGGAAGAAGGTGCACTTGATGTTCCGTTCCTTGAGGATGTCGAGGAGCTTTGGCGTCAGGCTGGGATGCGGGCCGTCATCAAAGGTCATCGCCAATGTCTTCTGCTCGATCTTGACCGAGGAATAAGACACACGCGCACCCGCAGGCGGCACCACAGGCATTGAGGAAGGGTTGTTGAGCCGCTTCACCAGCGGGTTCTCCTTGTCCTCATAAGGCAGCGCCTTGCGCGCCTCTTCCGTGGCGAGCTTGTCGGGCTTCGCAGCCTTTTGAGTTGTACAGCCCGACTGGGATGCCAACATGATGCCAAACCAAATGCTGAGATACATGCGTGGGGGGATCACAAGGATCGAAGACTAAGGGCTGAAATTCGTCTGGGAAAGCTGGATTTTCTGAAAAACAAACGGCCATCAGGGCGGTCGCAGCAGTGTCTCAGCACCCGGATACAGCCAGTGTTTCCGCGTCTGTCAGCGCCCGCCACGCGCCCGGCGGAAGATCGGCCGTAAGAGTGATCGCACCGATGCTCTCACGATGGAGACTCCGCACGCGATTGCCCACGCGATGAAACATGCGCTTTACCTGATGATAGCGCCCCTCATGCAGCGTCAACCGGGCGCTGCGTTCGCCCAAAATGACCAGTTCCGCCGGCAATGTGGTGATGTTCTCCGTGTGAAAGTAGAACCCGTGAGCAAAAGTCTCCACGGCCTCGGGAGCAATGGCCTCTTGGGTTTCGACAAGATACACCTTCGGCACCTTCTCTTCCGCGGCCATGATTCGTTTGGACCAGCGCCCGTCATTTGTAAGCAGAACCAAGCCCGACGTCCCCCGATCCAGCCTTCCGGCAATGTGCAGCGTGTGCTTGTCCGGATCATCGATCAAATCGAGCACGGTGGGATGCAGATCGTCCTTGGTTGCGCTGAGAATGCCTGCCGGCTTGTGCATCATCAGATAGAGGGCGCGTTCCGGACGCTGGATTACCACCTCATCCAGTTCGACCTGGGTGAAACGATCCACCGGATGGTGACCGTCGGTCACACACGTTCCATTCACGCGTACCCGTCGTCCCGCGATCGCACGATGGGCCGCCTGCCTTCCCATGGCATGATGACCGGCGATGAGACGGTCCAGTTTCATGCCCTCACTTACTTTGCACCGACAAAAGCGCGATCAGATCGTGCCAAAATGCTTCTCACGCATCAATACGATGGCATTAAGCATCTCTTCGGCCTCACCACGCAGCTTCGCATCCAAGCTGGAGGCGCTGCGATTGTAACGACGGAAGAGCAGCTTCAACTGCGCCTTGATTTCATCCTTGGGCATCTTCGGAGTGATGCCACAGAGCTCTTCCGGGGTCTTCGGCGTCTCCACCTTGGCGGCTGCGGGCGCGCTCTTGTTGACCTTGTCGAGCAGGCTGCCTGCCTTGGCGGTGGACTTCGGTTCGGCAGGCTTGCTCCCGCTGAGCGATTTGGAGAGCGATTTGAGGATCTTGAACATGATGTTGGGTTCCTTCTAAGACTGAGGGTTTATTCGATGCGCATGGCACGAAGATGGTGGCTGCGGCGCTTGAGCTCCTCTTCGGACAGCACGCCAGCGCCTTTGTAGGTCACGTTGACTTCCTTGCTGCGACCGGACTCCTTGTCCACCACGAGCGCACGCACGCGCTGGTTCTCGTCATAGCTGAAGGTTACCGCCACCTCGCAGCCTTTCGGACGGTTGGGCGGCACATCAAGCGTCAGACGGCCGATGACATCGACGAACTTCGCGTCTTCGTCCTCTCCCTGAGTGATGTCCACCTCGATCACGCGCTCATTGTCCTCTGAGGTCTGGTAAACCTGAGTGCGCGAGCAAGGGATCGGCGTATTCTTGGGAATCACGACCGAGTTCATCAGCTTCTCCTCCTTCGTCTTTGCATTATAAACCATGGCCAGGGTGCCGTAGCTCGCGTTGCAGACTTCCTGGATGCGCGCAGACTTTTTCGCAAACAGCGCAGCCCCCAGAGCGACGCATTCGTCCACGTTGCCGCAGGATTTTGGGGCTTTACCGAACATCTTTTCCAGCATGGTCTTCACCTTCGGAATGCGGGTCGAGCCACCCACCAGCACGACATGGTCGATGTCGGATGGCTTCAGCTTGGCGGAGTCCAGTGCCTGTTCGACGAGGAAAACCGTGCGGGTGAGCATGTGGCGGATCAGCTCTTCGAAATGGTCACGGCTCAGGTCGATTCGCGCGATGCCGCTGTTCTGATCGTTCGCCACGGTGTCGTTCACGCGCTGGAGCTTTGAGAGCATTTTTTTCGCGTCCTCCGTGGCCTGCAGCACGCGGCGGCGGTGACGCTCGTCGCTGTACAGCGCAGCCCCGGTCTGTTTCGAGTACTGCTGGGCATAGGCCTCCAGCAGGATGTCGTCAAAGTTGCTGCCGCCGAGGTGACGTGCGCCCTCGGAAGTGAGAATCTTGATGTTGTCGCCCTGAACTTCGAGAATCGTCGTGTCCAGCGTTCCGCCGCCCAGATCAAAGACGAGGATGCGCCCCTTCACACCCTGCGAGTGCGCGTAATACACCGCCGCTGCTGTCGGCTCGTTCACCAGACGCTTCACCTTCATGCCTGCCATCTCCGCCGCTGCGATGGTGCTCTTGCGGGCGAGTTCATTGAAGTTCGCCGGCACGGTGATGACCACCTCGTTGATGTCTCCGCAAATCTTCGAGCAGTCGCGTTTCAGCTTGGAGAGGATCAGCGCGGAGATTTCCGCAGGCGTCCACTTCTTGCCGTCGATCTCCACCAGATGCTCCGGATCATCCATGTAGCGCTTGATCTGAAAGATGGTGCGGTCGGGTTCACCCCCGTCCCGTGCGGCGCTCCCCACCAGCTTCACATCCTCATGCGAATCAAAGAACACCACGGAATGCGTCAGACGTTCACCGTCGGCATTCGGCACGATTTCGGGATTGCCATCGGGTTTGAGGTAGGCCAGCCCCGAGAGGGTGGTGCCAAGGTCGATTCCAACGTATTCAGCCATAACAATGTGAGTAAAAAAGATTCCGGATGAGGGGGCTACTGGCTGGAGGTCCGGACCTCCACCTTGCGCAGAATAATCTCGTGTCCCTCGCCACGCGAGAAGATAAAACCCGAGCGGCAGCTTTCGGTCACCCTCGGCTTGGCCTTGCCGGGCAGCGAATCCACGACGGCGATGCGTTTGCGCAGATCGATGTCGACTTCCGTGCCCGGCGGCACGTCGAATTCGGTCACGCCGTGCTGGTGTAGAATGTCCTCAAATGAAGCCCTCAGGGTGACGAGCTGCTGCGGCACATCGCTGCCATTGACGCCAACGTAGCGGGCCACCAGGGCGTCGATGAGGTCGATGCGTTTGATGATGTCGTTCGCAAACATCACCACCGTGCTCTCCTCCGTCGGCAGGCCGCGGCGCATGATCTCGTGTTTCTCCTCCAGCTCGGCAAGCTGGCCGCGCAGGCGTTTTTCGATGTCCTGCCATTGCTTAAGCTGGGCTTCCGCCTGCGCAAATTCCTGCTTCCGGCCTTCCAAGCGGGCGAGTTCGGCCTTCGTCTCGTCGATCTGTCCTACCGCCCGCTGCTGCGTGGTGCCGAGGTCGGCGATGCGCTTCTCCAGTTCGGCGATGCGCTTCTTCTGCTCCAGTTCGTAGTTCTGCAGCGCGACGGCCTGCTTCTGAATGTCGGCGCTGAACTTCTGGAACTCGGCGTCGGCGGACTCGCGGTCCTTGCGCGCCTGCTCGGCCCGGGCCGATTCGCGGTTCAGCGCCTCCTGCGCCGCATTGAGCTTAACTTGGATCGCCAGATCTTCCTCCGAGGCCTTGCGCAGGGACTTGTTGATCTCCGTCTGGCGTGACTCCAGTCCCGCCAACGCCTGCCCGAGGCCGAGAATCTTGCCGCCCACATTGAGGAACTCACCCAGTTCGAGACGGCGCGCCTCGATTTTGGACTGCACTTCCTTCAGCGCTTCATCCGCGCCCTGGATGTCCTGTTTCTGTGATTCGAGCGTCTTGATGAGACGTTCCTCTTCCGCCTTGAGGTTCTGCACGCGGTCAAGACGCTCGCGCAGCTCGCCTGCGATCACGGCGGATTCTTTCTTCGCAGCATCGGCTTTCACCTTCGCTTCTTTGATGTCCTTCTCGAGATCACCGAGCTGCACCTCCGCCGCACGCGACTGTTCCTGCGCCACCTTGAGACGAGTGGCCTCCCTGTCCACGTCCGCCTGGACCTTCATCACACGCTCTTCACGCACTTTATGGGCCTCCTCGAGTTGCGTGATCTGCTGCTGCAATTCGGCCAGCTTCTTGTTCTGACTGTCGGTGGTGACATTCAACCGCGTGACGAACTGCGAGGCTTCCTCGCGTTCCTTGGTCACCGTCGCCAGCAACGCCTGAATGCCCGCCAGTTCGGTGTTGAGCGCCGGAATCTGCTTCCGGAGATTTTTTTCTTCTGTGCGGGCCTTTTCGGCGGCGGCATCGGCCTCGGTGCGCTTTTGCTCGGCCACTTGCTGGGCGGCAACGGCCTTCTCCAAACGTTTCTCGGCGTCCACCGCCTTCGCTTCGTTCGCTTTGACGGTCTTGGTCAGATCCGCGAGCTGGGCGGTCTCGGATCTCAACGAGATTTCGAGGGCGGCGATCTCCTTGCGCAGCTTGTCCTGGTTGCGTGTGAGATCCGCCAGCGTCTTGTCCTCCGCCTGGCGCTGCGTTTCGGTTTCCTTGAGCGTCTTCGTGGCGGTCGCGATGCGGGCATCGACATCCGCCAGCTCCTGCACGCGTTTCTCGGCGGCGGCAATGCGCTCCTGCAGACCTTTAAGCCGCGTTTCGGCAGCGTTCGCCTCCGCGAGCTTGGCCTTTGTCTCAGCTTCGAGATTCGCGCGCTTGTCTCCAAGGATTTTGTCGAGATTCACCGACTCCAAGCGCAGCGCTTCGACAGCGGCGTCAGATTCTTTGCGTTGTGCAATCGACTCCTTCAGCGTGGCTGCGGCAGCATCGCGATCCTTGGTCAGCCCGGCCAGTTCCGCCTTCAAATTGTCCAGTTCAGCGCGCGTCTGCGTCACGTTGCCGCGCAGGTCAGGCAGCAGAGCCTCCAGTTCGGAGCGCTCTTTCGTCAGACGCTGGCTTTCGGCCAGCAGCTTGTCACGTTCCTGCGTGGCGGTGGTGATGCTGCTGCTGAGTTCGGCATACTGCTTGTTGGCGGCCGCGAGTTCCTTCACCCGCTCGTCGAGACCGGCGGTCTGCTGCCTGAGTTCGGCCACACGGGCTTCGGCGGCGGTGATCTCTTTCTGCCGTTCCGCCACACGATCCTGCAGATTCTGATGATCCGACTCGGCGGCCGAGAGCTTTTGCTGCGTGCTCGCATGGGTCGACGTGAGAGTGGCGATGACGGCCTCCAATCCGCTGATTTTCTCGGCAAGCGTCAGCTGCTGCTGAGAACTCTTCTCGGCTGCCGCCGCTGCTGCAGCTGCTTCCTTTTTCCGCTCGACCGCGGCGGCCGTGGACTGTTCCAGATCCGTTTTGGCGGCCGCCAGTTGCTCGGTGAGCTTCCGGTGCTCTGCCTGCAGCGTGTTGAACTTCTGTTCGGCGGTGCTGGCGAGTCCTTCGAGATTCTTGGTGTGCTGCTCGGCGGCGGCGAGCTTGGTTTCGCGCTCCTTGAGATCACCCTCAATGACACGCACCTGCTCGCGCAGTTTGCCCATGGCCTGGGAAAGCTCGGTTTTCTGCTCCTCAATGAGGTGGATCTCCTTGTCCAGCGCCTCACGACGCTGCGTCAGCGTCTGCGTTAGGAGCGTCTGCGCGCGACCGTGCTCAGTGGCCGCCAACAGCTCACGTGTGCGTTCGTCACGATCCTTTACCAGCGCGGCGACCGCCGCCACGACCTCGGCCTTGTGCGATTCGACGGCTTTGAGCGCCTCGGTGGTGTCTTTGAGTTTCGAGTCGGTCGAGGCAAGATCATCCAGCTTGTTGGTGAGGTCGGCAGCCTTGTCCTCCAGCTCCTTCACCTGCGCCTCCACAGCCGCAAGACGGGTTCCACGCTCCGCGATCCGGGCTTCGAGGTCTGCCTGGCGTTTTTCAGCCTCCTCCCTCTCCGCCTCATCCAGTTTCCGGGTCTCCCTGGCCTGGCGGTCGATGTCGGCGAGTTTTGCCAGAGCTTCTTTTTCCTGCCGGGCAAAATCCGCCTCGGCGTCAGATTTTTGCGTGTTCAGGGCCGCAATCTTCTGCTCGGCGGCCAAGTGCTGCTGCTCCAGTTCGGTCAGTTGAGCACGAACAGAGGTCATGCGCTGTTCGGCGGCGGCGGTATCGGCCTCGTGAGACTGCTGCCTGCCAAGAAGCGCACCGATGGCGGCGTCCAGCATGCCACGCTGATTTTCCATCTGTCCCAGCGTCTGGGTCAGGGCGTTGAGGCGGTCTTCGTTTCCACGCAGCTCATTGACGCGGACAGTCATCGCCTTTTCCTCGCCACCAAGTTGCGCAATCTGCGACTGCGTGTGCTGCACCTGTTCCTGGGCTTTTTTCAGCGAGGCGTTGACCGCCTCGATCTCGCTTTGCTTCGCCTCACGCTGAGACTCGAGCTTCGCGAGATCCGCACGGCGTTCGTCTAGTTTTTTATCGAGATCCTGAAGTTCTGTGCTGCGTTTTGCACGCTGCTCGGCTTCGGATTTCTGTGCATCCGCCTGCAGCGTCGCGAGACGTTTGACCTCTGCGTCGGCATCGCTGATCTGCTTTTGCAGGCCAGCGAGCTTCTTCGCGGTGGTCGTTTCGTCAGCGGTGAGTTTGGCGACGGTGGCTTCACGCGCCTTCGCGTCTTCGGTCGCCTTCTTGAGCGAGTCCTGCTGCGAGGTCAGCTCAGCCTGTACTTTCGTGAGTTCCGCCTGGGTCTTCGTGAGATCCGCACGACGGGCGTCCAGCTGCTTGTCGAGATCCTGCAGTTCCGTGCTGCGTTTCGCACGCTGCTCGGCCTCGGATTTCTGAGCATCGGACTGCAAAGCGGTCAGACGTTTCAGCTCTGCATCCGCATCCGAGACCTGCTTCTGCAAGGCAGCCACCTTCTGTGTGGTGGCCGCTTCGTCGGCGGTCAGTTTTCCCAGTGAAGCCTCACGCGACTTCACCTCCTCCGATGTTTTGCCAAGGGCGGCCTGCTGCGAGGCGAGATCAGCCTGCACTTTCGTGAGATCGGCCTGGGCCTTGGCGAAATCGGCCTTTTGGGAGGCCATCCGGGTTTCGAGTTCCTTGAGCTCTCCGGTGCGCTTCGACTTGAGCTCGGCCTCGGACTTCAGCGCCTCCTCCTGAAGCTTCGCAGATTCTTTGAGCTTCGTCTCGACATCAGCGAGCTGGTTCTGCAGCGTCTTGAGTTTTTCGGTGGATGCCGTGACCTCAGCAGCGGCCTTGGCTGCCGCTGCTTCGTTCGCTTTGGACTGCTCGCCGGATTTTGCGACGGCCGCAGTGAGCTGATCAAAGGTGGCGCGTTTGGCGGCCAGATCGGCCTCCAGGCTCAGCAGTTCGGCGCTGCGTTGCGATTTGAGTTCGGCCTCGGACTTTTTCGCTGTGGCCAGCAGTTCGTTGATGGACGCCACCTCTTTCTTCGCGGCGGCCTCCTCGGCCACGAGCTTCGCGATCGCGGCTTCCCGTTCTTTGCGCTGCTGATCGGCCTCGGCATGCAAGGTCTGCAGACTCCTCTGAGCGGTGGCCAGGTCACCCTCTGCCTTCGCAACCAGCGTGCGGGTGGACTCGAGCTTGCTCTCGATGTTGCCTAGATCACGGCGTTTGACATCGAGTTTGCCGGCATCCGTCTTTGCGTTCTCCACGTCGGCCCGAGCGTTCTGCACCTGGCCGCGGAGTTTTTCGAGCTCGGCTTTAAAACCTGTGATCTCGGTCTGGGTCTGCCCGAGTTCCTTGCGACGAACATCAAGCGTGGCGTCCAAGGAGCGGATCTCGTCCCGCCGTTTCTGCTCGACGGCGTTTTCGGCCCGCAGGGCATCACGCTGGCGGGTCAGCTTGTCCACCTCCTCACGCATCTCTGCGGCCTGTTTGGCAGCCGCGGGATCGGGCGCTGCAGAGGGCTTTGAAATGAACGAGACGGGGGGCGTGCCACCACTGGCCCTGGGTGAATCGGCCGGGGAGCGCTGCACGACCGGCTTGGTGACCTCGATCTTGCCGGTTTCGGGGGTGTTCTTGGGAAGATCTTCCTTGTTCCGAGCCGGGATGCTCTCGGTGTCGCCTTTCTTGCCGTCCTCACGGCTGGGCTGTCCTTTGGAGGTGGAAACGGACTTCGATCCGCCGTCGGAAGCGAGCCCCTTGGGCGCCCGCTCACGAAACCGGCTCTCCAACTGACCAAACATGATCCGATCACCACCTTTGACGCGAAACCGTTCGACCCGCCTGCCGTTGACAAAGGTGCCGTTGGACGACTTCAGATCGACGACTTCATAACCACCATCCGGCTGGCGCACGAATTCGGCGTGAAAGCTGGAAATGAAGGTGTTGTCGATGACGATGTCATTGCTGGCTTCACGCCCGATCGTGAGCCGTTCTTCGAGGACATCGAAGACGAACTCATTTCCGTCGTTGAGATTGAAGGCCAGATACGGCATGCCGGACGCGCAAAGAAGGCTGGAGAGCCGAAAGATTAAGGGTGGAAAATCAGTGAATCAAACTTAATGAAATTGGTCGATGGGGAAGATGGGGGGCGGAACTATTGTTTCAAAAACAGTTCGATTGCACAGTATCATTTAAGATTTCTAAAATATGAAAGCACGGCAAATCCTCAAGTTTTTCGGCCTCGCCGCCCTGGCATCGGGTTGTTTAAGCGGGTGTTCCGCGGCCCCAGCCCCTCCCAGCGGTGCTCAAACGCATCTGTCCTCCTCGCAAATGGACCGGGTCGGGAAACGCATCTGGCAAAACGAGTGCGGCGGCACCGTGGCAGGCCTGACGAGCTGGAATTCCGGTGAGGACTTCGCCTCCCTGGGAATCGGTCACTTCATCTGGTATCCCCAGGGACACCGCGGCCCCTTTGAGGAGAGCTTCCCGCCACTTATGGCTTTTCTCGAGTCGCGAGGCGTTCCGCCCCCCTCTTGGACGAAGGGTCCCTGCCCTTGGCCAACCAAAGGCGCCTTTGAAGCCGACCGGAACGGGCCGCGCCAACAGGAGCTTCGCGCCCTGCTCGGCAAAACAGTCCGCCAGCAGACGGAATTCATCATGGCCCGAATGGAACGCGCCCTGCCGAAGATGCTGGCGTCCGCCCCGGCCGACAAACGGACCTGGGTTAGCCAGGTTTTTGGATCCCTGAAAACCACCCCTGAGGGCATTTTTTGCCTGATCGACTATGTGAACTTCAAAGGAGAAGGAACCAGCGCCAAGGAACGTTATCAGGGCGAAGGCTGGGGCCTGCTTCAGGTGCTGGAGGAGATGGGCAGGTCGCCCAGCAGCTACATCGCCTGGAACGTACAGTTTGGTGAAGCCGCCAAACGCGTCCTGAGCCGCCGGGTGGCGAACGCCCCGCCGGATCGCCGTGAGCAGCGCTGGCTGGCCGGCTGGCACAACCGTTGTGACGGCTACAAGCGCTCGCTCTGAAGAGAGTCCTACTCTTCTTTGCGCTCAATTTTAATCTTCGGCATGGACCCAAAAAGCTTGTCCATGGTGTCCGAAACAATGTTGCCATTCATTTCCTTCGAGTGACGCATGGCCAGCCCCACCACGAAGGCGATCACAAACAGGCCGGTGACGATGACGCTGGTCATGCAGCCACTTTCCGTCGTGTCAGGGTAGCTGCTCGCTGAAGACTTGCCATAAGCCCGGCGCACCGGGCTGAGTCCGCGTGCCGACGCCGCAGGCCTGGAGCCGGACGGCGGTGCGTCCCCCACACTGACGTCAGGTGGTGGAAGCGGCGCGGAAAGGCGCGGTGCAGGAACCGGCTTTTCTTCAAGGACGGCGGGGGCATCCCCCGCATAAAACACTGACTGCACATCTCCAAAGCCAACCCGGTCGCCGTCTTTGAGCAGCGCTTCCTCGATTTCGGCTCCATTCACCCGGGTGCCGTTGCTGGAGCCCAGATCCTGCACGTACACCCCGTCTTCAGTCTGTTTGATGATGGCATGCCGCCCTGATGAGGATGGGCAGGTCAGAACCACATTGCTTTCCGGGTGCCTGCCGATGGTGGTGACATCGTTTTCGAGGGTGTGGACGAGCGTTGTGCCGTCCTCCATGTAAAAAACTACCGAAGCCATGAAATGCAGGGGGGGTGAGGGTGAATGTTCGTCGAATCCTGAACCAAGCACGAACCGTAGAACAGAAACTTGGGATTTTCCTGATGCAACGGCTATGTTCACGTGTGAGAGTGAAATTCCTCGCCTTTCGTGCCATGCACACTCCAGCCGCCCCATCCTCCTTCGTCTCGATCGCATTCTGTGCTTTGATGCTGCTCACACCGTCGGTCTGGCTGCAGGCCGACGACCGAGAAGACGCTGAGAAAGCCGCCGGCGCCCTCGCCTACGATCAGGAAGCGGAGGGCTACAACATCCGCGCCGAGATGACGACCCGAACTCTCGAGGCCAAGGTCGGCAAGGCCACCCGCATGCAACTCTACAAAGGAAACGAGTACTGCTTCTGCATCGCGGTGCCGAAAAAGTCGGGGGTCCACATCACCGGTGCCGTGCTTGATCTGGAAGGAAAGCCTGCGGGCGAGATCCTGCCCGTCCTCGACGGCTGGGGCTTCGTCCTGTTCTACAAGCCAAAGAAAACCGGCATGTACATGATCGCCGTTCATCAGACTGACGAAGGCAAGCGCAAGGATGTGCCTTGCGCGATGGCCACCGGCTACAAGTGATCAGCCGAGGTCGAAGCTCCCGTCCTGCTTTTTGGTCACGGAGTGCAACACGGTGCCATCGGCGCTGTGATGAGTGAACGTGAGCGCATCGGCTGTGATCTGCAGATGCGTGAAACCGTGCACGTCTTTTCCAAACGGCACCTTGTGCGTACCGCTGAGCTTGCGCGTGCTCGCACCGCCGCCGCCGGAAAGCAGATGGGTGGTGAAGCGTCCCTTCATCTCAAGATGCTGCAGGTCGTGATCGTGACCGCAGAGGTACGCATGGACTTTGTGCTCCTCGAAGAGTGGTTCCCATTGCTCCAGCAACGCCTTCGTGTCGCCATGAGAACCGTTCGAATAAAGAGGATGATGCCCCACCACGATCGTGAACGGCGCACGCGACGTCGCGAGTTCTGCCTTCAGCCAGGCGAGCTGTTCCTGTTCTTCCGCCGCGGTCATCGAACTACGCATCGTCTTTTTCTTCTTGTCCACACCGCCGGACACAGCGGGCAGATTGGTGTCCAGGCAAATGAACGTCACCAGCGGCTTGTCGGCCGGGCCGAGATCGAAGCGATACCATTTCGACGGCATCTTCCAGCGCACTCCCGGCTTCGCCGCATACGCGAGCTGCACCTTTTCACCGCCAGGATTGTCATGGTAGTCGTGATTCCCCAGCACGGCCCACATCGGCCCGCTGAAAACTTCCGCCGGATACATTTCCTCGATCCCCGCCTTCCAACGCGGCGAATCCGTGCTGAAGCCGCTCTTGTCGAGACTGTAGAAATTGTCGCCCAGCAGCAGCAAACCGGACGTCTGAATTCCCTTGTCGATCACAAATTTCTTCATCGCCGCCGCCACCTTCTGCTGGTCGGCTGCACCCGTGCCAAAATCGCCGATCATCAGCAGATGCATCGCTTCTTTTGCAACTTCAGCATTCGCGCAATCCGGGCGGATGTTCAAAGCCAGCGCAGCAGACGAGCAAAACAGCGTTTGGATGGCGCGGCGGCGGGTAAGCGGAACAGATTTCATCGTGGTGCCTCAAACGCGCAACCGTCACACCATCTCGCACTTGTTTGGCAGGCCGGAAGCCATGCGGGCAGCATGGCTTTCAATTCCAAACGAGCAAAACACACAAAAACCCCGTTGCCCTCCGCTCTTCGCTCGCTGCTATCCCGGCCCGCATGTTTCACGTCGCTGAAGATCACGAAGAAGGGGTCACGGGCCGCATTTCACGGCCGCCGCTGGCGCCGCGCATGCACCATGCCTTCTCTCATGACGGAAAGCTCGCGGAGTCGCCGCAGTTCGAGTACCGCCCGCAGCAGCAGCGCATGGCGGAGCTGGTCGGCGCGGCGCTTGATGGCAATCACGCGTTCGTCTGCGAAGCCGCGACGGGAGTTGGCAAATCGCTCGCCTACCTCGTGCCAGCCGTCACGTTTGCGCTGGAGCAAAAGCGCAAGGCCGTCATCTGCACGCACACGATCAATCTGCAGGAGCAGTTGATCACGAAGGACATTCCCATCGTCAAACAGCTCGTCGGCCCCTTTCACGCGGAGATTCTCAAAGGACGCGGCAACTACATCTGCCCCACGCGTCTCAAACGCGCGCTCAACGAATCCGGCGATCTTTTCTCAACCTCCGAAGCCGCCGAACTGAAGCTCCTGCTCGACTGGGTGGCGGAAACGGAGGACGGCACGCTCAGCGATCTCGACTTCACACCCAGCGCCCGCGTCTGGTCGCTCGTGTGCAGCGAGCCGCACGCCTGCACGCCGCGCCGCTGCCCGCCCGGCAGCCGCTGCTGGTATCAGGACGTGCGCCGCCGCATGGAGCAGGCGGATGTCGTCGTGCTGAATCACACGCTCTTCTTCACCCTGCTCGCCTCCGCCGACGAAACCACCGCCGAGGACTGCAACTTCCTCTTCCCGCGGGACTTCGTCATTCTCGACGAGGCACACACCATCGAAAATGTCGCCGCGCGCGCCTTTGGCCTGCACATCAGCGAATCCAACATCAAGTTTGAACTGGGCCGGCTCTACAATCCCAAGACGCGCAAAGGATTCTTCCAGCTCGTCAGCGACAAAGACGGCATTCGCGAAGTACTGCAGACGCTCGAAAATGTGGACACCTTCTTCCGGGCCGTCGAGGCAGGCTGCAAATTCAACGCCCTCGGCCGTGAGTTCCGGGTGCGTGAGCCCAATCTCGTCGAAGACACGCTCGCCCTTCCTCTGCAGCGGCTTTCCCTGCGTGCGCAAAAAGCGGGCGATGCCGTGAACAAGGAAGGCACCAAGCTCGAACTCCTCGACCTTGCCAAACGGCTCACTTCCATCCGCGTTGGCATCAAAGCATTCCTCGACCAGGAGAACGAGGACCACGTGCATTGGGTCGAACGCACCAACACGGAAAACCGCATCGTCTCCTTCCACACCGCACCCGTCGATGTCGCGCCGCGGCTGCGACAGATCTTTTTCGCCAGCGGCAAGGCCTGCGTCTTCACCAGCGCCACGCTCGGTGTCGGCCAAGACGAAGAATTAAATTACTTCCGCAACCGTGTCGGCGCGGAGGAAGCGCGCGCGGCCTGCATTGAGAGCCCGTTCGATTTCCAGAAGCAGATGAAACTGTATCTGTTGAAGAAGATGCCGCAGCCGTCCGAACCGGGCTACCTCGACCAGCTCGAACACTGGATCACGCATTTCATCGACCTCAGCATCGGCCGCGCCTTCATCCTCTTCACCAGCTACAGCCAGATGACTTCGCTGGCGGACAATCTCGAGGAGCACTGCAAAAAACGCGGCTGGCGCCTGCTTGTGCAGGGACGTGGCATGCCACGGCATCAAATGCTTTCTGACTTCAAGAACGACACGCATAGCGTGCTCTGCGGAACTGACAGCTTCTGGACCGGGGTCGATGTGCCCGGAGACGCTCTCAGCAACGTCATCATCACGCGCCTGCCCTTCGCCGTGCCGGATCATCCGCTCACCGCCTCGCGCCTCGAGCATCTCACTGAGCAGGGTCTCAACGCCTTCACCGAATACAGCGTGCCCGAGGCCATTCTCAAACTCCGCCAAGGCGTCGGCCGACTCATCCGCACCGCCACCGACAAAGGCATCTGCGCCATTCTCGACAACCGCATTCTCACGAAGCCATATGGTCGCGCGTTTCTGGCATCTTTGCCAGAGTGCCCGACGGAAGTATTGGGATGATCATGGGAACAGGCCGCGCATCTGCTTCGCCTCATGCACACGCTGGATGCCGAGGCTCAGCGCGGCGAAGCGCATGCCGACGTTGCGTCTGCGGCTGAAGTTCAGGGCCTCCACAAAGGCTTTTTCGAGGATGCGGTAGAGCTTGCTCATCACCTCGCCCTCGTCCCAGAAGAAGCTTTGCAGATCCTGCACCCATTCGAAGTAGGAGACGATGACGCCGCCGGCGTTGCAAAGAATGTCGGGGATCAGGAAGATCTCGGAACGCTGGGAAATGATGGCGTCCGCTTCCGGAGTGGTCGGACCGTTGGCGGCTTCAGCCAGGATGCGGCACTGAATCTTCGCGGCGTTCTCACCCGTGATCTGACGCTCCAGAGCGGCAGGCACTAGGATGTCGCAAGGCGTGATCAGCAATTGCTCGTTGGTGATGGGTTCCGCACCGTCGAAGCCCACGATGCTGCGTGTTTGAGCGACGTGCTCGTCGAGCTTCGCCAGGTCGATCCCGTTCGCATTGTGCAAACCACCATACGCGTCGCTCACGGCGATCACCTTGAGCCCCATGCGCGACAACGAAGCCGCCGCGACCGAGCCGACATTGCCGTAACCCTGCACCACGGCGGTCGCACCCTGTGCGGCGATGCCCACCGTGTCCATCGCACGCGAAATCAGGTAGGCCACACCGCGGCCGGTCGATTCACGACGTCCGAGCGATCCGCCGAGGCTCACTGGCTTGCCCGTCACGACTGCTGGAACACAGTGGCCTGTTTGAAGCGAATACGTGTCCATCATCCAAGCCATCGTCTGCTCATTCGTGCCCATGTCCGGCGCAGGAATGTCGATCTGCGGACCGATGAACGGAATCAGTTCCTGCGTGTAACGCCGCGTCACGCGCTCCAGTTCATTGAGCGAAAGTGCGCGCGGATCGCAGGTCACGCCGCCTTTGGCACCGCCATACGGCAGCCCTGTGAGCGCGCACTTCCAGCTCATCCACATCGCCAGTGCGGCCACCTCACCCAGCGTCACGTCCGGATGAAACCGGGTGCCGCCCTTCGTCGGCCCAAGCGTGAGATGATGCTGGACCCGATAGCCCATGAAAACCTTCGTGCAGTTGTCATCCATTCGCACCGGCATCGCCACGCTCACAGCGCGTTTGGGCATTTTAAGACGGTCTCGGGAACATTCCGGGATCTCCAAAAAATCGGCCACCAAATCAAACTGCTGGCAGGCCATGCGAAAAATCGGAGAGTCATACACCTGGGGGATCATGTTGCTCATGGTGCCGGAGAATACGCACGCCGGAGATTCTGCGAGCACGGAATCTGTCATTGTCAGTCGGGCAGTCTCTCATGTAGAAGATCGCCATGCCCGCAGTCAAAGCGCCCGCCAACCTCCGCCGATTGTTCGATGAAATCGGCACCGTCGATTATGTCGGCATTGAGGAACGCGTGGCCAAATACACCACTCGCAGCATCAAAAAGAAGTCGAAGGTCTTCGGGCTGCGTCTTGCCGTTTCGATGGTCGATTTAACGACGCTCGAAGGCAAGGACACACCCGGCAAGGTCGCCTCGCTCTGTCAGAAAGCGCTTTGCCCGCACGATCAGGGCGACATTCCGCAAACCGCCGCGGTGTGCGTTTATCCCGCGATGGTGAAGCATGCGAAGAAGCATGTCGGCGGCACCCAAGTGAAAATTGCCTCCGTGGCGACCGCGTTTCCAAGCGGACAGGCTCCACTGAAAACGCGCCTCGCCGAAGTTCATGCTGCCGTGAACGATGGTGCCGACGAAATCGACATGGTGATCAATCGTGGCGCCTTTCTCAGCGGTGAATTCGGCCTCATGCAGGACGAAATCGCCGCCGTGGTCGAAGCCTGCGGCGAGGCGACGCTCAAGGTCATTCTCGAAGTCAGCGAACTCGAAACCTACGACAACATCCGCGCCGCGAGCTTTCTGGCGATGCGTGTGATCCGCCCGAACGACTTCATCAAGACCAGCACCGGCAAAACGTCGTCGAACGCCACGCTCGGCAACAACCAGGTCATGCTGGAAGCCATTCGCGATCATTTCCTCGCCACCGGCGTTCCCATCGCCATGAAACCAGCTGGTGGCATCCGCACAGCGAAGCAGGCGCTGCAATTTCTCATCGCCGTCAAAGAAACACTCGGCGACGAATGGCTGAACAACCGCCGCTACCGATTCGGCGCCTCCGCCCTGCTCAACGACCTCGTCCGCCAGCTCGAAAAAGAACGCACCGGCGCCTACCAGGCCCCGTGGAACTTCAGCGAGGCGACCGAAGGCTATTAATTCACCCGGGTATGCCGAAGACATCTTCCAAATCCAAACCGAAGACCAATCCCGCCCGCGAATTCGTGTTTGGCGATCTGTGGGAGTTTGATCCTGCGCCGGAGACAGCGGATCCGAAGGTGAAGAAGAAATATAATCTCTTCATCGGTGGCGCATTCGTGGCTCCGCACTCCGGGAAGTATTTTGCGACGATCAATCCGGCCACGGAGGCAAAAATCGCGGACATTGCGCTCGCGGATGCGTCAGATGTCGATGCGGCCTGCAAGGCGGCGCAGAAGGCGTTCACGACAGTTTGGAGCAAGATGCCTGGGAAGGAGCGCGGGAAGTATCTGTATCGCATCGCACGGTTGCTGCAGGATCATGCGCGGGAGTTCGCGGTGGCCGAGACGATGGATGGTGGGAAGCCGATCAAGGAATCGCGTGACTTCGACGTGCCGATGGCGGCGGCGCATTTCTTTTATCACGCCGGTTGGGCGGACAAACTCGAGTTCCTCGCACCGGGACGCCAGCTCGCACCTCACGGCGTCGTGGGGCAGGTCATTCCGTGGAATTTTCCGCTGCTCATGCTCGCGTGGAAGATCGCGCCGGCCCTCGCGGCGGGAAATTGCGTCGTGTTGAAGCCTGCGGAGACCACCAGCATCACCGCGCTGAAGTTTGGCGAGATTTGCCAGGAGGCCGGATTGCCGAATGGCGTCGTGAACATCGTCAGTGGAGCGGGCGAGACCGGCGCAGCAGTGATCAATCATCCGCTCACCTCGAAGGTGGCCTTCACCGGCAGCACGGAGGTCGGGAAGATCATCATGCGCTCGCTGGCAGGCACGGAGAAGAAGATGACGATGGAACTCGGTGGCAAGGCCGCGAACATCATCTTCGACGATGCGCCGCTTGATCAAGCCGTGGAGGGCATCGTGAACGGCATCTTCTTCAATCAAGGCCACGTCTGCTGCGCAGGCTCGCGTCTGCTCGTGCAGGAAAGCATCGCCGATGAAGTGCTGGCGAAACTGAAACGCCGCATCGCCACGCTGCGCGTCGGCGATCCGCTCGACAAAAACACCGACCTCGGTGCCATCAACAGCGCCGAGCAGCTCGCCAAAATCACCGACCTCGTCAAAAGCGGTGTCGAGGAAGGCGCGGAAAAGCACGACAACGGCTGCAAACTGCCCGCGAAGGGCTTCTTCTTCCGTCCGACGATCTTCGCGAACGTCAGCATGAGCCACCGCATCGCCCGCGAGGAGATTTTCGGCCCCGTGCTGAGCATCCTGACCTTCCGCACGCTGGAGGAAGCCGTCGAGAAAGCCAACAACACCGCCTACGGTCTCAGCGCCGGCGTCTGGACCGACAAAGGCAGCCGCATCCTCAAAATGAGCACGCTCCTCAAAGCCGGCGTCGTCTGGGCGAACACGTATAACAAATTTGATCCCACCAGCCCGTTCGGAGGCTACAAAGAGAGCGGGTTTGGCCGCGAAGGCGGGAAGCAGGGGCTGCTGGATTACTTGAAGGCGCTTTGAGCGCGGCCTGATTTAACAATACAGGAGCTCTAAAATGAAACCCAGAAGATCTATCGCAAGATGTCACGCGGTTTACTCTGTGAAGTTGCGTTGCGGTGGTTATGCTTTGCTTCAGACACTTGATGACACATGCCGCATTGCTGTGTTTGACGAATTTCGTGACAACAATGATTGGAAAGGATTCAACCTGTCGGCGGAGCGTGTTTTGTTTTGCTGCTATGTGACCAAAAACTTTTTCCGTTGCAGCCAAATTGAAAAAATAAAGTCTGTTACAGCTTGTGACGAAATCGTATTCCCCAATGAGTCTATTTCGCTGAATGTGCCTGTGAAAGTCACGCTTTGGCAGGGCACGAAGCAGCAGCGGGATGTCTTGATTATTGGCGAGAGCATATCCTTGTGCAAAACCACTTGGATCGATGGAAGGCCCAAGCTGTCATACAGAAAGCTTCACTCCCGAGATTACGAGAAAGTTAAACATCTCGAACTGGCAGGATTGCGCGGTTATCCGGAATTGAACGAGAGATTGTTTTTATGCCGCAAGTCTGGGCGAAATGTTGACCCACAAAAAGAGATAGCCTTCCAAAGACCTTTGCCACCCGAGTTTGAGACCTATGTCGATATCATAGGTGCGCTCGTGTCGCCATCACACTTCGGTTACTGAGTTTTTCGTCATTCGCCATTCTGGTTTCGTCATTTGCCCGCTCCGCCACATCCAACGCTTCCAATTCATGACCCGCCTTCACATCACCAAAACCCCCAAATGCTATGTCGGCGGAGCGTTCATTCGCAGCGAAAGCGGACGCGTGACCGAGTTGCATGACGCCTCGGGTGCGTTTTTCGCAAACATCCCGCAATGCACGCGCAAAGATCTGCGCAATGCCGTGGAGGCGGCGGCGAAGGCGGGGCCGGGGTGGGCGAAGAGGTCGGCGTTCAATCGCGGGCAGATCTTGTATCGGCTGGCGGAGATGATGGAGGCGCGGGGCGTCGAATTGGCGGACAGCATCACGTTGAGCGGCGTTTCGAAGTCGGAGGCCTCGCGCGAGGTCGCGGCGGCGATTGAGCGCGTGGTGCATTACGCGGGGTGGACGGACAAATACGAGCAGGTGCTCGGCAGCGTGAATCCGGTGGCTTCGGCCCACTTCAATTTCACCGTCACCGAGCCGATGGGCATCGTCGGCATCCTCGCGCCGGATGACGCGCCCGTTTTGGGCCTGCTGTCGCTGATTCTGCCCGCGATCACGAGCGGGAACAGCGTCGTGGCGCTCGCCAGCATCACGCAGCCGTATCCGAGCATCCTCTTGGGCGAAATGCTCGCCACAAGCGACCTGCCCGGCGGCGTGGTGAACCTGCTCACCGGCGTGCGAAGCGAGTTGATCCCCACTTTTGCCACGCACGAGCATCTGCGTGCGATCAGTGGTGTGGCGAATGCGGAGGAGCGCAAGGCGCTGCGCCTCGGCGCGGCGGAGAGCGTAAAGCGTGTGTGTTTGCTGAAGGCCGAGGAACCCATCGACTGGTTAGCGGACAAATTGCAGGGCGCGGAGGAGATTCGGGCGCTGATCGAATTCAAGACGACGTGGCATCCGATCGGCGCTTGAGGTTGCTCTCAGTCGCAGGCGCGTCACTGTGGCGACCTCTATGTCCGCCTACCAGTCTCTCTGCCAAGTCACCTCTGAAATCGCCCTCATCACGTCCACTGAATCGGTGCTGGGGTGGGATCAGGAAACTTACATGCCGGAGAAGGCGCTGGAGCATCGCGCGAGGCAGCTTTCGTATCTGACAGGCAAGGCGCACGCGTTGCTGACCTCGAAGCGGACGCTGAAGCTGCTGGATCGCGCGGAGACGGAGATGCCGGAGAATCCGACGCAGGCGGCGAACGTGCGCGGTTTGCGACGCGACATCGACAAAGCGACAAAGCTCCCGCAGAAACTGGTCGAGGAGGAAAGTGAGGTGACCGCGAGAGGGAAGGCGGCGTGGGCTGAGGCGCGGTCGAAGTCGGACTTCGCGATGTTTGCCCCGCATCTGGAGAAGATCCTTGGCATCGCCCGGAAGAAGGCGGATTTGTTTGGCTACGAAGATGAGCCGTATGACGCGCTGCTGGACCTGTATGAGCGCGGCGCGAAGACGCGTGAGGTGGCGGCGCTGTTTGCCAAACTGCGGCCGCAACTGGCCGAAATCGCACGCGCTGCGGTGGCGAGGTCGAAGAAGGTGAAGCCTGGCGTGCTCAAGGGGCGCTATCCGATCGAGAAGCAGCAGATTTTGAACCGCGAGATCGCGGAGAGCCTGGGGTTTGATTTCGGAGCGGGCCGCATCGACACGACGGCGCATCCGTTTTGCACGACGCTCGGCCCCGGCGACGTGCGACTGACGACGCGCTATGACGAGAAGGATTTTCTGTCGTCGCTCTTTGGCGTGATGCACGAGGCAGGCCACGGTTTGTATGAGCAGGGCCTGCCGGGGCTGGATTACGGCATGCCGAGCGGCAGTGCGGCGTCGCTGGGCATCCACGAGTCGCAGAGCCGTCTGTGGGAGAATCATGTGGGCCGCAGCCGCACTTTCTGGGCGAAATGGCTGCCGCGTGCGAAGGAGCTGTTTCCGCATTTGAAAAAGGTGAAGTTGGACGCCTTCATGAAGGAGATGCTGCGAAGCGAGTTCAGCTTCATCCGAGTCGAGGCGGACGAGGCGACCTACGATCTGCACATTCTGCTGCGCTTTGGCATCGAGCGTCGTCTCGTGAAGGGCGAACTGGCTGTCAAAGATGTGCCGAAGGTGTGGAACGAAGAGTATCGGGAACTGTTCGGCATGACGCCGCCGGATGACCGCCGCGGCTGCTTGCAGGACATTCACTGGAGCATGGGCGGACTCGGTTACTTCGCGACTTACACGCTCGGCAATCTCAATGCGGCGCAGCTTTTCCATGCAGCGAAGAAGCAGAAGAAAATCGCGAACGCGCTGGAGAAGTGCGACTACGCGCCGCTGCTGAAGTGGCTGCGCGACAATGTGCACTCACAGGGTGGTGCGCTGCTGCCGCAGGAGATCATCGAGAACGCGACCGGCAAGCCGACCGATGCGAAATGGCACATCGCGCACCTGCGGGAGCGCTACGTGGGATGAACGGGCTCAGTTCTGCCGCACGTGACGAATTAGGCCAATCATGACGCCCTGAATGAGAAGTTCACGCGCTGGAATGAGGTCAGGAAACTCTGGATTCTCGGCTTTCAGGAAGGGCTGGGTGTCTTTGACGAGGTAGCGCTTGAGTGTCGTTTCACCGTCGATGAGTGCGGCAACAATGTCCCGCGGTCTTGGATCGCGGATTTCGAGGATGACGAGATCACCATCGCCGATGAGGGCGCCGATCATCGATTCGCCGCGGACTTGAAGGGCAAAGCTTTTCGCCGTGCGCGGGATGCCGAGGGTGTTCACATCGACGGAAATGCATTTGTCCGCATGCTGCACCATGTCCGCCGCGGCCATGCCGGCGGGGATTTGACCGAAAACGGGAATGTCGATTATTTCGGCACGGTCAAGATCCTCGGGAAAGACGACGGCGCGTGCTTTGTGAGGATGCCGCTGGATGACACCTTTCTTTTCGAGCGCCCGCAGGTGGCTCATGGCGGCGGTTTGACTGGAAAAACCGAAGTGACGCTGGATATCCCGCGTGGAGGGCATGACGCCGTTCGTGCGCTGGTAGGTGCGCAGGTATTCGAGCAATTCCTGCTGGCGGGCCGTGAGGCGGGTGTCGGTGTCGAGAAACATGAGGAATGTTGGCTGTTCGGGTGAACATTCCTGTTCACAAGGCATGCGCAAGAAGTTTTCCTGCGCCGGATTCGGCGCATAGTCATGAGCATGGCGATTTCGAATCACTTCAAAAACTCCGCATTGCTGCTGATGTCGGCCGTGTTCTGCCACGGGCAGGAAGCAGCCCCCATCAACCCGGCCAAGATGGATAAGACCGGCATGCTGCCACCATTCACCAAAGTGCTGGGCGAGCGCGCGGCCGCAGCATTTGGCAAGCAGGACTGGAAAGCGGCCCGCAAGGCCTATGAAGAGATGTTGGAGCTCGATGATGGCAATGCCCTGATCTGGGCCAACCTAGGAGCAGTGGAGCAGCAAGCCGGCGACGCAAAACGGGCCATCGAATGCTTTGAGAAATCGGTGCAGATCAATCCGCAACTAGCACAGACATGGACCGCGCTGGGACTTCTGATGCAAAACCAAGGGGACACCTATCGCGCCATCTCCTGCTTCACCCGGGCGATCCACGAGGACCCAGAAGACGCCCGAGCGCACAACTTTCTGGCAATCGCCGCCAAGGGACTGGGCTGGACGGACGCCGCAGAGGCAGAGCTGCAGCGTGCGATTGATCTGAAGCCGGACTACGGGATCGCGCACTTCAACATGGCTCTGATGCTGCTGGAACGCCGGCCTCCCGTCATCGAACTGGCGCGACGGCATTATGAAAAGGCTCTGACGCTCGGTGTGGCGAAGGACGACGTGGTGGAACGCCGCTTGAAGGAGTGACGCATGCAGGAAAGCCCCGATTCTTGGAACATCGCCGCACAACTCGACGATCTGCGCGCGCAGGGGCTCTGGCGTGAACTGAGGCCGTTGGACGAAGTGGATGGCGTCATCGTTCGCGCAGGAGACCGGGAGTGGATTAACTTTTCGTCAAACGACTATCTTGGTCTGGCGGGTTCACCTGAAGTGCGCTCAGCGCTCGCAGAAGGAGTGGCCAGATACGGTGGTGGCTCCGGGGCCTCGCGCCTGGTTTGCGGCACTCACCGTGCGCACACCAAATTTGAGGAAGCCTTGGCCGACTTCAAAGGAACCGAGGCCGCCCTGACCTTCAGCAGCGGATTTGCTGTGGCTTTGGGAACGATCCCGGCACTGGTGGGCACGGGTGATACGATCATTCTCGACAAGCTCTGCCATGCCAGTCTGGTCGACGCGGCGAGGCTTAGCGGAGCAACGATTCGCGTTTTTCCCCACAACCACCTCGAAAAGCTCGAACGACTGCTCCAAACGGCCAAGGGCCGCGTGCTGGTGGCAACCGAATCGATTTTCAGCATGGATGGTGACGCGGCTCCGCTACGGGAGATCGTGAAACTTAAGTCTAGATTCGGGGCATGGCTGCTGGTGGACGAAGCGCACGCCGTGGGCGTTCTGGGCCCCCAAGGAAGAGGACTCGCTGCAGAACTCGGAGTCGATCAGCAGGTGGATCTTCATTTGGGCACTCTGAGCAAGGCTTTTGGCCTGAGTGGCGGGTATCTGGCTGCATCAAGACAGGTCATCGACCTATTGATCAACCGAGCCCGCAGTTTCATCTACTCCACAGCCCCACCCGCTCATCTGTCATATGCACTGGGAGTCATGCTCGATTTGGTCCGCAATGAACAGGGAACCACTCTGAGAAAAGCCGTTCACCAAAATGCCCTGAGGATGCAGGAAGTGCTGGCCGAAATAGGAGTCGATCCGCATCCTGCGCCCGGCGCCATCCTCCCGGTTGTCTTGGGTGAATCCTCGAAGGCTATGGCGATCAGCTGCCGCCTGCGAGATAGTGGCTTCCTTATTCCCTGCATTCGCTATCCCACAGTCGCACGAGGCAGCGCCAGGCTGCGCATCACCGTCAGCGCCCTGCATTCCCGCCTCCAGATCGAAGCGCTCGGAGCCGCTTTAAAGAAGGTGCTCCAGCTCAGGGATTTTGAGGTTGTCCCAGAATCTGCAGGGCCCGCCCCCTTGCATCCGTAATCTCTTGTGGATTCAACGAAACTCCATTCCTCCCAGAAGCCATCAGGTTAGTGTGATCCTGCCGATGCTTAAGGAACAAAACGTGACCCAGTTCATGAGCAGCCACACGTGCAACAGCATTGTCCGTTCCGCCTTTCACTTTTGTGAACTCGGGGTTTTCACACACCACAACCGGCTCTCCGTAAAAGAAACCATTGGGGCCCATTTCCTTCACAAAACATACATCAATGGCGGCAGGGCTGAATTCACTCGTGGGAATCGCTGCCTTAACCCAGTTGCGGTCCTTCTCGAACCATTTTTTAGGGGGGATGTTCAAGGCCTGAAGAGTCCCAATGGCTTCAATTTCAAAACGAATGCCCGCCTGGGCCCAGATTACGTTCACATCGTCAAAAATAGCCCGGACACCTGCCTCTGAAAGGGTTGATTGGAGTCTAGGATGAGTCACTGACTGCACCAAATGCACCCGAACTGTCAGAACCAAGGGGGTGGAAGCCTGCAAGGAGCGAGGTGGTAACCACAAGATCAGGAGAAAAACCGAAATTAATGCACGGATCATGCCTCTTGAGTAGCCTCCTTCCGTCCTTCATTCAACTTCTAACAAACCTCCTGCTCCTTTGAGCAATGCACGGCCGAAAGTCAGTACAAAAGCTATATGCGTGCCGCCAACGCGAAAAAACGCCTAAAACATAAAGAAAATACTTTTCAGTGGTTGCGGCACCTGCTATTTAATCTGTCTGAACGGCTCACGTACCATACTTCGAAGCTTCTGCTTCGAAGTATTCCATGCGAGTGTCCGACCTCAACCCAACCAACCTAATACCAAACTAATCAGACTATGAAATCGAACGCATTGCTGAAAACGCTGGGGTTCTTGGCACTGGCCGCCACTCCCGTTGTGGCCGGAACCGCTCCTGCTCCTAAAAACCCGATCGCTCCTTGCCCGAACGACGACCTTGGCATCAACGCCTCCTTGGGCTACGACTCCAGCTATGTCTGGCGTGGCGTCAACTTCGGCTCCAACTGGGTCAGTGCTGGCCTGAACGGAGACATCCTCCTCGTCGGCGGTGCCGGTGAAGACGGCGCTGGCAGCACTTCCCTTCTTTGGGATGTGAACTGGGGCTTCCTTGCTGGTGACAACGATGCGTTTACTCCTGCTTTCGCCGGGATTGGTGTTCCCTTTAACGATAGCAATTCGTTCCAGCGTCTCCAGATGGCTGCGTCCTTCGCGCATGACTTTGGTCCTGCCACCGTGAGCCTTGGCTACCGCTACTTCCTCAACATGGGTGACTTGGCCGATCAGAAGGTCTGGAATGGCCCAACTGTTTTTGGCAATAGCTACCATGGCATGAATGACACTCAGGAAGTTTTCCTCGGCGTCAACACCTCCGTTGGCCCGATCGACCTCGCTTCCAGTGCCAACTATGACATGACCAACGGTGGCTGGTACTTCGACCTCACCGCCAGCACCACGGTTGCTATCACGGACTCCATCAGCTTTGTGCCTAGCTTCAATGTTGGCTACGTCGCAAGCTACAGCTGGCAGTTCACCCCGGATGCCGCCAATAGCTTCCTTGGTGGTGCCGGTGGTATCTTTGGTTCGGGTGTCGCTGAAAGCGGTGGTGACAGCATTTCTGGCTGGACCGCTGCCAACATCAGGCTCGCCTTCCCGATCAAGCTCAACAGCCGTGCGACTCTGACGCCATATGTCGCCGTCAACATGCCCATGGGCGCTCTGAGCAATGTGGCTCAGTCCTCCCAGTCCAATGCAGCGCTTGCTGGTGTTGGCATCAATCCGCCAAGCACCGGCTTTGAAACCGTCTGGTACGCAGGTGCCGCACTGACCATCCGCTTCTAATACCAGTCTTCCCTTCGGAAGATCCGTTCAGAACAGATCAGTCTATGAACCCCCCCGGCCTCACGGTCGGGGGGGTTTTTTGTGTCTGTTGCATTCGTCAAGTTGTCAGCTTTGTGCAGAAACCAACGTGAACCACCAGGGGAGGAGCCAGTGTCATCGGAGTCAATCATCCATTTTCAAGCACCATCAGAGGGGCGGCATGGCAGGGCCCGCTGGAAATGAATTGTCCACGTTGGATCGACAGCCTCACAAATTCCCGAGAATGGCAAAAATTGGCACGGCCTCTGCTCTATCAGAGCCTGCAAGCTGCACGGCCTTCCCGGTCAGTTCGGCGCCTCAACACCAACAATAACTATACTCGACCAACACATGAAGCCCAAAAGCATGACATCCCTCATTGCCAAATCGGTGACCGTTCTCGCTGCCTGCGCAGCTCTGAACGCATCCGCCGGCACTCCCGCCAAGGCGCCGGTAATGCCGGTGACCGAGCCGGAAACCCTGTTCGACTCCGTCGGAGCCGACCTGAGCGTCGCCTACGACAGCCGCTACTACTTCCGCGGTCTGTGGTTCGCAGACAACATCATCTCCTCCTTCATCAATCTCTCCATTCCGGTGATCGGTGGTGCAGCTGAAGACGGCGCTGGCAGCCTGACCTGGGGTCTCGGTGGCGGATATATCTCCTCCCTGCAAACTCCGTTCCAGAATGCTGCCGGTGTGAACACAAGGAACGGTTTCGACTATTCCGAGTATGATCTCTACACGTCTCTTAGCTACGATGTGGGCTTCGCCACCCTTGGGGTCCAGTATCAATACTACGGCTACCCGGACACCTACTCTGGCACCTTCAACGGCGTTTCCAATGCCGCTGGTGATGCAGAACTCGGTCTCACGGGTGCACACGAAGTCGGCGTCACCCTTGCCATTCCGCTCGGTGCCTTCAACTTCTCCACCGGCTACTACTATGACTTGACCATCAATGGTCAGTATTTCCAAGTTGCCGCTGACTACACCTATGCCGTCAACGACTGGCTCAGCATCGTTCCCGCGATTCAGGCTGGCTATGGCATCGACTACTACACCGGCACCCGTGGTCCAACCTTCGCAGGCGTCGCCACTCAGTCGAGCGGCTTCACCCATGTGCTCTTCAGCATCGCCACTCCGATTCAGCTCACGAAGATCGCCACGCTCACTCCTTACGTTGCGTGGAACTTCGCCGGAAGCACCCGCAACTACATGAACGCCACCCACGACAACGAAATGTTCGGTGGCGTGAAGTTGAGCGTCTCCTTCTGATTCCACGCGGGCTTCAGGCCTGCATCTCATCTGATTATTAGGTTGAGCTCCCGGTCAGTTCGCTGGCCGGGAGCTTTTGTTTTGGCGCGGGACGGCTTTCTGTCTAGCATCCGCGCCTCATGACTGAAAAATCGCTGAACTGGAACTCGAGCAACCTCACCCACGGCTGGCAGCGTGGCGTCAATGCCTTCTTCTGGGGCCTAGGTTTCAAACCGGAGGATTTTGACAAAGCCCAGATCGGCATCGGCACGCCGCTGCTTGATGGCAACATCTGCAACGTTCACGCACACGAGCTGGCCCAGCTCATCAAGCAGGGCTGCGCTGATGCAGGTCTCATCGGTTTCCCATTCGGCGTTTCACCCGTCAGCGACAATATCACGCAAGGCAACGTCGGCGGCGCCGCATCCCTTTGCTCACGCAATCTTATGGCGAACGGAGCGGAGATGGTGTGCACCTCGCATTGCTACGATGCCCTCATCGGCCTGCATCACTGCGACAAGAACGGACCCGCTTTTGCGATGGCTCTGGCTCGTACCAACTACCCCGGCCTCATCGTCAACGGCGGTAGCATCATGCCCGGCTGTCACAAGGGGCATTCCACGTCCATCCTCGACGTCTATGACGCCGCCGCGAAGGAGAAGCAGGGAACCATGAGCTATGAGGAGTCGGAACAGATCATCCGCACCGCATGCCCTGGCGCGGGCGGATGTGGCATCGCCGCCTCCTTCAACACCTGGGGCATCGCCCTTGAGGCTCTGGGCCTCAGCCTGCCGGACACTTCCTCCATGCCCGCGATTGAAGCCGGCAAGCGGGCGGAATGTCTGCGTGTCGGCAAGGCCGTGCGCCGCCTGCTGGAGTTGAACCTGCGTCCGCGCGACATCATCACCAAGGCCTCGCTGACCAATGCCATGACCGCCATCGCGGCCATTGGCGGTTCCACCAATGGCGTGCTGCACGTGCTCGCCGTCGCTCGTGAGGCGCAAATTGATTTCACCCTGCATGATGTGCAGGCCATCTGCCGCCGCACGCCCGTGCTGTGTAATTTCGCCCCGCGTGGTCGCGGAACCATGGTCGATCTCCATCGTCTCGGCGGCACCTCGATGCTGCTGAAGCACCTCATGAAGACCGGCCTGCTCGACGGCTCCTGCATCACCGTGACCGGGCAAACGCTCGCGGAAAACCTCGCCAACGCCGCTGAAGTCCCCTTCCCGAACGAACTCATCGCCCCCATCGACGCGCCGTTCAAAGAGTTTGCCGACATTCAGATCTGTTTCGGCAATCTCGCGCCGGACGGCGTTGTCTTCAAAGTCTCCTCACTGGACGAACCGCAGTTCCGTGGCCGTGCCATCTGCTTCCAAGACTCCAAAGGCGTCTCCGATGCTGCCGCAGCAGGCCAGATCAAACCCGGCCACATCGTTGTCATCCGCGGCTGCGGCCCGGTCGCACTCGGGATGCCGGAAATGCATGTGGCCAGTGCCGCGCTCGCCGTGCCCGAATTGTATGGCAAAGTCGCACTTCTCTCCGACACACGTGTCTCCGGAGTCTCGGGCGGTGCTGTCGGCGTTCATTGCAGCCCCGAAGCGGCCGTGGGCGGCCCGATCTCCGTCGTGCAGAACGATGACGAGATCGAATTCGACCTCCTTGCCGGCACGATCCACGTGAATGCCGATCTCGATTCGCGTCCCCGCAGCATCCTGCCTGTGCGCCATCCTTTCGGATACCTGGCCGACTTTGCCGCAACCGTCACTCAGGCTCATCAAGGCTGTGTGCCACGTTGGACACTCGAGCAACGATAAGGACCAGCAACACGCGCTGACACTTCACGCGTGAAAGCCCCGTCAATCTGTGCTCCACTGCACAGACAATGCTTCACCCGCCAACCATAGCCCTGAAGAGGTGGCGCCTTGTCAGCATGATTGCAATCACGCTGACCGCCGTGGATGGCCTGTGCCAGACGGCAGCCAATCCCCCGCCTCCCCCTTCCGCGCCCGGAGTATCCGACGATCATGAGCGGTCCCAGGTCGCCCTCACAGCCTTGGGCGAGTCCTTCAAGCAGTTGGATCGCGATTTGAAAGTGGAACGCGAACGCCTCAAAAACAAGCTGCCGCCGGATGAGAAGGAAAAGGCCGAGGCCCGGGTCCGGGAGCTCGGGGCCAAGCGTGAGGAACTGCTCAAAAACCTCGAGTTCGTTGTCACAGGTTTCGACCCGCTTTCGGGTTCACCCGAAATCAATGAGACCATGGATCTCCAGGCGGAGACGCGGGATTTGCTGCTTCCCATCATTCAGGAACTGAAGCAGATGACCGCCTCTCCACGTGAAACGGAGAATCTGCGCCGTCAGGTCGCCGCACTGCAGCAGCGCAGCGCTTTGGCCAAGGTGGCAACGCAGCGTCTGGGGGAGCAGTTGAAACAGGAGGAGGACGCCACGCTCAAACCGCTGATCCAGGAGTTGCTCGCCAACTGGAAAAAGAAACAGAACGACTCCGACACCGAGCTGGCCGTGGCCGAGTTCAGGCTCGAAGAACTCGAAACAAAGCGCGGTGGCGTGCTCGGCGCACTTCGCGATGTCACCAGCGGCTTCTTCAAGCAACGCGGACGCAACCTGCTCATGGCCGTGTGCGTCAGCCTGCTGATCTTCGGCGGACTGCGTTTGCTCTGGCGCCGGTTGAAGATGCTGCCGCAGCTTCGGCGCAAGAACCGCTCGTTTGGCCTGCGCATGGTCGTGGTGGCCTACCATGTCAGCTCCTTTTTGCTGGCAGCCTTCTCTGCGCTCCTGGTCTTCTATCTTGCGGGCGATTGGGTGCTGCTGGGCCTGGCCACGTTGTTCCTAATCGGCATCGCCTGGACCGGAAAACAAACCCTGCCTGTTGTTTACGAGCAGTTGAAAATCCTCCTCAACCTGGGCTCCGTCCGCGAAGGCGAACGCGTGATCTACAACGGCCTGCCGTGGGAGGTGCGGACCATCGGAGTGTTTTCCGAACTGCACAATCCTGCGCTCGACAGCGGCCAGATACGTCTGCCCCTGCGGGATCTGACCGCTCTCATCTCGCGCCCGTCAGAAGACGAGCTGTGGTTCCCCTGCGCGGTGGACGACTGGGTCTGCCTGAGCGACGGCACGCATGGGAAAGTGGTCGCACAGTCGCCAGAATGGGTGCAGCTCGTGCTGCTCGGAGGCAGTCGCCGCACCTACCCCACCTCAGCGTTTTTGGAGCTGTGTCCAGAAAATCTGACAAAGAACTTCCGCGTGCGCAGCATTTTCGGCATCGACTACCGGCACCAGGCGCTATGCACCACCGAGATTCCCGCGAAGCTCAAAGAACACCTCGAACGGGAACTGCGCGTCATCGTGGGACCAGAGAATTTGAAGAACGTCAGTGCCGAATTGAGCGAAGCCGCCAGTTCATCGCTGAACTACACGGTCCTCGCCGATTTCTCCGGTGAGGTTGCTCAGCGTCATTCCTTCCTCACACGGGTCATCCAGCGCATCTGTGTGGATGCCTGCAATGAAAACGGTTGGAACATCCCGTTCACCCAGATCACCGTTCATCAGGCGGGAACTGCGTCTGCGTAAAGCCTGGATGATCAGGCGGCTCACTGTTGTCGAACCCACTTGCGAAGGAACTCGGCAACGATCTTCGTGCGCTCATCGTCGTAAAACTCCGGTCCACCGTGCTTGCTGCCCGGCAGTCTGATGAGCGTGACAGGCAATTTCAGCGCTTCGTAGTCACGGGCCAGTTCCTGCGACTGCGCCGGTGGCATCTGCGGATCGGCGTCGCCGTGAATCAGCAGCAGCGGAGGATCGCTCTTGTCGAGATGGGCCACCGGGCTCGCCAGTTTTGCCAGATCGCGCTTCTTGTCGGGCACATCTCCCAGCAGCAGCTTCAAAGCCGGAATCCGCACGGTGAGACCAAACTCGGTGCTCTGGGAAAGGATCGACTGCAGATTCGAAGCGCCGTAAAAGCTCACGATGCCCTGCACGTCGCTGCTTTGATCCGGATGATCTCCCACCTTGCCCTCGAGCGCCGGGTTTCCATTGCTCACCCCCACCAGCGCCGCCAGATGACCTCCGGCTGATGAGCCGACGATGGCAATCCTGTCCGTGTTGACGTGAAACGTCCCGGCATTCGCCCGCAGAAAACGGATCGCCGCCTTGATGTCATGAACCTGGGCAGGGAACACCGCCTGCGTCGAAAGCCGGTAGTCCACGCTCGCAATCGCAAAGCCGCGATCCATCAGCTTCGCGATCGGCACATCGGACTTCGATCCTGCACGCCAGGCGCCTCCATGCACATAGACGATGAGCAGCGGATTCTCCGCCTGCGGGCGATGCAGATCGAGTTTGAGCGATGTGCCGCCCACCTTTGCATACTCGATGTCCGTCTGCGTGTCGGCAAAGGCGGTGGAAGCAACCAGCAGGGACAAAAGAAACCGTGTCATGGCGGATCAACGTCGGGAGAACCGTCCGCCTGACAAGCGTCTCACCGTTCGAAAACCATCTGATCGTCCGGCACTTCCAGATGAATCTGATCGCCGTAGCCTAACCCTTCCGTCCACGGCAGTAGCAGTTCGAGCACGTTGGGCTTCTGGAAGTGTGTCGGCTTCGTGTCCGGATGCGGAAAGTAGATCCAACCGCTCACCGGAGCCCCATCACTGCGATGCACGGTGAGATCAAAGAACGAAAAATCCTCCGCCGGATCCTCAGGATGCCACTTCAGCGCACGAAACGTGTGCCGTGGTTTCAGCACACGATAGCTCAACGGCGCGATGCTCACGTTGAGCGTGCCGGGATAAAATGCACTCAAGTCCAGCCCCAGCGCCGCGAAGTAAGGCAGCTGCATTCGCAGCGTGCCGCCAGGAAACTTGGGATTCCCATTCAATCCTGACGCAACACGGTGGCCCTGGACGATAGTGGCGGGGATCATGCGATGATCTGCTTGATCACCTTGCAAGGCTCCACGCCGGTGAGTTTGAAGTCGAGCCCTGCGGCGCGGAAGGAGAGGCGTTCGTGATCCATGCCCAACTGATGCAGAATGGTAGCGTGCAGATCGGCCACGTGGACTTCTTCCTCGATGATGTTGAAGCCCATCTCGTCCGTCGCGCCGAGGGTCACGCCGCCTTTGATGCCGCCACCGGCCATCCACATGGAGAAGGCCTGCGGATGATGATCGCGGCCCATGCTGCGGCCGAGCGAGACACTGGCTTCGACCATCGGTGTGCGGCCGAATTCACCGCCCCACACGACGAGCGTGCTGTCGAGCAGGCCGCGCTGCTTGAGGTCCTTTACCAAGGCGGCGCTGGCCTGGTCGGTCTTCGCGCAATTGCTCTTCACATTGCCTTCTACGTTGCTGTGCGCGTCCCAGCCTTCGTTGTAGATGTTGATGAAGCGCACACCGCGTTCGACCATGCGCCTTGCAAGCAGGCAGGCTCGGGCAAACGACGGCACCTTCGGATCGCAGCCGTACATTTTCAGCGTGGCCTCGTCTTCTTTGCTGAGATCCATCAACTCCGGCGCGGAGGTTTGCAGGCGGTAGGCCATCTCGTAGTTCGCGATGCGCGTGGCGGTCTCGCCATCGCCATCGAGCTCCAGGCGGCGCTGATTGAGCGCGTTGATGAGATCGATCGTGTCCTTCTGCGTGCCCGACGAGATGCCCTCCGGCGTGCTCACATTCAAAATGGGATCGCCCGTGTTGCGGAAGCGTGTGCCGGCATACACGCTCGGCAGGAAACCGCTGCTCCAGCACGCCGCGCCACCGCTGATGCCGCTGCCGGTGCTCATGACAACAAAGCTCGGCAGATCGCGCGTCTCAGCGCCGAGGCCGTAAGTGATCCACGAGCCCATGCTGGGCCGTCCGGGCTGCGAGAAGCCCGTGTTCATGAAAATTTGCGCCGGAGCGTGGTTGAACTGCGTCGTGCGGCAGGATTTCACGATGGCGATGTCGTCCACGATCGTCGCCAGATGCGGCAGCACCTCGGAGAGCTCCGCGCCGCACTGCCCGTGCTTCGCAAACTTAAAGCGCGGCCCCAGCACCGCCGCATCCGGCCGGATGAAAGCATAACGCTGACCGCCGATGATCGAAGGTGGCAACGGCTTGCCTTCATACTTCGTCAGCGTGGGCTTGTGATCGAACATTTCGAGCTGCGACGGCGCGCCAGCCATGAACATGTGAATCACGGCCTTCGCCTTCGGCTGAAAATGCGACGACGCGGCAACATTCGGACTCTTCGCAGCGCCATATGCCGACTCCGCGAGCAACGAAGCCAGCGCGATCTTGCCCGTGCCGACGGCGCAATCCTGGAAGAAGTGTCTGCGGGTGATGTTGGGAATGTTCATGGATGGGTAACTGTTTCGTCGAGATTCAGCGCCGCGCGGCACACGGAGGTCCACAGTGCTTCGCCTTCGAGTTTGTGGGCGCGTTCTTTGGCGAGGAAAGTCTTGAGCATGGCGATCTCATCCGCTGCCGCTGGCCGCGTGGCACAGCGGCGGAAGAGGTTTTGGAGGCGGCCTTCATCCGTGGAAGACTCGGCGATGACTTTCTTCGCCATCGCTTGCGCGGCTTCCATGAACATCTGGTCGTTGAGAAGCGTGAGGGCTTGCAGCGGGCTGTTGGAGACTTCGCGACGGGCGAGGCAGCTTTCGCCGGTGGGCGCGTCGAAGGTGGTGGACATCGCGAAGGGCGCAGTGCGCTTCATAAACGTGTAGAGGCTGCGGCGGAAGTGATCGTCGCCCTCGCTGACTTTCCATTCGAACTTCCCGTAGGTGCCTTCGGAGGTCACGCTCACCGGCTGCGGAGGGAAGACGCCTGGACCGCCCATTTTCGGCGATAAAACACCGGCTGCCTTCAAAGCGGAGTCGCGAATGATTTCAGCATCGAGACGGAAACGTGAACCGCGTGCGAGGAGGATGTTCTCCGGATCTTTTTCGGCGAGTTCGGGCGTGATGCGGCTGCCCTGCTTGTAGGTGGCGCTGGTGACGATGAGACGATGCAGCTTCTTCATCGACCAGCCCTGCTTCACGAATTCGACGGCGAGCCAGTCGAGCAACTGCGGATGCGAAGGCGGCTCGCTTTGATAGCCGAAGTCCTCGAGCGACTTCACCAGTCCACGACCAAAGAACGCCTGCCATTGGCGGTTCACGGTGACACGCGCGGTGAGCGGATTCTCCGGTGAGAACAGCCACTTCGCGAAGGTGAGACGGTTCGCAGGCGCGTTCTTTGGCAGCGCGGGCAGGAAGGCTGGAACCGCAGGCGGCACCTCCTCCTTCGGCGAGAGATATTCTCCGCGATGGTAGCGATGCGTGATACGCGGATTGGATGCCGGGCGCTCATTCATCACCAGCGTGGGCTGACCACGTGGCGGGTTTTTGCGCAAGGCTGCGAGCTGAGCCGCGGCCTGTTTCGTCTCGGGTGCGGTTTCGAGGAAACGGCGCAGCAGGAGATCACGCTTCGATGAATCGTTGGTGGCGAGTGCGTTTTCGACGTCCGCCGGATGTCCGGTCGCCGTGGCGTGATCGCTGGTGGTGACGGAGATGCGGAAGTGGCCGAGTGGGCAGGCAAAGTGCTTTTCGAAAAGCATTTTCAAATCGAAACCGTTCGTGAGATCGACCGGCTTCTCGAAATGAAACACGGCTGCGTGCTGCACGCCGTAACCACCAAGCACCTGCCAGCCGCTGGACATCTCCGCATCGAGCGCGGCGCTGGCGTTGTTGGTTTTCTTTTTGGCTGCGGCAGCTTTTTTGGCGGGAGAGGCATCGCTGATCTTGTCGGCCTCTTGATCGTTGGTGGCATCGGCGCCCTTTATGCCGATGCGCTTGCCGCTTTGAAAAGCCTGCAGTTCGCTGAGGAAGAAGCCGCCGATGGGGCCTTCGTAATAGGTGAGTCCCGGGCCGTCGTTCGGCAGGCTAGGATGGCTGGCGACTTCGATACGCAGTGCAGTCACACCCTTGATCGGCGCTTTGAAGTTCAAGTCATAGACATCACTCTTCGAGATGTCGCCGCTGCCAAGAATGAAGCCGTCGGGTTGCAGTTCCAAATGCGGCATGGTGGTCTTCATCGCCGTGGGGCGAATGATCTCCCACTTGGAGGCTCGATGCGACTCGCCTTCCATCCATCCTGCGAAGCGGCTTTCCATGGCTGCTTTGCCGCCGGGGAATTTCGATGGCAGTTCGGCTTCCAGTTTCGCGATCTTCTCCGCGTGCGCCTTCTCCTGCGCGGCGATCTCCGGCGTGGGGATGTTATAGGTGGGTTCGTTGGCGTTGTTCAGCAGCGCCATGATGCTGTAGAAGTCGGTGTGGAGGATGGGGTCGTATTTGTGCGTGTGACACTGGCAGCAGTTCAACGTGAGGCCGAACCACGTCGCACCGGTGACCCCCACGCGGTCCACCATCGCGTAGAATCGATACTCGTTCGGATCGATGCCGCCCTCTTCATTCAGCATGGTGTTGCGATGGAAACCGGTGGCGATGAGGTCGTCGGGCTTGGCGTTAGGCAGCATGTCACCGGCGAGCTGCTTGATGCTGAACTGGTCGAAGGACATGTCGTCATTCAGCGCCTTCACCACCCAGTCGCGATACGGCCAGATCTGACGCGGGCGGTCTTTTTCGAAGCCGTTCGTGTCCGCGTAGCGTGCGAGATCGAGCCAGCGTCGCGCCCAGCGCTCGCCGTAGTTCTTTGAGGCAAGCAGCGAATCCACGAGCTTGTCGTAAGCATCGGGCGACTTGTCATTCACAAAGGCATCTGCCTCCGCCGGTGTCGGCGGCAGGCCCGTGAGGTCAAGATAGACACGGCGCACGAGGGTGTAGCGATCTGCCTCGGTCGATGGCTTGAGTCCTTCCTTCTCGAGGCGCTCACGGATGAAATGATCGATGCTAGCTTTCGGGTCCTTCGATGGATTCGGAGGCGTGTAAGCCCAATGCGTCTCATACTTCGCGCCTTCGGCGATCCAGGCTTTGAGCACGGCCTTGTCTTTGTCCGACAACACCTTCTTCGTGTGCGGAGGTGGCATGACCTCATCCTCGTCAGTCGAGAGGATGCGTTTGACGACCTCGCTGGCGTCCGGCTTGCCGGGAACGATGGCGATTTCACCCGATTTGCCCTGACCGTACGCGGATTCGCTCAAATCGAGCCGCAGTTTCCCTTTGCGACCGTGATCATCCATGCCGTGGCAGGTAAAGCACTGCTGCGCGAGCACCGGGCGCACGTCGCGATTAAAATCGACGGCACGGGCTGTGCTGACGAACAGCAGGAAAAGCAGAAAGGGGGACTTCATCACCATCACTAACGAACCAAACGGCAGGTTTTCACCTGCCGTTTGATCCGGGAGCAGCCCTCAACGGCCAAACAAAATCCGGTCACCTGCGACGGCGAAGCAGCAGGCCGATGACGCCAAACAGGAACAGCAGCACGCGGGACGGCTCGGGAACCACCACCACGATGCCATGGCTGGAGAAGAGACTGGTCTCGAAGAACAGGCCGGCGAGGCTGAGGTCTGGCAGTTCCAGATCTCCCAGCAGGCCGCCGCTGCGGAAATTGCCGCCGACGCTGAAGCTGTTGGGATTGAGCGTGGCCCAGTCGATCAGATTGAACACATCTCCGAACACCGGCTGATAGTCGGTGCCGCCGTTGTTGGTGAAACTGATGATGCCACCACTATTGAGGGTGAAGTCGCCCGTGACCACGAGGCGGTCATGATCGCCGCCGGTCTCGGCGTCATAGGTGCCGCCCTGAGTGGTGATCCAGCTTGAGAAGTCACCTGCACCGAGGTGACTGCTGAAATTGGCGGCGTCATTGTAGTCAGCACCGTTTGTGGCGCCCATCTGGAGAGTGAGTCGGTTCACTCCCGAAGAATCTCCGACGAGTTCGAGATTGCCGTTCACCGTCAGCACTCCGATGCCGTCACCTGCCGTTCCGATGGCAGAAGGATCCGAGGACATGCCCGGGCTCATCACTCCGGGCCCACCATCTGTGCCGATGATCAGGCTGCCTGTGCCGGTCGTAACAGTGCCCGAACCACTGACGGGCCCGTCGAAGGTGAAATCACCCGCGTTGGACGCGGAAAAATCAAGCGTGGCTCCTGACGCCACTTCGATCCAGCTCGTTGGGGAGATGTCTGTGTCGCCTGAGATGGCCAGCGTGCCTGCGGACACCGTTGTCTTGCCAGTGTAAGCGGTGCCGGCATTCGTGAGTGTCACGGTGCCTGAGCCCTGCTTGTTGACGCTCAGGACATCGCCGGGATCCGCTGTGGCGATTGCCCCGGAGATGAGCACACCACCACCCGCATCGTCCGATTCGGAGGTCAGTGTCAGTTCGCGGATGTTGTCCACGCCCGGGAGTGTGAGGTGCTGCAATGTGATCGCCCCTGAAAACTCGGTGGTGCCGGTGGTGAATGTGCCGCCGAGGATGGTGGAACCCGTGCCGTTGGTGTCATTGATGTCGATGTCCGTGCTGATGATCAGACCGGAAGCCCCGGCCACGAGCCCCACGTCGGGATTGTTCAGATCGACAAGCCAGAGCACCGGATCCTCCGTGTTTCCGAATCCATCATCGACTCCGTTCACGATGTTCACATCCGCGGAGGCCATGAAGAAGCGCGTGCCGGCCTGTGCACCGGTGGTGACGCCGATGCTCGTGCCATACAGCATCTCGGTGGTTTCATCGAAGTCATCCGCACGCACCAGATTCATGTGCGTGCCGTTGGGATCGAGGCTGACGATCTCGTAAACGCCGTTGCGCTCCGGACTCTCACCCTCGTCTTTCACCAGGATGCGCTTGCCGATGTCCGCCGTGGTGATGGTCACGCCGTCCACGATCGTCGTCACATTCAGGAAGGCGCCATTGCCAGCGCCGCCTGCACCATCACTGCTTCCGTCGAAGCTGCCGCCGGTCGCTGCCGCGATGAGCGAGCGGGTGGTGGCCAGGTAGGCATCCGAGGCCAGATTGCGGCGGATGTCCCCCAGTTCCACGATGGTGGTGGAGAGCGAGTCATTGTCGAACACACTCAAGGTGCCGTGACGCACGACCGTGCCGCCGTCGATGGCCGTCCCGGCCGCCCAAGCGCCGCCTGAGTTGTAAGAGTTCGCCGTGTGGAACTCCACTGTACCGCTGCCGACCTTGACCAACGGCGTAACGCCGCCGAAGCCGCCGTCAAGAATGACATCGCCGAACTGGAAGATCGAGCTGCCGTCCGCCTCCACAAAGACGTTGGTGGAGATGTCCTGGTAGAGCGACACCGTTCCTCCTGTGGCAAACCCGTAGGTTCCCGAGGTCGCGCGTGTGCCGATCACGGTGATGCCCTCGTCATTGCCGTCGAAGTTGTTCATCTGCACCTGGTTGACCACCGCATTGGCGGTGCCGTCGAGCAGCAGCTCGACTTCTACGTCCTTCGGGCTCTCGGAGAACACGATGCCGCCGAGATTGATGACATTGAATGCATCCCCAAACGCCGTGTTGCTGCCACCGATCAAGGTGCCCTGCCGCACAGCGAGATTGGTCGTGACGAACGTGTTGTCGCCTGACAGCCGCTGCGAGCCCGAACCAATTTTGTAGAACCCGTTGGCGCCGGCACCGGGGGCGCCCAGCGCGTTTGTTTGAATGACACCGGCAAAGTCAGCATCGTTGGTGTTGTCTCCGCCGATCCTCAAAGTGGAGTTCTCAATGTTCACCGTGGAACCGCTTTCCCCGGAGAGCGAACCGATGGTGACATCGAAGCCGGCACCCGCGTTGTCCCAGTAGGGGCTCAGCAGCGCGCCATCGCTCACGATGAAACGAGAGTAAGGGGAGAAGGAGTTGTTCGAGCCGGCATACAGCGTGCCCTGCAGCACCGTGGTGGTGCCGGAGTAACTGCTGAAGGCATCCGCGATGTCATCACCACCGGTGCTGGCGCCGAAGACGGTTTCGCCGATGCCGGTCTTCACCACGTTCAGCAGCCCCTGATTGCTCAATGTTCCGCCAAAGACGAGCCCGTCGTCCATCCCCACCCCAATGTCCTGGAAGCTTACACCCGTCCTCGTACCATCCGCGGAGAACGTGAGCGTCACATCGGTGAACGCGGCGTTTTCGATTTTCGCGGTGGTCGCGACGCCGGTGGCACCAACGAACAGGAAGTCCTGCGTGAAAGTCTTGTTGATGCCCGCCAGCTGCAGATGCCCCTGCGAGGCAAACTTCACGAGATTGTCATTCAGAGCCATGGCGTTTCCCAGACGAACGATGGCGATGCGGTCCACGTCGCTGCCGCCGGTGGTGGCGCTGTTGTTGGTGATCAGCAGGTCGCCGGTCCAGCCGGTGTTGTCACCGTTGAGACCGAAGATGGCGTTGATCACAAAGTCATCAAACGGATCGAGGATGCTGCCGTTGGCCACATTCCCACTGCCACCCTGCGGGACGTTGATGGAGATGTTTTTGCTGCCGACGATGTTGCCGTTGAAATTGATGAACACAGTTTCGGCATTGGTCGGGGCTCCGATGGACCGGGTATCATTTCGAGTGTTCGAGGTGTTGGTCGGGGTGGTGCTGTTGCGGACGTCGTCCTGGTAGTAGAACTCCACATCATCCTGCAGCGTGAGGGTGCCGTTGTAGTTTACCACATCGGCATGGGCCAGGTAAACGGCCCCGATGCGCTTCGTCTGATTTCCCGCTCCGGAGTCATCACGCACGATGATGGCCTGGCTGACATTGGACACATCCCGGTAGCCACCCTCATCACGATAAAGGAGCTGAACAGTGGAGTTGCCAGTCACCTCCTCGCCCGCCGTCTCCGCAGCGAGGTTGTGTCCGAGAATGATCGGCATCGTGCCGACGCCGAGTGGATTCCCCGCACTGAAAACATTCACCGAGCCTTCGCTGACGATCAACTGGCCGGTCCATTCTGGATTGCTCTCGCGGAAGTACATGGTGCCGGGACCGATCTTGGTGATGCCGCCATCGCCGGTGATGTAGCCGCCGGCGTCGTTGAGATTGGTGGTTCCCTGGCTCCCAACCTTGATGGTAGTGGCCCCGGCCAGCGTGCCGGCGGTCTGCACACCATCAGGCGTACCGGCGTTGCCGAGGCTGTCGAACTGCAGAATGCCGCGGAAGTAAAAGTTGATGTCGTGCGGATCACCCGCGGTGTTCACCGGAGCAAGATCCAGCACGCTGCCGCCTTCAAAAGTGAACCACTCCTGCAGGAAAGCGTTGTAGTTGGAGTTGTTGGCGGGCGTCTGGGGGGCGAGCACCAGAGTCGCTCCGCTTCGAAGGATCGTGCCGTCCAGGAAAGCGCTGTTGGATCCGAACGGGGTTGCGGTCGTGCTCGACGAAAAGGTGGGTTCCCATTTCACGGTGCCCGCCTTGATTTCGGTCAGGCCGTTGTAGGTGTTGTTGATGTTGGTGAGGTACAGCGTCCCGTCTCCCGTCTTGTCGATACGGCCCACCGCCGGATTGGCCGAGTAGTTGACGATCACATTCGGCTCGGACGCAATGATGCCGCCATAGCTCAGGGTGGTTCCGGACGCGACATTCACCTGCCCTCCGTTGCCGCCAAGCATGATGCCGCGATTGGCGTCGAGCGTGAAGTCCGCCGTCGTGTTGAGATTGCCGCCGTTGATGTAAATGGCGTCCACCAAGGCCGCACCCGGAGCCACGCCCAGATTCGCATCACTGGAGATGGTCAGCGCACCGCCATTAAGGAAGGTGCGGCCGGTGAAGGTGTTGGAGCCGGCAAGGATGAGCTCACCTGATCCCGTTTTGACCAGCGCATTTCCCGCCGCGCTGCCGCCATTGTCAGCAATGATCGAACCGATGGTCATCGCCGCGCCGCCATACTGGTGGATGATCAGGTCGGCGTCCGCGCCTGCCATCAGCGTACCGTTGATGATGGACTTGGCGCCCGTGAGTACTGTGGAGCTGATCATGATGCCGCCGTTGGTCACCTCGAGACCGTTGGTTGCGTCGATGATGCCTGTGCCGTCAAAGTCGAAGTGCAGGGTGTTGACGGGCGACGCAGCCACGCCGCCGTTAAAGCCAGCACCGTTCTCACTGACATCCATCGCCGCTGTCCATAGAGTGACATCGTCCTCATCCTGACGCGTGGCGCCCGCAAATTGCGTGATGTCTCCCGATCCGCCGGTGGTCATGGCAAAGTCGAGAGCGTTGAGCGTGTAGGTCGCCGCGGCGGCATTGTAGGTGTAGCTGTCGCCGTAGGTGGCCCAGGCATAGGCGGTGTCATCCGCCTGGATGCTGCCGCCGCCGCTGCCCCGGAAGGTGATGACCGAGGTGCCGCCGGCGCCGTTTTCCACGAAGTTCAAGGTGCCGCCAGAAAGGCGGTTCGTGGCCAGAGTCGTGGAACCGATGTTCATGGTGGTGATGCGGCCTTCCTTCGACGTGACGATCACATCGGTGCCGCCGGCTGAGATGAGTGTCTGCGCGGTGGGGAAATGCGAGGCCGTCCCCACGGCCGCCCCTGTGTAGTTGGCCGTTTCATTTTGAATGGAACTGGCACCATCCATTTCGATGCCGCCACCCGCGAAGGTGATCATGGCCCCGGTGTCGAAGCGGCGTCCCGTGGCGTTGCCATAATTGGTCAAACGCAGCAATCCACCGGACATATTGAGCTGTTCCACATCACCATTCTGCGCAGCGCCGTTCACATCGTTCTGGCCGTTGAAGTTGACGACACCGCGGCCGATTTTCGTAAAGGAGGTATGGGAATCCGCATCCGTGTCATCCAGGCGGAAGTTCAGTTCCATCGTGCCTCCGCCGGCCTGATACACGGTAAGATCACGCACAAAGTTGTTGGCGGCGCTTGAACCGTTGTAAACAACCCTGTCCGTGCCGTCACCAAAAGTTACGGTGCCTGAGGTGTTGGTGCCGGCGAGCATGTCGTTGCCGAACTGGTTGAAGTCGTTGTTGCCGTCTCCGCCGATGTCGATGCGGCTGATGTTGAGTGCCTGGCCTGGCTTGGTCAGAATGACCGCTGCGTTCCAGTTGTTGCTGTTGCCGCCGATGCGCATGCCGCTCTGCCCGTTGGCGGAGTTCATGTTGGCGGCTGCCAGCGGGGTCCAGAAGTTGCCATCGCCCTCGTAGCGCAGGATGCCGTTTTCCACAAAGATGAGCCCCGCCGCGTCCCACTGCTGACGCGCATTGACCACTGCCTGATCACTGCCGCGAATGAAGAAGCGCAGGAGCTGGTTCTCGTTGTCACTGGTGACCGGAGCGGCGATGGCGCCGAACTGGTTGTCGTGGAACTGGCCGTTGAGATTGATGACACCACCGGCTGAGTTGATGCTGTTGGTGGCGATGAGGCGCGCGTCGTTCAACGCGGTGTCCGTATTGATGTGATTGGCGGCAATCCCGCCCGGTCCGCCTTCTTCATTGCCATAGATGTCGCCGTCGATGGTCAAGGTGTAGAGAGCACCAGTGCCGAGGTAGGGGGTGAAGACCCAGTTCCCGGCATCGTCCACGGTATCGACGATGATGTCGCCACCCCAGGTGTTGTTGGCGCTGTTGCTGTGCAGAACATTGGTCGAAACGCTGATGTTGCCGATGTAGAGATTCGCCGGAGCGCCGCCGGAGGCGGAATCGAGCATGTTGGTGCCGAGTTCCAGGTAAAGCCGGCCATCATTTTCGATCCTCAGCAGATTCGAGTCACCCAGACCGTGCTGGTCGCGAATCACGAGAATGCCTTCCGCAATGGTGGTGACGCCGGTGTAGCTGTTGCTGTTGTCGAAATACACGGTCTGCGCCCCGGCCTTCGTCAATCCGCCGCTGCCGGCGATCTCGGAGCGAATGAGCGCGCTGTTGCCGCTTTCGTTGACAATGATGGCCTCGCGCGTGCCGAAGTCGAGCACACCGCCGGCGATGTATTGATTGCTGCCCGCACTGGTGCCGCTGACGTCCCGCCCGAAGAGAAGCATGCCCGAGCCGTTGGTGTCGAAGCCAACCCCGTTGGTGGCACCCAGGGAGTCCCCCAGATAGAGGGTGACGTCAGCATTGAGCACCAGCACCGAACCAAGTTCGTTGTTGTTGTTGCTGTTGACGGTGGAAGTCGGCGTGTTGGTGCCGAAGCGCAGCGAGTTCATCGCCACATTGGTCGTGACGCGGTTGGGATTGTCGCCATACCAGTTCACGTCGCCGTCGGGGTCACCCGCGCGGTCCACGTTGTAGTTCAGCATGAAGTTCTGATTCACGCCGTAGAGCACGGTGTAGTCGCCGTCCACGAGGCCTTTGACCGGGAGGCTGGAGCTCTGCAGATACTCCGTGTCGAAATCCAGCGGCCGCAGCTCCGTGGTGTTCAAGCTGTCAAAAGTCATGAAGTGGTTGGAGATGTTGTTCACGCCGCCAAAGGCGCCCAGCACGATGGACTGCGTCGTCGTGCCATTGCCCGTTCCGCCGCCATACAGCGTCGCGCTGGCACCGCCATCCTGAATGAAAAGGTGCGCCGTGGTCCCAAACGAACCCAGAACATTGTCGAGCACCTGAAACTGAGCGATGGAACCCGGATCACGCTGGAAGCTCGCAAAAGTGAAGCTCGTGGTCTGCGGCGTGGCGTCATCGAGGTCGAAATTGATCTTGCCGGAGCCTGATTCGATGATGAGGTCCCCCATGGTCTCGGAGACCGCTGATCCCGCGTTGCCGACCAGACGAATGCGACCCTGACCGCGGAGAATGAGATCGGCGGTGTCATTGACACGATCGTTGTTCACGTCCGTGGCGTTGAAGAGATAAAAGCTGCCATCGCGGCTGATCACCATCGAATTGACGGAGGAGAGCGCGCCATCAGGTCCTGTCAGTCGAATGCCGCCGCGGGAAAGAGTAGAATCAATGTTCGAGCCACCCACGCCATTGCGCTGGATGTAGATGTCGCCGGAGATCGTGTTGTTTGCCACCAGCCGCAGGGTTCCCGTGTTGATCTTGCTGAAGCCGCCCGTTCCACCGATGACGCCTGTGACTTCGTGTTGATCCCCCACCCCGGCGTCGTTCACGTCAAAGAGATTGGTGTTGCCCGTGCCGGTGAAGTTGATGTCTCCGCTCCAGATCGTGAGATCGCCGTTTCCAAGGTCGCTGGTGATCCAGCCACCGTTGACGTTGAGTTCCGCCGTCTGGGTCGTCTCCGTGTTGACCAGATACAAACGTGGGAACACCTGAAAGCCCGTTCCGCCCGTCGTCACAAAGCCGTCACCCAGATTGATGACGGGTGCATTGATGAGGAAGGTGTTGGGCGTGCCGGCGATTCCATCCACACGAAACTCTCCGTTGAAAACATCGATCTGACTGATGTTGGTCATCCGGCTCGGGTCCTGGTTGAAGCGCACCTGGCCCTCCCCGATCAGACGGATGGTGCCGGGGCCGTTGATCACCGCTTCGCCCGAGTCAATGGTCACCGTGCCCGAGTTGGCGAACACAAGAACTCCGCCGTTGAGTTCGATCGTTCCCGTTGAGTTGCCGGTGATGGACCGCACCGCATTCGTCGTGCCATTGAGGTCGATCACGCCCCCGCTCGTCGGGTTCAGGTTAAACGTACTCCCGATGGAGACGCCCGTGCCGATCCTGATCGTGCCGTTGCTGACGGCCAGATTGCCGCCGCCGTCCGAGTCTTGATCAAGGGTCAGGATTCCTCCACCCGTCTGCAGCAGGTTGGCCGTGTCACCAATGCTCGCCCCAAGATCATAATCACCCGCCTGCGTGACTGTCAGCGTGGCGTCCCCAAGGATGCGGCTGGTGACGCCGCCGCCCGTGACGCTCAGGATGGTGTCGTTGTTGTCCACATCCAGCCAGGCGCCGGCCTGCAGGGTGACAAAGATGGAATTGTCGATCGCGTCGGTGGCGCTGATCCGCAACTGCGCGCCGCTGATCACGTTGATGCTGCCGCCCCCGACACTGTCAGTCACCTTGTCCATTCGCACATCGCCCAGACCTGGATCGCCATCGATCACATCTGCGTAACCGATCGTCAGCGTCAGGCCGTTGAGTTCGACATCCTCGTTGATGTTGAACAGATGCCCGCTGGATGACGCAATGGTACCGCCCGCGCCGCCGGGTTTCAATTCGATGAATCCTCGGGAGGTCGCATCCAGGCTCCGGTCAAAGGCGTCGTTGATGATGATGCCGTGACCCGAGCCGGGAGCGCCATCCAGAGAGACAATCGGCGTACCGGCCGAAGTAGGGTTCGCGGCGTTCGCATTGGCGCTCCACTCATAGATGCCGGTGCCGTCAAAATACGTCGTGAGCAGCGGCTGTGCCGCCGTGCCGAAGTTGTCCACATTGATCTTCACGATGGCATCGTTCACGCCGATGGCGGCCAGCGCCTGGGCTCCGGTCCAGCCGGTGTTGTTGTTGATCTGAATGATGGAACGGGCTTCAAACGTGAGCTGGCCGGTGCCGGACAGGCCGTTCGTGTTTTGCGCGAGAAAACGTCCGCGTGATTGAACCGTCACATCGCCGTTCAATCCTGTCGCCGCTGCTGCCAGACGCGCCGCATCCGTGCTTCCATACTGCTGCAGGGTGCCGCCATCGAGAACGATGATGCTCGCCAGGCCGTCGCCAGAGCCCATCGCGTCTGATTGGGACACCTCCAGAGTCCCGCCCGGCTCCACCATGAACGTCACCGGGCTGCCCGCCGCGATGCTTCCGTAGGTGGCGGAGCTGTCATCAAGGCCCACATAACCGCCCGTCACATGCGCGGTGAGCGGCGTGGAGGCGGCCCCGGTAATCACAGGGCCACCGGCGCCTGTGCCGTTGCCCAATCTCAGCGTGTAAGCGCTCTGACCTTCGCCATTCTGATTGGGAACCAGCATGGCGTGCAGTTCGAAGTCGCTGCCATTGACCATGATGGTGCCCAGATCCCATGCGCGGGTGTTGCGGTCATTGCCAATGCCCTTCCAAGGAGTGCCGACGCCGATCGTGACACCAGATCCGGCAGTCTGGGTGGTTCCATCGCCAAAGTAGAACTGCATGTCATTGGGCAGGTTCTGAATGGTGTTGTTGCCCGTGCCCATGGCCGATGAGTTGGTGCCGTGAAGGACCGTGGCCCCTGGATCGAGATGCACCTCGCCGCCGGCGCTGACGGCTCCAGCAACGTAAGTCAGACTGTTGAGACCACCGCCTCCGGCTGACGTGGACTGCCCGCCAAAGCTGCTGGTTCCATCAACGGTGAACCGGTCCCCTGGAGTGTTGAAGACCGTCGTTGAGCTGTCGAGATAGATGCTGCCGCCTTCAAAAACGGAGTAGCCCTCGGTCGAAGTCGTGGCGCCCATTCGCCGCACGTTCAAGATGCCTCGTGTAACGTACACAGGGCCCGTTCCCAGATAAGTGCGATTGTCGACCGTGCCGGTATAGACGTTGCCTGCACCGTTGATGAAGGTGCCACCCGAGTAGGTGTTGTCGGTGTTGCTGTAAATGACAAGGTTGCCGGCCTGCGTCTTCACCAGGGCAGTGGCCATATCACCGTCTGCAATGGTGGAATAAATGTACAGGTTTAACTGTGCATTGTGAACATACAACGCGCCGCCATTCGCCGTGATCGTGGCATTGCCGCCGCTCTCCGGCTGGATGGACTTGTAGAAGTTGCCGATGGCGAGCAGCCCGCCTGTGTCGATCGTCAGCGTGCTGCCGTTGGTCTGTTCGATGATGGTCGTGGGTGTGCCTGAGGTGACGCCGGCAGTGGCCGTCCACTTGAGAGCATTGACCGTCGTGTCGCCGATCGTCGTGGTGACGGCCCCCTGGCTGAAGTCCACATTGTCCGCAGCACCGGCGGTGGCGAGGTCCGTAGACGTGTAATTCGCAATCGCCACGCCGTTGGTGGCATCGTAGGTGGCAAAGTTGATCTGGTTCACCAATGCCCAGCCGCCCAGGATTCCGTCATTGACCGCGTCTGGAATGCTGTTGAAAACGATGCGCGGATTGTTGCCAGGGTCACCGAGTGTCCCGGCAGAGGTCGTCCAGTCGAAGTCGGCCGTCGCACCGACCGAGCGGGTGAGATCGCCAAAGGACCACAGCGTCGCCGAGCTGCTGCTGGTCCGGCTGATGAAAAAACGCGAGGATCCCCGGTCCAAAAACAGATCCCCCATGGTCTGCGTCCACGGACTGACCGCTCCGCTGCTGTTCGAGTAGAACTGGATTCGGCCGCCCTCCATGTGCACGGGAGCCGTCTCATTGACCGCCGAGTAGTAGGGAGTCGAGCCGATGGCGTTGTATGCCACGATCAAGTCCCCGCCGGAGCGGATCGTGTAGCTGGATGCGCCGCTCAGAGAGGGGATGTTCGTCACCGTTCCCCGGTCCGTGTAGGCCTGCATACGCACGATGCCGCTGTCCAAAATGAAGTCGCCGGTGAAGGCGGAGCTGTCGCCATCCAGACGCAGTTCTCCAAATCCGGTCTTCGTCAGCGTGCCGGCACCACTGATCTCCCCTTTCAGACGCATGGAGCCGAAGGTGGAGTTGTTGCGTGTGACATCCAGCGTGCCGCCGCCCGCACCAATGGTGATGCCACGAGTGGAATAGAAATTGTTTCCCAGCGCACGCAGGGTACCGCCGTCGAGAACAACGTTGCCGCCGCCGGTGCCGAGACTTTCGTCCTTGTACACCTCGACGATTCCGCCGTTGATCGTGGTGTTGCCCGTGTAGCTGTTGGACGAACCCAGATTCAACGTGCCGTTTCCTGTTTTGATCAGCCCCAGGCTGCCGGCGATGTCGGAGTCGATGCGCACATCATTCAAGCCGCTCACATCAATGGTCGCCGCACCGCCAAGCGTGAGCGTACTGCCAGTGAGGAGGTATCCGGTGCTGTTGATGATCAGCGTGCCCGCATTGATCGGTCCGCCAAGAGTCACCGTGCCGGCGGTGCCGGAGAAGATTGCGGTGTCGGTGAGTGAATTGGGCCAGGCGACGTCGGCGGAGACTCCGTCCCACCAGCTGCCGGTGATAGTGTCCCAGGTGCCAGTTCCGCCGACATTGGTGCCGTCCACGAGGTTTCCCGTGGCGTCGGCATCAGCGTCCCAGTAGAACGTGGCGGCCTGTGTTTGAGTGGAGAAGACACCCGTGAACAAGGTCAGCAGAAGCAGGAGCACAGACAGAGACCCATGCGAATTCGCAGACTGCAATCGAGATACAGGCATCACCATGTTCAGTGATGGGAATCCTCTGGAGGGTTGGAGGAATGTTTGTTTCATCCATCCAGAATACCGGTTCACCGTTGTGCGAATCCATCCGACGAACCTGCAATGTCCTCTGTCCTTTCGCCGATCAACGACTACGCCAACAGCCACCCGCATAAGCCATAGGCTTATTGGGCAAACCGCTCATGGATGATTGTGCGTCGGCGTGTCCTCGCCATCTTGGAAACGCTCCGTTTTTCACACCATGCCATGCTGCGACCACGACCATCTTCTTCGGGGTTTGAACTGACAAAAAAAGTCAGACGCTCGTGTGGTCAGACAGCTCCTCCTCTGCCTGCAGAGAATCCTGTCATCCTGTCCGATGTGACTGCGGTCGTGGAATCCGAGGTCGCCGACTCGCTGCCGGTGCTGATCGCGGTGCTCGATCTGGAACGGCGCTATCGCTACTGCAATGCGGCCTATCGTGACTGGTTCGGTCTCGATCCTCAGACTTTGATCGGTCAGCGTTTCGAGGAAGTGGTCGGTGACGCGGTTTACCAAATCGCCCGTCCCCACATTCAACGGGTGCTTGAAGGAACCGAGGTGAATTTTGAGGGCACCTTTGCCTACCAACACGGCCCGACCCGCCATGTGAACGTCAACTACGCCCCGCAGCGGGACGCCGCCGGACAGGTCACCGGCTACGTGTCGCTTACAGTCGATGTCTCGCGACAACGGGACACCGAGCTGCGGCTCCGGGAACTGACCTCCGAGCTGGAGGCCAAGGTGCGCGCGCGTACACATGAACTGCACCAGACCGTGGAGGCGCTGCAATCCACCGTGCAAAGTGCGCCCGACACCGTTCTGGTGCTGGATGCCGTCGGTCACATCCTCAACGCGAATCCTCCGGCGCTGCGTCTTTTCGGCCTGCCGACGGAACAGCTCATCGGCCAGTCGCTGAGCGCGTTTCTGCCCACGGCGCATGTGGAGGAGTTCAGCGAGTTTTTCGAGGAGGCAAAACGTGTCTCGCCTGACATCCGCTCCACCGAGCCCCGCGAATCCATGCTCCGACATGCCAATGGAGCACTCATTCCGATCGAGGTTGCCATCGGTGTCAGCCCGCGCCTTGATCACTTCACCGCTTTTATCCGCGACATCTCCAGACGACGGGATCTTGAATCCGAGCTGATGCGAGTCGCCGTGGACGAACGCCGGCACATCGCGCAGGACTTGCACGACAGCCTCTGCCAGGAAATCAGCGCCGTGCATTTCGCGGTGGTCGCCCTCGCCCAGCGCTTGAAGGAGGACCGGTCCGGCGAAGCAGAAACCACACGCAAAATCGGCCTCATGATCGAGGAGACCCTGGACCACGCACGTCACATCGCCCACGGGCTGGGCCCTGTCATGGAAGAGGGTGACGATCTGGTGCGCGCGCTGCGGCGGCTGGCTCGCACCACGGAAGATCTTTGCAAGATGCCCTGCGGCATGCAGTCCAACGGCAACTTCTCGGACGTGAATCGTGACGCGGGCACCCAGCTCTACTACATCACGCAGGAGGCGCTGAACAACGTGCTCCGGCACGCTCATGCCACCCGGATGGACATCGAGCTCTCGCGCGAAAACAACGAGGTGGTGCTGCGTGTTTCAGACAACGGCCGGGGCTTCCATCCTACAGGGGACTCCACAGGCCGCGGTGTGCGCTTCATGCGCTATCGCGCCGCCAGCGTTCAGGGCACCTTGCGCTTGCGCAAACGCGCCGCGGGAGGCACTGAGCTCGAATGCCGCGTGCCGGTGACATCCTGAACAACAACGCCGGACCGGAAAACTCTGGAAACCTGTCATGAAATCCCAACAACAACCCCTCATTCGAGTGCTGCTTGTGGATGACCATCCCTTTCTGCGTCAGGGCGTTGCGCTCAGCATCGAGGCCGCCAAGGATCTTGAGGTCTGCGGCGAGGCGCCCGACTCGGCCACCGCCACCCGTCTGGAGGAGGAGCTCCGCCCTGATGTCGTCGTCACGGATCTCACGCTGCCGGACAAAGGCGGGCTGGAACTCATTCACCTTCTCTGCCAGCGCCGTCCCGACCTGAAGATTCTGGTGCTCTCGATGCACGACGAAGATCTCTATGCCGAACGCTGCCTGCGCGCCGGAGCCAAGGGCTACCTGATGAAGAGCAAGGCTCCAAACCATCTCGTCACCGCCATTCGCGAGATCGCCGCAGGACGCATCTACGTCAGCGGAAATCTCACCCAGCGTCTGCTGCACGTGCTCACCCAGCCCGCGACAGCCACGGCGGAACGCCCGAACGAACTTAAGGAGCTGAGCGGTCGTGAGTTTGAAGTCTTCGAACTCATCGGACGCGGCAAGACAGCCAAGGAAATCGCCCACATGCTCGGCATCAGCTCCAAAACCGTCGACGTGCATCGCGCGCGGATTCGTGACAAGCTCAACATCCTGACCAATCCGGACCTGATCCATCACGCCGTCCGCTGGGTGCAGGCACACGAAGGTGGCGCCACGGTCTGAACCGGTCTCAGTAGCCTCCTGAGCCAATCTTCCCGGACGATTCTCCGCTGTCGCCGGTGGCTTCGCGCCTGCGATACTCGTCCATCATCGCCGCTGTGGCGGTGGCGCCGCAACGTGAGCCGCCGAGGTCGCGCACTTTGATGAGACCGTCGAGATCGCGCACACCACCTGCAGCTTTCACCTGCACCTTCTCCGACACGTTGGCGCGCATGAGCGCCAGATCGTGCTCAGTGGCGCCTTTGTAGTTGTAGCTGCCGTCGGGTTGCTTCACGAAGCCATAACCCGTGCTTGTCTTCACCCAGTCGGCACCGGCACGTTCGCAGATCTGGCAGAGTTTGATTTTGAAATCGTCGCTGCTAAGCCCCGCGCCACCGTTGGCGAGATAATCGTTTTCAAAGATCACCTTCACCTTCGCGCCGTGCTTGTGCGCTTCGTCGCAGACTGCTTTCACATCGGCTTCGACGTAGTTCCAGTCGCCACCGAGGGCCTTGCCGATGTTGATGACCATGTCGATCTCCGCCGCGCCGTCCTTGCAGGCGAGTTCGGTCTCATAGCGCTTCGATTCGGTGGTGCTGTTGCCATGCGGAAAACCGATCACCGCGCCGACAAGCACGCCCGATCCACGCAGCCACTCGACAGCCTGCTTCACCGCGTAAGGCTTGATGCAAACCGAGGCCACCTGGTATTTGGCGGCTATTTTGCAACCTTCTTCGAGGTCTTTGTCGGTCATCGTCGGGTGCAGCAACGAATGATCGATCATCTTGGCGAGGTCGGAGTAGCTGTATTTCATGGAAGGAAAGCGGTGGCGTCTGATTCCACACGAATGGAACGAATCAACGTCTATTCCAACCGGATCTCGGGGCTCGACACGGTCAGCGTGGAACCGTTCTCGGTGTGCGCATGCACGGTGATGACATCGAGCATCTTCACATCGCCTTCGACGGTCGTTTCGCCGGTGAAGGTGGCGGTGCCGCTCTTCTGCATCGGTGCCGAACTCCAGGGATCAAACTCCATCTGAATGCTGTAGTCCGGATGACGGTTCACCGACCACCACAGCGTGTTCTCCTGCGGCTGGCTGCCGTCAGGGAAAACGACCTTCACAGAGAGACGATGCGCGGCCTTGTCCCACTGCGTCGTCACTTTCGGCGGTGCCACCATGCGACGCGCACCGAAGAAGTGATGCGTGGCGAAGGCGTAGAGGTTCTCATCGACCTCGGGCAGTCCGCCGACGGATTTGACGAAGCCGGCCTCCTTCGCTCCGCCGTGCTGGCCTCCCGGCACGATGTAGACAGGCAGTTGCGGGAAGAGACGGCCGAGTTCGACGAGTCCGGGGCTGACGTTGTCGTTCGAGCCCTGATTGTAGAAGATCTCGGTGCCGCGCTGTTTGAGCACATCGAGATAATTCGTGGTGCGGCAGGCCTCCCATGCGGCGTTGCAGGCGGTTTTCATCTCCGCATCACTCCAACCGGCGTCGCGGGCCATCTTCACGGAGATGCGTTCGTCGGAGCGGGCCTTTTGACGAATGAGCAGCTTCTCTTTGCCAACAGGATCGGTCATCGCGGCAATGAACGCGTCATTCATCTGCGTGATCTCCGGCTTCATCATGCCTTCGACATACGGGCCGCCGGGGCTTTCAATCACCGGCGCGACGACGGGCATGATGGCGGTGAAACGATCATCGGCGATGCCCGCAGCGGCGGTGGCGACACCGCGCTTCGATCCGCCGGTGGCGAGCACCTTCTTCGGTTGAAACACATCCTTCTCCGCGATGGCGGCGGTAAGCGCGCGCATGTCGCTGATGCCCCAAATCCAGGCGGGAGTGTAGCGCGTGTCTTTCGTCTGAATGAAGTGCTCTTCCATCATGAGATGCAGTTTTCCGACCGGCTCCATAGCATCAATTGGCACCATGCCGATGAAGACGAGGCCGACGCCGTGCTCCTTGAGCAGTCGCAGCTTCGCACCGTTGGCGGCGGCAGGTTTGGGCTGCAGTCCGGTGTTTTCGATGAGCACGTTCGTGCAGACGCCGGTCGCAGGCGCAAGCAGCGTCACCGGCATCCGCACCTTCATGCCCGGCCACCACTCGCAGACCGTGATCTCGACGAGCTTTTGACGGATCGACGCGTCCTTCGGGTTAGCATGCCAGTCCATGATCACTTTTGTCTCCAACGTTGAAGTGTCGCGGATCGACGCCAGGTCGAATTTGCCGATGGTGATGTCCGCGTGCGCGGGAACGATGCAAAGGGCGATGGCGGCGATAAGGACGGCTGGTTTCATGACTCACTGAACGAATCACGGCGCTGTCTTCTGCCATGATTGATGTGCAAAGGCGTCACCGCTGACACGTTTGAGGATCACCATGCGTTTCTGCCTCCTTCTCCTGATCACCCCGGCGTTTCTACGCGCCGACGAAATGAAACCCTTCACCGCGGACGAGACGCGGTCGTTCATTCGCGAGCTCTGCGATTTCGCCGTCGAGCATCATATGAAGCACGATGATTCACCCCAGCGAGGCATGATGTATGAATACTTGTGGTGGAAGAAGCGCGGGCAGCCGGATCAGTTCATCCAGGGTGAGGCTCTCGACACGATGCACGACGGCGCGTGGTTCGCGAACGCGATGGTCAACGCGCACCGCGCCACCGATGACGCGCATTACAAGCAGGTGCTCGTCGAATGGCAGTTGCCGTTTTATCTGAAGATGCTGAACCACGGATCGGAACTGTTCTCCGACGAGAAGGTCGATGTGCGCGAAGAAGCGAGCAACACGTGGAAAAACAGCAAGGAATGGCTGCTGCAGGGCCGTGAAAACGGGTTCGTGCCTTACTGGTGGGACAACGGCGGATCCGTGAGCCTGGAAATGCTCAACAAGAAGACGGAGCGCCCCGCTTTCCCCTGCACAAACGACTTCGCGGGCAAGGAGAACCCGGAATGCCGTCTCAGCGGCTGGTCGCATGGCAGTTCCAATCATCTTGCGCAGGACCTGGCGATCCTCGTGCAGCAGGCGTGGGTGATGTTGCGCGGCTCGCAGGATGCAAACGAGCGGAAGCTTGCTGCCGAATGCGCACTCGCAGCGAAGAATCTGCAGGAGTGCCGCGCGCGTCATGGCAGTGGTAACATCTTCGATGTGATGGCCGCCTGCGCGCTGACAAACAAAGACGCGGATCTGATGAAGCGCGTGGGTGCTTGGGACAAGGAAACGGAGCGCATCTTCCAGAATCATTTCACGAAAGCGGTCACGTTTTTCCAACCTGGAGAAAAATGTGGCACACCCGGCTTTGCCGATGACGACATGTATCTCTACTACGGCGGCGTGGCGAAGCATGGCACGCTGCCACGACCGCTCGCGCTGAAGCTCGCGTTCGACGCCTTCACGCATCCATTGCTCTGGCAGATGTATCACGATGACGGCCCGGTGCCGCCAGGGCTGAATCGATTTGACCTTACGACGCTGAACTTCATCGATGGCAAGCCCGAGCATTACGCTTCTCAAGGCAAAGGCCCGCATGGCAAACCGCTGCCCATCGGATCACGCATGGGACCGCAGAACATGGCGGTGTGCGGTTGGGCGCTTCAGGCGATGAGTCAGAGCGGAGATTTCGCCAGCATCGCGAATCAGGTGATGATCAACGTCGAAGACATCACGGGAAGACGCTGTCCTCACCGGGATGTGAAAGCGTGGCTCGAACGTGAACTCGGCTGCGGCCTTCGCACCTGGCAGAACATTTTCAAAGAGCACGGCTATATTCCCACCGGCATCGGCTGCCAGAGCACCCTGCCGGGAGTCGCATGGGACGAATTCTCAGACAATGGCGGCTACGCACATCTCATCACCGCCGCGTCGATGTGGCTGATGGTGCTCGAGGGCAAACGCGACTGGGAGATGTGGTGAAAAACAAAACAGCCATGCAGATCGGGTCTGCATGGCTGTGAAAGAAGTTTAGTCCTTCGCTCAGTTCGCGAGCACGGAGGCCACGTTGCCGACGATGTCCTTGCCGGGAGTCAGCGTTTTGGCGCCGGGCTTCCAGTTGGCCGGGCAGGCTTCGCTGGGGTTGGCCATGAGGTGAACATTGGCTTCCATCTTGCGGACGAGTTCGCTGGCATTGCGGCCGACGTTGTAGAAATTGACCTCGGAGGAGACGAGCTTGCCTTCCGGATTGATGATGAAGGTGCCGCGCAGGGCCAGGCCGCTGCCACAGTCATACACACCGAAAAGGCGGCTGACCGTGCCGGTTGGATCGGCAGCGAGGGTGTACTTCACGTTCTTCATGAGGCCTTCCGTGTTGCGCCAGACCATGTGAGCGAACTTGGTGTCCGTGGACACGGCGATGACGTGCGCTCCAAGCGCGGCGAGCTTGTCCTGCTGGTCAGCGAGGTCGGCGAGTTCTGTGGGGCAGACGAAGGTGAAGTCAGCGGGATAGAACACGAGGACGGTCCACTTGCCTTCCTTCTTGAGGTCGGCGAGCGAGACCTTGCCGAAGTCACCCTTGGCTGGCTCGTAGGTTTCCATGGCGAAGTCGGGCACATTGGCGCCGACGCTGACTGAGGTGGGGGCGGTTTCCATGAGGGTCGTATGTTTTGAAGGTTGAACAGGCGCTTTCAAAGGCACCGGGGCGCGACTCTTGACGCTCATTGGTTCCCCGGTCAATCGCAAAGGCAACCGGATGCCTGAGGTGGCTCACTTGCTGTGAAATACCTCGCTTTGAACCACGGCGTGAATCAAATCACGCATCGCATGGCCTTTCGCCTTGGAGGCGGCGAGGATGTGGTCGATTTCGGCGCGGTCGGAGAAGCCCATGGGGCGGCCGGTGGCGAAAACGAGGAGCTTTTCGATGATGCAGCGGGCGACGCGGTCCTGGTCGGCAACGAGGAGTTTCTGCAACTCGTCGAAGCTGGCGAACTTTCGGCCATCCGGGAGCTCTCCGGCGGCATCTACCGGCGGGCCGAGGCGGTAGCGCACGCGGCGCCCTTCGATCTTGAGGTTTACCTGATCGCCCTTGTCGATGCTGCGGAAACGGTCGCGCCAGCCGCCGATGACGTCGTAGCTTTCGAGCGCGAATCCGGGTGCGTCGATGACCTTGTGGCAGCCGTTGCAGCTTTCCATCGTGCGATGTTTGTCGAGCAGCTCGCGCAGCGTGTTGGCGCCGCGAATGTCGGGCTCGACACCCGGCACGCCTGGCGGCGGTGGCGGCGGCTCCATGCCGAGGATGCGATCCATCACATAAACGCCACGAAGAACCGGCGAGGTGTTCGTGCCGTTCGCGCTGACCTTCATCACGCTGGCCTGTGTCAAAACGCCGCCGCGATGGCTGTCGGGCGGCAGCTTCACCTTGCGCAGCTCCAGACCGGTCACGTCAGGAATACCGTAGTGGCTCGCGAGACGTGCATTGAGCATCGCGAAATCGCTTTGGACGATGTTGGCGGCGCTGAGGTTGCTTTGAATGAGTTCGGTGATGAAAGCGCGTGTTTCGCGCAGCATCGAGTCGAGCAGCAGGCCGTCGTATTCGGGATAAAGCTGCTTGTCCGGCGTGGTGAACTCGATCTCGCGCAGATTGAGCCAGCCGTCGGTGAAATCGGTGACGAAGCGTTCCAGCGTATCCGCCTTGAGCAGTCGTTCGGTTTGTGCACGAAGAACGTCGGGCTGGGTGAGTTTTGCGGCGAGCAATTCGTCATCCGGTGCGCTGCGCGTGAGAAAGTAGCTCAGGCGTGAGGCGATTTGCTGGTCGTTCAGCTTGCCCGCCGGCTCCTTCAAATACAGGAAATCGGGTGAGCAAAGCACGGCGACAGCGGCGGTGCGCAGCGCGACGAGGAAGTCGTGGCTCTCGGCGAATTCAGTGTCGAAAAGTTTGAAGTAGGGTTCGACATCGGCGGCGGAGACAGGGCGACGGAACGCGGCAGCAGCGAAAGCCGGCAGCGCCTGTCGCGAATCGGCGACCGGGTCGGTGCTTTCGACAGTGAAGTTTGGTTTGTAGCCGGGTTTGCCCTTCATCCAAGGTTTGTCCGGCGCGATTTCCTTCGGCCTGGCGTTGCCGAGCAGCAGTTTTTGACCGCGCGGCGGCCACTCGACGCCGAGCGGGCCTTCGAGCGTGACTTCCTGAAGGGCGAGACCTTCGCCTGGATACTTGGCAGGGCCATCTTTGACGGCGGAGTGACCATCCGGGCCGTTGAGCCCCTGCGCACTGATCCAGATGCCGTGATTCTGCGGCATGTGCAGCGTGATCTCGACGGTGCCGGATTTTCCGACGGGCAGTTCGTGGTAGCTGCGCGTGACGGTGTCGGTGTTGCGGAAGTTGAAGCTGCCGGTGCGCAGCGCGAAGACGACGGGTTCGTCGATCTGGTAACCGTAGCCGGTCACGCGCAGCTTGTAGGTTCCGGCCTCACGGGCACGCAGATTGGGGATGACCGTGCTGGGGAATCCTCCCTCGTTGAAGACGACGATCGCGCCGTCGTCGCGCTTGAGCCAGTGCTTGCCGATGTTGTCCTTGTTGCGGTCGCTTTCGAGCGTGGCGCGTTCCAGTTTCACCTCCGGCGGTGCGCCCTGCATCAGCGCGGCATTGATGGCGAGTTCCGCGGCCTCCATGTAGCGCTGGAGTTGCATGCCGGAGATGGAGAGCGCTTCGCCAATGTTGTCGAAGCCTTGGGCGCGTCCGTCTTCCGGCAGCATGTCGATGATGTTCACCTTCACACCGAGGAGGTCATTGATCGTGTTTTGATACTCGCGTCGGTTCAGACGGCGCAGCACGGTGCCCTTCTGCGCGTTGGACTTCTTCACGAGATCGCCGCCGAGCGCGGCCATGAAATCCTGCACCGCATCCTGCGATGGCTGCTTTTTCTTCGGCGGCGGCATCTCGCCTGCGGCCACGCGGTCAAACACGCGCACCCATTTCTTCAGCGCCGCCGCATTGGAGCCGTCGGTGGACAGAGCGGCGAGATCGAGATCGCCTTTTTTCATCTCCGCGTCGTGGCAGTCCATGCAGTTCTGGTCGAGAAACGGCTGGATGCCGGGGATGGCGGCAGACAGGGGCTGGCAGAGTAGAAGAAGGGGCCAAAGGCGCTTCATAGGCAATGCTCCAACGAAGCAGACCCGCGAAATCTGACCAATGAATCCTTCACACCATTTCCAGCCCGCTCATCGTGCCGGAGCTGGTGGCGAATTTTTCCTCCTCCATGCCCAGGCGCTGCAGGGCGCTCAGGTAGAGGTTCGGCAGCGGGTAGTTGTTCTTCTGGTCGAAGGCGAGGTGCTGGCCGTGCTTGAAGCCGCCGCCGGCGAAGAGGACGGGCATGTTCTTGTTATCGTGCGCGGAGGCGTTGCCCAAGTTCGAGGTGAGCAGCACCATCGTGTCGTTGAGCAGCTTGTCGGCCTTCAGTTTGCGCAGGAAGCCGCCCCATTGGTTGATCACGCCCTGCTCGACGATCGCGAGCTGCGCGAGCTTCTCCTCGTCCATGCCATGATGGCTGAGGCTGTGGTAGCTCTCGTCCACGCCTTCGATGCCCTGTACAGAGTTGCCCGTGATGTGCAGCGTGATGAAGCGTGTGCTGTCGGTGGCAAGCGCCATGTGGATGATATCGAGGAAGATGCCATCCACCGCGACTTCGTTGTCACGCGGGATCTTGGTAGGCGGCTGCAATGAAACCTTCGGCTTCGGCTTGTGGGTCCACGCTTCGTTCAAGGCGAGACGCTGCTCCAAATCGCGCACGCTGGTGAACCACGCGTCGAGCTTGTCGCGATCGCCTGCGCCGAGTTCACGCTGGAGTGATTTGGCCTCGGCACCGACAATGTCCATCACGCTGCGGCCGCTGCGGATGAGTTCCGCCTGCCGTTCCTGCTCGGCAGGCGAGTCATTGACAAACAGGCGCGTGAACAGCCGCATGGCGCTGTTTTCGGCGGGAATCATCGAGCCGTTCTCGGTGTAGCTCGGGCTCGTCTGCGAGTTCGTATTCAGCACGAGCGACGGGAAACGCGTTTCGTGTCCGAGATGCTTCGCCATGAGCTGGTCGAGCGAGATCGTGTTGCGCGAGGTGGCACCGCGGGCGTTCGGGCAGGCCGAGTAGATGCTTCCTTCCGCCGTGTGACCGCCGGTGACGCCGGGATGCGAAGAGCCGGAGACGACGGTGAAATCCTCGCGCAGATCCTGGATGCTTTTCAGGTAGCGCGACGGCTTGTAATCACGTCCGGCGCCTTCGGGCACGAGATTCGGATTGTGCAGACCGAGCGACATGCTCACGCCGACAAAGCGCTTCGCCTGTTTGCTCTCCTTGACCGCCGCAAACGCAGGCGTCATCGCTTCCAGCAGCGGAAGCCCGAGCGTGATGCCCGCGCCACGTAGCATCGCACGGCGGGAGAGGTGGTTCTTGAAGGTGAAGGTGCTCATTGCGGGTGGTAACGGTTACTTTTCCAAAAACATGCCGGTTAATAACGCCGCGCGGATCAGGGAGCGCATTCCGTGCCCGTTTGAGGAGGTTTTGGCGACGGCTTGTTCCAGCTCGGCTTCGTTGCTGAAGCGCAGTGGCGCGCCAGTGGCGTAGGTGATGAAATGGTCGGTGAATCCGCGGGCGAGCTGGTCGGCACGGCTGGTGTAAATCTGCTTCCACGTGGTGAGATCGGCGAAGGTGCCGCCGTCGGGCGTGGTGCCGGAGGGGTCCACCTTCGCACCACCGCGACCGCCTTTGCCGTAGCCACTGCGCCAGACGCCGACGGGATCGTAGTTTTCCAGCGCGAAGCCGGGCGGATCGATGGTCTGATGGCAGGAGGCGCAGGACTCGTTGTTGCGATGTTTGTCGAGCTGGTCGCGAATGCTCGTCGCACCGCGGATGTCGGGCTCGATGGCGGGCACGCCGGGCGGCGGCGGCGGAATGCGGTTGCCGAGGATGCGCTCGTTGATGAACACGCCGCGCACAACCGGCGAGGTGCTGGTGCCGTCGGCGGTGACTTTGAGGATGGCTCCCTGCGTCACCAGCCCGCCGCGTTTTGACGAGGGATCCAGTTTGACCTTTTGCAGGCCGCTTCCGACTTCGAGTTCCGAGGCGACGATTTTTTGAGACACTGCGACGGGCAATTTCTGAAAGGCGGGCTTCTTGCCGTTCTTCGGAGCGTTCGCCGGGCTGTCAATCTGGCCGCCTGACGCATAGTGCCGTGCGAGGCGGCCGTTCAGGAAGGCGAAATCGGAATCGACGAGGTTCGTGATGCCGAGGTCATTTTGCACCAGTTCGGCGAAGTAGGCACGGGTCTCCTGCAGCATGGATTCCTGCAGCACCTGATCAAAGGCGGGAAACAGCCGCGTGTCGGGCGTGGTGAAGTCGATCTGGTTCAGCTTGAGCCACTGATCGGTGAAGCTGGTGACGAAGCGTTGCGCCTTCGGATGATCGAGCATGCGGTCCACCTGCTGCGAGAGGACCTTCGGATCGTGCAGCTTGTTCTCGTTGGCGAGCTGAATGAGCGCGTAGTCGGGCATGGAGACCCAGAGCGCGTAGCTGAGACGCGAGGCGATGGCGTGATCGTCGAGCTGCCCGGGCGCTTCGATGAAGGTGAGGAAACGCGGCGAGCACAGGATAGCGCGGTAGGCTGCACGCAGCGCCTCTGGCACCGGATTGCCGTCAGCGAGCGCCTGACGACCGATCTCGCGATAAGCGGCAGTTTGCTCGTCGGTCACTGGACGGCGGAAAGCGCGGCGGGCAAAGCGGTTGATGAGCTTGTCGAGCGTGGCCGCGTCGGCGTTCTGCAAATTGGCCTCGCCGAACAGATTCTTCCGCAACGTGGCACGATCCGCGTTCGGATAGATGCGTTCGACATCGATGCCGCTGTGGGCGATGCCTTCGAAGCCTTCCTTGGCGAGATCGCGACCTTTGAAAGATACGTTGCCGCCCTTTGCACCCGTCGGCGCTTTGCGCAGTGTGGCGTCGTTGGGTTTGAGTTCGAGCCGGTGGTTCTTTTGAATCCATGCCTCGTAAACCAGATCGCGCGGCGTGCTCGTAGCCTCGACGAGGCCGATCATGTAGAGCATGGGCGCATTGGATTCGCACTCCCCGGAGCGCAACGTGCCCCACACCGTGCCGTCGGCACCGGGGTTGATCGCGTGAACATTTCGCAGGGTGATGCGATACCAGCCGTCGTCCGGCACCCAGGTGGGCGTGCGTCCGAAAAACTGCAGCGTGATCGGCCATGAGACGCTCTTCCCATCGCGCAGATCGGGGCCGCGATAGTTGCCACCGCGGTTCTTGGTGAGCATCTCCGGCGTGTGATGCTTCTGGTAGGTTTCGTCTCCGTCCAGCGCACGCTTGAAGGCATCCGTGAGGGCGATGTCGGCGACGTCGAGGTAACGCGCGAGCAGATGCTGCGAAAGCTGCTGGCCCGCGGCCACCGTTTCGAAACCATACGACGCACGATCCTCCGGCAGCAGAACCTTGAGCGGCATGTCGATGCCGAGCAGGTCGTGAATCGTGTTTTCATACTCCGTGCGCGTGAGCCTGCGGCTGCGCACACGACCGTTCGTCGCGATGTCGGCGGCGTCCGCCTTCACCAGCGGCGCCTTCAGGCTTGCAAGAAACGCATCTGCGTCCGCCTTCGCGGGCTGCGGCTTTTTCTTGGGCGGCATTTCACCGTCACGCACGCGCTCGAAGATCTTCTGCCAGCTCTGAAAGGCGTCCGCGTTCGTGAGATCAAACTTCAGGGCATCGAGATCGAGCCCGCCTTTCTTCACAGCGGCATCATGACACTCGATGCAGTGCTGGTCGAGGAAGGCGGGCAGCGGATCGGGCAAAGCGGCCCATGCGTCACCGATGAGAGCGGCGCCGGCCGCGAAGAGAGGAAGGAAACGAACTTTCATGAATGCGGTCACTTGCCTTTCGCCTTCGCAGATTTCTTGCCGACTTCGACGGGTTCGAACTTCGGCAGCGCTTCACGCTTCGCAGTCCAGCCGGGCTGTTCGTCGGCCTTGATGCTCCAGAGCGTCACGTCGTCGAGTTCCGCCGTGCCGCCCTTCGGTCCGGCGATGCCAAGGCCGCTGCCACCGCTCGGAGTCGGTTTCGCGAAGCAGGCGTGCTTCGCATAAAGCGTGGGGCCGTCGGCGAACTGGATGACAAACTCCTCGCCCTTCATCTCGGCAAGCGCGTGATACCATTTCCCCGGCTCGAATTTGAGTTCCTGAGATGCGGCCACCTTCACGGATTCATGGTCCGCTAGCACCTCCGCGCCGTCCTTCGTCAGGCGGATGCGGCAGACGTGATGACCGAACTCGATGAAGGGGACGACGGCCGTCTCGCTGCCGCCGGTGAATCGCACCGAGAACTTGGCGATGAACTGCGCCGGCGTGACTGGGCACGAGACACGCGGCTCGTAGCCGAAGTGGTCCTTCTTCTTCGCCTGATACTCGGGCGTGGACGGTTTGCCGCGCAGCACGCCGTCTTCAATGACCCATTGTGTGCCCTGCCGCGGCCCCCACTGCTCCTTGTTGATCGCACCGGCCTGGGCGAAGTCATTTTCCAGCACGACCTGGTCCGGCTGCGCGAGCAGCGGCTTCAAGTCGGCCGCCGAAGCAGCGGCGGCAGCGAGGAGGACAAACAGGGCGTTTTTCATGAGGGACGTGCTAGAACGGGGGACGAAGGGCCAGCTTGCGGCATTCTTCGAAATTCACTTCGCCTTCGGCCGGGCCGCTTCGGCTTCCTTCATTTTGCGGTAGTCGTGTGACATCTGCTCGGCTTTGGCGCGGGCGGAGGCGTCGTAGTTCCAGAACTCCCGGATGACGGCTTCGATTTCAGGGTAGTCGCTGCCGTCGTCGCCGACGGCTTTGCGGCGGTCGGCAAGCTGCTGCTTCAGGTCGGTGACGATCTGCGCGTAGGCAGGGTCGTCATAGACGTTCACGAGTTCTTTCGGGTCCTTTTTGAGATCGTACAACTCCCAGCCGGGCGGGGTACGCGGATACTTGTCGTCGCGGCCCATGCCGTAGTAGAAGATGAGTTTGTAGTCCTTCGTGCGCAGTCCGAGGTTCCCCGGATTGTCGTGATGATACATGTGCATCCAGTAGCGGTAGTAGGCGGCCTTTTTCCAGTCAGCAGGCTCGATGTTCGTCTCGCAGATCGCTTTGAAGCTGCGGCCCTGCATGGACTCGGGAGTTTTGACACCGGCGAAGTCGAGGAGCGTCGGCGCGAAGTCCACATTCTCGATGATGGCGCTCGTGCGCGTGCCGGCCTTGATGCCGTTCGGGTAGTGGATGATGAACGGCATGCGCTGTGACTCGTCATACATCCAGCGTTTGTCCTGATAGTCGTGCTCGCCGAGCATCATGCCCTGATCGCTGGTGTAAACGATGATGGTGTTCTCCATGAGGCCCTCACGGCGCAAGTAGTCGAAGAAGATCGCGAGGCTGTCGTCCACGCCCTTCACGCAGCGCAGGTAGCGCTTCAAATAGTCGTTGTAGGCCGTGCGTTTGCGCTGTTCCGCCGTCGGCAGGTTTTCGTGTCCCCATTCCTTCACGTAGTTGCGACGCAGATTGCGATCGCCGATGGACGTGCCGATGTAGGGCAGCAGTTCGTCCTGATAACCACGTGTGGCGATGGAGCCGAACGCGGGCTGCGTCCACAAGCTGTCAGGCTCGGGGATGTCGGCGTCCTTCAAGTAGTCCTCATAGCGCGCGGCATACTCGAACATGTCGTGCGGCGCCTTGTGATGATACATGAGGAAGAACGGCTTCTTCGGATCGCGCTGTGTCTTCATCCAGTCGAGCGCGATGTCCGTGATGGCATCCGTCACATGCTGACCGTGGCGGTTGATGAGGTTCTTCGGCCAGGGCTTGTCACCGCGAACGATGAACTCGGGGTCATGATACTTGCCCTGGCCCGGCAGCACGCAGTAGTAGTCAAAAGAAGCGGGCTCCTCCTCGAGATGCCATTTGCCGATCATGGCGGTCTGATATCCCGCCTTCTTCATCTCGACGGACAAGGTCTGATTCTCCGGCTTCAGCCTGCCGCCCAGATCATAGACCTTGTTGATGTGGTTGTATTGACCAGTGAGCACGCAGGCGCGGCTCGGTGTGCAGATGGAGTTGGTGACAAAGCAGTTCTCGAAGAGCATTCCTTCCGCCGCGAGCTTGTCGAGCGTCGGCGTGGGATTCAGTTTCGCCAACCGACCTCCATACGCGCCAATGGCCTGCGATGTGTGATCGTCGGCCATGATGTAGATGATGTTCGGCGGCGCGGCGGAGGAGAAATGTAGAATGCAGAATGACGAAAGGAGAAGGGCGAAGTGTTTCATGATTCTGTTGGGCAGGGGAGCAACCATCTTTTATCACTGAGTTTTCCGTTCCCACACGCGGATGTAGTCCACTTCCATGGAGGTGGGAAATCCCTCCGCCGTCGCGGCCTGGGGCTGGGGCTTCATGTCCTGCCCGACCCAGCCGATGTGCGGATGGCGCAGGCCGAGCGAAAGAGTGAGGTTCATCGGCAGGTGCCAGTATTGATTCGGTTTCCTCGCGACTTCTTTGCCGTCGATATACCACACGATGCTCTCAGGCGTGACATCGCAGCCATAGACATGGAAGTCTTTGCGCGGATCCCAGGGAGCGGTCCAGGCGCTCTTGCAGAGCGCAGGGTCTGTTCCCGGCCTGACCCACTTCACATTTCCGTCTTTGTCGGCGAGTCGCAGATGCAGGTTCATATCGATCTGATGGACGGTGTCGCGCACTTTGGTCTCGCGATTCAGTTCGTTCATTTGCAGTTCGACGAAATCGATTTCGCAATAGCGCACCTCGCCCGTTGTGGCTTTGCCATCGCTGTAGATCCAAAACGCAGGACATGCTCCGGGGAAGAGGCTGCAACCTTTGATCCGTGCCTCGTAGTAGCCATAAGTCCGCTTCAGCTTGGAACGGAAAATGCCGGACGTGTAAAACAGAGGCTGGCCGTTCTTTCGAGTGTGCTCCTCGTAGTCCATGCGCAGAATCAGTTTCCCGTCTTTCTGAACCACATTTTTCTCATCCCAGGTCCACGGCCCCCAGCTTGCGACCTTCGTGGTCCACTTCCGGGCATCGACTTCTGCTCCGTCGAACTCGTCAGAAAACGCAGGCTTAGGCACCCATGGGCCGGTCTGACCGAGCGGCCCTGACGCGTTTGATTGAACCGGGTCTGCACGAAGTATTGCCAGAGTGGCGAAAAGGAGGAGACTTATGCGTGAGAGAGGGGCAGTGTTCATGATTGGAAGAATGAAGCCGGGGACAACCTAACCAATCAACTCCTTGATCACCTGCCCTCCAAACTGGCTGAGCTGCTTGTAGCGGCCGGCGTGGTAATAGGTGAGCTTGTTGTCGTCGAGACCGAGCAGGTGAAGCAGCGTGACGTGGAAGTCGCGAATCGGGTGGGCGCACTCGACGGCTTTGGCGCCGATTTCATCCGTGCCGCCGACGATGCCGGGTTTCACGCCGCCGCCGGCTAGGAGCATGGTCATGGCGTCGGCATTGTGACCGCGACCGAGCGAATAGACGCCACCACGCTTGTTGTTGTCGGGCGTGCGGCCGAACTCGCCGCACCAGATGACGAGGGTGTCGTTGAGCATGCCTCGGGCCTTGAGGTCTTTGATGAGCGCGGCCATCGGTTTGTCCACGCTCTTGATGCGGGCGGTGTGACCGTTTTCGAGGTAGTCGTGGCTGTCCCAGCCGCCGGAGAAGATCTGCACGAAGCGAACGCCCTGCTCGACGAGACGCCGGGCCATGAGGCACTGGCGGCCGAAGGGTGCGGTGTCCTTCTGGTCGAGGCCATACATTTGTTTGATGTGCTCCGGTTCGGAATCGATGCCCATGACTTCGGGAACTTCCATCTGCATGCGATAGGCGAGTTCGTAGCTTTCCATGCGCGCGGCGAGATCGGCGTGCTCGGGATGACGCGCGCTGTGCTGCTCGTTGAGAAAGGCGAGTTGATCGATGAACTGACGCTGGTGCCTGCGGTCTTTGAACGACTGCGACGGCAGGTCGAGAATCGGCGAGCCCTCCGGACGCAGGCGCGTGCCTTGGTAGTAGGCGGGCAGGAAGCCGTTGGTCCAGTTGCCGGGTCCGCCTTGCGGCAGGGCAAGCTCGGTCATGACGACGTAGCCGGGCAGGTTTTGGTTCACGGTGCCGAGACCGTAGGTGGCCCAGGCGCCGAGGCCGGGATCGCCTCCGAGTCGGCTGCCTGTGTTCATGTGAAAGAGCGCCTCGGGATGATTGAGCGACTCCGCCATGCAGCCGCGGTAGTTGCACAATTCGTCCGCGACGACGGGATCGGCCATGTGCTGCCACTGGTCACACATGTCGATGCCGTTCTGCCCGACTTTGCGGAACTTGAAGGGACTGCCGACATAGAACTTGAATCCGGTCTCCAGACCGCGCGTGCTCTTCGACTCCTTCTTGTGCAACTTCGTCAACGTCGGTTTGGGATCAAAGGTGTCCATGTGGCCGGGCCCGCCTTCCATGAACAGCATGATGACGTTTTTCGCCTTCGCAGGTAGCATGGGCTGCTTGGGCACAAGCGGTGAAGCGGCGGCCTCCTTCGCAATCATGTCGGAGAATGCGACAGACCCGAGCGAGGCTCCGAGGCCGTAGAGAAAATCGCGGCGGGAGGGCGGTGTGAAGATCGAGGCGTTCATGTCGGAGAAGTCGGTTAGTAAATGTGCATGAACTCATGCGAGTTGAAGAGCGCCAGGCACAGATCCGCGAGGGCGCGGGTGCCGGGAGCGACATCGGCGGCCTTGGTGTCCGGGACGTACTTCTCGTAGGCAGGAAGAATCTCCTCGTAGTCGAAGGGTTGGCCGGAAAACTCCTCGACGAGCGAGCGCGTGATCTGCGTCGGGTAAGTGACGGGTTTTGGCGTCGTGCCGTCGTGGTAGGCGCGCATCTGAATCACATAGCCAGCCATTTTTTCCCGCTCTGCGATGGTGGGAGCGCGACCAAAGGTGAGTTCGAAGGCGCGGTCGATCTGCTGCTCGAGTGTTTTGGCTTCCTTCTCGAGCCGAACGGCGAACGCGATGGAGCGGTCGGTCACAAGGTCGCTGTTCATCATCGTGAAGGCCTGCGGCGAGACGGAGGCGGCATCGCGCATTTCGCAGGAGTCGTTCGGCATCGGCTGATTGAAGACTTCGAGGAAGGGATCGGCCTGGCCGCGGACGCGATACACATAGATGCTGCGGCGGTTCCGCTGCTCTGGCGTGCGCGATGGCTGGTAGGCGGGGGCGAGCGAGAACTGAATCATGCGGGGTTGCAGCGCCACCTCCATATTCATTTCCGGCATCGCCGGCAGCCCTCCGAGCTTCGGATTCAATTCGCCGGTGATCGCGAGCATCGCATCGCGGATTTCTTCGGCGGTGAGCCGGCGCACCGGATAGTGAGCAAAGAGATCGTTGTTTGGGTCCTCGTTGAGCAGTTTCTCATTCTGCGGATGGAGAGTGCTCTGCTGATAGGTCTGCGACGAGATGATCATCCGATGCAGGCGCTTGATCTTCCAGCCATGCTCCACGAAATCGGCGGCCAGCCAGTCGAGGAGTTTGGGATGCGTGGGCTTGGCACCTTTGACGCCGAAGCTGTTCGGGTTTCCTGCGATCGGCTTGCCAAAGTGATGCTGCCAGATGCGGTTCACGATGGCGCGTGCGGTGAGCGGATTCTGCGGATGCACGATCCACTTCGCCAGTGCAAGCCGGCGACCGCTGAGCTCTTCGGAAATGAGGTAGGGATCAGTCTCGATCGAACCCACGGGAACGCGCAGCGCACTGAGCACGCCCGGACCAACTTCTTCGCCGGGAGCTTCGAGCGAGCCACCGGTGAGGATATGACTCTGCGGTTTCCAGTTCGCTTGAACCTTGTCCGGCATGCGCAACTTCCGTGCGTTCAGGAACTTTGGATCGGGGCCATTGTAAACGCTCTGCACCATCGGCTCGTAACGTTCCAGCCGGCGTGTCCAGATCCACACGTCCTGCTCGCGCACCTTGAGCTGTCCCTGCTCCTCGATGCTGAGGCCGACATGGCGGATGGGCTTCATCTCATCCGGATCGTCCTTCCGGTCGGCCTCGTTTTTGTAGGGCAGCTTGTTCTCCGCATACCAGTTCCTCGCAGCGGTTTCGCGCTTGTTCACGAGCTTGGCTTCCTCCGCCTTGGCGAAGTCGAGCAGGCGCTGCACATGGGCGCGGCCTTCGTCGAATCCCTCACAGTTTTCCTCGGGCATGAAGTCCGCGGGACGTTCGGCGATCTGCGTGCCAGCGAAGGTCGCGTAGATGCGGTAGTAGTCCTTTGTCGGCAGCGGATCGAACTTGTGATCGTGACATTTGAAGCACCGCATCGTCGTGGCGAGGAAGGTCTGGCCGACGGAGTTGACGACGTCGTCGAGGTAGAGCTGCCGGGCTTCATTGTTCTTCACCATCGCCGGATCCCAGGGGCCCATGCGCAGGAAGCTGGTGGCGATCAATTGTTCTGAGTTCTTGGTTCCTGGTTCTTGGTTGGCTGCGAGTTCGTCGCCAGCGATCTGTTCCATCACGAACTGGTCGTACGGCTTGTCGTTGTTGAAGGCACGTATGACGTAGTCGCGGTAGCGCCAGGCATTCGACCGTTCGTAGTCGTTCGACATGCCGCCGGTGTCGGCGTAGCGCGCGACATCGAGCCAGTGCTGTGCCCAGCGCTCACCGTAATGTGGTGAAGCGAGCAGACGGTCCGTCAGTTCCGCGATCGCAGACGAAGCATTCGCCGCGTGGGTTTTGACAAAGGCTTCCACTTCTTCCGGTGTCGGTGGCAGTCCGATCAGATCAAAGCTGATACGCCGGATTAGGCTCCGGGCATCGGCAGGTGGCGCGGGCTCGACCTTGGCAGCCGCAAGTTTCTCGCGAATGAGGTGATCGATGGCGTTCTCGTTTGGCTTGAGGTCAAGTTGCGGCTTCACGACCGGCTGGAATGCCCACACATCCTCCGGTTTGTAGCGTCGTGTCGTCCACTCACCCGACAGACCGCCCGATGTTTTGAGGATAACGCCTTCGTCGGTCACCTTGCGTTTGGCTTCGGCCACGCGAATGGCCTCCTGCCTTGCCTCATCGGGCCAGGGAGCACCTGCTTGAATCCATTCTTCGAGGTATTGAATCTGCTCCTTCGTCAGCCGGTCATTCTCCTTCGGCGGCATCTCATAGTCCTCATCCAGCCAGCGCACGCTGGTCATGATAAAGCTCTTCTTCGCGTCGCCCGGCACGAGCACGTCACTCTTCGTCTCGCCGCCCTTGAGCAGATCGTCGCGGGTCAGTGTCTTGAACTCGCCTTTGATCTTCTCCGTGTCGCCGCCATGGCAGCCGTCGCATTTTTCTTTGAGCAGAGGACCAACCTTGAGGGTGAACAGGCGTTCAGCATTCGTGGGGTCAGCTGCTGCGACGTGAATCGTGCTCAATGCGAGGAGCACGAGAAGCAATGAGCCAGGCTTAGGGTCTTCCATGTTCGTAAATGTCGGCGATTTCCTTCGTGGTAAGTGCTGCATCGAACAGCGCGAACTCATCCATGCTGCCGTTGAGATTGCGCACGGCGAACTCGGGACCTTTGCGGTAGGCGGGTTCGCTCCAGTTGCCGATCGAGGCGGCGCCGATGTGGACTGTTTCCACCAGATACTCGTCGGGGATTGCCTCGCTGTGGATGGCTTTGCCGTTGAGGTAATGGTTCACGCGTTTGGTTTCGACGTCATACACGACCGCCAGCATCATCCATTGCCCGCTCAGTGCAGCATTCCAGAACGGCGGCGAGTAGAAGTTGTGTTTGTCGGGCCTGCGACCGGCCTTGTCTTGCGTTTCGAATTTCTTCACCGAGAAAAACAGCCGTCCGTCATTCGTGATCTGCCAGTGCGGCTCGCCCAAGTCGTGGCCGTCGGTCAGAAACAGCGAATTGAAGAGACGGTCGAGGCTGTTGATCTTCACCCAGGTGAACATCGTGAGCGACGCATGCTCGCCCGGCACATTTACTCGCACGCGGCTGCCTGTCGGGCTGAAATCCAGCGCTGCGCCGGACCTGCCCCAGCGATCTTCCACGCGGGCCGCGGCGACGATCGCGGCTTCGCTGACCATGCTCGCATCATTGGTCGCTTCATTGGGTAGCCGGCGTGTTTCGGTCGATCCCATCTGATAGTAGGCCACCAGCCGCGGATCGCGCCGCAGATTGTCGCTGAAGCGCTGCCAGTTTTCGTGACGTGCCTTGCGTGTGGCGGCGAGTTTCTCGTTCATCTCGGCGATGCCGATAAATTTAGCGGAATCGGCGGTCAGGTCGGCGCCTTTGCCGTCGGTACCCCAGCGCAGTGCTTCGCCTTTCTCCATGCGACGCATTGCTTTGCTGCGAGGATGCCATTCGACCTCGCCATCCAGCACATGCACCTCGGATTGCTTGTCGGAGATGTTCAGCGCGAACTCGGTGCCGAGGTCCACCACTTCGCCTTCGGCAGTGTGAATGCGGAAACCATGCGCGGGCTCCGGCACGCGGGCGCGCACCTTGCCGCGAGTCACGCTCATCTCCATGGGCGACACGATCTCAAACTCAGCCGTTCCTTCCACGATGACCGTCACACCGCTGAACAATTCGATCTGCGCCACGCCCGAAGCGAGACTCAGCGAACCCGCAGGCAGCAGCGCGCCATCCGCGAGCGACGTTTGATTTGCCCAAACCGCGTCAGCCTGACCTGCGAGCACCGCAAAGCCACTGGCCTTCTGCTCGGTGGGAACGCTGGCGACGGAGTTGTCCCGGCGCGACTTCAGCAACACGCCCGTGACGGCGAGCAAAGCCACGATTGTCGCAGCCATCGCAGCAAATGCAGGAATCCAACGCCGCGACGATAATTGCACGGGCTTACGCATCGTTGGCGATGGCGCATTCGCCGCTGTGGTGAGCATCGCCGACAGTGTGAGCCGGTCGTAGTAGGCCTGGCGGGCTTCTTTATCGACGGAGAACTCGGCCTCAAGCCGCACGAAGTCCGCCTCGCTGATGTCGCCTTCGATCAAGGAATCGATGAGCTGATTGCGTTCCTGATGGTTCATGGCCGGGCCTCCGTCGTTCCAAGTTGTTTCTCGATGCAGCCGAGCAAGGCGTTGCGCAGCCGGTGCAGCGACACCTTCAGGCCGCCGACGCTCCGGCCCATGCGCTCCGCGAAGTCATCCAGCGTTCCTGCCGTCGCGGTGTAGCGATGCAGCAGCAGCTCGCGATCCTGCTGGCGAAGCTTTTCCAGACAGCCCTTCAGCGCCTCATGCCGACGCTCTGTGTCATCATCTCGCTCCGCGAGGTCTTCGGCGAAGATTTGCTCGAGTTCCTCACCGAACACCAGCCGCGAATCCCGTGCCTGCTGCTTGCGATAGTTCAGCACCTCGTAGCGCGCCACGCTGAACGCCCAGGCCTTGAAGTTCGTCCCGAGCGTGAAATCCTCTCGCTTCTTCCACAGCGTTGCATTCGCCTGCTGCACCACATCATGCGCCGACGAGTCCCCCGGCAGCAACGACTGAACATAGAGCCGCAACGGCATCTGGATGTCGGTTAACTGCGCGACAAAGGCGCTCTCGTTGGAAGGTTCGGACATGGCGGGAACATAACCAAATGCCCCGTTGGCAGAAAGGTTAACATCCCCGGGAATAATTCACCCGTCATGCAGTCGTCGGAAAACTTGGGCAAGGTGGCCGTCGATCCGTCGTTACCACGGCCATGAACCGCCACCCCCGCCGCCAGTTTCTCAAGACCGCCGCCCTCACCGCCTTCGCCGGACCGAACATTATTCGAGCAGCTGATTCGAAACAGAAAATCCGCGTCGCCTGCGTCGGCATCGGGCAGATGGGGAATGGCGCGGTGAGCGGATCGCGCGATGAGGAGATCGTGGCGTTTTGCGATGTGGACTGGCGCGAACTCGGCGGGCGCAGCGCGGCTGAGATCGCGAAGAAGCATCCCAAGGTGCCAAAGTTCACCGACTTCCGCGAGATGCTCGACAAAAAGGGCAGTGAGATCGATGCGGTGCTCGTGTCCACGCCGGATCACATCCATTTCCCGGCCGCCATGGCGGCGATGGAGGCGAAGAAGCACCTCTTTGTGCAGAAGCCGCTCGCGCATAACATCTGGCAGGTGCGCACGCTGCAAAAGGCCGCGAAGAAATACGGCGTGCAGACGGTGATGGGCAACCAGGGCCACTGCTGGGAGGGCATCCGCCTCGTGAAGGAATGGTTCGAAGCCGGTGTGCTCGGCGAGGTGAAGGAGGTGCACTGCTGGACGGATCGCCCCAAGGGCAAAGTCGGTTTCATCAATCCTCCGCCCACGCAGGCTGCGAAGACGGCGCCCGTGCCGGAAGGTCTCTCATGGGATCTGTGGCAGGGGCCGGTGGCGCCACGCGACTACAGTCCGGAATATCTGCCGCAGTTCTGGCGTGGCTGGTGGGATTACGGTTGCGGAGGCCTGGGCGATATCGGCTGCCACTGCCTCGACGCGCCCTTCTGGGCGCTGCAACTCGGCATGCCGGAGAAGGTGGAAGTCGTGGAGCAGGAGAAGTGGGAGAACCGCGCCTACACCGCCCCGGCATCGCACATCATCTTCCATTTCGCC
>NZ_JAGRPF010000017.1 GCF_020439865.1 Prosthecobacter sp.
CCGCAGCTTTGCCGCCACCCTCCAATCCACGTGTGGTGTCCCTGCTGCAGGAGAAGGCGCCGGCGGCGGCAACCGAGAAACCCGTCGTTTCCAAATCTCGGGAAGAACCCAAGCCCATCGTCAAAGCGGAGCCCAAGCCGCTCGCGAAACCGACTCCGGTGCCACCTCCGACACAGATGCTGAAGAAGATCGCCGAGACTCCTCCTGCACCCAAGAAGGCCGAACCTGCGAAAAAGGCTGCGGACACGCCCCCCAAGACCGTGGCCAAAACAACTCCGGCGCGCACGCATGTGCTGAAGTCGGGCGAGACGCTTTACCGTCTCTCGACGAAGTATGGAGTTTCCGTCGCAGCGATTCAAAAGGCCAACAACATCAAAAACCCCAACGCTATGCGTGAGGGAATGAAACTGACGATTCCAGCCAAGTAATTTCGCCATCGCAGTCCCATGGCCAGGCACTCTGTCATTCTGCTGATCCTTTCGGTTTTGTCGTTGATCGCACTGGGAGTCACCATGCTCGCGAGCACGACTTTCGAAATCGCACAGGAGGGTGGAGAGGACTATGTGACGCTGTGGCGGCAGCTTGGCTGGCTTGCGGTTTCGATGGTCGCTTGTGTGGTCATGGCGCTGATCGACTACAATGTGTGGATGCGCTGGCGCTGGCACATTCTGATCGCCTGCACGGTTCTTCTGGTGCTGTGCTACGTGCCGATGATTGGCGTGAAGATCAATGGATCGAAACGCTGGATCGGCCTGCAGGCGCTCGGCGTCTCGGGCTTTCGTCTGCAGCCTTCCGAGTTCGCCAAAATCGCGTTGATCATCGCCCTGGCGGGATGGTTCGGGACACATGAGGCTCTTACCCGCACGTTCTGGCGCGGCTTTGTGCTGCCGGGTTTGATTTTGCTGGGCGTCGTGGCACTGATCGGCTGCGAGTTTGATCTTGGCAGCGCTCTGCTGGCTTCGGCGGTGGGTCTTGGGGTGATGTTTGTGGCGGGAACCAAGATGCGGTATCTCGCGATCATTGTCGTGCTCTGCGGCGGCGGACTCGCGGCGGGCATCAAGTTCCTACCAAACCGGTTTGAGCGCATCATGGTCACATTTGACCTCGAAAATCACAAGGAGGACCTGGGACTGCAGCAATGGGTGTCGAAGCTGGCCTTCGGTTCCGGCGGTCTCGAAGGGCGCGGTTTGGGTGAAGGGCGCATGAAGCTGTCCTACCTGCCGGAGGCGCACACGGATTTCATTTTCCCCATGGTCGGCGAGGAACTGGGCATGCGAGGCACGGCCGCCGTGGTGCTGGCCTTTGCGGTGCTGGTGATGGCCGGGATGGTCGTCTCCGCGTACGCACCGAATCGATTTGGCAAGCTTTTAGGTGCCGGAGTGACTTTTTTGCTCGGAATGGAAGCGCTCTTGAACATGGGCGTGACCACTGCTTTGCTGCCCAACAAGGGGTTGCCGCTGCCTTTCGTAAGTTACGGAGGGTCCAGTCTCGTCGCCGCGATGGTCGCGGTGGGCATCCTGATCAACATCCATCGCCAGGGCGTGCATCTGACGTGGGATCAACTTCCGGTGATCCGCAGAAAGCGCCGCTGGACTCCACAGCTTTAGCCTTTTGAATCTTAGTGAAACAGAAAAATTTGAAGTCCATCCACGTGCTTATCGCGTGTGGTGGCACCGGGGGGCATTTGTTCCCCGGCATTGCCGTCGGTGAGGTTCTGGCCTCACGCGGTCACGACGTGACCCTTCTGATCAGCGAAAAAAAAATCGACACCCTGGCCGCCTCCGGGCATCCGGAACTGCGGTTTGAGAAAATGCCATTCCTCGCCATGCCGAAGCCATGGTCGCCGAAGATGATCGGCTTTCTCAAAGGACTCTGGAAAGGGACGAAGGCCTGCCGGAAAATCATTCGTGACCACGAGGTCGATGTGGTGCTCGGCATGGGTGGCTTCACTTCGTTTGCGCCGTTGTATGCCGGGCGCAAGGAAGGCTGCACCACGCTCATCCACGAGAGCAACGCCATCCCGGGCAAGGCCAACAAACTCAACGCACGCTACAGTGACATCGTCCTTTGCGGGCTTGAAGCCTGCAAGCAGCACTTCCAGAAGCACGATGATGTGCGCGTGGTTGGCACGCCGATCCGCAGCAGCATGCGCAAGCAGAACGGCGATGATCCGCGGGCCTTCTTCAAGCTGGACAAGGACAAACGCACCCTGCTCGTGATGGGAGGCAGCCAGGGCGCGCGTGGTGTGAACCGTGCCGTGGGCCAGGCGCTCGAACAGTTTGAAAAGATGGGCATTCAAGTGCTGCACATCGCCGGACCGACCGACTACGAGGAAGTGCGCGATGTTTACGCGAAGATCCCGCTGCTCAAGCAACACGTCGCCGCGTTCTGCCATCGCATGGACCTCGCTTACCGCGTGGCCGATCTTGCCATTGCACGTTCTGGAGCCTCGTCGATGTCGGAACTGGCCTACTTTGGTGTGCCGAGCCTGTTGGTGCCGTATCCGTATGCCGCAGAGGATCATCAGACACGCAACGCCGAGATTTTTGACAAGGCCGGTGCGGCGAAAATGATGAGGGAAAGCGACTTGAACGCCGACACGCTCGCCGATGCCGTTCGCAGTGTCTTCAACGACTCGCGCAAGGCGGGTGAAATGAAGAAGGCCGCTCAGAAACTCGCCGTGAAGAACTCCGCCGAGAAGATCGCGGATCTGTTGGTCAAAGCAGTTGCCTGATAGCCTGTTTTCCCACGACTCCGCCAATTTTGCCAAATCTTGTGCCCCGCGTCCGGGACCAGTGATCCCTGTTTGAAAGGCCCGGCGTACTCGGTATGTATCCGCCCCTCAAAACCCAACTAGACATCTTATGAACCTGACACGGACGGCCTACGGAACCTGGAGCGGCGGACGCTTCATGCACTATGGAGAGCAGCTCACCGAGGAGCACTACATGCAGCTCATGCGCGATTCGTTTGAGAAGGGTGTCCGTACCTTTGTCACGGCCGATGTCTACGGCGTCGGGCGCGCCGATGCGCTGTTGGGAGAGGCTCTTAAAGGCATTCCGCGTGAAGAATACTGCCTCGCGGGGATCGTCGGACATGACATTTACGACGGCATTCGCCAAGGATCACGTGGTTACCCGCGGTTCACTGATCCAACGCTGCGCGGGCCGGACAAGTATTACGACTACCTCAAAATGGCGGCGGAGAAGAGCCTGGAGCGCTGCCAGACCTCGAAGTTTGACCTGCTCATGCTGCACAATCCGGACAGCATCGCCTACACGAGTGAGAAAGTGTGGGATGCTTTCACCGCGTTGAAGACGGAAGGCCTGACCGACCGCCTCGGCATCGCCCCCGGACCTGCGAATGGTTTCACGCTCGACATGATCGAGTGCTTCGAACGTTTCGGCGATCGCATGGACTGGGCGATGATCATTTTGAATCCGTTCGAGCCCTGGCCCGGCCAGCATGTGCTCGGAGCGGCGGAGAAGAACGGCATCGATATCCTCGCGCGGGTGGTGGACTACGGCGGCCTGTTCCACGATGACGTCAAACCCGGTCATAAATTCCGCGACGGCGACCACCGCACCCATCGTCCGGGAGACTGGATCGAGCACGGAGTCGAGAAGCTCGAAAAAGTACGGCCTTTCGCCGAGAAGCATGGTCTCACCATGCTCCAGCTTGCCTGTCAGTGGACTTTGGGAAACAAGGCGGTCAAGAGCGTGGTTCCCACGCTCATCCAGGAGCACGGAGAAGGTGCGCGCACCATCGAGAGCAAGCTCGACGAGCTTGCCGCCCTGCCCGAACAGCGTCTCAGCGCCGAGGAAATCGAAGCCATCCGTCAGATCGGCGATAACACCGGCTGCATGGCCCTCAAAGGCGCCAGCCAGCGCCACGAAGGCCAGGAACCGCGCGCCGATGAATGGCCGATGCGCCCGGATCTGCTCGACCTTGCGACGCGCTGGAGTTTGGGCACTTCGTGGTAGTGCATTTGCATCTTGGCGGTTCCGCGCTGAAAGAGTCACCCATCACTCATGATCGAGGCAGACTTTATCATTGTCGGAACCGGAGCGGGCGGACTGGTCGCGGCGTTGCATGCTTCGGAGCATGGCCGGGTGGTGATGATCACGAAGCGCGGTGTGCTCGATTCCAATTCGAACTGGGCGCAGGGCGGCATTGCCTGTGTCACGGCAGAGGATGATTCGATCGAGAAGCATGTGAGCGACACGCTCATCGCCGGTGCCGGTTTGTGCAAAGAGCAGGCCGTGCGGATGATCGTGAGCGAAGGTCCCGCGCGGATCGCGGACCTCGTGAAATGGGGGGTGCATTTCGACCAACGCGAGGCGGTGGACGGCCATCTGGAGTTTGATCTGACTCGTGAGGGCGGCCACACGGCGAGACGCGTGCTTCATGCAGCGGATGCCACCGGACGTGAAATCACGGAGAAACTGCTCGCCGCCGTTCGTGCCAACCCGAACATCACGATCTACGAGAATCATTATGCCATCGATATTCTGACCACGGCCAAACTGGGGCTGGTCTCGGAGGATCGCGTGCTCGGGCTGTATGTGCTCGATGAAAACAGCGGCGAGGTTCACACCTTCCGCTCGGACCGTGTCATTCTCGCCACCGGCGGCTGCGGGCGCGTTTATTTATACACGACCAATCCACGTGTGGCGACGGGCGACGGTGTGGCGATGGCCTGGCGTGCGGGTGCAACGATTTCGGACATGGAGTTCATCCAGTTTCATCCGACGTGTCTCTACCATCCCCAGAAGCGCTCTTTTCTCATCACCGAAGCGATGCGCGGCGAAGGTGCGCGGCTCATTGACAAGGACGGTGAAGAATTCATGCAGCGCTATGACTCCCGTGGATCGCTGGCGCCGCGCGACATTGTCGCACGGGCGATCGACCACGAGATCAAGCGCACCGGTGGTCCCTGCGTGTACCTCGACATCAGCCACCGGCCTGCTGAATTCATCGCTCATCACTTCCCGAACATTCAGAGGGCCTGCCTGGAGGTCGGCATCGACATTACGAAGGAACCGATTCCTGTCGTGCCGGCGGCGCATTATCAGTGCGGCGGTGTGCTCACCGATGTGAATGGGGCCACCAGCGTGCGTGGCTTGTGCGCCGTGGGCGAGGTCGGCTGCACCGGCCTGCATGGAGCGAACCGTCTGGCGAGCAACTCGTTGCTCGAGTGCTGCGTCACCGCTCAGCGCGCCGTGGCGCATCTGCTCAAAAAGATGCCTCTCGGAAAGAAGGCCGAGCAAACCTACGAGCTGCGGCCCTGGCAGGTCAGTGGTGTGGTCGAAAATGATGAACTTGTGGTCATCTACCACAACTGGGACGAAATCCGTCGTCTGATGTGGGACTACGTCTCCATTGTGCGCACGAACAAGCGCCTCCAGCGTGCCGCCGCCCGTTTGCGCAATCTCAAGCGAGAAGTGCAGGAGTTTTACTGGAATAACCGTGTCACTAGCGAGATTCTCGAGCTGCGCAATCTCGTCGAGACAGCCTCCCTCATCGTCGAGTGCGCCATCCGCCGTCATGAGAGCCGGGGCTTGCATTACACGCTGGACTATCCGCAAACCGATGACACGAGGCCGCCGCAGGTCTCCACCTTGCGCCGCTATTAGATTTATGATCAGCGCCGCTGATTCTGTGCTGGTCGCGGTTCCTCGTCTGTTTTGAACGGCAGCGTTGGGTTTCTGTCCACCTTTTTGTGCCGTCATTTGGGATTTGAGACAATCTGTCCCGCCTGGCGGTGTGCGCGGCGAATTACATATTGCCGTTTACCATGTAAATCTGCTACAATTCCGTTCAATCGCGTTACCCCCATGTCTGTCGAACGTTCCATCAGCTCCTTGATCGTCGTCGCGTCGCTTGCGACGGTGGTTTCGGTATTTGGCCAAGGGGCGTCATCGGTGTCGGCCACGGGAGCTGTGGCGGCTCTCAAAAAGGGGGATGCGGGCGTGGCAGCCTCAAAAAATCAGTCCGCGGCGCCGGCGGCGAAACCTAGTTCCCAGCCTCCGCCCCCCCGCAGCATTGCTGCCTCTTTGCCCAATTTCAACAGCTCCTCCATGCCGCGCCTCGGTTATGCGAAGTATCCTTGGAAGGTGGACATTGTCGCCACGGTCTTCTGGGTTGGGGAGCAGCCGACGGAGAACAATCCGACACCCAATGACAAAAGCTCCTGGGACACGAAGTGGATGGAGAACTTTGGGGGCTACGACGACCCTGATCCAACGAAGCGCACGGACAGTTTTACCCCGATCGGATTCACGCCGAAGCAAAACCCGTTTTACATCGCGCTGCCGTACAACGACTGCGTTGATTACAACTCGCACAAGCCGGAGGCGTCTAGGGTCATTCCTTGGTTCAAGCAGCGCTTCGTTCGTTCCGGCAGGACCGTGCTGAAAGGCCAGTGGATTGCCATTCGCTACGGCAACCGTGTCTGCTATGCGCAATGGGAGGACTGCGGTCCCTTCGTCACGGATGATCATGAGTATGTCTTTGGCAACGCACGGCCGAAGAACACCAACAACCGTGGTGCAGGACTCGACATCTCACCGGCGGTTCGTGATTATCTTGGCATGTCCAGCAGCGGGCGGTGCGACTGGCGCTTTGTCGATGTCAGCGAGGTTCCTGCGGGTCCGTGGCGCAGCTTGGGCAGCAACAACCATTTCGTCACCCAGCAGAAGGTGGAGCAAGCACGCGAACACACTGAAATCTCCTCCCGCCTCGAAGAGCTTCGCCGCATGCGCGACGCCTACTTCCAGCAGAACGGGACGGGCGCTGCTCGTTGATCAAACCAGTCCGCGACGAGCGAGTGATTCTTCCATCGCGCGGTCGATGAGCATCACTGCGAGAGACTGCGTGGCATCGTCTAGCTGCTGCGTGGCGGATTTGAGGGCTTTGGCGTCGTGATTGACTGATTCGAGCAGCTTTTTGACCTGGGCGGCCTGGTCGCGGACGTTTTGGGACTCGTCCTGACTGATCACGTCACCGAGTTGCGCGAGCGCGGCATCGACGGCGGGCAGCAGTTCTTCGGCTTTGAGCATCGCCTCGGTCCAAATGCGTTCGTTCATGTCCTCGAAGGCGAAATCGACACTTTCGGCGATCATCTGCTCCACGCGTTCGTCTTCGACATCGATGGCGGTGCCGCGGATTTCGAGCGTGATGTCCTGATTCGTGGCCGTGTCGCGGGCGAGGACATGGAGAATGCCGTTCGCGTCGAGACTGAACTGCACACCGACGCGAGCGCTGCCTTTCGGTCCGGCAGGAAAGGGGACCTCGATGCGGCCGAGCTCCCAGTTGTCCTTGGCCAGTTCGCGTTCGCCCTGAAGGATGCGAATGAGCATGCTGTCCTGGTTGGCGACTGCGTTGGTGAACATTTCTCCGGCTTTGGCAGGAATCGTGGTGTTGCGCGGAATGATGATGTTCATCAGGCCGCCGAAGGTTTCGATGCCGAGCGAGAGCGGAGTGACATCGAGGAGGAGCACCTGGCGCAGACTGCCGCTGAGAATGCCCGCCTGAATGGTCGCGCCGAGCGCGATGGCTTCGTCGGGATTCTGTGAGGTGTTGGGCTCGCGTCCGAAGATTTCACGAACGTAGTCACGCACCAGCGGCATGCGCGTGCTGCCGCCGACGAGGATGACCTCGTCGAGCTCCTCGGCTTTGACACCCGCATCGCTCAACGCACGCAGACAGTGCATGCGCGTGCGCTCGATCCACGGGCGGGCGATTTTTTCGAGTTCGGCGCGGGTGATGTCCAATCCGTGGAAGGAGGTCGTGTCGTCGGTGGAGAGGCGTTTTTTGACCACCTCGGCGCCTTCGAGCACGCGGATGTCATGTGAAGGCAGGTTCAGCCGTTCAGCGATAAACTGAGCGAGCGAACGATCAAGGTCGTCGCCGCCAAGTTGTGTGTCGCCAGCGGTTGAGAGCACCTGAAAGACGCCATCGCGCATTTCGAGTACGGAAACATCGAAGGTGCCGCCACCAAGGTCATAAACGGCCACCTTTTGATGCTCGCTGAGTTTATCGAGCCCGTAGGCGAGTGCGGCGGCGGTCGGCTCGCTCAGAATGCGCACCACTTCGAGGTCGGCGAGCTCTCCGGCGCGTTTGGTGGCGGTGCGTTGCGCGTCATTGAAGTAGGCGGGCACCGTGATGACGGCCTTCGACACGCTTTGCTCCAATGCTCGTTCCGCGACGGCTTTGAGATGCTTCAAGATTTCTGCCGACACTTCGACAGGGGTCGTGTTCAGCTCATTGAGCGAATAAGGCGGAGCCCATCCAGCCTCTCCGGCACGACGACCTATGAGGCGCTTCACCGAAGTGATGGTGCGCGTGGGATGCAATGCGCGTTGTCGCAAAGCAGGGGCACCAACGGTGATCGTTCCGTCCTCGGCGATGCAGACGGCGCTCGGAGTGCTGCGACTGCCGTTCTCATCGGCGAGCAGAATCGGAAACCCGCTGTCCACGACGCCAACGAGAGAGTTCGTCGTGCCGAGGTCGATGCCGAGGATGGGGTCCGGGTTCAAAGTTTCAGGTTTCAAGTTCGAGGGTTGCTTAAACACGGGGCGGCATTCAAAATCAAATCATGGAATTGCTCACCAACCAGCTTCTCTCCAAAACCAACCTCAATGATGCCCAGATTGCCGAGGCGGCTGCGGCGTTGGTGAACCCGGAGGTTTCATCGGCGGTGAAGGCGGATTTTTTGCGCGCTTTGGCGAAAAAGGGTGAGACCCCGACGGAGATCGCGGCGTTCGTGCAGGCGTTTTTGAAGCTGGCGGTCGATCCGGGCATTGATCGAGCGAAACTGCCGGGGCCGATGCTGGATGTGGTCGGAACAGGAGGTGACCAACTGCATCTCTTCAATGTATCGAGCACGGCGATGTTCATTCTCGCCGCCGGTGGTGTGTGCGTGACGAAGCATGGCAACCGCGGCATCACGTCGAAGGCGGGTGGAGCGGATGTGCTGGAGGCGCTGGGCATCAAGATCGATCTGCCGAAGGAGCGTGTGGTTGTGGGCATCGAGAGCATCGGTCTCGGGTTCTTTTTCGCTCCGCTTTATCATCCTGCGTTCAAGGCGGTGGCGGAGGCGCGGAAGCTCCTCGCGGCGGAGGGCCAGCGATCCATTTTTAACGTACTGGGTCCTTTGCTGAATCCCGGCCGGCCGGATTACCAGCTCATCGGCGTGTTTGATCCGAAGCTGACGCGTGCCTTCGGCGAGATCCTGGTCGAACTCGGACGCAAAGGCGCCTGGGTGGTGCATGGAAGCGCAGGCGCGGGACGCGGGATGGACGAACTCTCCACCCTTGGGGTCAACGACGTGTGCCAGCTTGCTGGCGGGAAAATCAGTGAGACGAAAGTGGATCCCAAGGAGCTTGGGTTTGGCAGGTCGACGATCGAGGAATTGACGGGCGGTGACGCCTCGGAGAATGCGATCATTCTCGAAGGGGTGCTGGCGGGAACGATCAAAGGGGGGAAACGCGACATCGCGGTGCTGAACGCCGCGGCGGGCTTTGTGATCACCGGCACAGCTCCGGATCTTGCTGCCGGAAAGGACATGGCGGAGGAGCTTCTCAATCGCGGCGCTGCCCATGCCAAGCTGCGCGCGATGCAGGATTTGTGCTGAGCAATTTTTCCTGCGAGACAGCGCGGCAGGAGATGTTACGATGCATACACCCCTTTCACCGTGCCCCTGCCCTCGACCACCGAAGTTCTCGACACCGTTCAAAAGGTTCCCTCCAGCACCTGGGTGACCTGGGGCACGATCGGCTTCATGTGCTTCGCGGCGGGTATTGCCTTTGTGCGTGGCGTGATGAAGCAGATCATGGGGGTGCTGACGCTGGCCGTGTCTGTGGGCGCGGCGTTTTACGTGTTTCGGCATCGCGTGCAGTTCTTCGGAGCGGCAAACATGAACACGGACCATCTGCTGCTGCTGTGTGCGGCCGCCGGACTGCTGACGTATTTTGTACTGAAGGGAGGGCTGTATCTGCTCGCCGGCTTTGGCTTCATGAAGCTCGCCGGAGGCATGGACGGTTGGAAGGGCATGCTCATGAGCTTTGTGCCCTCGGGAGCGTTGCTGTGGATCCTCACATTGGTGTTGCGATTGCTCGGCAATCTCGAAGGCATGGAAAGTGCCGCCGAGGTGATGAAAAAAGGCGGCGCGTTGGAAAGCCAGGCCAAATCCATCTGGCACAGCCTCAGCCAGCGAATGGACGGCACGCCCATCGGGAAACTCGCCACGAGCCTCGACCCCTACGACATCAAGGCGACCGCCAATCTCGCCCGCCTGCTCATTCTCTGGCCTGAAGGCAGCATGTGGCAGCATCTTGCCGCACAGAGTCCTTCTACCGCCCAGGCACTCAATCATTCCCGCATCGTCGAGCTTGGTTACGACCCGGGGGTGCGAAAAGCCATCGAGAACCGTGACTTTGCCGGGCTGATGCAGATGAAGAAGGTCGAGGAGGCTGCCAATCACCCCGATCTGGCGCCTGTGTTGAGCGGATTGGCGCTTGAACAAGCGATGGATTCCGTCGTTTATCAGCGCCCGCAACCGGTGCGTTTGAATTGATAGCCCGGCGCGCATCCGTTCATCTTTTCGCACTGCACATGCCCAAATACATCGTCACCATCGGCCTCGAAGTTCACGCGCAGCTCACCACGCGCAGCAAAATGTTCTGCGCCTGTCCTGTCGAGTATGGAGTGGAGCCGAACACTCACACCTGCCCGACCTGTCTCGGGCTGCCAGGCGCTCTGCCGGTGCTGAACGAGGCGGCGATCGAGAAGACCATTCTGACCGGCATGATGCTCGGCTGCGAGACGCCGCCGGTGGTGAAGTGGGACCGCACAAACTACTTCTATCCGGACATGCCGAAGAACTACCAGATCACGCAGTTCGACATGCCGCTCTGCCTCGGCGGCGGCGTGCCGCTGTATGATCTCGCCTATCCGAAGGATGCGCAGAAGAGCATCGCCAATCCCGGCAAGGTGGTGAAGCTCACGCGCATCCATCTGGAGGAAGATGTGGGCAAATCGACCCACCATGAGAAATTTACCACGCTCGACTTCAACCGCGCCGGCACGCCGCTGATGGAGATTGTCAGCGACCCGGACATCGACAGTGCGGAGGAGGCGTTTGCGTATCTCACGAGCCTGCGCCAGATCCTGATCTACGGCGGCGTGAGTGATGCCGACATGGAAAAGGGCAACCTGCGCTGCGACGTGAACATCTCCGTGCGTCCTGAAGGACAGAAAGAACTCGGCGTGAAGATCGAGCTGAAGAACATCAATTCGATGTCCGCCGTGCGCCGTGCCATCAAGGCCGAGACCGAGCGCCAGATCGACATTCTGGAAGGACGCAACTCAGAAAAACTTGTGCAGAGCACGCGCCGCTGGGACGACGATCTCGGCGAGACGACGCTCATGCGCTCCAAGGAAGATGCGCACGACTACCGCTACTTCCCCGATCCCGATTTGCTGCCCGTGCGCACGGCGGCACTAATCGCCAAGGTGAAGCCTCAGGTTCCCGAACTGCCGCACGAAAAGCGTGCCCGTTTTGAGGCGGACTATGGCTGCAGCGCTTACGACGCCGGAGTGCTGGCGAGCGAGAAGGAACTCGCTGCATGGTATGAGGCTGCCGTGGCCGCCGACACCAAGGTTCCTGCCAAAAAGATCGCCAACTGGGTCATCAACGACCTGCTCGGCGTGCTGAACGACCGTTCGCTCACGATCCACGACTGTCCTGTGAAACCCGAGGCGCTCAGCGCGCTTGTTGCGACTGTGGAGGCCGGAAAAATCTCCAACAACCAGGCCAAGGAGGTTTTTGCCGAGATGTTCGAGACTGGCAAACCCGCCGCTGAGATCATCAAGGCCAAAGGCTTCGAGCAGGTCAGCGACACCGGTGCCCTCGAGGCCATCGTGGATCAAATCCTCGCCGCGAATCCCGAAAAAGTGGCTGAAGTCAAAGGTGGCAACGAGAAGGCCATGAACTGGTTCACCGGTCAGGCCATGAAGGCCAGCCAGGGCAAGGCCAACCCCAAGATGGTCACCGAGATCGTGCGGCGGAAGGTGCTGGGTTAGCCCTTCCAGCCGCGGTGATGCGACAAACCCCTTGCACCTCGGGTGGAGGCGGCTATTCTCCGCGCCCTTTTTCTGACCACCCCCAGCCCCGTATCACACCATGTCCCAGCATCGCAGCCTCAAGACCGCCGGTTCCGTCGGCACCAAGCGCAGTGTTCTGAAGCGCGGAGAGCGCATCAAGCTGCTTAAATCGCGTGGTCAGTGGCAGGAAGGCCGTCTCCCGACGAATCTGCCGAAGACCAAGCCGGAATAAGGCTTCTCCTGTGCGCCTGAACCGATATTTGAGCCAGTGTGGCGTGGCCTCACGGCGTGGCGCGGAGGAAATCATCCTCGGCGGACGTGTGTCGATCAATGGACATGTCATCACCGAGCTCGCCACGCAGGTGCAGCCCGATGACAAGGTGGTCGTAGATGGTTCCCCGGTGCGCGCGGAGATGCCGGTTGTCATCGCATTGAACAAGCCGAAAGGCTATCTCTGCTCCCGTGGTGACAAGCATGAGCGCATGACGATCTATGATCTCCTGCCGCTGAAGTATCAGAACCTTCACCACGTGGGCCGGCTCGACAAAGAGAGCGAGGGGCTCCTGCTGCTGACAAATCGCGGTGACCTTTCCCATCGGATCATCCATCCGAGCCAGGGCGCCGAAAAGGAATACGAAGTCATCGTTGATCAGCCGCTGAATGCGGAGGTGATGGCCAAACTCGTCAAAGGCATGATGACGGAGGAAGGTTTTGCCCGTGCTGAGCGTGCATGGATGGACACCGACTATCGGGCGCACATCGTCCTGAAGATGGGACTCAAGCGTCAGATCCGCATGATGTTTTACTACCTCGGTTACGAGGTCACACGCCTTACTCGCATCCGTATCGGCTGGCTGAAACTCCATGGGCTGGCCAAAGGCGCCTACAAAGAACTCACGCCCACCGAGGTCGAACGCTTCTTCAAGGAAGAGCCCGCCAAGCCGCGTCTCACGCGTAAACCCGCCGCCGAGGGTGACGAAGAGAGCGAAGGTCTTCCCGTTCGCAAACCTTCAGCACGCTCCAAACCGGCGCACGGCAAGAAAAGCGGACCCTCGGGCCGGTTTGCCGAGGAAAAACCCTCTCGTTTCAAACCCCGTCCGGGTTCTTTCAGTCAGCGATCACATTCAGGCGAAACGGGGCGGGACGAACGACCACGGGGCCGTTCAGGTCCGCCAGCTCGCCGTCCAGCTCCACGGGGACCTCGCCGTGGTCCGAAGTCACGGTGAACTCGCTCGTCTGGAGGTAGTCCAGGTATTCGCAGGCTTGGTAGCCGTCGAGCAGCATGCCGCGCAGCAGTTGCAGAAACTCCATGCCTCCCAGGCCGCGGAAGATGATCAAATCGAGTTTTCCGTCGGTGTTTGAAGCCTCGCGAAACAACGGGAATGGCCCGCCGTAATGCCTGCCATTGCCGATCAGGACCACGGTTCCCATGAGCGGCGCTTTGCCGTCGATTTGAATATTGAGCGCGGGCGGCGGGCGCATCAGCACGTTCACGGCGCTGATGACGTAGCTCAGCGGCCCGTATTTTTTCTTCTGCTCCCAGGAGGTTTCCTTCACGATCTGGGCGTCGAGTCCCACACCGCCCAACTGGACAAAATAATGTTCGTTGGCCATCCACAGGTCGATTTCGCGACGCTGGCCGGAGGTGATCTTTTCCCAGCAGCCTTCAATATCCCGCCCCGGCAGCTTCAGTTCCACCGAGAACACGTTCATCGTTCCCAGTGGCAGCACGCCCAGCGCGGTGTGTGTTTCGCCTGGATTACGGCGTGCGTTTGCCCGGCAGAGGCCCTGCAGCACTTCGTTCATTGTGCCGTCGCCTCCTGCGGCCACGATCAACTCGTGGCCCTCGGTGGCGAGGCTTTCCGCGATCGCCGTCGCATCGCCCGGACCGGTGGTCAGATGCAGTTCCGGAGCCGGGGAAAGGCTGCGGAGCACCTGCTCGAGGCTGGCGGCCTTGGTGCTGCGGGCGGCGGGATTCAGAATGACCGGGATGGGCATGAGGGCGGCATTCTTGGCACGTTGCGATGACTTCGCAAAGCCTCATGCCCGTCCGCTTGTGAAACTTTTCACAAAATCGGGTTGCCCCTCCCCATGCGGCTCCGATAATCGCACCCAGCCCCCTTTTTTCCCTTCGCTCATGCCTGCCCCCGCTGAAGCCCCCGCCACCCCTGCCGCTCCGCCGCCGGTCGATCTCGTGAATGTGCAGATCGACGGTGTCTGGCACAAGTTCCCCAAAGGCACGCGCATGATCGAAGCGTGCAAGCAGGCCAAGGCCGAAGTCCCGCACTACTGCTATCACCCGAAGCTCAGCTCTCCCGGCAACTGCCGCATGTGTCTCGTGGAGATGGGCATGCCGCCGCGTCCTGCACCCGGCACGGAACCGGAAAAGGATGAGCATGGCATGCCGAAGATCGGCTGGATGCCGCGCCCGGTCATCGCCTGTGCAAACACTGTTGCTGAAGGGATGGGCATCCGCACGGACAGCCTGCTCACGCAGGAGTGCCGCAAAGGCGTGATGGAGTTCCTCCTCATCAATCATCCGCTCGACTGCCCGATCTGCGACCAGGCCGGCGAGTGCCGCCTGCAGGAGTTCAGTGTCGAGCACGGCAAAGGCGAAAGCCGCTTCCGTGAAGACAAAGTTAAGAAGCCGAAGAACGTCGATATCGGCCCGCGTGTGCGTCTCGACGACGAACGCTGCATCATGTGCAGCCGCTGCATCCGCTTCACCGCCGAGATCGCTGACGAGCCGGTGCTTGGTTTCACCGAGCGCGGCAGTTTCACCACCCTCGCCGTGCATCCTGGCAAGCGCCTGGAGCACAACTACTCGCTCAACACGGTCGACATCTGCCCCGTGGGCGCATTGACGAGCACCGACTTCCGCTTCCAGCAGCGCGTGTGGTTCCTCACGGAAACGCCGAGCATCTGCACCAAGTGCGGCCGCGGCTGCAACATGGAGATCGGTGCCCGTGGTGACACGATCTACCGCCAGACACCGCGCGACAACAACGACGTCAACTCCACTTGGATGTGTGACAGCGGACGTCTCGACTTCCACTTCGTGAACAGCGAGTTCCGTCTCACCGACCCGATGGTGAAGACCGGCGGCAAGCACGAGATCGCGAGCTGGAAAACCGCGCTCAATAACATCGCCACCGCGCTCGCCGGCAAAAAGGGCGAGGAGATCGCCATCATCGCCAGCGCGCGCATGACGAACGAGGAACTCTTCTTCGTGAAACACCTCGCCGCGCAACTCGGCACCACGAATGTCGATGTCATCCCACGCACCGGCGGTGCCGATGAGTACCTCCGTGCCGACGACCTCAATCCCAACACCACGGGCGCGAAGCTCATCCTCGGCATCGAACCCGGCGCCAAGATCGCCGGGATCACCGAACTCATGAGCCGCGGCCGCCTTCGCGCCGTGCTCGCTTTCGGCGAAAACCTCCTCAAGGCCGGCTTCGAGCAAAAAGATCTCGAGAAGGTGCCCTTCATCGCGTCCTTGCACATCCTCGCGAATGCGAGTGCTGAACTCAGCGACGTCGTCCTGCCCGGCACGTCCTACGCCGAGAAGCGCGGCAGCATGATCAACGTCACAGGTCGTCTGCAACGCCTCAACAAGGCCGTCAAAGCTCCCGGCAACGCCCGCGACACGTGGGAAATCCTGCGTGACCTCATCGTCGCCTGCGGCGGCAGCAACGGCATCCACACCATCGAAGACGTTTTCAAACGTCTCGCCGCCGAAGTCCCCGCCCTCGCCAACCTCACCTTCTCCAAGATCGGTGACCACGGCGTGCAGGTGCTCGAAACGTCCGAGAAGATCCCGCTGCTGGAGCGCGAGAAAGAGCGCAAAGCGAAGGGCATCATCGTCGGTTGAGTGCGTGTTCGCGTGCCTGTAACCTAAGGCCGCATGGCACCCTCTTCTTCATTACGCCCGGAACTCCTTTCCCCTGCCGGGAACTGGGAGTGCGCGCGTGCTGCGGTCGCGAACGGAGCGGATGCGATCTACTTCGGCATGCCGCGTTTCAATGCGCGTCTGCGGGCGGACAATTTCACCGAAGAGGATCTGCCGGAGCTGATGAAGTTTCTGCACGAGCATGGCGTGAAGGGCTACGTGGCGTTCAACACGCTCATCTTCACCAAGGAACTGCCCGATGCTGAAACGCAGCTTCGTTTGCTTGAAGACAGCGGCGTCGATGCGGTGATCGTGCAGGACCTCGGCCTGGCGCGCATGGTGAAGGCGCTCACGCCGAACCTGCGCCTGCACGCGAGCACGCAGATGACGATCACTTCGCCGGAAGGACTGGAATTTGCGAAGCAGCTCAACATCGACCAGGCGGTCCTTGCGCGTGAACTTTCGTTGCGCGAGCTGGAACGCTTCAAGGACGCGCACGTGCCATTGGAAGTGTTTGTTCATGGCGCTTTGTGCGTTGCTTACTCGGGTCAATGTCTCACCAGCGAGTCGCTGGGCCGTCGCAGTGCGAATCGTGGCGAATGCGCGCAAGCCTGTCGCATGCCGTATGAAATGTTTGTTGATGGCGAACCGCGTGATCTGGGCGACAAACGCTATCTCCTTTCGCCACAGGATCTCGCCGCCGTGGATGAAATCCCACGCTTGATTGAACTCGGCATCCGCAGCTTCAAAATCGAAGGCCGACTCAAGACGCCGGAATACGTCGCCGGTGTCACTCAGGTCTATCGCGCAGCGATTGATCGTGCGCTGGCAGGCAAACCGGCTCCTGCAACGGATGCGGACCGCTACGCGCTCGAGATGACCTTCTCCCGCGGTCTCTTCAGCGGCTGGATGCACGGCGTGAATCATCAGGAACTCGTTGGTGCCTACTACGGCAAGAAACGCGGCCCGTATGTCGGTGAAGTCACGCGCATCCTCGGTGCGGACACGGTGGAACTCGATTCGCTGCACATCGCAATGAAGCCGGGCGACGGCGTGGTGTTTGAAAACCTAGCGGACACCAACCACGAGCAAGGCGGCAGCGTGTATCAGATGCGCGGCAGCGTGCTGAGCTTTCGCCACGGACATCTGCGCATGGAGGACATCCCGCCCGGAACGCGTGTGTTCAAAACGAGCGACCCGGCGCTGAATCGAGCACTGCGGCAATCGTTTGAAGGCGACATTCCGATCCGCAAGCAGCGCAAACTCGATCTCCATATCACCGGCAAGGTCGGCGAGCCTTTGCGTGTTCAATCCGGCGCGAACGTTGTGACTTCCACGATGCCGCTGCAGGCGGCGATGAAACGTCCTCTCACACCGGCGGCGTTCATCGAGCAGTTTTCGCGGCTTGGCGGCACGGAGTTTGAGCTTGGTGTAGTGCAGTTTGATGTCGAAGGCGAGGTCATGCTGCCGATCAGCGAGCTGAATCGCATGCGGCGTGATCTGATTGCGTCATGGAGCGGTGACGATTCGTTGCCAAAAGTGGGGGAACACAGCGCGACGACGCTCGAATCACTCATGCCTTCACGCGGGAAGGGCGACGAGTCGTCGCCACTCCATATCCATGCCTTGTGTCGCACGCAGGCGCACATTGACGCGGCGCTGGTGCTCGGCATTCCGCGCCTCTACCTCGACTTCGAAGACATCCGTCTCTACGCGGATCTCGTGAAGCAGATCAAGGAGCGCAGCGACACGGCGCAGGTCTGGCTGGCGACGCCACGCATTCAGAAGTCGGGCGAGGTGGGATTCTTTAAGCTCATCCAGCGTGCGGAGCCGCATGGCGTGCTCATTCGCAATCTGGGAGCCATGTCATTCTTCAAGAACGCCGGCATCCCTATGACGGGCGATTTTTCGCTCAATGTCGCCAATCCGCTGACCGCTGAGATTTTAAAGAAGACCGGTCTGGAGCGCCTGACGATCAGCTATGACCTGAACATCGAGCAGGTGGTGGATTTGCTCGCTGCCGCACCGCCGTCGTGGTTCGAACTGACGCTGCATCAGCACATGCCGATGTTTCACATGGAGCACTGCGCGTTCGCCGCGTTCCTGAGCAATGGAACCGATTTCACCAACTGCGGCCGGCCCTGTGACCGGCATCGCGTGCATCTGCGCGATCGCGTTGGGATGATGCATCCGCTCAAAGCCGACGTCGGCTGCCGCAACACGCTGTTCAACGCCGTGGCGCAGACTGGAGCCCAATTCTTCGACGAACTCCGCGAGCATGGCCTGCGCTGCTTCCGCGTCGAACTGCTCGAAGAGGATGCCGATGAGGCAATGATCGTCCTTCGCACCTACCAGGAGCTTTTGGCCGGAGAACGCGACGGTGACGAGATCTGGCGGGATTTGAAGGCCCAGAGCCAGCTCGGGGTGACGCGAGGAACGTTGACGGAACTTTCTTGAACAGCGCACGTTTACCACGAGAATCCCATTCCCATGGCCCGGCACGTTCCTGATGACTTTAGCTTCCTTCCGACCGTCGATTCGACGGACGAGGATCATGTGATCAAGGAGGAACTGTGGCCGGTCAAACCGCCACCTGCGCCGGAGGAGCCTGAGCCCCCGCATGAGGAAGTGGTGGAACCGGCTTATGAGCCGCCGGCTTACGAAGCTCCGCCGCAGGAAGATCCCGAGCCTCCAGTGAGGTCGCCGTCTGTTCAGAAGAAAGTCCGTGTTTTTGAGCCCGATGTCTCGGATCACGATCATGCGCCTCCCGGTCAGGGCGGCCGCGAGCTTTGGGAAGCGTTCCAGCAGGAGCACGGGGATGCCCCCACGATTATTGCTCCTAAAACGGCCCTTCCGCCTGAGGAAGTGGAGCCCGTGGTGCCCCGTCGTGCGACACCGAAAGTTTCATTCTCGGACAAAGAGGAAAAGAAGTTTACTCCTGCGGCGCCTGCGCCGTTGAACATGCCGCCAGTCCATGAGGCGAAGGCTTCACCCCCGCCCCTGCCGCAGGACCCGGCACCGGTTCCGGAAGCCGGGCACGTGGAGGAACCAGTCCTCAACACCGGGGTGGCTGCTGATCCCGAAGCGGAACCTGCCGACAACGCGGACCAGATCAAAAACGCCAAGAAGCGTGCGCTGTTCATGACCTTGGGCGTGCATGTGGCCGTCATCCTCATCATGCTGCTGATGCATGTGCCGATGATGGACTTCACGCGTCCGGAAATCGTGGCGACAAGTGCGGTGGAGGAGCTGGAGAATGAGTCGTGGAAGAAAGTCACCACAGCGGCACCACAGACGAGCCCTATGGCGGCCTCGATTTCGCCGCTGTTGTCCACGGGAATCAGTGACATCGCGATGCCGGAAGTCGATTTCTCGGCGACGACGAGCGATTTGAACCTGGGAACCTCGTTCGGCTCGTTCGGTTCGGGAGTCACCACCGGCGGCGCGGGCGGAAAAGTGTCCTTCCTGGGAAACACGGCCACGGCGAAACATGTTGTGTTCGTGGTGGATGTGTCGGGCTCCATGTCCGCCTCCATGAATGTGAGCGGCAGCGGTATGATGACCCGGTTTGACCTGCTCAAGAAGGAGCTGAACAAGAGCATCAGCGCACTGGCGGCAGGCACGGCGTATCAGGTGATTTTTTTCTCCGACTTCGCGTGGCCGCATGACGTGGTGGACAGCAACGACATGCGGGCTCTGAACGCCTACGACTGGAAGATCACACCGCAGAGCAAGAATGTCAGCATCCCGCGCTTCAGCTACCTCGCCTCTAATCCGTCCAACATCAGCAAGAGCAAAAAGATCATCACGGAGGCGAACAATCCCGGAGGTACCAACTGGGGCAGCGGTCTTATGATGGCTCTGAAGGCCAACCCCAGGCCGGACGTGATCTTTTTCATGACAGATGGCAATCGCAGCGACGAGCAGGGCTGGATCGACGTGGTGACCACGGAAAACAGCCGTGGCAAGCGCACGATCATTCACACCACGGCCATGGGAACGCCAGATGCCGCCCGGGACCTTGACGCGATGGCCAAGCGCAACGGTGGCAAGTTCACCGCCGTGATGGCAGACGGCAAGATCGTGCAGGGCAAGGATCTTCTGCGCTGAGGTCAGCCTTGCAGCATGCGCAGCGCCGCGGTCACCTCGTCCACAGGCAGGCCGACGACGTTCGTGAAAGAACCTTCCATGTGATCGAGAATCATGTCCGTGCACGCCTGGATGCCATAGGCGCCTGCTTTGTCGAGCGGGTTTACCTTGGAGTGGTATTCCCGAATCAGGCCATCGGTCAGCGTCTTAAAGGTCACGTGCGTGATCGCATGCAGCGTGTGCTGAATCTTTCCCTCGCAGGCAAACGCCACACCGGTGCAGACTTCGTGGGTGCGCCCGGAGAGACGCCTCACCATTTGCAGCGCTTCGTCGAGGTTCGCAGGTTTGGCCAGGGGATCGCCGTCCACATAGACCAGGGTGTCGGCTCCGAGCACGAGCGCCTCAGGCCTGAGCTGGCTTCCCGCGAGGGCTTTGCGCCGGGCGTTTTCGATCGTGAGCTGCTCGGGCGTCAGGGCGGCGTCATGCGCCTCCTCGACCTGCGGCACAATGATTTCAAAGTCGCAGCCTGCGTCACGCAGCAGTTCGACACGACGTGGTGAGGCGGAGGCCAGCACCAAGGGGCGCGGGCTCACGCGCGCTGCTCCACGATTTTCACCACATCGTCAGCACGGATCAATCCGTCGCGTTTTTCCGGTGTGCGATAGCGGTAGTAACCGGTTTTCGCCTGATACTCGGGCTGCCCGTTGCAGAGAACCTCACTGCCGTCCTTCAATTTGATTTTATGGGGAGCGGAGGAGACCAGCAGATTGGGCATCGAGCAGGAGACGAGCAGGACGGCTGGCAAATAAAGCAGTGAGCGGCACATGGCATTCATGGCGGAGGTAAAGATCAAACGACATGTCTGAGACCGGCCTTTCGATCATTCTGTTCATCATTCATTCAAGTGACATTTTCGAGCGGGTGAGTGTTGCTGGTTGAAGCAGACTCCGTGCCTTTTAACCTGACCGCATGAGTCAAAATCTTCCCCCGGCCATCGGCATCATCGGCGGTTCCGGATTATACGATCTCGAAGGCTTCGAAAACCGTGAGGAAATCAGCGTGGAAACACCGTTTGGCCGTCCGTCGGATGCGCTTGTGACGGGCACCCTCGCAGGTCGTCGCGTGTATTTCCTCCCACGTCATGCTAAAGGTCATCGCATCCTGCCCACGGAGTTGAATCATCGGGCCAATATCTGGGCGCTGCGCAGCGTGAACGTGCGCTGGATCATTGCCGTCACCGCTGTGGGCAGTCTGCAGGCGCAGTATGAGCCGCGTGACATCGTCCTGCCGGACCAGTTCTTTGACCGCACCAGCCGTCGCGACCAGCACACTTTCTTTGGTCGTGGCATCGTCGCCCACGTGGCGTTTGGCGATCCCATTTCGGACAACCTGCGTTCGCTGCTGCATGATGCGGTGGTTGCGCAGGGACGACGTGTGCACAATGGCGGCACCTATGTCTGCATGGACGGTCCGGCGTTTTCGACGAGGGCGGAATCAAACGCGCATCGGCAGCTCGGCTTTGATGTCATCGGCATGACCAACCTGCCGGAGGCCAAGCTCGCCCGCGAAGCTGAAATCGCCCTCGCCACGCTGGCGATGGTGACGGACTACGACTGCTGGAAGGTGGAGGAGGAGGCGGTGACCGCTGAATCCGTCATCGGCCATCTTCATGCGAATGTGGCCGCCGCCAAGGCCGTCCTGGCGCACGTCATTCCGAACATTCCCGCCGAACCGAACTGGCCGGAGCATCGTTCCTTGGATTCCGCCTTGATGACAGATCGGAAGCTCTGGCCTGAGCAGACGGTCGAGGATCTGCTGCCGCTGCTGCAGCGGTTTCTCTGAGTTTTTTTGAGGGTGGGCTCGCTGACGGGCTTGCCAAAGTGATGAACGAACCTGCAAGCTGCGAAAATGAACCCACCGGACCTGCCTCCCCCGATTCCGAATCTTCCTCCCGTGCCGGCTCCTCCTCGCAAAGGCATGGGTGCAGGCATGATCGTGCTAATCGTCGTCGTCATCGTGGTGCTGCTGGTCGCGGTGCTCGCCGCTCTGGCGATTCCTGGCTATCAGCGGATTCAGAAGATGGCTGAGGAGATCAAGCATCAGCAGTCGGCGGCGTTCACCTCTCCGCCGCCCCTGACAGCGCCGCAAAAGGAAGCGCTGGGACGCTTCGGGAACGAACTGGCCGAGGCGCTGGGAAAAAAGGACATGGCCAAAGTGATGGCATTGCAGAACGGCGAAGCGCTTGCCGCGCGTGTGTTTGGAAAACTACCCGCCGGAATTCCCAATAGCGCCGAAATGCGGCGAGGATTCCTGGAGGGCATCAAGAAGCGTGATGGCGGCTGGATGTGGAGCGTGATCGGCAACGAGGTAAAATTCCTCCGAATCCGGGAACGCAACGGATTCCCCGCCGTGCTGTTGCGGGTGAAGTCGGCGGAGGGCGCGGTGAATTACGTGGATGTCCTGGCCATGCCTGAAGGTGGCAGCTTCCGTGCGGTGGACATGTTCAACTACGTTTTTGCCACGATGGTTTCCGAGGAGTCGCGCAATGCGCTTGCGGCCATGGTTTCCAAGTCGGTGGGCGGAGGTTTTGCGGCCATGCTGGGCATCCCGAAGATGGATGAGAGCGCGGTGGACTATCTTTCGCGCATCAATGACGCGACACGGGCGGGAAATATGATGGAGGTGCTGCGGATCTGCGACGGCATGCCGCAGGCGCTCAAAACTCAGCGAATTTTTTTCATTCTCCGCCTGCAGGCGCTGATGGTTCTGAGCTCTTCGGCCGAGCTTGAGCCGCAGTACAAGGAGGCTCTGCGTGCTGCTCCGGACATTCTGGGCAAGGACAGCACCACGGATCTTCTCATGGTGGACCTGCTGTTCATGGAGAACGATCTGAAGGGCGCGGAAGAGTGTCTCAAGCGCGTGGATGCCGTCGTTGGGGGAGATCCGTACCTGAAGTTCCTGCGCGGCGGAGCGAGGTTGCAGATGAAGGATTACGCAGGGGCTTTGGAACTCGCTAGTCAGGTCGCACGGGAAGATCCCAAAATGGTCGACGTCATCGATCTGCGCCTCTCCGTGCATCTTGCACTCAAGGATTTCAAAGGGGTGGCGGACGATTTGCGTGTCTTCAAGCGCGACTTCGGTCATGTGCTGGACCGCAACGCCCTCGCCGGAGATCCTGCGTATGCCGAGTTTCTAGCTTCGCCGGAGTTTGCAGCGTGGGAGAAGGAGATTGCCGTGCCCTAGTCTTCCATCAGCTTCACCGCGAGGCGGCGCATGAACTGTCGCTCCTGAAGAAGGCCGAGTCTCTCATAGGCCTCGTCAAGATTGCGCAGGATGCGCAGCAGAGTCGCCTCGGCGGTGGCAGGTTCATGGATGAGATCCTCCATGCCGGGATTGGCGGCAGGATGATGTTTGGCCACGTCGTCAGCCAGCATGAAACGACCGCGGTTGAAGCAGTCGACCAACCAGGTCTTCTCTCGGTGGGTGACACGGGAGAGGAAGTGGCCGGGGAAGTTGCAGCCTTCGATTTCGAGACCGAAGCGATGTCCTAGGAGACGGTAGAGGCAGCAGAGGCTGATCGGATTCCCCAGTCCGGTGTCCAGCACCCAGAACAAATTGCTGTTCATGGGGGAGTAGTAGTCCTTGCTGTTGCCGCGAAAGCGCGTGATGCCGCCGTGCGAGGCGAAGAGCCACTGGGCGAGCTCGTGCGCGTCCATGCGGCCTTTTTCGGCAAAGGCCTGCTCAGCCATGGTGTCGAGGCGTTTTGCCAGATCGGCCGACTGTGTCTTCCAGCCGTTGAGAAAGGCGGAAAGCTGGCTCAGGCCCTCTTCGAGCTGCGCATCCGGCCCGTCCATCCAGCGCCAGCGCATCCAGGTTTCCTCGAGTTCCATCCGTCGTGCCGGTTCGAGCATTTGCGCCACCAGCCTTTCTTCGTCAGCGGACAGCGGCGTTTCCAGCGTCTCGATATGCTGCGGCAGTTCGCGTCGCATTCCGGTCAGTTGCTGGCACACTGCCTGACGGACCACTTCGGACTCATCGTCCAGCAGTTTGATCAGATGGCTCAGATGACCGGCGGCAGGCATGTGCTGGTGTTAACATGGACCCGCTTTTGGATGCAATCACGATTTTGCACCTCTGCCGGATTTGGAGTGCCGGACCATGCCCGGAATCAGCGGCCGATTCTCCTGCGAAGGTTGCGTCGTCAGCGGGCTGGTTCAGAGTGCGCGATTATGCGTGTTTTATGGCTTCGGCCTGGTCCCTGTCTGCCGCTTCATCATGGCGGCAGGGTTTATTCTTATCATCTCATCACCAGCTTGGCGGACCTCTGCCATTTGCATGTGCTGGAGGCGGGGGCTGACAAAGAGGAAACGCTGGACGGACCAGGGATGCCATACGGGCATGTGATCGAAAGGATTCGCGCGGACAATCGCATGCCAGAGTGGTCGCCGAGCCGCTTTTTTACCTACTTGTGGCCGATTGTGCGAAATCTGTTTGCCTCGCGCGAGCCTCTCTGCCTCACTCTCTTTGTTGAGAGGAGATTTGCTCAAAGGGCCAGAGAACTGGTTCAAAGCGGGCGGTTCGACGTCGTTGTCGCGGACGGCATCTACCTCGCGTCGATTTTTGAAGGCTGGGAAAATGAACGGCGAATTCCCGCAGTGCTGATCCAGCACACGGTGGAATCTGTCTTGTGGCGTCGGGTTGCGGAAGTACAGCGCAACCCGGTCACCTGGCTGTTCTATCACGAGATGGCACGGCGTTTGCGGCGGCGAGAACCCGCGCTGTGCCGGCTCTTTGATGGAGTGACCGCCATTTCCGAGGTTGACGCGGAGCACATGCGCCGGGTCTATGGACTGACCACTGTGCTTGGAGTCGTGCCCATCGGCGCATCGTCGATTCCGGAAGGGGTGCCTGAATCAGTGATCAAGGTGCCATCTTCTCCGATCGTCACCTTCGTCGGCAGCATGAACTACCAGCCAAACGCTGACGCAGCGTTCTGGTTCATCAGGGAAGTTCTCCCTCTGATCCGCCAGACACTGCCGGACGTGAAGTTCAGGGTGATCGGCCGTGACCCGCCCCGCTCGCTCGTCGATGACGCGAAGGTCAATCCGGCCTTGGAAGTCACCGGCACGGTCAAAGAGGTGCTGCCTCTGCTGCGTGAATGCGCGACAATGGTCGTCCCCTTGAGGGCTGGCAGCGGGGTCCGCTTGAAGATCATGGAAAGTCTTTCCGCAGGTCTGCCCATCGTGAGCACCAGCGTCGGAGCAGAAGGACTGGCTCTGGAAAACGGCAGGGACATTCTGCTGGCGGACGATGCCGCATCCTTCGCCCAAGCCGTCCTTCGGCTGCTTCAGGACGATGTCCTGCGGCGTGAGATGGCGGAAAGAGGGATTCAGCGTGTCCGGTCTGAATTCTCCTGGAAACAAAGCGGCGTTCGTTTGTTCGAGATGCTCGCCTCGATTCTCAAGGCGAGGGCTCAATCCCAGAACTGATCACAGCCGGATCTGCATCGCTTTGGCGGCGCGATGGGCCTTGGCGCGGGCTTCGTTGATGGTCTTGGCGCGGGCAAGGGTCACCGCCATGCGGCGCTGGCCACTGACATTGGGTTTACCGAAGAGACGGATCTGCGTGTCGGGCTCGGCGAGAACCTTGTCGAGTTTGCCGAACTGCACCCGGGATGATTCGCCCGCCACAAGCACGGCGCAGCTCGCGCTGGGGCCGTGCTGATGGATGTTTGGAATTGGCAGGCCGAGAATGGCGCGCACGTGCAGCGCGAACTCGCTCAAGTCCTGCGAGATGAGCGTGACGAGGCCGGTGTCATGCGGGCGCGGCGACACTTCGCTGAAGATGACGTTGTCGCCCTTGATGAACATTTCGACGCCGAAGAGCCCGCGGCCTCCGAGCGCCTCCGTGATCGCACCGGCCATCTGCTGCGCTGCCTTGAGCGCCTTCTTTGACATCGGATGCGGCTGCCAGGACTCGCGATAGTCGCCCTTGATCTGCGTGTGGCCCACGGGCGCGCAGAACGACGTGCCGCCGACATGGCGCACGGTGAGCATGGTGATTTCGTAATCGAACTCGACGAAGCCTTCGACGATGACCTTGCCCTTGCCGGCGCGGCCGCCTTCCTGCGCGTATTTCCACGACTTCGCGATGTCGGATTTCTTCTTCACGACGCTCTGGCCCTTGCCGGAGCTGCTCATGATGGGCTTCACCACGCAGGGCATGCCGATCTTTTCAATGGCGGCGCGGAACTCGGCTTCAGTGGAGGCGAAGACATATGGCGACGTTTTGAGTCCCAGCTCTTCAGCGGCGAGACGGCGGATGCCCTCGCGGTTCATCGTGAGTTTCGCGGCGCGGGCGGTGGGAACGACGCGATAACCTTCCTTCTCGAGCGCGAGCAGCGTATCGGTGGCAATCGCTTCGATCTCAGGAACGATGCAGGTCGGTTTTTCGACTTCGACGAGACGGCGCAGCGCCTCGCCATCGAGCATGGAGACGACATGGCTGCGATGTGCGACCTGCATGGCAGGGGCGTTCGCGTAACGATCCACGGCGATCACTTCGCAGCCGAGGCGCTGGAGTTCGATGACCACCTCCTTCCCCAGCTCGCCGGAGCCGAGGAGCATGACTTTGGTTGCGGTGGAGGAGAGGGGAGTGCCGATGCGTGCCATGCGCGCATTTAGGCTTGCAGTTCGCGCGCTTCAAATTGCATTTATCGGGCATGTCCTTTCCTGGCCCTCCAGCTCCATCGCGTGTGCAGCGGATGCTGCAGCCGGCGTGGTCGGCGCTCGTGGATCTGGTCTATCCCCGCCTGTGCTGCGTCTGCCATGTGCCGCTGGGTGACGCGGCCTCCCGCTGGTTCTGCCGGGGCTGCGAAGAAGCACTGCCGCTGGTGGAGCCGCCGTATTGCGAGGTCTGCGGCGAGGTTTACGACGGCGCTTTCACGAATGAATTCCGCTGCGCGAACTGCAGCGGGCGAAGGCTGGAGTTTGAGTTCGCCGTCGCCGCCTGCCGTGCGGAGGAAGGAGCGCGCGAACTCATCCATCAGTTCAAATACGAGCGTCGTCTGCAGCTGCGCGGAGCGCTCGCGGCATTGATGCTGCGCACGCTTGAGGAGCCCCGGCTTGCCCGGGAAAACCTCGCGGAGTGGCTGCTTGTGCCGGTACCGCTTCATCGCACCCGGGAGCTGGACCGCGAGTTCAATCAAAGCTGGGAGCTCTGCCTGCGGCTCTCGCAGCTGACGGGCATTCCCGCTACGAAGGCGCTGGTGCGTGTGCGCGCTACGGATACACAGGCGAGTTTGGACCGCGACGAGCGCCTGCGGAATCTGCGCGGGGCGTTTTCACTGCTAAAGTCGCGCCCTTGGAGGCCCAGGATTGACCTCCATGGCCGCCGCATCCTCCTGGTCGATGACGTCTTCACCACGGGAGCGACGACCAGTGAGTGTGCCCGTGTCCTGCGACGTGAGGGCGGGGCAGAAAAAGTGGTGGTCATCACCGCAGCACGCGGCTAGGATCGCCCCCGCGTCCGGCTCTGGCCGGGCCTGACAGTGCGAAACGCCGGGCGGTTTTCCCTCCGGCAACTCCTGCGACATGCCACTCGGGGAGACGCTCCATCAGGCCCGCCGCTGCAGGACCCCTACACTGACTGACCTACCATGGGATTTTTCAAAAAACGCTCCGTTGACGATTTAGGCGAAAAGAAACGCGACATGCCGGAAGGCCTTTGGACGAAGTGCCCTTCGTGCAACGAAAGCCTCTTCGAGCAGGCGCTCGCCAAGAACCTCCGCGTCTGCACGAACTGCGGCTATCACTTCACCATCGGTTCGGACGAGCGCATCGCCAGCCTCGTGGACGAAGGCACCTTCGTCGAGATGGACAAGGATCTCGATTCCGTGAACGCCCTCGGCTTTAAAGGCTATCTGGACAAGGTGAAGGCCTATCAGGCCAAGACCGGGCTTACCGAGGCGGTCGTCACCGGCCGTGCCATGATCGAAGGGGCGCCCGTGCTCCTCGCGATCATGGACTTCCGTTTCCTCGGCGCCAGCATGGGCAGTGTCGTCGGTGAGAAAATCACCCGCGCCATCGAGGCCGCCACCGCCGAGTGCAAGCCCGTCATCGTTTTCTCCGCCTCCGGCGGCGCCCGCATGCACGAGGGCATTTTGAGCCTTATGCAGATGGCCAAGACCAGCGGCGCGCTCGCCCGTCATGCCGAGGCGCGACTGCCTTACATTTCCGTGCTCACGCATCCGACGACGGGTGGTGTCACCGCCAGCTTCGCCACGCTCGGAGATCTCATCATTGCCGAGCCGAAGTGCATGATTGGATTCGCTGGTCCGCGCGTCGTCAAGGAAACCACCCACGCCGACCTGCCCCCTGGATTCCAGACCGCCGAGTTTATGATGCAGCACGGCCTCGTTGACATGATCGTCGACCGCAAGGACATGCGCGCCACGCTCGCGAAGGTTCTGCGCTACATGGTCGGGTCCAAGTGACGTAGCCCGGGCAGGGGAGGGCATTTCTCCCATGAAAATGGCTGCAAAATCCGCCATTCAGCATTGCACTCGCATCGATTGGGCGCATTCTCTTCGCCCCCCCTCATGAGTGCTACATTGCCGTACCGCGCCAACGCGGATTTCCTCGAGTCCAAATACGTGGACTGGAAAAAAGACCCCGGTTCCGTCGAACCCCTTTGGTCTTCCTTTTTTGAAGGTTTCGAACTGGGCATGGCCCGTCTCGCCATAAAAGGTGCGGAAACGGCCGGTGGAGACGGGGCCACACTTTCAGAGAAGACGCTGAACTTCCGCATGCGCGTCTCGAATGCGCTGCACAACTTCCGCGCGCTCGGCCACACCGCCTCCCATCTGGATCCGCTCGACAAGGAAGGGCCGGAAATTCCCGCGCTCACGCTCGCTGGTCTCGGTTTCACCGAGGACGAGCTCGAGGAGGAGGTGCAGACGCACATGTTCCGCAATGGAGCCCCGATGAAGCTCAAGACGATGCTGGCGGAACTCCGCCGCATCTACTGCGGACGCACGGGATTCGAGTTCATGCACATCCATCATCCGGAAGTGCGTGCGTGGCTGCTGGAGCGCATCGAGGCGCGTGATCTCGACGCCAAGCTGCCGGTCAAAGATCAGATCGATGCGCTGCGCTGGCTGCTGGAGGCGGAAACCTTCGAGCGCTTCCTGCACCGTCGCTTTGTCGGCCAGAAACGTTTCTCCGTCGAAGGTGGCGAGTCGATGCTGGTGGCACTCGAGACCATCCTCGAATGCATGCCAACATCCGGCGGCAAAGAAATCGTGATGGGCATGGCGCATCGCGGCCGCCTCAGCGTGCTGGCGAATTTCCTGCGCAAGCCGCTGGAGTACCTCTTCTACGAGTTCAGCGAGAACTACGTGCCGAACATGGTCGCCGGTGATGGTGACGTGAAGTATCACCTCGGTTTTGAAACCGTGCGCCAGACGAGCAGCGGTGATTCCGTGAGCATCATGCTCGCGCCGAATCCGAGCCATCTCGAAGCCGTCGATCCGGTGGTCGAAGGCATGGCGCGCGCGCGCCAGCGGTTCCTCGAAGACACGAAGGACCGCAAGCAGGTCATTCCGGTGCTGATCCACGGTGACGCGGCCTTCGCAGGGCAGGGGATCGTGGCCGAAGTGCTCAATCTCTCACAGCTTCCCGGCTACCGCACCGGCGGCACGATTCACATCATCGTGAACAACCAGATCGGCTTCACCACGATGCCCGAGGACGCCCGCTCGTCCGACAACTGCACAGACGTGGCGAAGATGATCGAAGCGCCGGTCTTCCATGTGAACGGCGACTGCCCGATGGAAGTGATGAACGCGACAAGGCTCGCGTTCGAATTCCGCCAGACTTTCGGACGCGACGTCATTCTCGACATCGTCTGCTACCGCCGTCACGGCCACAACGAAACAGACGAGCCCGGATTCACACAGCCGAACATGGCGCGTGCGATCGCCGAGCATCCGTCCACGGCCACGCTGTTCCGGCTCGACCTCGCCGCGAACGGCGTGCTCGACGAAGCCGGCGCGGCTGCGCTGCAGCGCGAGCTCGAAGATGATCTCGAGCAGGGCCTGAGCAGTCTCGCGGACCGCGACAAAAACGCGGACGGTGGCAATCCCTTTGAAGGCAGCATGGCGACGCCGCAGGCCGAGTACGATTACAATCCGATTCCGACGGGTGTCGAACTCGACAAGCTCAAGACGGTGGGTGAGCGTCTGCTTGAAGTGCCGGAGGGGTTCCGTCTGCATCCCACGATTTCCAAACGCTTCCTTGCGGCGCGCAGGAAGGCTCTTGCGGCCGGTGAAGGCATCGACTGGGCCTATGCCGAGTCTCTCGCCTTCGGAACGCTGCTCACGGAAAACCATGGCGTGCGTCTCAGCGGCCAGGACTGCCGACGCGGCACCTTCAGCCAGCGTCACTCCGTGCTTTACGACACCGAAACACGTGAACGTCACATCCCGCTGAACAATCTCTCCGCCGACCAGGGGCGCTACTGCGTTTACAACAGCCTGCTTTCTGAAGCGGCGGTGCTCGGCTTTGACTACGGTTACTCGCTGCTGACCAGCAACCTGCTGGTGTGCTGGGAGGCGCAGTTTGGCGACTTCGTGAACGGCGCGCAGGTCATCATTGATCAGTTCATCGCCAGTGCGGAGAGCAAGTGGCAGCGCCCGAGCCACATCACGCTGCTGCTGCCGCATGGTTACGAAGGCCAGGGGCCTGAGCACTCCAGCGCGCGTCTGGAGCGGTTCCTGCAGCTCTGCGCCGGCGGCAACATGCAGGTGTGCAATTTCACCACACCCGCGCAGTACTTCCACGCGCTGCGCCGCCAGATCAAACGCAGCACGCGCAAGCCGCTGATAGTCATGACGCCGAAGAGCCTGCTGCGTCATCCGAAATGCGTCTCCAAGCTCAGTGACATGGCCGAAGGCACCACCTTCAAAGAGGTGCTCGACGACGATCAGCTCACGGTGTCACCCGACCGCGTCACGCGTCTCATTCTTTGCAGCGGCAAAGTGTATTACGACCTGCTCGCCTTCCGCGAAGAGCACAAAATCAAAAACGCCGCCATCATCCGCATCGAGCAGCTTTACCCGCTGAACTACGAAATGCTGAAGGAGATCGTCGCCAAGTATCCGCGGGCGCAGAAGAAATGGATCTGGTGCCAGGAGGAGCCGCGCAACATGGGCGCCTTCTACTACATTCGTCCGCGCCTCGAGGAGCTCTCCAATCACAAGCTGCGTTACGCAGGCCGTGAGCGCAGCTCCAGCCCTGCGGCCGGCTCGAAGGCCATCCATACCCTCGAACAGGAGAACCTGGTCGAGTCGGCGTTCAGCGTGTGATGTGACTCCTGCGCCCCAAGATTTCCCCCAATACCCCCGTCATGCCCTCAGACATCAAAATCCCCGCTCAAGGCGAATCAGTCACCGGAGGCCAGATCTCCAAATGGAACTTCAAAGATGGCGACTACGTCAAAGCCGGTGACGTTCTGCTCGTTTTGGAAACGGACAAAGTGGCAGCTGAAATTACAGCCGAGGCCAGCGGCGTCCTTACCATCAGCAAGCAGGTGGATGAGGAAGTCGAAATCGGAGCGGTCGTCGGCCAGATCGACGAAAGCGCCGCCCCGCCTGTCGCGAAAGCCGAGGCCCCGGCGCCGAAGCCTGCTGAACCCGCGCCCGCACCGAAAGCCGCACCGGAAAAGCCCGCGAACGTCACCGAATTCAAAGTCGTTCCAAAGCCTGAGCCGGCAGCCGCACCGGCGGCGAAGTCTCCTGCCGCCCCTGAAGGCCGCGTGACGCGAAAGAAGATGAGCCCGCTGCGCAAAAAGATCGCCGACCAGCTCGTGAGCGCCCAGCGCACCGCGGCGATCCTGACAACGTTCAACGAATGCGACATGAGCAATGTCATGGCGCTGCGTTCGAAGCTGCAGGACAGTTTTGTTGCGAAGAACGGCGTGAAGCTAGGCTTCATGAGTTTCTTCATCAAGGCCGTGGTCGAGGCGCTCAAGGCCGTGCCACAGGTCAACGTGCGTGTCGAAGGTGACGAGCTCGTGCAGCAGCATTTTTTCGACATCGGCGTCGCCGTCGGAACGGAGCGCGGATTGATCGTGCCCGTGCTACGTGATGCGGATCAGAAGACCTTTGCCGAGCTCGAAAAAGACATCCTCGCCTACGCCGCGAAAGCCAAGGAGGGAAAAATTCAGGTCAGTGATCTCACCGGCGGCGTCTTCACCATCTCCAATGGCGGCGTTTACGGTTCCCTGCTCAGCACTCCGATCATCAACCCGCCGCAGAGCGCGATCCTCGGCATGCACAGCATTCAGCAGCGTCCGGTGGCGGTGAACGGCCAGGTGGTGATCCGCCCGATGATGTACCTCGCCCTGAGCTATGACCATCGTGTGGTCGATGGCAAGGAAGCGGTGTCTTTCCTGATTCGCGTCAAAGACTGCATCGAAAATCCTGCGAGGATGCTGGTGGGAGCGTAAATTTGTGTGACTGCAGATTATTGCTGAACAAAGCGATTTCTGTGCGTTCTCATTTACACACCGAAGCGATTTCATGGCACCCGAAATACCTACTGCAAACCCACTTCACGAGGCGCATGCGCCGAAGGGATGGGGTGTGTGGTTGCGCAACAAGTTCCTGGCCGGAATCGCACTGGCGCTGCCGCTGATCATCACGTTTTGGATTCTGTATTCGATCTATGACCTCCTGCATGGCTGGAGCAAGCCGGTGCTGGCTCAGGTCGTGAATCTCGTCAACGAGCTCTCCGACAGGACGGTGTTGAACATTGAGGATCCGAAAGTGGAGAATTTCACCAACTTCGTCGGGTTCCTGTTCTCGCTGCTTGCGATCCTGGGGCTCGGGTTCATGGCCACAAACGTCATCGGCGTGCATGTCGTCGCCGCCGTCGACAAACTGCTGCTGCGCATTCCTTTGGTGGCGGTGATCTATAAGCCGCTCAAGCAGGTGATCGATGCATTCCGCGGCCTGGGCGGGGCCAAGCAAAGCAACTTCAAGCGGGTAGTTTTTGTCGATTATCCTGTGACAGGCATGCGCATGCTCGGCTTCGCCACCGGACAGTTTTGTGACTCACAAAATGGCAAGGCCATGACCTGTGTGCTGCTGCCAACCGCCCCCAGCCCGATGACTGGCTTTCTGCTCGTCGTGGACTCCGAAAAAGTCACTGATGCGCCGATCACACTCGAAGAGGCGATGAAGATGATCATTTCCGGCGGTCTGGTGGTGCCCTCAGGTTCAGTGGCGCCCTTGAACAAAAAGAATGCCGGCGCAGCTCTGCCGGAGTCCGCCGAAGAATCCGAAGAGGCGCTGGACATTCCCGCCGGTCTGCCGCGTGCCGAGGATTTCGATGCAGGTGACACGGAAATCCTGGCCCAGTCCATGGACATCAAGAGCGGCAAACGCTGGCTGCGTGCCCTGCCATGGAAAAAACGCTGATTTCACGGTGACCGTCGACTGGAAATCCTGGCAACCCGGTGTCCGTGCGACACTGATGTTTGTCATCAACGAAGACCGGCGTGAGGTCCTGCTGATTCGCAAGAAGCGCGGCCTGGGTGCGGGTAAAATCAACGGACCCGGCGGCAAACGGGATCCGGGTGAAACGTCCGTCCAATGTGCCGTTCGTGAGACGCAGGAAGAATTGGGTGTGACAGCCCTGAACCCTGTTCACCATGGCGAACTTTGGTTTCAGTTCGTGGATGGTTTACGCATGCACGTCGATGTCTTTGTTGCCACACAGCACGATGGAGAGGCGGTGGAAACTCCGGAGGCGGTTCCTCTCTGGACTTCGCTGGACACTCTGCCCTTCGATGAGATGTGGGAAGACGACATCCACTGGCTGGCGCAGACTTTGATCGAGCGCCGCCGGTTCATCGGGCGATTTGCGTTCGATGATGACCGGATGCTGTCCCACGAAGTGACGTGGCTGTAACTTTTTGATTCCAGGCCGGTACGGATCCTGGTTATCATGCGAGCATGAAATGCCATTGGATCTTCTGCGGTTGTTTTTTGCTCCATTTCAGCTCGATGGCCGCGCCGGCTGATCCGCCCAACATCGTACTTGTCATGGCGGATGATCAGGGCTGGGGGGACATGGCATACAACGGGCATCCGCACCTGAAGACGCCGAATTTTGACGCTTTGGCGAAGGAGGGGATCCGCTTTGATGAGTTTCATGCTGCCGCGCCTGTTTGTTCGCCGACGCGAGGCAGCGTGATGACGGGACGCACACCGAACCGTTTCGGGTGCTTCTCTTGGGGGCATTCTTTGCGCCCTCAGGAAATCACGATCGCGGAGGCGCTCAAAACGGCGGGGTATGCGACCGGGCATTTTGGCAAATGGCATCTGGGCTCTGTCCAAAAGGCCAGCCCGGTTAGTCCGGGGGTGAGCGGTTTCGATGAATGGGTCTCTTCCCCCAACTTTTTTGATCTCGATCCTGTGCTCAGTGTGAATGGCAAAGCCGTGCCGTTCCACGGTGACAGCTCTGACGTCACGGTGGACGAAGCCTTGAAGTTCATCAGACGTTGCGCCGAGAAGAAGCAGCGTTTCCTCGCGGTCGTCTGGTTTGGATCGCCTCACGACCCCCATCAGGCCTTGGATTCGGACCGGGCGTTGTATGCGGATCTGCCCGTGAAGCAGCAAAACTTTTATGGCGAGATCACCGCCATGGACCGTGCCTTCGGAAAGCTGAGAACCGAACTGCGGAACCTAGATCTCCGTGAAAACACCTTGGTCTGGTATTGCAGCGACAATGGTGCGCTGCCGAAGGTGGGTTCCAACGGTGGTCGTCGTGGGTTCAAGGGCCAGATCTACGAAGGGGGACTGGCGGTGCCTGCACTGCTTGAATGGCCGGCCGTCTTCCACGAACCCAAAGTCATTAAGGCTCCCTGTGTCACCTCCGACATCTATCCCACTGTGCTTGAGGTTGTTGGAGTGACCATGGAAAAGCAGCCGCCGTTGGACGGGATTGACATCATGCCTCTGCTCACCGGACAGGAAAAGAAGCGCTCCAAGCCCATTGGCTTCTGGGACTCGGGCAACAAGGGCATAAGCACCCCCTCGAAGGCGTGGATGGACGAATTGCTTGCTGCTCAGGCTCGGGGAGAGGAGCCCAATGATCCCGTTCGGCTTCGCCCTGATGCGGCCAAGATCGGAGAGCCTGTCTCACTTACCGAGTTTCCTGGGCACTCGGCTTGGTTGGACTGGCCGTGGAAACTCCACCGGATCGAGAATCGAAAGAGCCATGACGTAACTTGGGAACTCTATAATCTGGCCACCGATCCCGACGAGAGCACGCTCTTATTGGCCGAGCAGCCCGAGCGAGTGCCTGAGATGCAGAGAAGCCTCGAAGATTGGCTCGAGAGCGTGGCTCGGAGCCTGAATGGGGAAGACTACTGAGGGGAGTTTACCGCTATTTGGCAAAAAAACCGAGGCGTCATATCCCTTGCTCGGCGCCTTGTTCATGTGGGTTTGAACATTGTTGTCCATTTTGAGTACCCACTTGCCAGCTCGTTCAAGAGTGCTAAATAATCGGTCGAGTTGAAGAGCGAAGGTTCTGAAAATTCCGATTTCTGAATCCATCAGATATTCTGAAATTTCAAAAAATTCCTTTAAATTCTAAAAATATCTTGCGGCAGTAGGATGTTTCGTGTTACTATAACTTTAATTGCGGGTATAGCTTAATGGTAAAGTTCCAGCCTTCCACGCTGGCCATGTGGGTTCGATTCCCACTACCCGCTCTGAGAACGCGTAAACACCCGAAAATCTATAAAAGCACTGCCGTTTATGAAAACCGTACTCATTTCTCGCTTTGCGAGTTTCTCTGCCTGCATGCTCATGCTGGCGTGCGCTTCGGTTAGTTCAGCTCAGTCAACGGGGAGCTGCTCTGAGATCTCCAACGATGTGCGAGTCGCTGTCGAGAAGGATCCGTCGAAGGTCCTGATGGTTGTTGAAGATGCGCTCGTCATCAATGAAGGCTGCGCGGCCGATATCGTGACAGCGGCGATCACCGCGTCGAAAGCCGACTCGGCTTTGGCCGGGCAAATCGTTCAGACCGCCGTCTCGGTGGCACCCAAAATGGCTGGCGTCATCAACGATGCGGCGAACACGCTGGTTCCCGGTCTTGCTGCGGTGGCACCCGCTCCTGAAATCGTACGTCCCGTGACAGTGGCGGAAAAAAACCCTGGCAAAAACCCGGTGGTGCCTCCAGCCAAGGAGGAGATCTTTTTCGTCCCGTCCACGATCCGCGGAGTGTTTCTCATTCAGCCGCCTGCTTCGGGGCCGCTGCCGCCACGTTGCGATGACTGCCCGGTGTCTCCGTCGAAGGCAGTTCCTTGAGTTTTGCGCACAGGCTGCCTTTCCACTCCAGCTTTAAATCTCTCCGACTATCATGCGCTCGAAACTTGCAATGCTGATTCTGGCCGTCGCTGTGCTCAGCCCTGCCGTGTTGCATGCGCAGGGGCTGGTGGCCATTCAAAACTATTCGGCTGACTTCAGAACCGAACAACCGCTGACGTTTTCGGTCACCGGACAAGGCGGATATGACTTTCTCAAATACAAGGTGAACTCGCCGTTGGTTCAGGACATCGAGTCCTGGTATGTCCAAGGAGGCTTTGGAGCTGCATACACCAACCTCGACCGCACCACCCCGTGGAGCTTCAATCTCGACACCAGTGTCATTCACTACATTGACGGTGTTCCTCGTTTCGGCGGCACGTTTTACAATGCACGTGGTGCGTTCAACTTCGAACACCGGTTTTCGGAACGACTGAAGGTCAGCAATAACTTCTATCTTACCTACGGAGTCGATCCGAGCACCGCATTCGGCTACGGTGCGTCCACCACGCTGTGGAATGGACAGTACCTTTACGGTTACAACAACTTCAACGTCAGCTACGCTTGGTCACCCCGTCTCTCCACGACGACTTCATACACGTTCGACGGCATCGGTTATCAGGACGATCTGATCGCCAACCCAGAAGACCGTTACACTCACCTCTTCGCCCATCAGTTTTCGTATGCGATCTCCAAGCGGACAAGCCTGACGGCTGAATACCGCTATCGTATGGCCACCTACGTCACTCGTGCTGATAAAAACTACACTTCGCAGTTTGCCCTGCTGGGGGTGGACCACGCTTGGAGTGAACGCATGTCGGGGTCGGTTCGCGGCGGTGCGGAGTTTTATGACTCCGACCGTGTGACCAAGACAGCTCCTTATGCGGAAGCGGCCCTTAATTACGCCGTGGCCCAGCAGACGATGGTGCGTTGGTTTGCAGCGCTTGGATTCAACGGTGCCGAACTTGCTGCTTTCAACAGCCGCTATGGCCTGAATACCGGCCTGCAGTTGAATCACAACGTCACCAAGCGCTTCAGCGTCAACAGCGGTGCTTCCTACGCTTACAGCCAGTTTGACGGCGGCGCTGGATCTGATGTGACGGAGCATTCGGTGCTGCTCAACGCGGGCATCGGCTACCAGCTTCTCGAAAACGTCAATCTGAACGCCAACTACTCGTTCTCGACTTTGCAATCTACCAACGCCTTGCGGGAGTTTGATCGCCATCGCGTGTCAATCGGCGCCACCGCCTCGTTCTAAATTTTCAACAGCCAGACACCAATCCGCCGGCGGGCAAGTTTCGAACACCACGAATCTCCCGCTGGCGGCATTTTCAGACACCTTTCTTAACATCTCCAAACCATTTTTATCCCAGCAGGCATGAACGAGTCCGGCACAGAACTGCAAAAGCATGCGATGGACACCTGGCAGGTGGTCAAAAATCGCCTCGGGCTCATCTCGCTCTCCTTCATTCTCATTTTCGCCGCTGCCGCGGTCCTAACCTACATCATGCCTCGCAAGTACCGAGGGCATGTCGAAATGACAATCGAGCGCATTACGCAGGACATCAATGTCTTCGACCGCAACCGTGGCGACAGCCTCGCGTTCACCCAAGAGTACATCAAAACGCAGTTCGAGACGATCACCAAGCCCACAACGCTTTACCCGGTGATCGAAAAACTCGAACTTACCAAGCGCTGGGAACTGCCCAATCGCCAGGCCGCGTTATCCAAACTACGCACGAACCTCGAAACGCAGTCCATGCTTCGTTCGGACTTTGTTATCATCGACTATTACGATCAGGATGCGCAGCTCGCGGCCACGATTGCCAACGAGATCGCCAAAAGCTACATGGCACAGCGCAACAATATCGAGACCGAGAAGAAGCAGAAGGCGCTCACGGTGTTGCAGCAGCAGATTTCAGATCAGGAAGACCTTCGTCGTCAGGCACAGCTGCGATCACAGGAAGCCAAGCGCAAGGCAGGCATCGTGGGCGACTGGATTGTCGGCGGAGGCAGTTCGCTCAATCCCGGCAGCGATATTCGCACCTCGGAAGAGAACATGCAGATGTCTCGTGAGCAGTTGTTGATGCAATCCGACCAGGACATTCTGACGCTGCAGTCTGAGATCGACCAAGTGGCCAAATTGAGCGCTGATGAACTCATTGCGCAGGCATCAGGTCTCAAGCTGGAGAACCAAAACATCGCGATGATGACCTCGAAGCTTCAAGAGCTTCAAGTGGCCCGCGAGGGGCTGGTTAACGAAGGCCGGGGCCGCATGCATCCTCAAGTATTGAGTGTGGACAGCCAGGTGACGGAGTACAAGCGACTCATTCTTGCTGCGGCTGAGGCACACGTGAAAGGCCTTCAGAACCGCCTGGATGCCGCCAAGAAGAAGCGTGAATCTCTTCAGACTTACAACGATGAGGCCAAGGAGGAGATCATGAACATGCAGTCTCTTTACAACGAGTACAAGACTGCCAAGGACGAAGTCACCTACCTCGAAGATCTTTTGGTGAAAATGCGGTCGCGTTTCTTTGAGGAAAAGGCGGGCATCGAGCTCGTGAAGTCTCCTGCCACCATCTACTCCGAGGCGGAGCCCGAAGGGAAGCCATCGAAGCCGAATGTGCCGTTGCATCTCGCTCTGGGAGGCGTGCTGGGGCTCATGTTCGGCCTCGGTCTCGCCTTCTTCCTCGAATACATGGACACCACGGTGAAGAATCTCGACGATGTCGAGCGCTACCTTGGTGTGCCGGTTCTGGCGGTGGTGCCGAAGGGAGTGGGAGTTCTGCATCGCTCCAGCGGTTTCAATCCCGATGCTGAAGCCTATCGCATCCTGCGCACGAACATCGAGTTCAACCGTAGGTCGCCGGATGCGAACTGCCTGAGCGTCGTCAGCGGCGGAGCAGGGGAGGGCAAGTCCACCACCATGGTAAACCTCGCCTATGTTTGCGCTCAGGGCGGCTACAATGTCCTGCTCATCGACGCCGATTTGCGCCGACCGAGCTTGCACAACCATTTCGACGTCAGCCACGCGACTGGCCTGACCAACTACCTTACTACCGACATCCGTCTTGAGGATGTGGTCATGCGCACCCAGGTGGAGAATCTTTTTTTCCTCCCCAGCGGTCTTCTTCCTGCCGACAGTGCAGGTCTGCTTAACTCTCAGCGCATGGTCGATCTGATCGCCGAGGTGAAAAGTCGCTTTGACCTCGTGTTGATCGATTCACCACCGATCCTCGGCGTAAGCGACGCCTCCGTGCTCGCCAACGAGGCCGACATGACGATGATCGTGGTGCAGCATCGCAAACTGCCGCGTCACATGCTCATGCGGGTGAAGCAGAGCGTCGAAAACGTTGGTGGCAAAGTCGTCGGCGTTGTTCTGAACAACGTCGATCTGCGCAGCGACGCGCAGTATCAGTACTACACCAGCTACTACACCTATTACTCGCCGACCAACTCGCCCAATGGCGACAAGGGAGGGAAATCCCGCCGTCGCAAAATCAAGACCGAGACAACCGCCGCAGCAATTGGCACGGGGCATCAGGCCGCGCGTTCGGATGGCGATGATGTTTTTTAACCTCAGTCAATCATTCTGCTATGAACACTCGCATTCTTCTTTGCATTGGCGCCTGCGCCTCCTTCCTGGCGCCGGCATTCGGTCAAAACGGTGAACTGGCGCTCAAGGCCAACGACCGTGTCACCATCTCCATCGGTGGCATTCCCGACAACGAAGTGCCGCAGATCAGCAAGGTGTACACCATCAGTGACAGCGGCACGGTCAATCTTCTCCATATTGGCGAGGTTCGCGCGGCCGGCTTGAAACCGTCTTCGCTGCAACGCAGCATCGAGCAGACTTATGTCGCTCGCGAGATTTACACCCGTCCGACGGTTACCGTCAGCATTGATGGCGACGCCGCCACGGCTCGCACGATCTACGTCATCAGCGGCGCCGTCAGAAACGGCCCTGTTCCTTACAGCAACGGCATGACCATCCTTAAGGCCATCGGTGTGGCTGGTGGCTTTAATCCTTTTGCCAAGCCCAGCAAAACGAAGCTCATCCGCAACGGCGTGACTACGGAAATTGACCTCAAAAACATCAGCGCCAACCCCTCTCGCGATATCCCGCTCCAGCCCGAAGACCAGATCATCGTTCCCGAGTAAATCGAATCTACCCCAGATGATGAACTCAATACTGGTCCTGCGGATTGTTCTAGCCGCAGCGTGATGGTGGTTGGCGGCATTGCTCAAAATACCCAACTGCCGTTGAAGGCGGGAGATCTCATCGCGCTTTCCATCGGTGGAGTCGGAGAAACTGATGCTGCGCAGATCAACAAGGTTTGCAGCATCAGTGACGGAGGCACGATCAACCTTGTTCACGTGGGTGAACTCAAAGCCGTGGGTCTCAAACGTTCGCATCTTCAGCGCGCCGTTGAGCAGGCATATATCAAGCCGGAGATTCTCACCCGCCGCCCACAGTGACTGTCACCATCGGCAGCGGGAGCACGCCCGATCGGCTGGTTTACGTCGTGAAGGGATGCAAAAGCAACGGCCCGTGCCCTACAATGCCAGGATGACCATCTTGAAGGCCGTCAGCGTGGCCAAAGGCTTCTCGCCCTTCGTCAAGCCTGGAAAAACCACGCTTATTCGGAATGGCAAAACGATACCGCTGGATCTGCGAGACGTGGAATCCGACGCTCCGAAGAATGTTTCTCTACAGCCGGAGGACCAGATCCTAATCTCGGAGGAGGTGTTGCATCTCGGCTCATGGGGACGCCTGAAGCCTTAGAAAGCCGTGGGTCGAGAAGGGGACGGTGGCGGTGAGCGACCCGTCCGGGTTCTGGGTGATCTGACCGGCGGGCACGTCAGACCACGAGGCGAGATCGGGCGAAGAACGAGCCTTGAGCACGCCCCATTCAGTGAAGAGAGGACGCGGAAGCCAGGTGAGCGTGAGGGCGCCGTTTTGGAACATGGGAAGCGGCAGATTCACTGCGTCACCTTGTGTGGCACTGAATCCCTCTAGGGCGAATTCCAGCAGGTTGGGCACGCCATCACCATCGGCGTCATCATTGTAGCCGCCGGTCAGGTTTTGTGCCGCCAACCATTCGTTGAAAGGAATGTCGGGTTCGAGGCCGAGCACTTGGGTGACGAGGTAATCATCCGTCAGCGGCTCCATGTGCGTCCCGGGGTAGGCAGCATTGAAGGCTTCGATGACGAGTTGTGCGATCCGGGTGTGGGCGCAGGTATTCGGGTGAAAGCCGTCGCCTGAGAACAGGTAACGGGTGCGCGCATCGGCATCGGCGGCACGGTAAAACTCGATGCCCTTGATACGGAACGGTTCGGTGATGAGGGCCTTGGTGAATTCGTAAACCTCGGGCACGAAGCCAATGCCACGCGTCTGGGCGAAGGCGGCCAGGCTGGCATTGAGCGCATCCATGGCGGCGGTGACACGGGCGGTTTTCACAGGGTCCGTTGGATAACCCAGCTGCACCTGGGGCGTGCAGCCCACATGCGGCACGGAAACCAGCACGATCGGGACAGTGCCGTTTTGGTTGCGCACGTAGTCCACGAGCCACTCGAGATTGGCCAGGGTCAAATTGGTCACTTCCGGGCCGGCGAACCCGTTGTAGAGGTCGGCGTAGTAGCTGTCAGCGTCGTTCCCGCCGGCGAAGATGACCACGCGTTGTACATCGTTCCGCAACTGATCGTTCAACGTGCCGATCCACAGAAAGCTCAAGCCGCTCGTCATCTGGCTGCGGATCTCAGACGTGGTCGCGCCCGGAAAGGCCCAGTTGAAACGATGGCCCGTCAGGCGGGGGTCGGGGTAGGTGCTCCACGTGCCGGTATCAAACCAGCCGGTGCGGTGCTGGTGAAGGATCTCAATCCAGTTCCGCGCCTGCCACGCCGCCGGGTTGCTCGGATACAGCCCGGGAAACTCGGCTTCGTATTCCTTCGTCAGGCTGTCTCCGAACACCAGGCACTGCTCCGCCCGCAGCACGCCAGGCAGGCAGCACATGACAAGGCAGAGGAAAAAACGCATGAGATGCATTCAGACGAGATACGCGTCTGAAAGTTCACAGAAGAAAATTAATCCCTCTTTGTCGAATCCACGGGACGTCTACAATCCCAGATCTGTCACCGCACCTTGGCTCGCGTCACTTGTGAGTTTCGCGTATTTGGCAAGGACCCCGCGGGTGTAGCGCGGCTTCGGTTGTTTCCAGGCTTTGAGGCGCTTGTTCAGCTCAGCCGCAGGAATGCCGAGCGTAATCTCGCGCTTCACAGCGTCGATGGTGATGGGATCGCCGTTCTTGATGACGGCAATCGGGCCTCCCACGAAGGCTTCGGGAGTGACGTGGCCGACGACAAAGCCGTGGCTGCCGCCGCTGAAACGGCCGTCCGTGATGAAGGCGACGTCCTTACCCAGCCCCTTGCCCATGATGGCGCTGGTGGGGGAAAGCATCTCGCGCATGCCTGGGCCGCCCTTGGGGCCTTCTCGCCGCACGACAATGACGTGGCCCTTCTTGACCTTGTCGTTGAGGATCGCCTGCAGAGCAGTCTCCTCGGACTCGAACACGATGGCTTTGCCTTCGAACTTGAGACCTTCCTTGCCGCTGATTTTGCCGACAGCGCCTCCTGGGCAGAGATTGCCTTTGAAGATGACAAGGTGGCTGTCCTTCTTGATCGGATCGCTGAGCGGACGCACGATCGTCTGGCTTTTCGGCCACACGATCTTGGAGTTCCGCATGTTTTCCTTCATCGTCTTGCCGGTGACGGTGAGGCAGTCGCCATGCATCAGGCCTTCCTCGACCAGCAGGCGCATGAGCGGCACGGTGCCGCCGATTTTCACGAGGTCGTTCATGAAGTATTTGCCGCTCGGGCGCAAATCCGCGAGCACCGGCGTTTTCTTGCCGATGCGGACGAAATCCTCGATCCCAAGCTTCACGCCTGCGCTGTGAGCCGCGGCGATCAGGTGCAGCACGGCGTTCGTCGAACCGCCAAGCGTGATGATCAGCGTGATGGCGTTCTCAAAGGCTTCCTTCGTCATGATGTCGCGCGGCGTGATGCCGCGCTTGATCATGTTCATCACCGCCGCGCCGGCGTCGAAGCAGTCAATCAGCTTCTCATTCGAAACCGCCGCCTGCGCACCACTGTTTGGAAGACTCATGCCCATGGCCTCGATGGCGCTGGCCATCGTGTTGGCCGTGTACATGCCGCCGCAGGAACCTTCACCCGGGATGGAGTGCTCTTCGATATCGACGAGCTGCTTGTCTGAGATCTGGCAATTGGCGTGTTTGCCGATGGCTTCGAAGACCGTCACGATGTCCGCATCCTTCTTTTCAGGTCCGACGCAGCCTGGAAGGATCGTTCCGCCGTAAACAAACACGCTCGGACGATTCATGCGGCCCATGGCCATGATGCAGCCGGGCATGTTCTTATCGCAGCCGCCGATTGCGACGTAGCCGTCCATGCCTTCGCAGCCCACAACGGTTTCAATCGAGTCGGCGATGACCTCGCGGGATACCAGCGAGTACTTCATCCCCTCCGTACCCATCGAGATGCCGTCGGAGATGGTGATGGTGTTGAAGATCACACTCTTGCCGCCGGCGGCATCGACACCTTTCGCCGCTTCCTTCGCGAGCCGGTCAATGTGCATGTTGCAGGGCGTGACCATGCTCCAGGTGCTGGCGATGCCGACCTTGTTCTTCTTGAAGTCCTCACGCTTAAAACCCACCGCATGCAGCATCGCGCGGCTGGCGGCACGCTCCAAGCCATCGACGACGGCGGCGCTGTGCTTGCGGTGCAGGGAGGGTTTGGTGGAGGCTTTCTTGGACATGGCTCGGGAAGGATGGGCGCGCAAAGTGCCAGACACGCCTCCGCACGCAAGCGGCCTTTGCGTCAGATGCGGCACATCCTTTGACAAGAACGGCATGGCCCGGCCCGGTTTCTGGCACGATAAGTGACTTGTGAGGTTTCTCTCCCTACGCGCCGTCCTTTTGCCACTCTTCGCCACCTCGCTGGCGGCGGCTGATTCTGTCGCGCCGCTCGACTTCAACCTCTACATGCAGGGCAAATATGTCTATGAACGCAACTGCATCGTCTGTCACGGTCAGCGCGGGGATGGAAATGGTGAACTCAGCCCCACCTTGAAGCCGAAGCCGCGTTCGTTTCGCGAGGGCATGTTTAAATTCCGCACCACACCCCTCGGGGCGTTGCCAGCCGATGACGATTTGCGTCACACGATCCGTCACGGCCTCAGCGGCACGGCGATGGGCATGTTCACCCAGCTCACCGACGAGGAAGTCGATGCTGTGATCACTTACGTGAAGTCATTCTCCCGCCGCTGGCGCAAGCCGGAGAACTACGCCCAGCCGGTGACGCTCTCCCCGGCCCCGGAGTGGTTCAAAGCGTCCGATCAGGTGAAAACTCACGCCACGGAAGGCTCAAAGCTCTTCGCTGCGAACTGCGTTGCCTGTCATGGTGAGAAAGCGGATGGCAAAGGGCCTGCCGCCATCGCGCTGAAGGACATCTGGGGCATTCCGGCGGCCCCGTCTGACCTGCGCCAGCCGCATCTGCGCTGCGGCGACAATCCGGACGACATCTTCCGCGTGCTAGCAACCGGCTTGAATGGCACACCGATGGTGAGCTTTGAAAAGACGCTCACAGAGGTGCAGCGCTGGGACATCATCGCCTACCTCATGAGCATTCGCCTTCCATCAGGGCCGGTGCTGGGCGGTTAAGTCGGCGCATTCACAAAAATCACGCGCAATCGGCGGCGCATACGATTCGTTCCTGCCTCATGACGAATCCGACCCCGGCCATGTGTATCAGTGTTCTCTTTTGGCTCGTTGCGTCGCTGTCCATTGGCGCGGAGTCCCGAAAGCCGAACGTTCTCTTCATCGCTATCGATGATCTCGCCAACGCGCTAGGCTGTTACGGCGATCCGGTGGCCAAAACGCCGCACATGGACCGCCTCGCCGCCTCGGGCGTGCGTTTTGACCGCGCCTACAATCAGATCCCGCTCTGCAATCCCAGCCGCGCTTCGTTGATGACCGGTCGCCGGCCGGATGCGACGCAGGTCTACGACCTCGACCGACATTTCCGCGAGGCGTTGCCGGATGTCGTCACGCTGCCGCAGCTCTTCAAAAAGAACGGCTGGTTCACCGCCCGCGTCGGCAAGATTTATCATTACGATGTGCCCAAAGGCATCGGCACCGACGGACTTGATGACAAGCCTTCTTGGAATCAGGTCATCAATCCGAAGGGACGCGATGTGTTGGAAGAGGACAAGATCACCAATCCAATTCCCGAGAAACCTGTCAGTGCCGCATTGAGCTGGCTCGCCGCCGAAGGTGCCGACGACGAGCAAACCGACGGCATGATTGCCAGCGAGGCCATCAAGCTCCTCGAACTGCATCGCGACAAGCCCTTCTTCCTCGGTGTCGGCTTCTTTCGCCCGCACACGCCTTACGTCGCGCCGAAGAAGTATTTCGACATGTATCCGCTCGAATCCATGCGTCAGCCGTACGCGCCGCCGGATGATCGCGCGGACATCCCGGTTCCCGCGTTTGCACACAACAACCCGATTCCAAACTACGGGCTCGATGAACTGACCTGCCGCAAGGCCATGCAGGCTTATCACGCCTGCGTTTCGTTCGTCGACGCACAGGTCGGTCGTCTGCTCTATGCGTTGGCCCGGCTCAAGCTCGCCGACAACACCATTGTCGTGCTGTGGAGTGATCACGGCTATCACCTTGGCGAACACAACGGCGTCTGGCAGAAGCGCACGCTGTTTGAAGAAGGCGCCCGCGCTCCGCTGATCATTCGTGCGCCGATGGCGAAAGGCAACGGCCAGGAATGCTGCCGCATCGTCGAGTTCGTGGACATTTTTCCCACGGTCGCTGAATTCGCAGCGCTGCCGCTCCCGCCAGGACTCCATGGTCAAAGTCTGCTTCCGCTGTTGAATGATCCGCTGATGGACTGGGACGGTGCCGCCATCACGCAGATCCTGCGTCCTGCTGACGACCGTCTGCCGCAGCAGGTCATGGGCCGCAGCATCCGCATCGAACGCTGGCGCTACACCGAATGGAATGACGGCAAAGAGGGCGTTGAACTCTACGATCACGCCATCGACCCGCTCGAGTTTCACAATCTGGCACGCGAACCCGATTCGGAGGCCAAGGCCGTCATGCAGCAACTCCGCAGACGATTTGGCGGTAACGCATCGCCCAACCCGCCCGCATCTCCCGTCAATCCGAAGCGACTGTGATTCAAAGTTCAAACATCAGTCCATGTCCGTCATGATGGTTCGAGTGATCTTCAGCCTGCTTGCCCTGGCTTCCGTAACTTTCGGTGGTCAACCGCCGCGTCTTGCCATCCTCACGGACATCGGCGGCGATCCGGACGACCAGCAGTCGATGATCCGGTTGATGGTGTATGCGAACGAGTTCGACATCGAGTTGCTGCTGGCGAGCGCGTCTGGCACGCGGGGTGAATTGAAGAAGGCGGTGACGCGGCCAGATCTGATTCTTCAGATCATTGACGCTTATGATGCGGTGCTGCCGAACCTTCAGAGGCATGCAACGGGCTGGCCGGAGGCATCGAAGCTCCGGGCGTGCGTGAAGTCCGGCAATCCGCATCGCGAACGCGCATACATCGGCGACGGTCACGACACGGAAGGTTCTCGTGCCTTGATTGAACGCGTGGACGCGGGCAGTGCGGAGCGGCCGTTGAACATCGCGATCTGGGGCGGGCAAACGGATCTGGCGCAGGCACTCTGGCGCGTGAAGCAAGATCGCGGCGCGGAGGGATTCGCGGCGTTCGCGAAAAAGCTGCGCGTCTATGACATCAACGACCAAGACGGGATCGCCGACTGGATGCGCGGCGAGTTTCCCGGCCTGAACTACATCCTCGCCAAAGCGCCGCCGGGTCGTGACAAACGCGAGGGCACCTACCGCGGGGTGTATCTCACCGGCGACGAGTCGCTCACGAGCAAGGCGTGGATCGAGGCGAATGTGAGGTCGCGCGGACCGCTCGGCGCCTTGTATCCGATGAAAACCTCCACCGCGCCGAACAAGAATGGCTGCATGAAGGAAGGCGACACGCCCTCGTGGTTCTTCTTCCTCCCACTCGGAGGCAACGATCCAGGTGATCCGGCGAAACCCGGCTGGGGCGGCCAGTTTCAACGCGAGCCCGACGGCTGGTGGCGTGATCTGCCTGCGAAAGACGGCTTTGATCCGCGCAGCAACGTGACGCGCTGGCGCGCCGATTTTCAGGCGGACTTCGCGAAGCGGATGACTTGGTGCGTGGAATGAGCCATTCATCCGAATGATCCGATTCCTGCTCTCCTTCATCCTTGCCGGTTCCCTCGGCGCACAAGACGCTCTCACCGGTCAGTGGTCGCTTGATCTGCCCAATGACGAGAAAGGCTGGCTTTCGGTCGAGAGTGATAAGGTTGAACTCATGTGCGGCGTCGGTTCCGCGCGGCCGGTGGAGAAGTTCGAACGGCAAAACGGCGTGCTGAGCTTCGACAAGTCCATCAAACGACCACTCGCACCGAAGGAGGAGCCCACGGTGAAGTATCGCATCACGATGAGCGCTGAGGGCGAGACGTTGCGTGGCACGATGCAGCCTGAAACCGGCGCTGCGATCATCTTTTCGGGCAAAAAGCAGCCGCCGATGCCGTCGGCACCGGATTTATCAAAGGTCGTGTTTGGCGAACCGATCACGCTCATCAACGGCCGCGATCTCACCGGCTGGCGGGCGAGCAATCCGGCCAAGAAAAACGGCTGGAGCGTGCGTGACGGCATCCTTTGCAACGACACGCCGAAGACCGACTTCAGCGCCTACGGTGAACACACGAATCTGCGCAGCGATGCCGAGTTCGAGGACTTCCAGCTTCACATCGAGTATCGCCTGCCACCCGAGACAGGCGGCAACAGCGGCATCTACCTGCGTGGCATGTATGAGGTGCAGGTGACGCACCGCGACAGCAAGATGCAGGGTATCAACGGCCCCGGCGCGGTCTTTGGCCGCATCACCCCAACGCACAACGCGGGCAAACCGGCGGGTGAGTGGGACGTGCTCGACATCACGCTCGTGAATCGTCATATCACCGTCGTACTCAATGGCGACAAGGTCATCAACAACCAGCCTGTACCCGGTTGCACCGGCGGTGCGCTGAAAAGCGATGTCATCCAGCCCGGCCCCATCTACTTGCAAGGCGACCACACCAGCGTGCAATATCGCAACCTCCTCCTTCGTCCCGTCCGCCAGCCATGAAATCTCTACTCTGCGTCTTCGTTCTCTCAGCCCTGTCATCCTTTGCCGCCGATGTCGAAGCCCTCAAGAAACTCGGCGCCAAGGTCACGGAAACCGGCGCAGTCGTCACGCAGGTGCAGGTGAAGTGCGATGCGTTCACTGAGGCGGATTTCAAAACGCTCGGCAGCTTCACCACGATCAAGGATCTCTCGATCAGCGGCAAAATGATTACCGACAGCACCATCGCTCTGCTCACCGGACTCACGGAGCTTGAACGGCTCAGTACCGATGGCATCCAGCTCACCGATGCGGGCTACAAACACTTCGCCGCGTTTCATAAGCTCAAGACGCTCGCGTTCTTCCATCCGGCATTTCGTTCCGAGCAATTCACTGGCAGCGGATTGATTGAATTGAAGGCGCTGGCAAAGTTGGAAAACCTGACCTTCGCCGGATCGACCGCAGGCGATGTCGCGCTGGAGGCCATCGGGCAGCTCACCCAGTTAAAAGGATTCCGCACCTGGCACACGGCACAGACGCAGGCCGGTAACGCGCATCTTACCAAACTGGCTTTGACTTCCTTGCGCATGGGCCAGCGACTGCCGAGCGGCAAAGAGTCACCGATCAGCTTCGATGAATCGACGATGGAGACGCTCGCGCAGATCAAGACGCTCGAATCGCTCGAACTCACCGAGGCCCGTCTCAGCGCGAAGATCATCCCGCAGCTCAAGGCGCTGCCGAAGCTGACGAAACTCAAGATCGAGACCGTGGACATCTCCCAAGCCGATGTGGAGGCCATCAAGGCTGCGTTGCCGAACTGCAAGGTGGACTTCAAACCGATGACCGACGCCGAGAAAGAGGCCACGCTGGTGAAGAAGCTGCGTTTGTGAGTGGTGCGTGCCAGAAACGGCGGGCTGTGGCGTTCATGCCGGAACCATGAGCCCACGCCCTTCCCTCAACCGCCGTCGTTTCATTCAGAACACCACCGCTGCGGCGCTCGCCGCACCGCTTTTCGCGAAAGCCGCGGAATCAGATGCATTTCAAGCCACCGGCACACGTGTGGGCGAGGTGACGGACACGACGGCCATCGTCTGGACGCGTCTGACGCAGAACACGGTGCGCAACAACGACGGCGTTAAGTTCGGTCCGGCCAAGAAGAAGGTCAAAGGTGAGCAGCAAAAGCAACTGAAGGTGCCGCCCGTGGCGGAGATCGAAGGCGCATGCCCGGCGGCCTCCGGCCAGATGCGTGTGCGCTATGGGTTGAAGGCGGATTTGAGCGACGCGGTCGAGACGCCGTGGGCCGATTTGAGTGCGGAGAAGGATGGCATTCATCACTTCAAGCTCTCCGCCCTCAAGCCGGGCAGCACGTATCATTATGTGAGTGAGAGCAAGGGCGCGGATGGCAAGTCGCAGGCGGGCTTCACGGGCACCTTCCACACGGCGCCGGAGCAGGCGTCGCCATCGGCGCTGCGCTTCTGCGTGATGACTTGCCAAGGGTATCACGACCGCGATCACGAGGACGGGCATCCGATTTATCCGTCGATGACGGCGCTCGATCCGCGCTTCATCGTCATGACGGGCGACCTCGTGTATTACGACAGCAACATGCCGCGTGCGGTTTCACCGGCGCTCGCACGTCTGCACTGGGAGCGCATGTTCAGCCTGCCGCGTCTCATGGCCGCGACGCGCAGCACCTCCACCTACTGGCTGAAGGACGATCACGACACCGTAACGAACGACTGCTGGCCCGGCATGAACGCGGGCGAACTGACCTTTGACGAGGGCGTGCAGATTTTCCGCCAGCAGGCGCCGTTGGGTGAACGCGACTTCCGCACGGTTCGCTGGGGCCGTGATTTGCAGGTGTGGTTCACCGATGGACGCGATTATCGCTCGCCCAACAAGATGCCCGACGGACCAGACAAGACGATCTGGGGTGCGGAGCAGAAGGCGTGGTTCAAACGCACCGTCAAGGAGAGCACGGCCACGTGGAAGGTGCTCGTCAGCCCCACGCCGCTCGTTGGCCCGGATCGCGGCAACAAGAACGACAACCACAGCAACGCCGGCTTCACGCACGAGGGCGATGAAATCCGCTCCTGGCTCCAGGCGAACGTGCCGGACAATTTCTTCGTCGTGTGCGGCGACCGCCACTGGCAATATCACTCGGTGCATCCGACGAGCGGTGTGCAGGAGTTTAGCGTCGGCCCCGCGAGCAACTCGCACGCCAGCGGCTCGCCCGGAGAGGACAAGACCTATCACAGGTTCCACCGTATCAAGGGCGGCTTCCTCTGCGTCGAGTTGCGTCCGGACGGCAAGGAAAGCGAAATCACCTTCCAGCTTCGCGGCGTCGATGGCGCCGTCGGTTACGAGCAGACATTCAGGCGTGCCGTGGCGTAGGCTTTATGTCAGACTTTTCCTTGTTCACACGTTTCAGCCTCACCCATCATGTACACAGCCACCAAACGCCACCTCGACCGCCGCGCCTTTTTGCGCGGCACTGGAACCGTGCTCGCTCTGCCGTTCCTGGAGGCGATGGTGCCAGCGTTTGCCACGAAGGCGCAGGCGGCGGTTGGAAATCCACCGCCGCGTTTCCTCGCGATGTGCGCGACGCTTGGTTTTCACACGCCGTTCCTGTTTCCGAAGGAGACCGGCGCGGACTACACGCTCACGCCTTATCTGGAGCCGCTGAAGGACCTGCGGAAGGATTTTTCCGTCATCTCCGGCCTGCAGCACATGGAGCAGAACGGCGCGAACGGCCATACGTCGGAAATGACGTGGCTCACTTCGTCGAAGCATCCGGGACTCGCCGGATTCAAAAACACGATCAGCATCGACCAGCTCATCGCCGAGCACATCGGCTCGCAGACGCGTTTCCCGAGTCTGATCCTCGGCACGGGCAGCGAATCACTCTCATGGTCGTCCAGTGGCGTGCCGCTGCCGGCGGAAAGTTCGCCGTCGAAGGCGTTCACGCAGCTCTTCATCGACGGCACGCCAACGGAAGTCGCCGCGCAGGTGCGCAATCTCAAACGCGGTCGTAGCATTCTCGACACCGTGATGGGCCAGGCGAAGAAACTGCACGATGACCTCGGCAAGCGCGATCAGGAGAAGCTCGATGAGTACCTGAGCGCCGTGCGCGATCTCGAAGGCCGCCTCGTGCAGAACGAGGAATGGGTGCAGAGGCCGAAACCGAAGGTCGATGCGAAGCCGCCCACCGACATCCAGAGCCGCACGGACGCCATCGGCAAAATGAACCTCATGCAGGAACTCATCGTGCTCGCTCTGCAAACGGACAGCACCCGCACGGTGACCTTGCGTCTCAGCGGCATGAACGCTGTGCCGGAGATCGAGGGCGTGAAGAACGACTGGCACAACCTCTCCCATCACGGCCAGGATCCCGCGAAGATCGAGGAGCTGGAGATCATCGAAAAGGCCGAGTTCACCGCATTCGCCGGATTCCTCACGAAACTGAAGGCCGCGTCGCTGCTCGACACCACCGCAGTCATCTTCGGCTCCAATCTTGGCAACGCCAGCTCCCACAGCACTACGAACATTCCGCTTGTCCTCGCCGGCGGTGGCTACAAGCACGGCCGCCACATCGCCATCGACAAGGAAAAGCATGTCTTCTCAAATCTCTTCGTCAGCCTCGCCCAGCGTATGGGCGTCGAGACCGACAAGTTCGGCTTCAGCACCGGCGTGCTGGACATCAATCAGGCGTAAAGCGCGGGAGATTACGTAAACACCTCGCGGATCACCTCGCCGCCGAAGACGGTGGGGATTTCGTCGCGGTTGTTGTGGCTGTAAATGAGGCGGTGCTGGTCGAGACCGAGCGCGTGGAGCATCGTCGCGTGCAGGTCGGCGGGCGAGATGGGGCGCTCGACGGGGACGAAGCCGAGGTCGTCGGTGGTGCCGATGACCTGGCCGCCTTTGACACCGCCACCAGCCATCCAGACGGTGTAGCCAGCGGGTGAGTGATCGCGGCCGCGTTTCGCGCCGGTGGCGCTGCCTTCGGTGGTGGGCGTGCGGCCAAATTCACCGCCCCAGACGACCAGCGTGTCATCGAGCAAACCGCGCTGTTTGAGATCGGTGAGCAGGCCGGCGATGGGACGATCGACGGCGCGGGATTGCTTGCGGTGATTGCTTTCGAGGCTGCCATGCGCGTCCCAGCCGCCGTTGCGAAGTTGGATGCAGCGCACGCCTTTCTCAACGAGACGACGCGCGATGAGGCACTGCGTGCCAAACTCCTTCGTCGCAGGATCGTCGATGCCGTAGAGCTTGCGATTGGCTTCGGACTCGGTGGCAAGGTCGAAGGTTTCTGGCGCGGAGGTCTGCATGCGGAAGCCGAGCTCGTAGGAGGCGATGCGCGCTTCGAGTTCGGAGTCCTGGCCTTGCTTGGCGAGGTGCTGGCTGTTCATCCACTTGATGAACTCCAGCTGGCTGCGTCGCGATTTGTCGTCGTAAGCAGCGGGCATGGCGGTGTAGGGCACGCCGTTTTTCGCATCGACGACGGTGCCTTGATAACGCGACGGCAGGAAGCCGGGACCCCAGCCGGGACGTTGCGGCGCAGGGCCGGTGGAATTGGAGAGCATGACGACGAAGCCGGGCAGATCGCCGCTGAAACTGCCGAGACCGTAGGTCATCCAGGCGCCCATGCTCGGACGATCGCCGAGCGCCGTGCCGGTGAGAGCCACACATTCGCCCGGCCCATGCACGGGGATGCGATGATTCATGGAACGAATGACGCAGAGATCATCGACGAGTCGCGCGGTTTCTGGGAAGAGTTCGCTCACCGAGATGCCGCTCTCGCCGTATTGCTTGAAGCTGAAGGGCGAGGCCATGAGCGACGAATTCACTCCGGAGCGCGGAATCTTCGGCACGTTCACGGCGATGCTCTCCGGCACCGGCTGGCCTTCGAGTTTTTGCAGCAGCGGCTTGGGATCAAAGGTGTCCGTCTGGCCCGGACCACCGCTCATGAACAGGAAGATGATGCTCTTCGCCCGCGGACGCAGGTGCGGGCCGATGAGATGCGGGCGCGTGTGATCGCCCTCACGATTCGCCGCCAGCAGACCATCCTGCGCGAGCAGCGACGTCAACGCAACGGAGCCGAATCCCAGCGTGCTGCGTTCCAGCATGGCGCGGCGGGAGAAGGATGGCGGCGTTGGACTCATTGAGTGGGAACGTGAAAAAAAACAGAGATCACCCGGGCAATCGAAAGAGGTAAACGCAGTATCTTGCCGTGAACATTCTCACAATGCCCTTCACTGGAGGCCAGATGATTCGAATGCTCGCTTTCACCCGAAGATGACGATCAGAATGAAAACTCGAATTCAGGCCCTTTCCATCCATGTGCTCATTGCATTGACCTTGGCGGCTGGGCCGTCGTTTGTGTGCGCCAAAGATCCCGGCAAACCAAAGAAGGCTGTGGCAGCCGAGCCCACAACGGCAAATTCAGTCAATGCAGACGCCAAGGAGGCGGCCGTTGCTCGATACCGTGAAATGGCGAAGAGCGGCCAGTTCGATCGCGCGGCGATGGAGGAGTTGGCCGCGATCCTGGGTGCCCCGCGAGCAAAGGGGGGACAGCCGCTGTCAGACAACGCCTTGCAGACGGCTCTCGCCAAGGCGGTGGGCATGGTCGAACAACGGAAGAAGATGAACGCGACTGGGGATTTGGAGGCGATCCAGAAGGCGAAGCTCGCGTTTTTGAAAGAGAAGTCCGGGCCGTTTGTCGAGCAGACTCCCAGCCGCGAACTTCGAATGCCGCATGAGAGGATTGAGTGGGCAGCTACCAACTTGGACAAGCTGGTGGAATCGCGTTTGCATGAAACTGGCGGCGATTTCAATCCGCTGACGACGGACGAGCAGTTTGTGCGGCGGATCTATCTGGATGCGGCGGGTCGCATCCCGACTGCGGAGGAGGCGAAATCCTTTCTGACGGACAAAAGCACCACCAAGCGCCGCGACCTGATCGACAAGTTGCTGCTCAGCGAGGACTACCCCTCGCAGATGTACAACTGGCTGGCGGACATGCTCCGCGTGCAGGATCCCAAAGGCGCTGGCGAGGTCTATGAAGGGTACCAGGCTTGGCTAATGGATCAGGCGGCCGGCAATCGCCCGTGGAACGAGACCGTCTACAATCTGCTCACGGCCGAAGGCAACCTCGTGACCGAGCCGCAGATCGGATGGCTGAACCGTGACGGCGGCGTGATTACCAACACGATCTCCCAAACCCTGATGACCTTCCTCGGAGCAGATGTGTCATGCGCCGAGTGTCACGATCATCCGTTCGCCAATTGGACCCAGCGTCAATTCTATGAGCTGGCGGGATTTTTTGGCACCACCCACTGGCCGGGCGCGGCGGTCAAGAAAATCACCAAGGTGCAGCGGAGTCACATGCACGTGGTGAGGAACAATACCGAGAGGTTTCTGACCTTCCCGGAGGACTACAAGTATGAGGACGTGAAACCGGGCTCCAAGGTCTCGCCGACTTTTGCCGTGATGCGGGAACTGGCACCGAGAACCGAGGGCACTCCGGAGAAGCCCCTGGGCCGCCAGGATTTCGCCATGTGGCTGACCAACGCGAAGAACACGCAGTTCGCCGCGACGATCGCGAATCGTCTCTGGCACAAGGCCTTCGGGCGTGCGGTCATCGAACCGATGACGGTGATGGATGATCTCAACGCTGCGGATCATCCGAAACTGATCACCACCCTGGCGAGCCTGATGCAGTATCTGCAGTTCGACCTGATGGAGTTCCAACGCGTTGTTTACAACACCCGCGCTTATCAATCCCAATGCAGCCTGACGCAGGACGACGGCGAACCCGCACGCTTCGCCGGGCCGGTGCTTCGTCGGATGACGGCGGAGCAGGCCTGGGATTCACTCGGGACGCTGATCAGTGGCACCGCCATCAACGACTACAAAAAACCGCGCAAGCTGCACATGTGGGCGATGGATGTCTTCAAGGAGGACGCCTTTGAATTCCCCGACCGGGATCCCGTTCCGGGCAAACGCATCGCCATGGGTGCGAGCCTCCTCGAGAATGAGCTTTTGGTGGAGGAAGGAATGAAGCTGACCGCTGAACTGCTGAAGAGTCAGGGACGGAGTGACGCGGATGACAAGCGGGGCAGGAAGAAGAACAAGTCGCCGGCGATGGCGCGCGCGTCCGAGCTGGAGCAACCGGCACCGGATTCCCATTTTCTCCGCGGGTTCGGGCAGTCCGAGCGGGAATTTGTCGATGGCGCGATGTCTGAAGGCGGCATTCCCCAGGTGCTCATGCTGATGAACGGCAACGAGGCCGAACGGCTGGCCGAGCCACGCTCCCACCTGATGCAGCTGGCTAATGCCGCTGGTTCGGAAAGCGCGCAGATCGAGTCGATGTACCTCAGCTTTTTCAGCCGCCGTCCCACGCCGTCCGAACTGAGCCTGATCCGCAGCAAGAATCTCGACCCGCAAAAACTCAGCTGGATGCTGATGAACACCCGCGAGTTCATCTTTGTGCAGTAGCGCTTTTCCAAAACACCCAACACACGCCTCTCATGCACCTCATTTCCAAAGACACCAGCATCGCCCGCCGACAGTTTCTGGAGCGCTGCGCTGCCTCGGCCTTCGGCTTGTCGCTGCCGACGTTTCTAACGTCTTCTCCCGCATTGGCCGCGGCCGAATCCGCTCAGGGATTTGGCAAGGCGAAGCGTGTCATCTTCCTGATGATGGGCGGTGGCATGACCCATATCGACACGCTCGATCCCAAGGAGGAGACCAAGGGGCCGACGACCACGCTGCTGGGGAACAGTGCCGGAGGCCAGTTCACCAACCACATTCCGCAAACGGCCAAGATCGCCGACAAGATGTGCGTGATCCGCTCCATGACCGCCAAAATCGGAACTCACTTCGAGGCGCAGTACTTCATGCGGACGGCCTACAAAAAAATCAACACCATCGCGCATCCCATGCTCGGTGCGTGGGGCCAAAAGGTGCTGGGCCGCAGTCACGAGGTTCTGCCTTCGTCGGTCTCGGTTTGTCGTGACGCGGGGTTGGGCAATGGTTTCCTGCCCGCCTCAATGAGCCCGCTGGCGATCCTCGATCCGGATGCGGGGCTGCAGTATCTCAAGCCTGAGGCAGGCGTCAGCGAGATCCGCTCCCGGCTGGAGACGCTGAACGAACTGGATCGAGTCTTCCGGGAAGCGCATCCCGACCGCAACGTTCAAGCCTACACCGACTTCTACGAAGACTCGGTGCGCATGATGAGCGGCCAGGAGGGGGAGGCTTTCGATCTCTCCAAGGAGCCCGACTCCATGCGCGACGCCTACGGCAGGAGCAAGTTCGGCCAAGGGTGCCTGCTTGCCCGCCGTCTCGTCGAAGCCGGTGTGAGGTTTGTGGAAGTGCGCTCCTCCGGCTGGGACATGCACAAGAATCTGGTGACCGGGCTGGAAGAAGTCGCGCCCTCGGCCGACCAAGCCTACGCGCAGCTCATCCGCGATCTCGATGACCGCGGCATGCTTGCCGAGACCCTCGTGGTTCTGGCCTCAGAGTTCGGCCGTTCACCCAACTACAGCGGCGGCGGGCGCAATCATTACCCGGTGGCCTTCTCGACCGCCCTGGCGGGTGGCGGAGTCAAGGCGGGTCACATTCACGGTGCGACGGACAGCAGCGGTGGGAAGGTCGTGGACAAACCCATGACCGTGGAGGAGTTCCACGCCACCATCGGCTGGGCCATGGGTATCCGCCCCGACTTGGAAATCGCCGCGCCCAATGGGCGTCCCTTCAAAGTGGGCGCGGGCTCTGCACCGGTGCTCGATGTCTTCGCATAAGCTCTGAAAACACTCTTCCCTCACGCCTTTCCAATGAACACACACCTGATTTCAAAGCATCCGTTCCTCTGCTCGCTCGCGCCGATCGTCGCGCTGCTCACCCTCTCGACTACCGTGCGTGCGGCCACGGACGATGATGAGAAGGACCTCGCCATCGGCGAGATCGTTCGTGTCGAGGGCAACGGCATGGTCGTCGGGAAAAAGGGAGAAGAGCGGACCATCCAGTTCCCCAAAGATGTGAAAGTTGCGTTCGTCGGCTTCAAGGGCATTGGGCAGCCAACCGACACACCGAAGGCCGGTTATGGAATTCGTGCCGCCATCAGCGGCGGTGACACCGTCAAGACCGCCACCATCGTGCCTGCGGTTCCTCCGCTTGAGCAGATCCCGGACAAGCACAAGCGGACTGCAGCGGAACTCTTCAAGGTGACCGATGAAAACCAGAATGGCGCCGTCGATTACGTCGAGTACTCCCACCGCATCGAGCAGTCCTTCAAGCACATGCCGGCGAACTTTCCCAGGATGGACAAAGACGGGGATGACGTCCTGAACCTGGAGGAATTCACCGCCTCGCTGGATCACCTTGACTGGTGGGTGTTCTCACGAAAACCGGCCGAGGAGTGGGTGCGCATCGCCGACATCGACAAGAGCGGCGAGATCGAAGAGAAGGAACTTGGCGAGATCATCTTTGGCCATCACACCGACTTCGCAAAAAACATCCGCGAACTCGATCTCGACAAATCGGGAGGATTGTCGGCCGTAGAATTTCAGGGTTACATGGACCGGAAAATCCTGGGTGTGAAGAGTCCCAGAAAACCCAAGAAGAGCGAATAGCAGGACCGCATGAGCGATGCCAACTCCCAGCACGAAGCCTTTGTCCGCCTGTTCTCCCGGCACGAGGGCAGCGTGCGTGCGTTTGTCACATCCCTGCTGCCAAACTGGGAAGGCGTGGATGAGGTGATGCAAGAGGCCAGCCTCGTGATGTGGCGGAAGTTCGATCAATTCGACCCCAACAAGCCGGACTCGAGCTTTCTCAGCTGGGCCTTCGTCATCGCACGTTACGAGGTGCTCATGTATCGCCGCAAGCGGGCCACGGACCGCCTGGTGTTCAGCGAGGATGTGTATGAACTGCTGGCCGCCGAAGCCAGTGAGTTCGCCGAGGATCATCCACATCGGCGCGACGCCTTGAATCGCTGCCTCACACGACTCGAGCCAGCGCAGAGGCAGCTCATTCATGTGGTGTATGCGGACGGAGTGTCGATCAAAGAAGCTGCCTCCAGAGTTGGTCGAACGCCCACCGGGCTCTACAAGGCCGTGGCTCGCATCCGGCAGACACTTTTGCGCTGCATCGAACTCACGATTTCAGAAACACGATTGAAGGAGGGGCTATGAACGAAGACCAGACGCATCGCCAATGGATTGACGGCTATTGCTCGGGCACGCTCACCGAGGCGGAGTTTGCGGCATTCGAACAGGCGCTTCGTGAACATCCCGAACTGCGTCGAGAGTTGCTGGAAACCCGGATGCTGGATTCCGATCTGCGCGACCACGCGTCAGGAGTCATCGCCTTCAGCGCCGGTTCCCAAGCGCCGCCTCCGCAGACGCGCACCATCCGTCGAATGCGGTTTGAAGTTCTGGCCATGGCGGCGGTCATCGCAGTCATGGTCGCAGCCTTGGGCATTCTGTTCCTCCGCCAGCCCCCGGCAGCGGAGGAAGCGCTCGATCACGGCGTCGCCGTGCTAACGCGGATGCTCGACGCCGAGTGGGCGAATGCCGATCTCCGCGCGGGCGACTCCATGGCGCCCGGAAAATGGCGGTTGGAAAAGGGCACGGCGGAGCTGGAATTCTACAGCGGTGCGTCCGTGATTCTGGAGGCGCCCGCCGAACTCGAGATCGTTTCGGAAAGCCGCGGGACGCTGCTTCTGGGAAAACTGCGTGCGCAAGTGCCGCCGCAGGCCCACGGCTTCACCATCACCACTTCCGAAATCGAACTGGTCGATCTGGGAACATCCTTCGGCATGGAAGTGGGACCGGCCACCGGCACGGCCGTTCATGTCTTCGACGGGGAAGTCGAATTGTTCAGGCCCAAGGCAACGGCCGCGCCCCGTGTGGGTGAGTCCCTGTTTGCCGGCGACGGTCGAGCCATCGATCCGACGGGACAAACGGCAGAGATCCCGGCTGATGGAGGGCGGTTTCTCAGTCGCACCGATCTTGACCAGATGACGAACGCCCACCTTGAGAGGGGTTTGCAGACATGGCGGGACACAGTGGCGTCGATGCGGGAGCGGGGAGGACTCATCGCGCACTACGACTTCCAAGCCCCTGAAGACCGGTCCCGCACGCTCCCTAACCTCATCCCCGGTGGTGATCCCAGCATGGATGGTTCAGTCATCGGTGCGACGTGGGCAGGCGGTCGTTGGCCCGGCGATTCCGCGCTCGATTTCAAACGGCCGTCGGATCGCGTCCGCATTGCCGTACCAGGCGCGAGGAAATCGATGACGCTTGTTGCATGGGTGCGGATTGATGGCTTTGACCACAAGTTCAGTTCCCTGCTTCTCAGCGACGGATGGGGACACGAAGGCGCGGTCCATTGGCAGATCCGCGACGATGCGCGCATTTCCCTCGCGATCCGCTATGGAAAGAGGGACAAGTCCTTCTCCTCCATCGCACCGTTTCCGATGCAGCCCTCGGACTTCGGTCGCTGGATGCAGCTGGCCGTGAGCTACGATGAGAACTCCGGAATCGTGACGCACTATCGAAATGGCGAGGTGATCGGCACGACGCAGGAGACACCCGGCCTTCCACTCGTCATCGGGAACGCGGAGATCGGAAACTGGACTCCGGCACTGCGCAAGGAGAGGGAGCTCCGCAATTTCAACGGCCGGATCGATGAGCTCATTATTCTCGAACGGACATTGTCTCCGGACGAGATGGCGACGCTGTATCAAAAAGGAAGTCCGTAGTGCTTCACTCCTTTGTTTTCGATCGCCTCTCATCTCAAAACCATCAATCCCATGAAACAATCGATGCTTGGTCTTCCACTCGCGCTGGCGATTTCTTGGATCTTTGGCACCTGGGCCAAAGCATCCGATGAGATCGTCATGAAGTTGTTGAGGCCGAAGCCCAAAGGGGAGCAGGTCAGTCCGACTTGGATCGAGATCAATTACCTCATCATCGACGCACGCCATCCGAAAGGGATCAAGAAACTACAGTTGTGGAAGCCCGGGGCCAAGAAGGCGGAGCGCTCTTTCACGGAGGCGGACCGCCACCCGTCGGGATACTTCTTCTACAAGAGGCGATTCAAGTCGGGAGAAGTTCGTGACTATCAGATCCGCTATTGGCCAGGCGGAACGGATCCGGACGTGGATCCACCCGCCATCAGTGACGTTTCCTTCCCCGTTGAATACCGCGACCCGAATCCTGAATTTCCGGACTATCTGGGATTCACGAATCTCAGCGATGGGGAAGTTATCGCCGCCAACGATCCCACGAAAGCCGATGACCTCACCTACATCTACCTTGATTGCATCGATTCGAGCGGCCGTTGGGGGGAAGGCACCTGGGCAGCAGGCGCGCATGTCGGCTACAAGGACGACGATGGGATCAGGTGGGTCGAACTGGTGATCCACGGACCCGACGGAGAAACGGTTCTGCGCAACGAGTCGGCACTGATCTTTGACAAAGACCAAGCCTACCATGGGCCGTATTGGGGGGAGCCCGTGGACCCGGAGCAAACGAAACGACCGGATGAGCCCTGGCCGGAGGACGTGAAATGGAAACCGATCGAGGGCTTCGGGCTGTACGAGTTTGCCGTGCCCCTGAAGCCGGGCGAATACCGGTTGAGCATCCGGGCGCGGAACAATGACGACAAGCTGCTTGAAGGACCCGCCATTTCCATCACAGCAAGAGATCCGTCTTGAACTGACGGGGTCAATTCCAGACGACGGCCGAGCCTGGATTTAAAGGCAGCCAGATTGGCTTTCGCCAAATGACGCACACGCTCGAAGCCAGCTACAGGTACGTGAGCGTTCAGGGCGTGAAGTGAACGCGACCCGACCTTTCGGCAGCAAACACGAGGGTTGCATCACATCACGGGATATAGATGAACTCGTTGAGGTTGATCAACGCGTGGCAGAACTGCACGAGCGTGGTGTGCGAATCGGCATTGGTGTGAAGCATCGCGATCGCGTGTTGTTGCTCGTTAGTGTCGGGCTTGCGGCCGAGCGTGCGCAGAAACGCGGTCTCGACCTGCTTCGCGGCGTCGTCACCGGCGAAGAGATAGACCTTGTCCGCCAGCGCCTCGGCGCGGCGCATCATGAAGTCGCTGTTGAGCAGGTAGAGCGGCTGCAGTGCGACGGTGGAAACGCCGCGCTGCGGGCAGCTGGCGATCAATTCCGGCGCATCGAACATCTGCATGACGTCCGGCATTTCGCTACGGCGCTGGTAGAGATAAAGCGTGCGGCGCAGAGCCTTTTCCTCGCGCTCCGGCGTCACACTCGGTCCGCCGCGCGTGCGGTCGAGTTCGCCGGTGGCCACGAGCACGGCATCGCGAATGGCCTCGCCTTCGAGACGACGACGCGGCCAGTTCCACAGCAGTGTGTTTTCCGGATCGACGGCCGCATTGGCGTCATTGTGTTTGCGCTCCTGGCGATAGGTCGCGGAGAGGACGATCTGACGATGGATGTGCTTGGTGCTCCAGCCGTTTTGCATCAACTCGGCGGCCAGCCAGTCGAGCAGTTTGGGATGGCTCGGCGGCGATCCCTGCGTGCCGAAGTCGCTCGGCGTCGGCACGATGCCTTTGCCAAAATGATACTGCCACAGACGGTTCACCCACACGCGCGAGACGAGCGGATTCTCCCGGTCAGTGAGCCATTTGGCGAGATCACTGCGCGTGAGGCCCTTGGATGAATCAGGCGTGCGACCGAGCACCTCCGGCCAGCCGCTTGTCAGCTCCGGCCCCGGTCGCGCGACATCGCCGCGGATGAGGAGATGAGCGCGTGTCGTTTTCAAATCTTCCGCGTCCCACGGAATCGGATCGCGGTTCACCACCGGCAGGCGTTTGATGCCTGGATCGCTCGTGGCAGGCGCGTGAAAGCCCCAGGTGTGCGGCTCCGTCGTGTGGGCGAAGGTCTTTTTCTTCACCAGCTTGTCAGCTTCGCTCTTGTAGAACTTGTAGGCGCCGCCGGAGATCCAGTTTTCGAGATCGGTGGGATTCGGCGTCGCCGCATCACGCAGGGTGAGATTGCCGAGCTGGCCGTTCACAAAGAAGGCCTGCAGGCGGTAGTAGTCGCGCTGGCTGAGCGGATCGAATTTGTGATTGTGGCACTGCGCGCATTCCATCGTCAGGCCCATCACGGCGCTCCCGGTGGCGTTGACGATGTCCACCAGCACGTCGTTGCGCTGCACCGCCTTGTTCATGTCATTGCCGCTGATGCGCGCGGCACCGAGGAAGCCGGTGGCGATGAGTTTTTCATCCGAATACGGCTTCAATTCATCGCCCGCGAGCTGTTCGGTGATGAAGCGGTCGTAAGGCTTGTCGCGATTGAAGCTGTCGATGACGTAGTCGCGGAAACGCCACGCATACGGACGCGGGATGTCATGCTGATGACCATGACTTTCCCCCCAGCGCGCCAGATCCAGCCAGTAGCGCGCCCAGCGTTCGCCGTAGTGCGGGGAGTCGAGCAACTGATCGACAAGGTGCTTGTAGGCATCCGGTGATTGATCCGAAACAAAAGCCTCCACCTGCTCCGGCTTCGGCGGCAGTCCCAACAGATCGAGGTAAAGCCGGCGCACCAGCGTGCGTGGTGAAGCCTCTGCGGCCGGCTGGATGCCTTTCGCTTCCTGCTTCGCGGCGATGAACGCATCCACCGGCGTGCGAATCCAGCCCTCGCGTTTGACCGCAGGCACGTTCGTTTTGCCGACGGGCTGGAAGGCCCAGTGATCCGACGTGGCGTTTGGCGAGGGCAGCAGCTTTTCGTCCCAGGCGATTCCTTGATCGATCCAGGCCCAGAGCAGCCCGATTTCTTTTTCCGTGAGCGCTTCGCCACCGCCTTCGACCGGCGGCATGCGTTCCTCCGGCGTGGTGGAGCGCACATGCTCGATGATCTTGCTCTCCAGCGCCTTGCCCGGTTCCGCGAGCGGATCGCCCGTGCTGTAACCGAGGATTTCGTTGCGCACATCAAGCCTGTAGCCGGACTTCGATTTCGCGCCTTCGTGGCATTTGAAGCAACGCGTTTTCAGCAGCGGATACACGTGCTGCACGAAGTCCACCTTCTCCTTCCACACGAAATCCGGCGCGCTCGGCGGTTTGGGTGCTGCCTGCGCGATCGGTGGTGCTGCACTGCGCTTCAGGACGTCCTGCCAGGTGCGGCTGAGCACGAGGTCATCGACGTAGAGCTTGTCGCTGCGTTCCGTTTTGCGTCCTGTGCCGAAACCGATCCAGCGCACGAAGTTCACGCTCTGCGGATGCTTGATCGTGGCGTCCGGCTTGTCGAGTTCGTCGGCCTTCGGATCAACCCAGAGATCAAAGCGGTCGAAGTCGGCGCGTTCCTCCGGCTCGCTCTTCGAGAGCCGGCCCACCACCGAATACGTCCTGCCACGCTGCATCTCCACCGTGCTCCACGCGGTCTTCGCCGAGCCGATGCGCACAATGAACACCGTCTTGCCCTTCTTCGGTCCTGTGTCCGCCACATGCACGCCGATGTTCGGCACGTTCTCCGCATGCACCGCCCGGTCTCCGCCATCGAGACGATCCAGCCACATCACAAAGAACTCGCCTTCATCCTCCGGCGGATCGTAGCGAAACTGAAACCGCACAAACAGCTCCGCTCCGCGAAACGGCTGCGCCAACTCGCGCCGCAGCGGATTGTTCCGATCCAGCGTGCCCTGAATCATCACGCCGCCCTCCGGCGCCAGCACCGCCGGACGGATGGCGGAAAGCTTCCACGCATCGAGCGAGTCCAACGAATCCTCAAGGATGCGATCCTCCGCCCCGACATGCGCGGAGATCAGCGCAAGCTGGAGGGCGAGGAGGCAGGTGATGGCACTACAAGTCACGATCATGGGTTAACGCCACACATCTCCTCGACTTGCGCCCTTCACTTCCGCCACACGTTGCCGGACTGCTCCACCACGGCGTCGCCGCGGATGACGATGTCCTGCGTCTGGTCGTGGATGAGGCAGTTCGTCACACGATGGGTTTTGCCGTCGAAAAAGAAGGCCGCACCGAGATTGTGATGCACTTCGCAGTTTGTGTAGGTCGTGACAGCGTCGCCCACGTCCGCCACGCCGCCGGCATTGGAGCCGTTCCAGGCGATCTCGGAATCCACGACATCCATCTGCGCCGCTTCATGGGCGCTGATGCCCTCGTCACCGTTGGAGAAGGCCTTCACGTTTTCCAGACGAATGCCCAGACGATCGCCGTGAATGTTGAAGCCGTCGTTCGCCGCATGCAGGGCGGTGATGTTACGCACCGTGAGGTAGGAGCAGGCGATGTTGACGCAACTCGCCAGTCCGGGAGGCGGCAGGAAGATCTTCGCCGCGCCGGGCGTCTTGCCGGCGGGCCAGCGGAAGTAGATCGAGCCGTCGTCTTTGAATCCCATCTCGCCCGGTTTTAGCGTCTCCGCCGCCGCGTAGATGATCTTGTCTTTCTCGCCGCTCTTCTGCTCGGCCGCCCGGTCGCGGACGATGCGGACGGGCACCTCCTCGATGAACAGCGCCGCGCGTTGCGTGTCCGCCACCGGCGGATGATCGGCAAACGCCCCGCGCGAGGTCCACACGTCGCCTTTCTTCTCCCACTCGTGCGCCGTCACATCGATGCCGAGGTCGATGACCATGCCCTTGCCATCAAACACCGCCGGCTCCTCCGGCGTGCCGCCGTCCTTCAACGTCAGCGGCATGCGTCGAATTTCCTGGCTGAAGGCGGTGGTGGTGACGAGAAGCAGAACGAGGGCGGAAAGGCGTGAAAGCATGGTCGAAACCAAACTGCATCTCGCGGCTCACGCTTTCCACAAATCTTCACCGTGGCTCCAGCCGTCGCGCACGGGCTCCTTGATCCATGCGTCGAATTCGGGCGCGCCTTTGACCTTCATGTTGGCGCTGTCCCACTCGATCGTCTTGCCGGAGCGGATGGCGAGCACGCCGGTGTTCACGATGTGATCGACACCCCGGGTCGCTGTTCAGTCCAGATTCTTGAACCGCATGTCCTTGATGAACCAGGCGCCGGTTTTCGAATTGGCCTGAATGGCGATGGCGCCTCCGGATTTACGGAAGCCGCGGTCCTTTTGGCTGGCGAGGGAGGGCAGGGTGGATCGGTCTTTGGGTTCGACGAAGTCTTGGGCGATCTGGCCGTTGATGAGGCAGAGGACGCGGTTGTCTCTCACGCAAATTCGCATGTCGAACCAGTCGTTCTGATCCGGGAGTTTGATGAGGGGCGGGGCGATGCCGTAAACGGCACCGGTGAGATTCTCCGGTTTGCCGCCAACGGCGAGGTTCACCTCGTATCCGGTGCTGGGATGGCCGAGCGACTGCCACTGGCCGGGATCCGTGTGGAAGTAAATGCCAGAGTTGGCATCGCCGGTGGCGCGGGCTTTGAACATCAAGTCGAAGCTCTTGATGGCCGCAGGCCGGCTTTGTCCGAGTGAGAGGAAGAGGTAGGACACTCCGCGGTCGGTAACTTGGACCCGCAGCGCGCCGTCTTGAAGTTGAAAGTCGCTCGGGTTGCCGGTGAGCTTCCATTGACTGAGATCGGGGTCACTGAGCAGGGGCTTCCATTCTGGACCTGTGCCGGGGTCGCCGAGATTGATCCCGGGGTACTCGAGCGTGTCCCGAACGACCAGATTGCGGAACGCGATCTCGCCATCGGCGGCCGAAGCGCGCAGGATGAAGTGGCTGGGCGATGTGATGGGTCTGCCCATTCTATGGGTGTTGTTGGATTGATTGGTGAGAAAGACAGTGCTCTGCACCTTTGATCCCAAGACACGAAAACGCTGCCATTCACCATCCTTGACTTGGGTGGAACCCGGGGAGGTTGTTGCGCCCGTTTTGTGATCGATTATACCGCCCGTGAGCACGGGGGCCGACACTCCAGAACCCACGATCGGTACCTCCCACCCCTCATCAGGCCTGGAGGATGTGGCGAAGAAAATCATGCCTCCGCTGGCCTTGGAAGAAACGCGGAACTCACCGAGCAAATCGACATTGAGCGAGGAAAGCGGGTGAGCGAGGAGGCTGTCTGCACCGCGGCAGACGAGGGTGCCGTTTTCCACCTTCCAGGCAGCAGGATTGGCCGTCTGCCAGCCGGTCAGGTCACGACCGTTGAACAGCACATGATCAGCTGTGGGAGCGGGTGCGGGAGACGGCGCAGGGGTGGGGGCGGGAGAAGGCACCGGTGATGGAGTCGTGGCGACTGCTGCGGCCGATGGTGCCCCGGCTGATGAATCAACCACCACACGGAAACCCATGGACGTGGCCTTGCCGGCAAATCCCGGGATGGGCTCTTCTTTTCCTTGAGTGATCCAGACATTGTTACCCCAGCTTCCTCCCCGGCAGAGGTGGAGATTCTCGCCAGACCTTACCCACTCCCACACATTGCCGAACATGTCGAAAAGACCGTTCTCGTTCGGTGGGAAGGAGCCGACCGGCGCGGTGAAAGGAAAGTCATCCACCAATCCCAGACCAAAGTTCCCAACCTCCTTTGAAGACTGTCCGCGCCTCCACGGCCTTTCACTTCGCCGCGTCGCTAATTGCTGCTCGGTCTGACCCGCCCAGCGGATTCCGGCCGCCCAGTCCCACTCTTCCGACGTCGGCAGGCGACAGTTCATCTTTTCCTTTTTGGAAAGCCATTCACAGAACTTGTTGGCCAAGTCAGCCGTCACTTGGACCACGGGATGGTCTGTGCCCTGCTCAATCCCCCCATCCTTGACGCCCCGCCACTTGGCAGGCACATCGTTTTCCACCGCGAACGCCGCATAGTCCTCCACCCGCGTTTCCCAAACGCTGAAAAAGAGCGTCGTTCCCGCAGTCGGACCGCTGCCGATCTTCACGGGCACGAATTTCATGCCGAGGCTGTTGGTGAAAGGACCTGTGGGTGCGAAGACGGCTGCGTCATCAACTTGCTTTCGGTAAGCGTCGATCGCGCGCGCGCTGTCGAGATCGCCGGATTTGACGAGGGAGACCTGGAGAGCGTTGAGCGATTTCCCGAGCGCAGCTTTCAGTTCCTCTTCGATCCTGGCGGTTTCACCGTCGAAGATTCCCCGCAGTTTCTTCAGAGAGTCAGGCGTGCTGTCGTCGAGCGCGGGCAGGGCCGGCAGCGGCTGGACCTTGAGGATGGCGGGCAGTTTCTCGAGCGTGTCCGCGTAATGGTTGGCGCGTTGGATGGCCTGATCCATTGCCACCACATGGGTGAGGTTGCCACTTTGGGTGGCGCTCTGCTTGGCGGCGGCGAGGGCGTTCCGATACTTTGTCGTCAACTCGCCAAGCTGGGTGGCCCGCGCCATTTGATAGTTGGCAACGCGGGTTTGAAAGCCTGAGAGTTTTGCCAGCATCGTAAGCGGATCTTCCTGCTTGGGTTCCACAACAGGCGATGGCTGTGTTGCAGCGGGCGATGGAGAAGCAACCGGCTTCGAATGCATCGCGGGTGCGGGTGTCTTCACCGGAGTTGTTGGCATGGGCGAGGGCACCGGGCTTTTGGACGCGACTACCGGATCCGCCATTTTGGGAACCGGAAGTTTTTGCACAGTGACGCGTTTCTGTTCAACGGGAGGTGGTTGTGATGGTTCAGCCACGGTTTTGTCACCGGAGTCTTCCTTCCCCGAACCGCCCATGAGCACGAACGCCAGGGCACCAAGCACGACGACTCCTCCCACCACCGCCCAGATCATGCCGCCGGATGACTTGGACCCAGGAGAGGGCTCTGGTGAAGATGCAGGCTGTTGTGCAGGAGAGGCGGGCCGACCCACAGGTCGCTGCGGACGTTCTTTCGTGGGCAGGGCAGCGGGTGCTTTTTTCGCCTTCTCCTCCACCTTCACCACCGGCTGCGTGAGGATCGTGTCGAGATCAAGACGCAGCTCGGCAATCTGCTGATAGCGCAGTTCACGATCCTCCTTCATCGCCCGGGAAATGATGTCGTCGTAGCGTTGATCGAGATCCGGAACCTGTTTGGATGGCAGCTCAAACATGCCGTGCGGCACCTTGCCGACGAGCATCTGATAAAGCATCACGCCAACCGCATAGATGTCCGCACGGTGATCGGTGGAGCTCCCCAGCATCAGCGCCTCGGGTGCCATATAGTGCAGCGTTCCCAGCGCCATCCCGCTCTGCGTCAGGCCGGCAGATTCACCGCCGGCGTTCATTTTTGCCAGCCCGAAGTCCGCCACTTTCACGACGCCGTCGTAGCCCACCATGATGTTCGCCGGCTTGATGTCCCGGTGGATGATGCCCCGGGCGTGCGCAAACTGCAGCGCATCACACACGTGCGCGGTGATCGCCAACGCGTGCGCCGTGGGAAGGCGGCCTTGTTCCGCGATCATCTTCGCCACATCCGTGCCCTCAATGAACTCCATGACAATGTACAGCAGCCCGCTGTCGGTCTCGCCGAAATCGTAAACCCCGACGATGCCCGGATGCGCGAGCTTCGCCATGGAGCGCGCCTCATTTTTGAAGCGCTCGGCAAAACTGGCGTCCGCCTCATCCAGCGCGTTGGAGAGGATCTTGATGGCTACGGGTCGGTCGAGTGTGATCTGCCGCCCTCTGTAAACCGCTCCCATGCCACCGCGGCCGAGTTGTGCGGTGATCTCATACTGCGGCAGCAGTTTCTGCAACTCCTCCGCCGTGGGTGGCACCCATGCGCCGGAGGAGGTCCCGCTGTTTGACGAGCTGGCCATGCTCCGAGACTAGGGACTTTGCCCCTACGGGCAACCCATTTTAAGATCCTCAACACACCATCACAAGAATCGCAAACAAGCGGGAGCTACGAGCGAAGCATGGTCGAAACCAAACTGCATCTCGCGGCTCACGCTTTCCACAAATCTTCGCCGTGGCTCCAGCCGTCGCGCACGGGCTCCTTGATCCATGCGTCGAATTCGGGCGCACCTTTGACCTTCATACCGGCGCTGTCCCACTCGATCGTCTTGCCGGAGCGGATGGCGAGCACGCCGGTGTTCACGACTTCCGTGAGCGGGCAGGCGTAGTCGAAGTGCGATCCCGCGTGTGGAATGTCGCCGCGGATGGCGGCAAACAGTTCGCCGATCGGCTCGCCCGCAACGGAGCGTGGCAGCGGCTTGCGCCGCAGGATGTCGATGAGCGGCGTCATGCGCTCGCGCGGCCAGAGCTGCGGGCTCTGCACGCGCATGCCTTCGGAGAA
>NZ_JAGRPF010000139.1 GCF_020439865.1 Prosthecobacter sp.
GACTGGGAGCACATCTTTGGCAAACTCGGCGTCCGCTGGTTCCACACGGGCGGCATCTTCGCCGCACTTTCCGCCACGACGGCCGAACTCACCGTTGAAGCGGTCAAGGCCGCCAACAAGCACGGAACGATCGTCAGCTACGATCTCAACTACCGCCCGTCGCTTTGGAAAACCATCGGCGGCCTGGCGAAGGCGCAGGAGGTCAATCGAGAGATCGCGAAGTATGTCGATGTCATGATCGGCAACGAGGAGGACTTCACCGCCTCGCTCGGCTTTGAGGTCAAAGGCGTGGACCACAACATCTCCAACATCGAGCTCGACGCTTTCAAGGCGATGATCGAAACGGCGGTGAAGGAGTTCTCGAACTTCAAGGTCGCCGCCACCACACTGCGCGGCGTGAAGACCGCCACTGTCAACGACTGGTCTGCGATCCTCTGGCACGACGGCCAGTTCCACGAAAGCCGCAAGTATCCCGGCCTCGAAATCCTCGACCGCGTCGGCGGCGGCGACAGCTTCGCCTCCGGCGTGCAATTCGGTTTCATGGAGTTCAACGACGCTCAGAAGGCTGTCGAATACGGCGCCGCTCACGGCGCCCTCGCCTCCACGACACCCGGCGACACCTCGATGGCGACCCGCAAGGAAGTCGAGAAGACTATGGGCGGCGGTGGCGCGCGTGTGGTGCGCTGATGCCGGTGACGATGATCGTGCATGCTGTTCACGCTGAAGTGTGAACAGCATGTGACGTGCTTCTTGCGGAGTTATCCGTAAAACCTACTCTCCGCATTCCACCGAAATGGCCTCCACTGACTTCACGCCCCCTCACGTTTACGAGCAGCCCTATCCGGCGTTCGACATCAACGCCATCGAAACACCCGCCTACGTGGTGGACACGGCGCTGCTGCGTAAAAACATGGAGAAGCTCGCCGGTGTGCAGCGTGAGTCAGGCGCCAAAGTCCTTCTCGCGCTTAAGGGCTTCTCGATGTTCAGCGTGTTTCCGATCATGCGCGAGTATTTGAGCGGTTGCTGTGCTAGCGGATTGCACGAGGCGCTGCTGGCGCAGGAGTTCGGCAAGGAGGTGCACGTTTATGCGCCTTCGTTCAAAGAGGCCGAGATGCGCGCGATCATTCCCATCGCCCATCACATCAGTTTCAATTCGCTCGCCCAGTTTCGGAAGCACAAGCCGATGCTGGATGCGGCGAAGGCTGCGGGACATGCGCCAAGCCCGGGCATTCGAGTGAATCCGGAGCATTCCGAGGTCGAGGTGTCGCTCTACGATCCTTGCTCACCCGGCTGCCGCCTTGGCATTCGTGCTGACACGCTTGAAGGCGAGGATCTGAACGGCATCGAGGGCCTGCACTTCCATGCGCTGTGCGAGCAGGACTCCGACGTGCTGGAGCGCACGGTTGCCGCTGTTGAAACGAAGTTCTCCCATCTCATCGAACGAGTGCAGTGGGTGAACATGGGCGGCGGGCATCACATCACCCGCAACGACTACGACGTGGAGCGCCTCGTCCGTGTGTTGCGCACCTTCCGCGAGAAGTGGGGCAAAGAAGTCTATATCGAACCCGGTGAAGCAGCGGGCCTGAACACCGGCTATCTCGTCGCTGAAGTGCAGGACATCGTGCCGACACCCGTTCCCACCGCGATCCTCGACATCTCCGCCACCGCGCACATGCCGGACTGTCTGGAGATGCCCTACCGTCCGCACATTTTTGGTGCGGGCAAAACAGGCGAATTCGCGCATGAGTATCGCATCGGCGGACCCACCTGCCTTGCAGGTGATGTGCTCGAAGGTTTTTCCTTTCCTGAGCCGCTCCGTGTTGGTCAGCGACTGGTGTTCGCTGACATGGCACACTACACGATGGTGAAAACGACCACGTTCAACGGTGTGCCGCATCCGGACATCGCGATCTATGATCCGACGACGCAGGGATACCGCGTGGTGCGTCGCTTCGGCTACGAGGATTTCCGGAACAAGCTCTCTTGACGCGACCTCGCTGTCACAAAAGCACCAAGTTTGGCTTCATTCGTGTCTGGCCCGGCAAATCGGCGGACGTACTCTGCGTATGCTTACCATGCGCTCGTTCCTCGCATTCCTCCTCGCCGTTCCGTTTGTCGCCTCCGCTCAGCCGGTGACCAAGAAGATTGACCTCCTCGAAGTCATCAAATCCGGCAACGTGGAGCACCACGTCAACCCGAAGGCCGACTTTCACGATGATCCAAAGGATATCTGGACATTTGCCAAAGACGGCACCTTCAACATCTCCGGTCGCGGCTACGGCTATGTCGCCACGAAGGACATCTTCCGCGACTACCATCTCGTCCTCGAATTTAAGTGGGGCACGAAGACCTGGGGTAAGCGCGAGAAGGCCGCAAAGGACAACGGCATCCTCCTGCATGCCTACGGTCCGCACGGCGCTTACAGCGACACCTGGATGGCGAGCATCGAGGCGCAGATCATCGAAGGCGGCGTGGGCGACATACTCGTGCTTTCGCCGAAGCTCGCCGATGGCACGGAGCTGACGACATCGCTTTCTTCAGAATACACGCTCGATCGCGACAAGGAGAAGATTTGGAAGAAGGGCGAGCCGCGTCAGACGGTGACCAAAGGCCGCATCAACTGGAAGCATCGCGATGAAGACTGGGCGGACAAAGTCGGTTTCCGCGGCAAGAACGATGTCGAGTCGCCGCCGGGCGAGTGGAACCGCCTCGAAGTCATCGCGAAGGGCGACACGCTGCAGTATTTCGTCAACGGCGCGCTGGTGAACGAGGCGTTCGATTGCAAGCCAAGCGAAGGCAAGATCCTGCTCCAGACCGAAGGCGCGGAGATGATCGTGCGCCGCTACGAGTTGTATCCGCTCGGCGAGTTCAAAGAGAAGTGGAGCGCCATCCAGGCCAGCGGCGGCAGCGACATCGGCGAAGTGCGCGACGGTCAGAGCAAACCGCTTTCGCCCGAGGAATCGATGAAGCGCATCCAGCTCGACGGCGACTATGAAGTGCAACTCGTCGCCGCCGAGCCGCTCGTGCTCGATCCCGTTGAAGTCACCTGGGACGCGCAGGGCCGCATGTATGTGGCCGACATGCGCGACTATCCGCTCGGTCCGCCGAACCCGAACGACCCATGGCTCTCGCGCATTCAATTGCTCACGGATGAAGATGGTGACGGTCGCATGGACAAGGCGGTGACCTTTGCCGATCACGTGGACAACGTGCAGGGCCTGCTGCCCTACAACGGCGGACTCATTGCCACGACGCGTTCGCAGGTTCTCTTCCTCAAGGACACGAACGGCGATGGCAAGGCGGACGAAATCAAACCGCTGATCAAAGGCTTCAATCCCCGCCACGCCCAGCTTCAAGTCAGCGCCCCGCGCTGGGGACTCGACGGCTGCGTGCATTTCAACAACGGCCTCGACGCGAAGGAGATCTATCCCGCCGATGCCCCCAAGGACGTCGTCAATGTGCCCGGCTCCAACTTCAAATGGGACCCACGCACCGACAAGATCACGCCCACCGGCGGCAAAGGACAATACGGCGGCGCCTTCGACGACTACGGCCATCATTTCTACTGCTCGAACCGCAACCCGCTCATGTTCACCGTCATGCCCTACGAGGCCATGCTGCGCAATCCGCACGCCGGCATCACGCAGGTGCATGAAGACATCGCCACGCCCGGCGCAGAGACGCGGGTGTATCCGCTGCAAATCACCCACACTACTGCGGACGCGCACGCGGGCACGAACACGGCATGTTCCGGTCTCGGCGTGTATCGCGGTGATCTCATGCCCGAGCTGCGCAACAACGTCTTCGTTCCCGATCCCACCGGCCAGCTCGTCACGCGCTACAAGATCGAGCCCAATGGCGCTTCGTTGAAGGCAACCCGCATCGGTGACCGCACGGAGTTCTTCCGCAGTGCTGACGAATGGTGCCGCCCCGTGAACTTCACCACCGGCCCCGACGGCGCGATCTACATCTGCGACATCTACCGCCGCTGGATCGACCACGCCCGCTTCTTCCCCGAAGAGTTCGTCAAAACCCACGACATGCGCCAGGGCGAAAACGAAGGCCGCATCTGGCGTGTCGTGCCCAAGGGTACGAAGAAGCTCGTCGCAAAGGTTCCCGGCAAATACCACGCCATCCCTGAAACAGGCTGGGGCGATGTGCCCGCCGAGCATGCCGACCGCGCCCTCTTCCTCAAAGTCCCCGGCATCAGCGACGCAGGCGAGCTCGCCACCATCCTCACCCAGCACGCCGACGATCCATGGATGGCCAAAATGGTCGCCTCCGCTGCAAGCGGAAAGATGGGCACCATCCTCAGCAAGCTCGGCAGCGACTTCTTCAAGACGTTCTCTGAAACTCGCAGCACCACGATTCGCACCTTCGCCGCGGGTTCGCTTGCCGACGGTCAGACTGATGACGTGAAGGCCACGCTGTCACTGCTCCAGAAATCCCCCGGTGAACTCCTGTGGTGGAAACCCGCACTGCTGCAAGGACTCGCCAGGCTGCCGAAAGGTCACGAAGACGCCGCCAGGGAAATCGCCGCCCTGCAATCGGAGATCGATGAAATCATCGCCAACAACAAAGCCCCGCTTGATGAACGCCTCGCCGTGCTGCCGTTGCTGGCTTCGCGGAAATGGGCCGCGGTCGAGCCGGTCGTGAAGAATCTGCTCACCACATCGCAACCCACCGAACTCAGCGCCGCCACACTCGTCCTGCTGAAAAAGTATCCCGCCACCAGCACCGCTCCGCTCATTTACGAACTGCTGCCAAAGGCAGGTCCTGCGTTGAAGCGAGATCTCGTGCCGATCCTCACCGGGAACGCCACGACCGCGCTCGATCTCTTCAAGCGCATGGAGAAGGGCGAGTTCCCCACCGCCTGGGTCGATGTCGAGACGCGCTGGCGTTATCAGCGCGGCAAGGGCGAGATGACCGACCTCGCGAAGAAGCTCTTCGGCGAGGCCAGCAGCGACCGCGCCGCTGTGGTGAAGGATTACATGGCCGCCACCACGATACACGGCGATGCGAAGAAAGGTCAGGCCGTGTTCGCCACCATCTGCATCACCTGCCACAAGCATGGCGACATGGGCGTCGATGTCGGCCCGCCGCTCTCCGATGTTAAAGTGAAGCCGCCGGAAGGCATCCTCTCCGACATCCTCGATCCGAACCGCATGTTCGAAGCACGCTGGACCGCTTATCAAATCGACACGAAGGACGGTCGCAGCCTGAGCGGCCTCATTCAAAGCGAGAACAGCGACAGCGTCGTCCTCGCCATGATGGGCGGAGCCAAAGAGACGCTACCGCGCAGCGCCATCAAGGAGATGAAGTCCCTCGACCGCACCCTCATGCCCGTCGGCCTCGAAGCCGCGATCACGAAGGAGCAGATGGCCGACCTGATCGCGTTTTTGCTGGGGAAGTGACCGTGACCTGATTATCGCTTCGAGGCGTGGCGTCTTATGCGAAACCGTCTCTGATGCTTGCGGTGGCGGTTGTGGCGGCCAGCGTGGGGAACGAATCCAAAGATTAGTCTTGCTTTGAACGTTCTCTCTACGCTGAAATTCCTCCATGCCTGCCAGCACTGACCAACTCCGAGCCCAACTGCGCCGAACACCGGCTGACTGGGGTGTTCGCCTCGAACTGGCGGAGGCGCTGGTGCGTGAGGGCAGCGGCCAGCAGGCGGCGCTCCTGATCTCCACAGCGCCCAAAGAGCCGCCGGACGTGGATTCAGTGCTCCGTGCGGCGCTGTTGGTGATGAAGCTCGATCCGAAACTCGCGATGCGTTTCACGGATCGCGCGCTGGCGCAGGATGAGTTCAATGTCGAGGCGGCGCTGGTGCGTGCGCGCATTCATCAGCTTCGCAATGAGTCCGAGGAGGCTCATCGCTTTGCCGTGGTGGCCTCCACACTGGATCCGGCACGCTGCGCCAGGGAAACGTCCTTGCTGAACTGGCTGGCCGCCGAAGGTCTGCCGATTGAGACCAGCGGGGTCGCGGAGTCGCATCAGAGCGAAACTGAGCCGGTGGCATCGCCCGCGGTCGAAGTCGAAGATGCGGTGGCGGTTGTTTATGAAGAGGAGGAAGAGGAGCCGGTGCTGTCTGTGGTGGAAGAGCAGCCGCCTGCTCCTGTCGTTCCAGTGAAGTCTGCGGCAGTTGCCGAAACAGAAGACGAAGATCCGGTGCTCGCGGCTGTGGCCGTGGAGCCTCCGAAGCAGGAAGCCCCGGCGGTGCCGGTGGCGAAGACGGAAGTGGCAAAAGTGGAGACAGAGGTCGCCGAGGCGCCGCCGTTGGTTGCAGATGAAAAACCTGTGATCGACGGCCCAGCTCTGATCGCTCCGCGTCCGAACAGTCATGTCGTGCAAAAGGCCTCTGCAATCACGGTCGCCTTGGTGGTGCATGTGATTTTGATTCTGCTCCTGGGGCTGCTCGTGGTGATCGTGCCGGAACCTCCGGTGGCGGAGCTGGTGGGCATCGTGGCGCCTGAGGCGGATCAGGAGCAGCCGGAAACAAAGCAGGTGATGCCCACGGCGATGCCGACGTCAACGGCGGTCGCCGCAGCACCTGCGCGTGCGATCACCGCCGCGGGTGTTTCGTCCGTCGCGCTGCCGGATTTCGAATCGAAAACTGAGGGCCCGCAGGTGATGGACATCGCCACGACCGACCTCGGCGCCAGCTTTGCGATGCCGTTCTCTCCGAAAGGCACTTCGCAGGTGAATTTCTTCGGCATTAAATCGCAGGGCAAACGCGTTGCCTTCCTGATTGATGCCGAACGCTACATGCTGACCGATCCACGCGGCGGCTATCCTGCTTATCAAATCGTCAAGGATGAGATCGCGGGCATGATCGGCAAACTCGGTCTGGAGACCTACTTCAACGTCATTTTGTACGAGGGCCGGGGTGTTTCGGCCTACTCCGACAAGCTTTTGCCGGCCACGACCGCCAACAAGGACAAGATACGTGACTGGCTCTATCCGGTGAACCGGGACTTCGAAAAACTGGGCATTCGGCCCATTGGCTATCCGGTCCAAACGGTGAGCAGCGAGGTGGAGCCGGTCGAGGCGCAGCATCTTACCGGCTACCTGCGTGCGATCCAGTTCGCGCTCGAATGTGATGTGGACGCAGTCTTCATCATCTGCAGCGGTTATCGCAGCATGGAGATTCCCAGCAAACTCACAGCTGAGGAAAAGGCGAAGGAACTCAAGCGCCTCAAGTGGACCGACAAGGATGCTCAGGCCTGGCGTGATGCCGTAAAAAAGGGTTACGACTGGCTGGCCAAGGAAAACGCCGCGCGCAAGGCCAAGGGCATCCCACAGCGCGTGATCGTGAGCATCGGCGAGGTGTGGCGTGACATGGGATTCCGACCTCCACGCTCACCACCGAACTTTGACACACAGGTTACCGCCGAGATGCGTGAGGATCAGGTCAAGAATGCCGTCCGTCTGCACTACCAGCTGAAGAACAAACCGAAGCCGCAGATCAACTTCGTGATCTTTATTGGCAAAGATCAGGACAAAGAGAAGGTGCCTTACCTAGAGCACTTTGAGAACATCGCGCGACGTGCGCGCAGCGGTAAAGTGCGGGTGTTGCAGGGGCTGGCGTCGTTGAAGAATGTGACCGGGAAGTAATGAGGAATACTGACTGCTAAGTCAGTGCGCTCACTCCTCGGAAGCGCCCTCTTCTCCATGACCTTCTTCAGCCATGCGCTGGATCGTGCCACTGAGGAGTTCGATGTAGCCGTTCACATCCATGCTCTCGGATTCAGGCTCGCCTCGCACGGCGTAAAGCCATCCCTGTTCATAGGGATCGCTGCGGACGATGCAGGCATCGACCTTGAGTTCCGGATTGCCTCCGGCGAAGGCGCCGTTCATCACGCAATAGACGTCCGATGCCGCTTTGAAACCTTCCACCCAGCCGATATTGTCTCCGGGGGTGACCTTCGCACCCTCACCGGGCTTCCATTCGCAATCCACAAGCTCTCCGAGCATGCGCGTGGCGAACTTGGTGAAGCCAACGCGCCAGAGATTCGATTCTCCTTCCACCGGAGCCATCCAATAGTGGGAACGAGAGTAGCGAAAGGTGTCGGGGAAGCGGGCGGAAAAGCGGGCGTGCTTAAAGCGGACGAAATTCAGCGGCATGGAACGGTCGAGGCAGGGAGGAGTCCGACGAGAAGACAGTGAAGATCACCCGTGGCGTCGCAGGCCTACGAGGGCGAGCGCCACGCCGACTAGGAAGTGCACAGCAAGCATGATCATTGCGAGATCAGGCGTGGCGAACCACGTCTTCACCATCTGGTCGATGGGAGTGAAGTAGGCGGTCTTCTCCAGCGAATGGATGATGCCCGACCAGCCGTAATGCGCGGTGACAAACGGATGGACGATGTGCCCGAGAGTCTGGGGAAAGCCCAGCAGAGCTCCGCAGAGCAGCACATTGGCGCTCAGCACCGTGAGCGAAACGCTATGGGCGCGCTCTTTGCTGCCGGAGTTTGCGGAAATGCCCAGGCAGATCGCGGCAAAGGCGGCGCCGGACATGGCCGGCAGAAGCAGCTTGGCAAGGCCGCTGCCCGGAAGGCCGCCTGACACGATGTCCAGGAACATCTCCATCCAGACGCTTTGAACGAGAATGATCGGCAGCATGAAGAGCAGGGAGCCCAGCAGCCATGCCATTGGCGTCACACCGCCGATGCGCTCACGTTCGTAGATCGCGCGCCGTGAGGCGATCTCACGCGCTCCGAGACGCTGCGCCATGAAGAGCACGAGCAGCACCTGGATCAGCACGATCATGGACAACGTGTAGGAGGCAGGCCAGATCACTTCGGCGTTCACAGCACCACCGCGCACTTCCTTGATCAGTTTCAGGTTAGGCAGCAGCAGCAGGGCTGCAATGACGGGCGCGCCGACGAGAAGCGAGGCATGCACGATCCATTCACGCGGCGTGCGCCGAAGCAGGGACCAGCGGCGTTTGAGAAGGTGCCGCGCCTGGCTGAAGGTGCCGGGAAGGGGAATGATCGGACGCGCTTCGACTTCTGAGGTCTTTCGGGTTTCGTCCTCTTCCGCCGCGCCCCGCTGCTTCATGATGATGGTGCGATCTTCGTCACCGGGGTCTTCCTCGGCGGCAGAGAGATTCTCCCCACCACCACCAAGCTTGAAGGCGGCATAGTAAGCGTCGCGATGCTTCATCCAGGAGTCACCCCAGCGCTGCGCGGGACGTTTGGCGAGTCGGGCATAGACTTCATCATAGGTCGGGACCGTGAAGTAGTGCGGCACCGCGCGGGCCGGACCATGGAAGGCCACGTAGCCTTCATGCATCACCACCACCGTGTCGTAGGCACCGAGATTTGCCAGCGAGTCCGTGGCATGAATCACGATGCGATCGGGGCGGTCACTGGCCACCAGCTTGAGAAGGGCCTCAAACTCGCGCTCACTGCGGACGTCCAGGCCCACGGTGAAGTCATCGCACAGCACGATCACCGGATCCGCCACCAGGGCGAGGCCCAGCTTCAGGCGACGGCGGTGGGGCAGCGCCAGCGCGGAGGTGCGTTCAGTGGCGATGTTTTCAAGACCCACGGTGACCAGCACATGCGAGACGCGGGAGAGCACCTCGTCCTTGGTGCGGCCGGCACCGCGCAGCATCGCCGCGCTGATGAGATTTTCGCGCACCGTCAGGTGCTCGATCAGGCCGTCATCCCCCGCGGGGACCCAGCCGAGCTGGTTGGCATACAGCGGTTGTTTTACCAGATCCCGCCCGCGCAGCATCACGCTTCCTGCCTCGGGTTCCGTCAGCCCGGCCAGGATGCGCAGCAGTGTCGTCTTGCCGCTGCCGGAGGGACCGATCAGAGCCAGCACATGACCGCCCGGCGCCGTGAAACTCACCTGCTCCAGCACACGGAGCGGCTCCTTGTTTCTTCCGGGAACAACATGGGACAGATTGTTGATTTCGAGCATGACTGCGATCTAAGCCGGTCTGGTAGAAAGAGCAAAGTTCAAAATTCACCCTTCCTTTCCCCGGTCCGTGCTCTATTCCTCCGCACCCATGGCCTCCTTCCTCCAAGTTCACCCCGCCGACGACCTCATCGTGGCCCTGCGCGATCTCGATGCCGGCGCCGAAGTCTCCCTCAACGGCCACCGCTGGACGCTGCGTGAAAAGATTCCCGCCAAGCAGAAGTTCGCCGCCAAAGACTTCGCCGTGGGCGACATCGTCACCATGTATGGCGTCATCGTGGGCAAGGCCACGCAGCCCATCGCCGCCGGAGCACTGGTGCACACGCACAATGTCGTCCACGCCACCTCCAGCTTTTCCGGCAAGCAGAGCGACTACGTCTGGACGCCGCCTGACGTCTCGAGGTGGGCCGGCCGCTCGTTCAACGGCTTCAAACGCCGCCAAGGACCTGCCGGCACGGCGAATCACTGGATCGTCATCCCGCTCGTCTTCTGTGAGAACCGCAATCTCAACTTCATGCGCGAGGCCCTCACCCGCAGCCTCGGCTATGGCAAGACCTCGCCGTATGAGCAGTTCGCGCATCGTCTGGTGCAAATGCAGCGCGAAGGCGCGTCGAAAGCGCAAATCGAAGCCGCGATGCTCGAAGCGGAAACGTCCGCTGTCTCATCGCGTGTCTTCAAGAACATCGACGGCGTGAAGTTCCTCGAACATGGCCTCGGCTGTGGCGGCACACGACAGGATGCCCAGGCGCTCTGCCGCATCCTTGCTGGTTACATTCATCATCCGAATGTCGCCGGTGCCACCGTACTCAGCCTCGGCTGCCAGCATGCGCAGGTCAGCCTGCTGGAGCAGGAGCTAGCCGCACTCTATCCGAAGCTCGAAAAGCCGCTCCTCGTTTACGAGCAGCAGAAGAGCAAATCCGAGCGCGACATGCTCGCCAACGCCATCCGCGACACTTTCCTCCAGCTCGGCATCGCCAATGAGCAGACGCGCGAGGCCTGTCCGATCACCAATCTCTTCCTCGGCGTCGAATGCGGCGGCAGCGACGGCTTCTCCGGCATCTCCGCCAATCCCGCCATCGGTCATGCGTCGGATCTCCTCGCGGCGCTCGGCGGTGCGCCGGTGCTGAGCGAGTTCCCCGAACTCTGCGGCGTCGAGCAGAGCCTCAGCGACCGCTGCGTCACCGCCGCGCTTGCCGACAAATTCGTGCACCTCATGCGCGCCTATGAAAACGCCGCGCAGGCCTGCGGTTCCGGCTTCGACGCCAACCCCAGCCCCGGCAACATCCGCGACGGCCTCATCACCGACGGCATCAAGTCCGCAGGCGCGGCCAAAAAAGGCGGCACCAGCCCCATCGTCGATGTCATCGACTATGGCGAGCCCGCCCGCCAGCGCGGCGGCCTCACGCTCTGCTGCACGCCCGGCAACGACGTCGAAAGCACCACCGCCATGGCCGCCGCCGGCTGCAACGTCATGGTCTTCTCCACCGGCCTCGGCACCCCGACCGGCAACCCCGTCTGCCCCACGCTCAAAGTCTCCACCAGCACCGGCCTCGCCACCCGCATGCCCGACATCATCGACTACGACGCCGGTCCCATCATCACCGGCGAAAAATCCGTCCCCCGGGCCGGCGAAGACCTCTTCGATCTCATCCTCGCCACCGCCAGCGGTGATTACACACCGAAGGCCGTCGCACTCGGGCAGGACGACTTCCTGCCGTGGAAGCGCGGCGTGTCACTTTAATCCGACATCGCCATGATCAAAAACATCGCGTTGATTCTGCTGGTTGCTTCGCAATTGCATGCCAAGAAAATCTCCGTCGCGGATGCGACTGCATTCGCTGATGCTGCCAAAGCTGTCGCCGCCGGTGACACTCTCATCCTTCAAGACGGCATGTGGGCGGATGCGCGGTTGAAGATTCATGCGGAAGGCACAGTGGAGAAGCCGGTGACGATCAAGGCGCAGACGCCGGGAAAGGTGGTGCTCACGGGAGACTCGCGCATCTCCATCGCGGGCCAGCACATCGTCGTGGACGGCCTGTGGTTTCAGAATCCGACGGGCGAGGAGGCGATCGAGCTGCGCATCGATTCGGATGAACTCGCCAGCGACTGCCGCATCACGAATTGCGCGGTGACGAACGAGTTGCAAGCGGCCCCCGGAAAGTCGGCGCGGTTTGTGTCGATCTATGGTGCGCGGAACCGCATCGATCACTGCTACATCGCCGGGAAGACCAGCGAAGGAACGACGATGGTCGTGTGGCTCTCGAATGAGGCGAAGGATCAAGGCAAACACCAGATCGATCACAATCACTTCGGCCCGCGCCAGAAGCTCGGCAAGAATGGCGGCGAGACGATCCGTCTCGGTGACAGCAAGACCTCGATGCAAACCGCCGCCTGCATCGTGGAGCACAATCTCTTCGAGAAATGCGATGGCGAGGCCGAGTGCATCTCCAACAAGTCCTGCGGCAACATCTACCGCTTCAACACATTCAAAGGCGTGTCAGGCACGCTGACGCTGCGGCATGGCAACGGCTGCACGGTGATGTTGAACGATTTCATCGGCGACGGTGCCAAGGGAGCCGGTGGTGTGCGTATCATTGGTGAAGGTCATGTCATCGAAAGCAACCACTTCGTGAATCTCACGGGGGACAACGAGCGCAGCGCCATGTGCTTCATGCTCGGCATTCCGAACTCGCCTGACAACGGCTACTTCCAGGTCAAAAACGCCAAGGTGACGAACAATGTCTTCATCAACTGCAAACATAACATTCTCATCGGCATGAAGGGTGACAAAAAGGCAGTGCTTCCACCCGTGGACACCGAGATCAGCGGCAATGCAATTCAGACGACGAACGGCGAGGCATTCGAAATCCTATGCGCCGCCGATGGTGTGACGATGAAGGACAATTTCACGGGCAGGGACGAGCCCGAGGGAATCCAGTCGCCCGTTCCAGAACCAACCAGCCCGAATTGGTGGAAGTAGCTTCGACTGGCAATCGAAGCCGAGTGCCCACTTGATTCGACTGCCAGTCGAATCTATCCGGACGCATGCGCACCAACGTCCTTCGCACTCCCCTCACCTGCTGCTGTCGCAAACCCATGACCGGCTTCTATCGCGACGGCTACTGCCGCACCGGTCCCGGTGATGTGGGGCTGCACACCGTTTGCATCGAAGCCTCGCGGGAGTTTCTGGAGTTCTCGCGTGCCATGGGCAACGATCTCAGCACTCCCGCTCCCGAGTGGGATTTTCCCGGCCTGAAACCCGGCGATCGCTGGTGCCTCTGCGTCACACGTTGGAAGGAGGCGTTCGAGGCCGGAGTGGCTCCGCCAGTGTCACTCTCTGCCACACACGAGTCCGCACTCGAATGGGTGGATCTCGAAGACCTGAGGGCTCACGCCCTCGATGATCCGGGTGAAGTGGAGCAGTGATCAGATTGCAGGGCAGGGTATTTGCGGAAATGCATTTCGCGTGACGTCTGAATCGAGTCGATACCGAATCGTGTTCTGTAGTTCCGCCATTAGGCGGTCTGGTTCGGAGTGGACCGGCTAAAGCCGGAACTACGGAACAGCGCTAGGTGGCGTGTCTGTCACAGCGGATGGCGAAGGATCTGCCCTACCTCGCGCATGCCGCGATGTTTGGATCTTCACGACTGAATGAAGTTCGCCACTTGTCCCGAATGATCTCAAAAGAGCGCCAGATCACACGCCAGATCCGCGGCAGCACGAGCCAGAGTGTGATGATCAAAACGGTGAAGAGGCAGAGGGCGATGACGGGCTTCAGCAGCATGATCAGCGTGCCTGCGCCGACGGCGATGTCCTCCGCAAGGCTGAGCACGATGTTCGATGCTGGTTCGGGCGAATGATTGACCAGCAGTCGCGTGCCGGCCTTCGCGCTGTGCGTTGTCAAAGCAGCGCCGCCCGCGAGCAGCGCGCCGATGACTTCGATGTGCGGCGGCAAGTCACCCAGCGCCTGCACGGCGAGGATGGTGCCGCCGATCGGACGAATGAGCGTGTGCACGCTGTCCCACAGCGAGTCGAGCCACGGCACCTTGTCGGCGGCGAACTCGATGACATAGAGCACGCCGGCGGCGATCAGCACCCAGTCATGCCCGAGAACGGCGAGAGATTCATACTTCGCCGCGAGATGCAGCGCGTCGAAGCGCACCAGCAGACCGGTGAGAAGCACCGTGAGGTAGAGATTGACGCCCGCGAGCGATGCGAGTCCGAGCGCCAGGCCAAGCTGTTCGAGGATTTGCATGCCAGTCCCATACCACACTTCGCGTCCTCGGTCGATGAACAAGTTCCTCCGGTTTTTGGAAACGGGAGGGGTATCGCCTTGCGCATCTCAATTTCCCTTCGGAAATGCATCATGCCGTCATGATCCGCTTCGAAGGAGACAGCGATCCTGTTCTTTTCCTGTGGTGCGTATCAGCGGCTGCGTGCGACTCGCAAATGTCACGGTCATTTCCAGATCCGAGCCACTGCCAGTGACCATCTTCACCTCGGAGACGCTGATGAGATCGTCCCCCAGCCGCAGGAAGCCGGTTTTGGCCGTGATCTTCATGAGGTCCGGCAGGCTGGGTTTGGTTTTGCCTGCCATGCGAAACGCGCAGCGCCGCCGCTGACCCGCCGGGCAGGGCGAAGAAATAGACGCTGCCTTCGGTGATGAGCTTCCGGTCCCGGCTGAAGACGGCGGCGGGCCATTCCTTCATCTCGTGGAGGTTCTTCAGATAGCGCTGTTCAAACTTGCGGATCGTCATCGGGATGGAGTGAACAACGCCCGCGCGAGTTCGATCGCAATTAAGCCTGCCCTTATTTAAGCCTGTCCGTTTTCGCTTCCAAATCTCGTCGTCGTTCCGTCAGGAAATGCACCCAGCTTAAAGATTCTGGCACAGCTGAAGGGAAGCGGGCGCCAGCGCGGAACGAAGAATACAACTACCGCGAGGTTCGCGGCTCCAGACGAGGATTGTCGGACTCAGAGCGGTAAACCAACACTGGGGCGCCCCATGTTCTGGGGTCGCGGGAGGTGTATTGCCAGGTTGTCACCCGCTGGGGACGGCCGGTCGGCGATGGCGGACGGCTCGATATGCTGTTGTAGTAGTACACGGGGCCAACGTAGACTGGACCGGAAGCATGGAAGCTCCGGTTCGTATAGGGCGGGCCATATCGGTAGTAACTGGTGCCATAATACGGGCCTTGGAACTGCGGACCGCTGTAGCCTCCGGTAGTGGAGACCTGCCGTTGGCGGGGGGCATTGCAGGCGGACAGCGCACAGGCTGCTGCCAAGACCCAGACAGGAAGACATGGGGTTTTCATCAGCGTGAAGGTGTGGGTGTTCCAGATTCGTCGCCAGAGGTGGGCTGTAGTTCACAGCGCCTTGGAAAGTCGCCCAGTGGAAAATACGTCGCAAGGGGACTTTCGTTTGCTCTTCCGACGTCTCGTTTATCCAGCGTTTACGTCGCTGATCTGCAGTCCAGTCTCAGCTCCGCTTCCTTGGTTTATCATCAGGGAAAAGTTGAGGGAGAGTTAGGTTCGCGTTGTCGCTGTTTGTTGGAGGGTTATAATTTCCATAACCTCCTCCCTTCGACACTCCTTCATGAAATCACCGTTTGCTCTCCTCGCGTTGGTCCTTGCCGCCGGTGTTCATGCGCAGACGCTTGAGCTGGTTCAGATGCCGCTCACCCGGCTCATGGCACAGGTGGATGAGGGCGACAATTCGGCCATGGTGCAACTGGCTTCGCGTTACCTTCTGGGCACGGGCATCATTCACAACAAGACCAAAAGCAAAGAGCTTTATGAGAAAGCGGCGAAGGCGGGAAACCTCACTGCTATCGGTGTCTGTGCGGCCAACGGCTGGGGACGTCGCGCCGACCCCAAGCTCGCCTTTGCGAGTCTGGAAAAGACCAGCCAGAAGGGAGACCTGACCGCAATCCGACAGCTCGCGCGCTTTTACGCCACGGGCATCGGCTGCAAGATCAACAAGGCGCGGGCCTTTGAACTTTACCAGCAGGCGGCCGTTGCCAAAGATCCCTCGGCACTTTACTCGCTGGCGCTTGCCTACTGTGGAGGCGTCGGCACCAAGGCCGACCCCGTCCGAGGCTTGGAGATCATGGAGGAGGCCGCACGTTTCAGCAGCGTGGTGAAGGTGGATGTCGGTGAGCGCTATGAGCGTGGCACGGGCTGCATGTGTGATCCAAAACACGCGAGACAGCTCTACCATGAAGCCGCCGAGGAGGGCAATGCGCGCGCCTTCTGGATCCTCGCTGCCCGCTACATCGAAGGTGATGGCGTGACGCAGGACGTGAACCTCGCCCTTAGCTACTTTTACCGGGCGGCTCAGCTGGGTGAACCTGAAGCCCTGATCGGAGTGGCCAATGCGTACCGCGACGGCCTCGGCGTGGAAAAAGACCTGGCGAAGCATGAGGAGGTTCTGCGCCAGGTCGCCGAAGGCGGTTACGCCGAAGCCTGGAGCTGTCTGGGAGACTATTATGAGAAGGGCATCGGAGGAGAGCCGGATCTGGAGAGGGCCAGGGAGTGCTACCAGAAGGCTGGAGACGCCGGCAGCGGCTTTGGTTACAACAAACTCGGGCTCTTCTACGAACGTGGCACCGGCGTGGAAAAGGACATCGGCAAGGCGGTCGAGTACTTCCTCAAAGCAGGAGACGCCGGCGAGGGCCGCGGCTACTCCAACCTCGGCAACTTCTACTGGTATGGCAAAGGCGTGGAGAAAAACGACGCCCGCATGATTGAGCTGTTTGAGCAGTCGATCGCGCTCGGTGATTCTTGGGGCTGTCATCACCTCGGGCTCTGTTACGAGCAGGGCAAAGGCGTCCGGCAGGATCTCCTCATGGCGCGGGAGCTTTACGACCGCGCCGGCGATCTTGGCGATCCCCGTGGTTACACCCGGCTCGGGGACCTCTATGATCACGGGCAGCTCGGCCCCGTGAACTTCCGCGAAGCCAACAAGCTGTACCTGAAAGCCGCCGTCGCCGGAAACGGCGAGGCCTGCTACTGCCTAGGTTACAACTACCGCCATGGCCGCTGTGAGGAAGGCAAGCCCATGCTCGAAAAAGCCCACACCTTTCTGGTGCAAGGAGCCAAGATCGGAAGCTCGCTCTCGATGGTCGAGCTCGCTGACTTCATGACCTGCGGGATCGGGGGCTGCGAGAAAGATCCTGCAGGTGCCGTGGAATGGCTCACCAAGGCCGCAGAGAATGGCTGCGTGGTCGCCATCTTCCGGCTTGGGGACGCCTACTTCGAGGGAATCGGGGTGAAACGGAATTATGAACTCGGTCTCCACCTTCTTCGGGCGGCCAGCGCACAGGGCAACATCCTCGCCACCCGCAAACTCGGCCAGTGCTACGAGAAGGGCGTCGGCGTCGAGGAGGATCTCACCACCGCGCGCTATCTCTATGAACTCGGCATCGCACTCGGCGATGACATCTCCCACGTGTTGCTGCGCGATTTGAAAATCAAAATCGCCATGCAGGACGAGTCGCCCCACGTCAAGAACTTCTCCCAGCCCCCGGTGCCGAAGCCCGAACAAACCCCGGTTCGGAAATCCACGGCACATTCCTATCATCAGGCGCATGTGAAGGCTGCGGTGCACTGAACCGTCGTTGTCCAGGAAGCGGGCGGATCAGAGAATGCGCTCAAGCACGGCGCAGCCGGCTTCGTCGCGTGGCTTGATTTCACTCCAGCCCAGTCGCCGATAAAAATCGGGCTGGTCGGTGTAGACATAAAGACGGTCGCTGAAGGGCCGCGCCAGTTCGCAGGCGAGGGAAACGAGAAGGGAGCCGATGCCGGAGCCCCGATGGCCGGGGGCGACAAACAGCGCGTCGATCCACAGGCCCGTTTCGGCGCAGTCCGGTCGGGGAAATCTTACGAAGGAAAGAACGCCCAGCGGCTCCACGCTGTCCGTGGCGGCATGGGTCTGTGGTGCGGTTGCATGATCAAAGAGGCGTTGGGATGTCTCTTCGAAGGTGCGGCCTTCTTTTGCGCCCCATTCATCGTGCACCCAGCCAGCGACGACCGATGCAAACGGATGATCGCAGTCGATGGGCCGGGTGGTGACCCTGGTTTCGGGGATGACGCTCCCGTTCTCTTTTGGACTACTGTCTCTTTTTTCGGCCATTTCACTTTTCACGGCTCACGCTGTCTACTTTTCGCCCTTCTCCGCGTCGGACTTGGTCTTGCTGCTCTCCTGCTTGGCATTGCGTTCACGTTGGGCGCGGGCCTTTTCGACCTTTTCGTGGTACACATCGGACGCGGGTTTGTCGGTGACCTCGATGTGGCTCAGCCGCAGGATCCACACGGAGTTCGGCCAACTGTCCCCCGCCATCAGTCCTTTCTCGGTGGGATGCAGGTTCGTCGGGAAAAACTCCTCGCTGCCAATCCCGCGATGCTCGCAGTCCATCGCAACGGTTTTCTGGATCTCCGATTTCCGCGAAAGCATGGTGATGGATTTGTCCTGCGTCATCTTGAAGGTGATCGTGCGTTTCGGGTGCTCCACCTTCGCCACCACCTTGGGCCGCACCAGATCCTCGCCCTTCTGCTCAAACTCCAGATGCACCGTGTCGCCGGGAAACAGTTCGAGCACTCCATCTCGGAAGCGTTTGATCTCGGGGACCTCGATCATGCGCTCAAACTTCAGCACCCCTTCTCCCGCCGGCCGAATGTTCGGATCAGCATCCTTCTCCTGCTGTGCATGCAAGCGTGCGACGGTCAGGACCAGCAGGGTGAGGAGGAGGGAAATGCGTTTCATGTGGGATGCTCGGTGAACGAAGCGATGAAAAACAATTCCGCCGGGCAGGTCAATCCTGTTGAAGAGGGCGGGTGAAAACCCTTCACATCTTCGCATTGCGCCTTCGGTCAGTCCTTTTTCTCCCCGGTCTTTTCGCTGCCGGTCATGGCGTCAAACGGAGCGGCGATGATTTCACCACTGGCTTTCGTGGTCGTTTTCACCACGCTGCTCACCGTCTTCGCCGGCACGGTGAACAGTGCGCAGCCCGAAAGGGCGGCCGATGCTCCGAGTGCGAGGAGCATGGTTTGGATGCGATGTTTCATACACCCGAATGTACGGCCCGACCGTCCGGTTGGTTGTTGGAAACTTGGCTGCGCGAGTCCATCCAATCGGGAGCGACTTGCTAAGAACCAAGAACGACAAATAAAGAACGAGCCCCTATTCGACCGAGACGTTGATCGTGCGTTCCCGGATTGGGTCGATGCCCTTCTCCCAGGGCCGACGGTAGATGAAGTGAAGTGTGGTCTTGCCCTTCTTTTCCGCCTGGAATTTCCACTGCTCCGTGCCTCCCACGCCCACTACTCCCGGCGGGTGGGGAGTCCCCACAAACTCATCGCTCACCTTGCGCACCACCGTCGCGTCCTCTTTGCCATCCAGCGCCCAGCCGTAACCCGTCGTCGGGTTCGACTCCAAATCGACAGTGAAGGTCTCTCCCGTCTTCTTGCGGATCGAATCCCCGTCCTCCTTCTTCGCTTCTGCTTCCGTTTTCGGCGCTTCCGGCGTCTCTTCCTTCACGGAAGGTTTGGGATCGGGACCGCAGGCCGCGAGATTCATCACCAACAGCAATATCACGAACGGTTTGCTCATGGGAAAAGTTTGCCGTCCCGTCAGCCTCCTGTCCACGGAAAACCATGAACCATCCTGCTTCGCTCATCGAGCACGAAGGACAAGATGAATTCCGGTTGCCGGATGGGCGGGGGCGGGGATGATGAGCAAGCCTGGAGCGCCGCGGTTGCTCTGCAGTCACTAAAACCTCCAAGCTTCATTCGCCATGGCCTACGACTGGGAAGACGATCGTGAGAGATTCTGCAGCAGTGCAAGCCGCGGGCATGTGGATTCACCTGCGGAAGAGTGGCTCGAGGAACGACTCGATCTGGCGGCGGAGCAGGCGAAGGCCGGAAATCTGAGCGGGGCGGTGAAGCCACTTGAGGAAATTCGCGCAAAGCTGGTCTCCATCAAGGAATTCGAGCGCTGGGACGATGGCATCCTGTGTTTCTCCAATTTGATCCAGCTCATTCGTGAGATGTCGGAGGAGACAAAGGTGCCTTCTGAATACCAGAACTTTCTGGATGCCGCGCCGAGTCTGAGGTGGGACGAGGACATGACGCCAAAGCAGAAGCTCTTCTGGTACGGTTCCCGCAACGCGGAGGTTGGAGGTGTCATCAGCATCGGAGCACCTGCCCCGACGACGAAGCCCGGCTGTGTCGTCGTAGCGCTGAGTTTGATCGGCGGCTGTTTCGGACTGGTCGCGTTGCTGGCGCTTCAGTTCTTCCGGGCGTGATCGTGCAGAAGACGGAGTATCTCGGCTGCACGAGGACAGCCGAGGCCCTTGGAGGTCTCGATGCAGAGCAGGGCTTCGGTGTGCTTGCCTGAGGAGAGTAGCGCCGCGCCTTTCAATCCCCACAGCTCTGCCTGCTCGGCAACGGGCGGATGACCTGCGAGCACGGTTTCATAAAAGGCGATCTCTTCTTCGATGCGACCGAGGCCATGCAGGGCGAGCGCCTTGTTTCTCCAAACGGAGGCGACAAGCGGGCGGTTGAATGAGTGGATTGTGGCGGGATCAAGAGCCTGAACACGATCGCAGAAGACAAGGGCATCCTCGAAGCGACGATGCTGGATGGCAAAGGACGCCTTCAGGATGAGAGCACCGGCACACTGAGGATCGACCGCGAGGGCGCGGTCGAAGCAGGCCTCTGCTTCTTCACCGGAGGAGTTCTCGGAGCGCAGCATGTTCATTCCGGCTTGATACCAGTCTTCGGCGGAGGCGGAGTCGTCGGACAGTATCATGGCATGCGTGAGGCGGAGGGTGATGTCAGACGTTCCAGACGATGACGGAGAGGTCATTGCTGCCGCTGATGACGCGACGCCCGTCCGGCGTGATGGCGGTGGCGTAGATGGAACGTGCGGGCTGGTGGCCGCTGAGATGCTGCTGCACGCCGGTGTTGGTTTTGATCACGCACACCTTCGAGCCGCTGGCGGCCGAGGCCCAGCGGCCGTCGGCGGCGAGGTTGAACGCATCGAAGTAGTCATCGTTCCCGTTCGCGAGCTGGCCGATAACCCGGCCTTCCGTCACGTCGAGGATGAGCAGCTTCGAACCGGACTGAACCACCGCCTTCCATTTCTCGGGAAGGAAGTGAATGGCTTTGACCGCACGGTCCGGGAAGTGGGCCGTCCTGGCTTCGAGGCCGTTGCTCACGTCCCACACCTTGACGGTGTCTGCGCATTCGCCACCGCCGGTGAGCGCCCACGCGCCGTCCGATGAGAGTGCCACCGCGCTCACAGCTCCCGGCAGTGTTCTGCCAAAGAAGCCGCCGAACTTGCGCAGATGGGAACCTTTGACCGTGTCCCACAGCCGCGCGGTGCCATCGCCGCTGCCGCTGATGAGCAGACGTCCGTCTGCGGATGCGGCGATGCTGTGGATGGTGAACGAGTGCTTGTTCAGGCGATGAAGGCGGCGGCCGCTGGCCAGCTCCCAGATCCAGACCGCGCCGTCGGCGCCCGCCGCGGCGACGCGTGATTCATCGCCGAGGAAAATGACCGACGTAAGGAAGTTTCCGCCCGCCTTGAGCTGGCGCAGCTCGCGGCCTGTCTCCAGATCCCACACGCGCACATGGGGATTCCAGCCGACGGAAAGTCCGATGCGGCCGTCGCGTGAGATGGCCACGGCTTCGACATTGTTGTCATGGGCGCGCTCGAAGCGGAAGCGAACATTGCCTTCCGATTGGGGAGAAGATTCTGGAGCATCGGGAGAGGCGCGCGGTGCCGCGGCGTGCGGGCGCTTTTCGCCTCTTTCCTCCTTCAGATCTTCGAGCGCCTTTAGGAGTTCGGCGCGCTTTTCCTCCACTTCATCAGGCGGAAGTTCTGGCAGATCGTCGCGCTCACGGATGCCGGAGCAGGCGATGGCAAAAATCTCCTGCAGCCAGCGCCATGCGCGGTGCCGTTTGGGATCGGCGCCTGTCTTTTTAATTTCTTCGCCGAGGGCGGAGAGCAGCTTGTCCTCGCACTCGTAGAGCGAGTCGGTGGGCATGTCGGTCTCGAGCATCTCGAGCGCGATCGCGGCGCATTTTCCTGCGAGCGCGAGGAAATCACGTTCATCCCCCTGAAGGCCTTCGATTTCGTCGATAAGACGGTTGATGCGCTGGCTCACGGCGAGCGCCTTGCGTCTGCGATACTCGCTGCGCGGTTCGAAGGGCATCAGGGCATCGCAACGAGGACAGGCGATGGTGTAGTCCTCAAGCACTTTGCGTGCTTCCGTGGGATCACTCATCACGGACATCGTACCGATCAGGTGCCGTGCACGGAGGTCGTCTTCGGTAAGCTGAGTGGAGCGCCGGCATTTTGGGCACTGGATCTGCCATTTTTTTTCAGACATCGGGAGTGATGAGGTTGGGAATGAAACGATGGAACGCGTGTGAGTACCTGCGCACGGAAGAAAGCCTCACTTGTCCATGCGGGTGATGGTTTTCACGATGAAGAAGGGGACGTCTCCGCGCTCGACGTAATGCTGCGTGCCAAAGGTGCCGGTCACCGCGACGACGAGTCCGTCTTTGGCCCAGGCGAGGGCGTCCTTGGGCAGCAGGAGTTCGACGTGCTTTTTGTCACCGTAACTCAATGACCAGCCGGTGGTGTCTCCGCCGATGGCGAACTTGCGTTCCAAGGTTCCGGTGAGGTGGCTGTCAGGCACGGGCACGGGCGAGAGAAGCGGGATGGCGCTTTCCGACTGGCCCCAGGTGATGGAGCAGGTCAGGGTGGAAACGAGGAGGGCGAGGAGCAGGTGTTTCATAGGATCATGATGGGTTGTCATGGAGTTCTTACCGAAACCGCGGCCAACTCTGCGCGGAAGATTTGAGAAACATGAATTCGTCTGAACGAATCCTCTCCGGAGCATACGCATCATGCGGGAGATGAAAAGAGGTCTTCACGGTTGCTGAGGAGGTCCGGCACGTCATCATCCGCGCCCATGCGCACGTTTTTACTCCTGCTCTGCCTCGTCTCCGCCGTTCAAGCCGCGGATCTGGTGATTCCTGACAGTGTCACCTTCACCCGTGACATCGAGTTCTCCAATCCGGACAACCAGCATCTGCAGGTGAATCTGGCGCAGCCGAAGGAAGGGAAGGGGCCGTTTCCTGCCGTGGTGTGCATCCACGGCGGAGGCTTCCGTGCTGGCAAGCGCGAGGGCTATGACAAGCTGCTGCTCACGCTCGCGCAGCATGGCTATGTGGCCATCACGGTGACCTACCGGCTGGCACCTGCGTATCAGTTTCCCGCTGCCGTGCATGACTGCAAAGCGGCGGTGCGCTGGCTGCGTGCAAATGCGGAGAAGTATCACGTGGACGGTGCGCGCATCGGCGTGATGGGCGGCTCCGCGGGCGGGCACCTCGCGCAGTTTCTCGGAGTGACCGCCGGCGTGCCGCAGTTCGAAGGCGAGGGGAATCTGGATCAAAGCAGCGCGGTGAGCTGTGTGGTGAACTTCTTCGGCCCGAGTGATTTCACGAAGAGCTATGACAAGAGCGTGGATGCGAAGGACGTGCTGCCGCTCTTCTTCGGCGGTGATCTCACCACGAAGCGCAAGGAGCACATCATCGGCAGTCCCTTGTACTGGGTGACGCCGAACGCGGCGCCTACGCTCTGCCTGCACGGCACCGCGGACGAATACGTGGCCTACGAGCAGGCCGTGTGGATCGTGGACAAGCTCAAGGCTGCCACGGTTGAAGCCGAGTTGGTGGGATTTGAAGGCGCGGGGCACGGCCTCAAAGGCGTGCCACCGGAGAAGACGGAAGGTTTGATGATTGCCTTCTTCGACAAACATCTGAAACCCGCAGCGAAGTAATACGATGAGCATCGGAACCAAGAACCGTCTGGCGCAAACCGCCGCTCTTTGCCGGGCGCACCTGCGGGAGAATCATCGCGATCAACTGGCGCTGGTCGAGGAGTTCATCGCGGAGATCGAAGGAGCTGGGCAGAGCCATGATCCGACGAGCTGGAACCAGTTTACCGATGCGAAGCGCAGCACCACGGAAATGATCCAGCGCGTGGATGCCGCGTTCGCGAAGTGGCTCAATCCGTGACGCCCCAACAGGTGGGCGGAGGATGAGTGTGTGGCGTATTGAGTATGCGTTGAAGTCATAACAACCATCACGCGAAACCTTTGAAGGGAAGTTGTGTTGAAGTAGTCAACAAGACCCTCCATGAAGACTCTCCTCTTTTTTTTCATGCTCAGCGCGTCAGTCGCTTCACAAGCGGCCGACGCAACGGAATCGGCCCACGCCGGCATTCCGGCCGACCAGTTGAACTTCTTTGAAAAGAACATCCGGCCGGTGCTGGTGGAGTCCTGCTACAAGTGCCACTCCGAATCCCAGAAGGTGAAGGGCGGCCTCACGCTCGACACCAAGCAGGCGATGCAGTTGGGCGGGGAGTCGGGACATCCGGGAGTGACGCCTGGCAATCTGGCTGAGAGCACCATCTACGAGGCGATGACCTGGAAAAACGATGACATGCAAATGCCGCCGAAGCAGAAGCTGCCGGACGATGTGATCGCGAACTTCAAGAAGTGGATCGAGATGGGCGCGCCTGATCCGCGTGAGACGACCGTGGTGAACTCCAACGGTGGCAAGCGTGTGATCGACATGGATGAAGGCCGCAAGCACTGGGCCTTCCAGAAGCCGGTGAAGCAGACGCCGCCAACGGTGAAGACAGAAGGCTGGGCGAAGACGGACATTGATAAGTTTGTGTTGGCGGGCATGGAGGCCAAAGGTCTGCATCCGGTGCGTGATGCTGACCGCCCGACGTTGATCCGGCGCATCGCATTTGATCTGACCGGACTGCCGCCGACGCCGGATGAAGTGAGGACCTTTGTGGCCGATCAGTCACCCGACGCCGTGAAGCGTGTCGTCGACATGTATCTCGATTCCGAACGCTATGGCGAACGCTGGGCGCGGCACTGGCTGGATGTGGCACGCTATGCGGAGAGCAGCGGCAAGGAAACCAATGTTCTCTATCCGCATGCATGGCGTTATCGCGATTACGTGGTGGAGTCGTTCAAGAAGGACAAGCCTTACGACCAGTTTCTCAAGGAGCAGATCGCGGGCGACTTGATGAAGTCCGAGAACAAGCGTGATCAGGCGGAGAAAATCGTCGCTACGGGATTCTTGGCGATCGGATCCAAGGGACATAATCAACGTGACCGTCGCCAGTTCGCGATGGATCTGGTCGATGAACAGATCGACGCCATGTCGCAGTCGATGCTGGGGCTGACGCTGGCCTGCGCACGCTGTCACGATCACAAGTTCGATCCGGTGACGCAACGCGACTACTATGCGCTGGCGGGCATCTTCCTGAGCAGTGAGACTCTCTATGGCACCTACAGCCAGCTTCAGAACGCAAACCCAAGCACATTGATCGAGATCGATCGTGCGGCAAACCAGATTGCCTCGCTGGCGAAGCTGACGCCTGCGGAAGTGGCGCAGTTGAAGAGCCGCTATGCCGAGGCTTCAGCGACCGCGACGAAGATTCGCGAGGAAGTGCGCAGCCAGAGCATGGCCAGCCGTGACAGTCAGAGTGCGGCCAACTTCCTGCGGGTGCGCAGTTCTTTCGACCGCGCGGACTCAATGAAGGCGGACATGGACCTGTTTTATGATGACGGCGCGCCACGCACGCTGGCGATGGGTGTCCTCGACCGGACGACTCCTGTCAACACTCCCATCCTTGTGCGCGGGGACATCAAGCAGCCGGGTGACATCGTTCCGCGCGGGTTGGTAGAAGTGCTTTGCGCGAAAGGCGAACCGCTTAACATCAGCCCGCAGAGCGGCAGCGGTCGTCTCGATCTCGCCTACTGGATCGCATCGAAGGACAATCCGCTGACGGCACGTGTCATGGCGAATCGTGTGTGGTTGAAACTGATGGGCAGCGGTCTGGTGACTACGCCGGACAACTTCGGAACGATGGGACAGAAGCCATCGCATCCGGAATTGCTCGATTATCTGGCGGTGAGCTTCATGGAAAACGGATGGTCAGTGAAGAAGCTTGTCCGCGAGATCATGATGAGCCGCGCCTACCAGACGGGATCGGTGCATGATGCCGCGAACTATGCGGTGGATCCCGACAACAAATATCACTGGCGGATGAGCCAGCGGCGGCTGGATGCGGAGGAAATCCGCGATGCGATGCTGGCGGTTTCTGGTGTCATCAATTACTACCCGGTGGATGGATCGCCGGTGGCTCGCGCTGGCGAGGGCCGGACCGGCATCATCGAGGTGCTGCGCGAAGTGAATTCGAATCCGCAGACGTATCGCTCGATTTATCTGCCGATCATTCGCGACCAGATTCCTGAATTCCTTTCGGTGTTTGATTTTCCCGACGCGAGCCTTGTGAACGGAGATCGTGAAACGACGAACGTGCCGTCGCAAAGCCTGTTCCTCATGAACAACGGGCAGGTGCAGGGAATGGCGGATGCTTTTGCACAACGGATCGCCAAGTTCGAGGGCGACCCGCAGGAGCGCCTGAGCTATGCCTATCAACTCGCGTTCGGCCGTGAGCCCACGGCGGGGGAGAAACAGGCGATCTCGAACTTCTGGACGCGCTTTCCGCAAGAGGCGGCAAAAAACAAAAGCATCCCGAAGGACAAGATCCAGGGCATGGCGCTCTCAGCTTTTTGCCAGGGCCTCTTTGCCAGCGCCGAGTTTCGCTACCTGAACTGAACCACCTTAAAGCCCCCCATCGTCATGAACACCGTGTCTCCCTCCCGTCGTGAGTTTCTGAAGACCACCAGCAGCGGCTTTGGCTATCTCGCCTTCGCCGCGCTGGCCCATCAACAAGCGCTGCATGGCAATCCTGCTGCCGGCCCATTGATGCCAAAGCAGTCACATTTCCCCGCACGGGCGAAGCATGTGATTTTTCTCTGCATGCAAGGCGCGCCCTCACATGTGGATACCTTTGACTACAAGCCCAAGCTGGTCGCGGATGCGGGCAAGCAGGCGCCCTCAGCAGCGGGGCGTTATGGGCGTGCGACTTTGATGCCTTCGCAATGGAAGTTCTCCCAGCATGGCCGCAGCGGCATGTGGATCTCAGAACTGTGGCCAAATCTGGCGAAGCATGCCGATGACCTTTGCATGCTGAACTCGATGGCCACCGATCTTCCGGCACATCCCCAGGCGTTTACCCAATTGCACACTGGAACCACTCAGTTTGTGCGCCCTTCACTCGGTGCGTGGACTCTTTACGGATTGGGCACGCAAAACCAGAACCTGCCGGGTTTCGTGACGATCAATCCTCCGGGCAATGCGACACGCACCTTCGGCAGCGCCTTTCTTCCGGCGATCTATCAAGGCACCAAGGTCGGCGGTCCGACGATTCCGGGACTGCCTGCTGCCGCGGCACGCCGTTTCGGTGGTGGCACGGAGCAGGCGACGGTGGCAAACATCAAGAATAACCGGTTCACGACCGAGGCACAGCGCACACAGCTTGATCTGGTGCAGTCGCTCAATCAGTCCGCCATGCAGCAATCCGGTGGCGTCAGCGCCGAGGTGGAGGGTGTGATCGAATCGTATGAACTGGCCTTCCGCATGCAGGCGGAAGTGCCGAAGGTGATGGATCTGAGCAAGGAAACCGAGGCCACGAAGGCGCTTTACGGCATCGGAGACGGCGACACGGATGCCTTCGGCAAGCAGTGCCTGATGGCGCGGAAATTTGTCGAGGCAGGAGTGCGCTTTATTGAGATCACGCATGGGAACTGGGACCATCACTTTAATCTGAAGGCGGGGCTGGAGCGCAATTGCAATCAGGTGGACAAGCCTGTGGCCGGCCTGCTTGCCGATCTAAAGTCGCGGGGTCTGCTCAAGGATACGCTGGTAATCTGGGGCGGAGAGTTTGGTCGCACACCGCATTCGCAAGGCGATGATGGACGTGACCACAACAACAAAGGCTTCAGCATGTGGATGGCCGGTGGCGGGGTGAAGGGTGGCATGAACTACGGCATGACCGACGACTACGGTTATGAGGCCATTCTGAACAAGATGCACATTCATGACTGGCATGCGACGGTCCTGGCGCTGCTGGGGCTTGATCACGAACGGCTTACCTACCGGTACGCCGGGCGCGATTTCCGCCTCACGGACGTGTATGGCACGGTCGCGAAGGAGATCATTATATGACAGGGTGTATTTCCCTATAATGCACGCGTTGCATCCGCTGTGATTCGCCTTATCAATGGCGCTGAGAATGGGAACCAGTATCACAGCATCCGCCGAAAACACGCCTGCCAGCGGTGTGCAGGTGACTCATTCCGGCGGTCTGTTTGATTCGCCGAATGGAAAGGTGGTTGGTCGTGTCGAGGCGATGATCGATACCGAACTTCCGGCTGAACTCAGAGAAACCGCTCGCGGGCTGCTGCGTGCGGTGGCCAACAAAGTCGCGGTTCCGGGTCATTTCGATGCCTTTTGCTGCCAGGCGTTTTCAAAACCTGAATGGGCTGCCGCGAGCAGTCCCCTGATTGCCGAGATGTTTGAGGAGGACGAGGATCAGCTCGCTGAGCTGGCACGAATCCCCGATCTCGTCATCGAGATGGGCAGCGGTCAGGTGAACGTGACATGCATGGTGGCTTCGCGCTGGGCCGCGAGAGGGGAGACACACCGTCTTTCAAGGCTGGCCGATGCCATTGTGGCATCGCATGCGTCGAAAAACACATGTGCGGTCGATGTGATGCTGGCGTTGGCCGCGACTCTGGCTGTGACCCGTTTTTCGCGTGCGGAACAATTGTACAACGCCGCATTGCCGCTGGCTGGCGAGGAACATCAGGAGGCGCTTGGAGATGCCAGACGCTGGCTGGCGGCAGGGCGCGTTGTTTGCAGTGCATCGCAGGAACAACGGGACTTTTGGGACATTCGCCTGAGGAAACCAAGAACGAACTGGTCCTGGCAGAGCAAGGAGGAACGTGAAGCGCTCGATATGCTGTCCGAGCGCCTGAGCACAAACACGGAGGGAGCTGATGTATTCAAGGCGGTGCTGCCCGAGTGCTGGTGGGAACTGGCACTGAAGTGTGCTCATCTTCAGGAAAAAATGTCCTTGGCGGCGCAAAAGCCGGCTGAAGAAAAGATGAACGTAGCTGCATCCCCTCGGATGCCTGTGGAGAATGTCTCGACTTTCGATGTGTCTGTGAGAGAAGCTCGCGTTCACTCCAAGGCTGGTCCGTATGCACGGTTTGTATTGGGCTGGATTTGCGGCAGCATGGCCATGGTGCTCACTGTTCTGGTCCTTCCGTCGGAGGTTATCAGTCGCATTCTGAATGCTTTTAGAACATCGGAAGTGCAGCCCTCAGTGGTCAAGACACCCGAGGAAATGGAGGCTTGGAGAGGGGAAATGATGAAGAAAGTGGCTTCTGAACTGACGCAGTTTGCGCCTCAGCATGCAGCGGCAAAGTCGGGTATCTGGAGGGAGAATGAGCAGTTGCTTTCTGGCCGCAGTCAGGAGTTGCCGGAATCGAGTGCGGAGTACATGAAATTTTTGGTGTGGCTGCATCTGGATCCACCTCAGGACGAAGAAGTTCGAATTCATGTTTGCAGCTTGCTGTTGAATCGAGTGAAAGCAGATGCCATCTCATTGTGGGAACAATTAGTTTATCCGGGCTCCGCAAATGCTGCAGCGATCAGGAAGGCAGCTGGCGAGGCGCTGACCGACTCAAGCTATCACTGGAACGATGAGGAACTTAAGCGCCTCAGATCTGTCGCTGAGGGATAGCCAAAAGCTTGATTGAAGAGTGTCTCTGTAGAGCGAAAGCCACTAGGCTAGTCGAAAAATGACCACTGGCTCGCATTATTGAGAATCCCAAGTCTTCTTCGATGGAAATGGTTTTGAAAAAAACGTTGGACTGAGTTCTATTCTTTTGATTGCGAGTGTATTGATGTTGTATTCAGTAAAGTTAAACTAAAGTTCTGAGTTTTTTACAGGTATAAAATTACCAGATTTTTCAGAATGTTTTTGCATTTTTGAGCCACAACCCTTAGAATTTAAAATATGAGCGTGAGGTTGTTGAGCGAATTACGCATTCGGAAACAACCTGCCTGCATGGTTTATTTATTTCTTCTATGATCGAGGAACTTCAGCAATTCGGCAGCCTGTCTGTGGCCCATCGGACCGGGGGAGCTCCCGTGGAATTGATGCGTTCCAAGGACGAGGTGGTGTTTCTGGCTTTTGATAATCGCATTCGTCGGCTGGTGGAGTTGCACGTCCTGCGTGGAGGGAACACACTTGACTCGGCAATGAAACGTTCGGCTTTTGACCGGGCGCGACAAGCTTCGGAGATTCGTGGCCATGCATTTATGCGCATCCTTGAGGTCGGAGAAGACCAAGGATTGGTCTATTATACCAGTAATCTCAATGATGGAGAGTTTGTCGAGGACTATACCAAAAGACGAGGGGCTGTGGCTCCAGCGACGGCGCTTGCGATGGTTTATCAGCTGCTGGACGACCTGCTGCAATTGAAGGGGTATAACCGTCTTGTATCCCGCATGCATCTGGATCGTGTTCTGGTCACGACCTTGGAAGATACGTTCCTGCAACTGCGCGTGTTTGATTATGGATTGTCTCAGCTGGATGCCGGTACCGAGGCGCAGAGCGGTACCCGTTTGGTGGTGGAGGCCTGCCGGCTCATATTCCTTTTGCTGACAGGGCGGCCCTATGCCGGCGAGAACCCTGATCGCTTTCCTTCGCTGACTCAACTGCCAATGAGCCTGCGTACCGCTGTGAGGGCGGCCCTGTCTGACCCCGAAAATGCCCCTGCATCAATAGAGAAGCTTCGGGATGATGTCCGTGAGGCGTTCAGTGCGTTGTCTAGCAACATCAAGGCGCGTAATTTTAGAAAACACCTTGTGGTGAGCGCCTCGCTGTTGCCACAATCTCAGTTGCAGGAACTGCTGTTGGAGAATGTGCCGGTTGAGACCATCTTGGGGACGCGTTTTCGAGTGGAAGATGCCGAGCATACCCGGCGCTATCCTTTCTCAATTCCGGCGATCAACACGAAGATCGAGCAGCCGGTGACGGTCCATCTGCTTCCTCCGTCTCGGATCGTTGAGAAGTCACGCTACGAAGCCGTGCCTTTGCAGATGTGGAGGTTCAATCCTGAACGGCACCCAAACATCCTGCGCTCTCTCAGTCTGTGGGAAAGTCCTGAATGGACCTTTTTGACCGAAGAGCGCGAACCGGGTTTCACGCTGAGCAGGCTGATGGCTGAGCGTATCACCTTGAATCCTGCTGAGGTGACGGTGCTGATGCGTCAGATTCGTGCGGGTCTGGAGCAGGCGGTGGAATGTGGTGTGCAGCGAGTGGACCTGCATCCTTCCAACATATTGCTGCGGGTGGGAAAAAACGGTCCCCTGCTGGCGCGAGAACTCGAGCGATTGATGCAGAAGCGGCTGGATGCGTGGCCTCCTTTTGTAGTGAAGCTGCGCCCGCACATGACGATGCGGAGTCTGTATGAACCGCTCCTGGTAGATATGGATATCGCGGAAGGAGAGGTGCGAGAGGAACATTTACAAGACCGTGACTTCCGACACCGCTCGTTCGTGGCTCTTGCGGGTTATTTGCTGACTGGCGAGCGTCTAACCGGGGGAGTTCCGCAATTCCCGGAAACCGTCCCTGATACAGCCGCCACCTATGTGCGGGAATGTTTGGAGCTCACACGCCGTGCCGGCAAGACACCCAACCCAGGTGAATTCATTGATAAATTTGAGGGGTTGTTGTCCGCTCCTGTAGTTGATCTGGCTACGCGATTGAAAGGCGGTGCCGTGGCAATTGAGGAAATGGAAAGTGTTGGCTCGGTCTCTGATTTTGAAGATGACTGGAGCGATGACTCCTCAGATTCGGGAGACTTTGATGGTGACGGACCTTCACCCAACAGGATTGGCATCAAGGCGCACGATTTCAGTCCGTTGCTCAATCAGAAGCGAGGAACCCCTTGGGGGGCTCTGGCGGCGGCGGCGCTGGTGATTATTGGCATTGGAACTTGGATGCTTGTAGGAGGTGGAGACTCAGAGAAATCGGTTGTGAATTCGGAGGTTCCCTCCTTGGAAGCCGAAGGGCCGGCAAGTGTCAAAAGCGAACCGAAGCCGTTGGGCGACACTCAGGTCGTTTTGACGCAGAAAACAACCACATCAGTGCAGGACGGTCAGGATTCTCAGCGATCAGCGTCTCCCAAGCCTGAGGTTTCTTCCTCAACCAAAGCTCCAGCCAAACCTTATGGAGCGGGAATCGCCGTGGCCGTGCCAAATCCTGACAAGAAGCCGGCATTGCAAAGTCCTCCGGCGAGTGTCGTGTCAGGTGAAAAGAAAAAGTTAGAGCAGGCGGTCGCTGTCAACAGCGGGAGTGCTCCGGTCATCAGTACAGAACCAAAGCCGGCTGCTCCTGTGCAGCCGGCGCCCGTTGTCAAGGTTCCTGAAAAAGATCCCATCACCATTCGTCGTGCCATCGTTCCTTCCAAAGAGGAAATTGACCGCATGAAACAAGGCCAGGTCGAAAACAGAACGGGGCAGTTGCCAGCCATGTCCACGGCATCGCCGTTGCCGCCGAAACGCAAAGAAAAGCCGTGATCCCTGCCTTTGCTCGTTCTTCGATATTGCATCCGAGTCGACGTGGGATTCCTCACGAAAGAACGGAATTTACTTGGACTCCCGCCGCACTCACAGGTAAAAGTACTCTTGTGGAGATGAGTGCAGCAAACAACGCCGCTTATGATTGGGACGTCCGGAGCACGCCGGATAGAAAGTCTGCGGCAGGGTGTGGCGGTCATCGTTCACGCATTTACACATCACATTAGAAACCGCGAAAACTAGGAGAGGCTGATGAAGGTCAACAATACAATCGTCATTTCAATCGGTCAGGCCGGCAATCAGATTGCCGCGTCTTTCTGGAAAACCATCTGCCAGGAGCATGGAATCGATCCGCTCACGGGGCAGACGGCCCAAGGGCAGCCCCCACGCGGCAACTGGAGCGCCTTTTTCACCAAGCTTGGGGAGTCAACTTCCGGCAGTTATGTGCCGCGCGCGTTGATGATCGATTTGGAGCCCAGCGTCATCGACAATATCAAAGCAACCTCGGGTTCATTGTTCAATCCTGGCAATCTGATCAGCCGGACGGAAGGTGCGGGTGGTAACTTTGCCGTCGGCTATCTGGGTGCAGGCCGCGAGGTGTTACCAGAAGTGATGGGACGGCTCGATGCAGAAATCGACAAGTGCGACAATGTTGGCGGGATCATTGTTTTGCATGCCACGGGTGGTGGTTCTGGATCGGGCTTTGGTGCGCTGCTCATCGAGTCCATCAAAGAAAAGTATCCGGAGTTTCCTGTGTTGAGTTGTGCAGTGCTGCCGTCTCCGCAGGTTTCCTCGGTCGTCACAGAGCCTTACAACACTGTCTTCACGCTAAACACACTGCGTCGCTCGGCCGATGCATGCTTGATCTTCGATAACGAGGCGCTGTTCGAACTGGCGCATCGCAAATGGAGCATTGAAAGCCCCACTGTGGATGACCTGAACCTGCTCATCACCGAAGCGCTGGCTGGGTTGACTGCATCCATGCGCTTCAGTGGTTTCCTGACTGTGGAAATCAGTTTGCGCGAGCTGCTCACCAACCTGGTGCCGCAGCCATCCTTGCACTTCCTTATGTGTGCTTTCGCGCCGCTGACGCCACCTGACCGTAGTAAGTTCGAGGAGATGGGGGTTGAAGACATGATCCGCAGTCTGTTCGACAACGACTCGGTTTTTGCCGCCTGTTCGCCCATGGAAGGGCGCTTTCTCAGCACTGCCGTCCTTTATCGTGGCATCATGGATGACAAGCCGCTGGCTGACTCGGCCTTGGCTGCCATGCGCGAGCAGCTGCCTCTTACTTACTGGATCCCGACCGCGTTTAAAATCGGTTATGTCGAGCAGTCTGGCATTTCGCACCGCAAGAGCATGGTTCTCCTCGCCAACAACACGGAGATCGCTCGCGTGCTGGACAGGATTTGCCATAACTTCGACAAACTCTGGCAGCGCAAGGCTTTTGCCAACTGGTACCTCAACGAGGGCATGTCCGAAGAGCAGATCAATGCTCTCCGTGCATCCGCACAAGAACTCATCCAGAGTTATCAGGTTGCTGAAGAAAGCGGCGCCAAGGCCAAGGTGCAGGATAGCTCTGCCGACATCCCGCGTGGAACATCCGGTTCGGATGACAGCCGCAGTGGCATGAGCCTGCGCGATCTCGTTGATCGTCGTCGCGCATAACAATATCAAATCAGGCAACAGAGAAACAACAGTTTGGAGGAACACCCGTGAGAGAGATTTTGAGCATCCATGTCGGACAATGTGGCAATCAAATCGCCGACCGTTATTGGCGGTTGGTGCTTCGTGAGCATGGCCTGACCGAGGCGGGGACGCCGAAAGAAGGAAACACGTCAGCGGCCACCAATGCCAACTTGGAGGTCTTCTTCCACAAGGTCCGCGATGGGAAGTACATTCCGCGTGCGGTGCTTATCGATCTCGAGCCCGGTGTCATTGCCAGGATTGAAGGGGGGGATATGGCCCAGCTCTTTGACGAAAGCTGCATCATTCGGAAAATTCCGGGGGCTGCCAACAACTGGGCACGCGGTTACAATGTCGAGGGCGAACGGATTATCGACCAGATCATGAATGTGATCGACGCTGCGGTTGAAAAGACCAAGTCTCTGCAGGGATTTCTCGTCACACACTCGATCGGTGGGGGGTCCGGTTCTGGTCTGGGTTCGCTTATTCTGGAACGCCTTCGCCAGGCTTATCCAAAAAAGCGCATCTTCACTTTCTCGGTTGTTCCTTCTCCCCTCATCTCCGATTCCGCCGTAGAGCCTTACAATGCAGTTCTCACACTGCAGCGCATTCTCGATAACGCTGATGCCGCCGTGCTGCTCGACAACGAGGCGTTGTTCCGCATCGCCAAATCGAAACTGCATCGCAGCCCGAACTACATGGATCTCAATCACATCATTGCGCTCATCATGAGTTCGGTGACCGCGTCTTTGCGTTTCCCGGGAAAACTGAACACAGACCTCAGTGAGTATGTGACCAACTTGGTGCCGTTCCCCGGCAATCACTTCCTCACGGCCTCCTTTGCTCCCATGCGGGCTCCAGGACAGGAAGGGCAGGTGAGAATCAATTTCCCAGACATCGCCCGCGAGACCTTTTCACAGGACAATTTCACTGCAGCCATCGACTGGACCAACGGAGTCTATCTTTCAGCTTGTGCTCTCTTCCGTGGGGATGTGAAGGCCAAAGAGGTGGAGGAAAACATGGCGGCCATTCGTAAAGGGCTGAATTTTGCCAGCTACGTGCCAACTGGCGTGAAACTTGGTGTTGCCGAGACGGCCCCCGAGGGCTTTGCGTCGAGCGGGCTTGCTCTTGTCAACCACACCGGCATTGCTGCTGTCTTCGAGCGCCTTATCACCAACTTTGACATCATGTTCGACAACCATGCTTACACGCACTGGTATGAGAGCAACGGCGTCAGTCGCGAGATGATGGCGCATGCACGCAATACCATCGCCAACCTTGCCCAGTCATATCGCGACGCCAGTTAGCCGTAGTCGGCTCGGTCCTGTTACCATTACCTAACTCAACCCCAATCGTGGATACTGCACTGGAGCGCCAAATCGCCTCCGCCTCCCGCAGCGTCGAGGAGGCGCGACGGCTCGCATATCATGATCCGGTCCGGGTGGGTGCTCTAGTGGAACAGATCAGTGTTTTGGCCGATTTGCGCCAGAAAGAGGGGGATTTCCGAAAAGCAGAGTCGTTGTATCGGGAAGCTTTGTTTCGTGCTCAGGAATTGCGCAGACAGGACCCCGACCTGCTCACAGGCATCTATTCTCTGCTGGCACACTTGTATGACCGATGGGGGCGGATGGACAAGGCGGCGGAGTTTTACGAAAAGGCGCTCACCATCAGTGTCGACAGTGGTCTGGAAGACAGTGACAAGGTTGCTACGATCAAAAACAACCTTGCCATGATTTTCAAGCAGATCCGCCAGTTCGAAAAGGCGGAGGGTTATTACTGCGAGGCGCTGGAGACTTTTCAGCGGCTCGATGGGGAACAGAGTTCACGAGTCGCCTCGGTCTATAACAATCTGGGCGTTCTCTATTACAGCAGTATGGATGTAGATCGCGCTCAGGCCATGCATGAGCGAGCGCTGGCCATCCGCCAAAACTTGAACGATAGCCAGATGGATCCGGCAGATCTCTCTCAGACATTCATCAATCTGGGGGCTGTATACAAAGCCTCCGGTGACTTTCAGAAGGCGGAGGCCTGTGTGGATCGCGCCAAGCGCATTCGGGCCGCGATGAACGGCTACCATCCGAACCCTCGCCGCTCAGCGTCTCTGTTGATCGACAAGAGCATGTAGGAGTCTTGGAACCTTCGTGAGGAGTTAGTAGAGTTCGACGGGAGATCGTTTGCCGTCTTCGACGCTCTTGTTTTTGGCTGCTTCCTCTCCGAGGGTGTCGACTCGAAGCTGCCAGATCTCCCGATTGATAGCGGCAAACTGATCGAGGTCGAATTTGGTCGGCTTCACGAGGCGCCTTTTGGTCTTTTCGATTCGCACGAGCGCGTCATGCAGAATCGGAGCCTCGACGCCTTCAAGATGCTGACGGGCTAGCTCCACCATTTCGACGCGGTGGCAGATCATGACGAGGTCGTTCCCGGCGCGAACAGCTTCCTGGATTGCCTGCTCAAAGGTCACCTCATTCAAGATGGCGCCCATGTCCAAGTCGTCAGTCATCGCAAGTCCATCGAAGGCGTATTGGTGACGTAGAAGCTTGGTCACAATGTTGTGGCTGAGGCTGGCCGGCCAGCGGCCGCGGTCTGGGTCGTAGGCGGTGTAGTTGCTGTGGCAGGTCATCACGCTGTCGAGTTCCGGCAGCAGGGCGGAGTAGGGGAGCAGTTCGCTGCGTTCCATCTCGTCGCGGCTTTTGGTGATCACTGGCAGGAATTCGTGCGGGTCGCACTCGGCTGGGCCATATCCGGGGAAGTGTTTGCCACAGCTCAAGATTCCTTCTGCGCGCATCGCGCGATTGAATATCCCGGCGTTGTCGATCACCTGCTGAGGATTGCGACCGTAGGTGCGGCCTTTGAGGGAGTTGTCCGCGGCATCGTCATAAGAAATGTCGAGCACTGGGCAGAGATCGAGATTGAAGCCGAAGAGGCGCAGAATTTGGCCGGTGAGCCGGCCGTGGCGTTTGATTAGCTCAGGATCGCCCTTGTCGCGTAGCGACTGCGCATTGGGAGGCTCTTCGCCGATGAGCCGGAGGCGTGATACACGTCCCCCTTCTTGATCGATGGTGATGAACGGTTCGATGTCGGAGAGATCGCGCAGGTCGTCTATGAGCTTGCGGAGCTGCTGGGGGCTCTGAATGTTGCGGCCGAAGAGAATGAAACCGCCTGGCTGGAGCTTTTTGAGGCGCGAAGCCACTTCTGGAGTGAGTTCTGTACCGGGGACTCCCATGAGGAGAAGTTGGCCGAGATTGTGAGAAGAGGACATGGAGACAAGTGTTCAGTTGTTCAGTAGGTGACGGGAAAGTTTCCCAAGGAGTGTCAAGCGGGCTTTTGCTAAAAGTTTGAGAAAAATCGGGGTTTTTGGGCTCTCAGGAATGCGACTCAAGGGTTTCTTTTTGCAAAAGACGGGGGCCTTGGTTGACGGGGGGGCAAAACTTTTTAACATGGGCGCGTCCGTGGGGTAACTCTCGGACCACATTTGCAGAGCTTCCTCAGCTAAGCATTTCGTGCCAATCGATCCTCCATCGTTGTTGGTTGCTGGATCGCTACGGAACCCTCCGGCTTCGCATGCCGGAGGGTTCTTTGTTTTCATGCGAAGGTGTTCGCGCACTGTGAGCAAGTATGTGATTAGACTGTGAGCAACTCGAACATTCTCACGATTCACCCAACTGCCGCGCCCACTGAATGGCACGCAGCATGCCTGTCGCCTTGTTGAGTGTTTCGCGATACTCATAGGCCGGATCCGAGTCGGCCACGACGCCGGCGCCCGCCTGCACATAGGCTTTGCCGTCTTTGACCACGCAGGTGCGCAGCGCAATGCAGGAGTCGAGGTTGCCGTCGAAGCCAAAGTAACCCACCGCTCCGGCATAGGCACAGCGTTTACTCTTCTCGCATTCGTTGATGATTTCCATCGCCCGCACTTTGGGCGAGCCGCTGACCGTTCCAGCCGGGAAAGTGGCGCGCATGACATCGTAGGCTGTCTTGTCGTCGCGAAGCTGGCCGTCGACATTGGAAACGATGTGCATGACGTGCGAGTAGCGCTCGATGATCATCAGATCGCTGACGCGCACCGTGCCGAAATCGGCGACGCGTCCAACGTCATTGCGTGCGAGATCGACGAGCATGATGTGCTCGGCGCGCTCCTTGGGGTCATTCAGCAGTTCCTCGGCCAGCGCATTGTCCTCCTCGGTCGTTTTACCCCTCCAGCGTGTGCCGGCGATGGGGCGGATGTCGATTCGTCCGTTCATGCACTTCACATGAACTTCCGGAGAACTGCCGACCAGCGCGAAGCCCTGCGGGAAGTCGAGACAGAACATGTAAGGGCTCGGATTGACGTGTCGCAGCGCGCGGAACAGGTCCAGGGTGGTGCCGTTGTAGTCGGTCTCGAAGCGTTGGGAGGGAACGCCTTGGAAAATATCGCCGGCACCGATGTACTCCTTCATTTTGAGTACCATCGCCTCGTATTCCTCTCGGGTGGTGTTGCTCACCGGTGGAGGTGGCTGATCATTGCCGGCGGGCGCGAAGGTTTGCAGTGGCTTGGCGGCCAGGGGTTGCTCCAATTTGGCGATCACGCTTGATATCTGCTCTCGCGCCCAATCATAGGCCGCTTCGAGAGAAGCATGCTCGTCGGTGTGGACATTGGAGACGATGGAGAGACGCCGGGTGCGATGATCGAACACGAGCACTGTGTCCGTGACCATAAAAACCATGTCCGGAAGACCGAGTTCATCTTTTTTCGGCGGGGGCAGGGTCGGTTCAAAGAAACGCACCATGTCGTAGGCTAGGTAACCGACCGCGCCGCCATGGAACACCGGCAAGGGCTGTGCTTCGAGGGGACGGAACGGCTTCATGAGTTCCTGCAACTCGGTCAACGGATCGCCCTTGGTGGTGAAACTGCGCTTCTTGCCGCGCTCCTCAATCTCGATTTCTCTTCCACGGGCGGTGAAGATGATGCGCGGCGAACTGCCCAGCAGCGAGTAGCGTCCCGAGTGCTGTGTGAGTTCCGCCGACTCAAGCAGGAAGGCGCAGCGCCCATCATGAATTTTTTGGAATGCCGAGAGCGGCGTTTCGTAGTCAGCGGCGAGTTCTGCCATCACCGGCACAAGATTGCCCTGCTGCGCGAGCGATTGGAAGGTGGCGAAGTCGGGCTGAAGATGAAGCTGGGGCATGCGCGGCGGGAAACGAGCGCGCATTCTGGACGCAAATGTTCCCTGTGGCAACGGCGCTTCAAAGAGAGCTGCGAATCGCGCTGAGCAGGTCTGAGTAGGTCTCAAACGCCCTAAAATGCGGGAACTGGGCCTGAATGCTCTCTGGTGCGTGAAAGAAGAAGCCCTCATCAGCCTCTCCCAGCATCGTCGTGTCGTTGAAGGAATCCCCGGCGGCAATGACGCGGTAATTCAGCGCCTTGAAGGCGGCCACAGACTTCTGCTTCTGGTTCGGCTGTCGCAGTTTGTAGTCCACGATTCGGCCGTCATCAGCGATGTCGAGCTGGTGGCAGAAGATCGTCGGCCAGGCGAGCTGGCGCATCAGGGGCTGGGCAAACTCTGCGAACGTGTCGCTCAGAATGATCACCTGCGTGATCGATCGCAGCTCATCGAGGAATGCCTTTGCTCCCTCCAACGGCGAGAGGGTGCCGATCACCTGCTGGATGTCAGGCAGCTTCAGTTCATGTTCGTCGAGAATCTTCAGCCGGCCCTTCATGAGCACATCGTAGTCAGGTTCGTCACGAGTCGTGCGTCGCAGTTCGGGAATGCCGGTTTTTTCGGCAAAGGCGATCCAGATTTCGGGCACGAGCACGCCCTCGAGGTCGAGGGTGACAATGGTCTGAGGTTTCATGAAGTGGAGATGCCTCAGATCAGGCTTTTGTCCAGTGCTGCAGATCGTTGAGTCTCCAAGATTGGAGCAAAAACCGGCAAGGCAGGCGGAGTGAGGTGAGTGGTTGGTGGGTATAGTCCCTCATGAAAATCGAAAGTGAGCTGGTCAAACTGGCGGAACAGGTTGTCCTGAAATGCAAAAACGCGGTCATCGCCACAGCGAATGCCGAGGGGCAGCCGCACTCCGCGTGGATGACTACTCAGGTCACTACGGATCTGGCTGAAGTCACCTCGATCACCGCGCCGACTTCTCAAAAGGTTGCCGAGCTCCGCCGGAATCCACATGCGGAGTGGATGTTCGCCTCGCCTTCGATGGAGACGATCGTGTATCTCTCGGGCTTCACACGTGTCATTGAAGGAGATGCCGCGAAGCGCTACTGGGATCAGATGCCTGGCAAGTCGCAGGCCTACTATCGGAAGTACTGCGAGACGGAGGACTACCACAAATTCGCCGTCATCCGGACCGAGGTTGGCAAGATCGTGGTTTGCAAACCTTACGCCTACAAGAAGACCATCGTCTTCGACAAACACGCGAAGCCCACGGTGAAACTTCAGGGCTGAGCCGTTGTGGGACGGGGGGCTTCGATGGCCTCACACTTTTCGCGCCAGCCCGGGAAACTCCAGGTATTGGGAAAGCCTTCACACTGCAACGGCTTCGCCGGTTGGATGCGGCAGACGTTGACGCCCTCAAGGAACAGGCATTCGCCGTTCGGCTTGTCGATGATGCTCAGGCCGGTCCGATTCGCATTCAGACGGGTGCATTGCTCGATGAACTCAAGACGTGGCATGTTCAGAAAGGCAGCGATGCGATCAACCTCATCGTCGGTGACACGAACATCACCGGGCCAGCGACAGCAGTTGCCGCAGCGCTGGCATGCATACCAAGGCGTGGATGTGTCAAGTGTGGAGAGCTCTGCCATAAAAAGTATTCTGTTCGCAGGAAGCGAAGCTGAGGGCATAGTTCGTGCGATGAATCGTTTCCTGCAACGAAGGTTTGAAAATCGCCGGCCCCCTTGGCCGTGCGGATTGTTGTCGTGATGAAACTTCATCTGCGGTCATCCATCACCCTGCTCCCTCCTCCGCATGAAAAGGCGGACGATGGGCAGGTTATTGAAGACTGGTCCCGCGGACTGGACTGGGTGAAATGGTTGCTGGGCAGCGTTCGCGCCAGGACGGAGCTTCTCATGGTAGAGGGCGGAACGATGCCCATGTCTGCTGCATGGGAGGAGTTTGCCGAGGGATCCATGCGCGTGGCGATTGGTCCGGCGCTCAAGTCAGCGTGGCGTTCGGCTCAGGCCGGAGATCTGGACGGACTCATCGCCGCTGACCTCGTGTTGTCATCCGAGCTTTCGGATGCCGCGGCCAGACGCAGTACGCGCGCGGGAGCGGTGCTGCTCAAATCGACGAAGAACGCCCGTTACCAGGCGGTGCTGGGCCGCCTGCGCGAAGCCGTGGAGCAGGGGAGGTGCGAGGGACACATTGCCGTGGTGTGGGCGGCGGTGGGGCACTTCTTCCAGCTTAGCCTGACGAATGTGATTGCCGAATACCTTCTTTTGGAGTGGGATATCCTTACGCGGGACGAGCCCTCGCTCACGCCGCCGGTCGGGAAGTTCGGCGTCGCTGGACTGACCAGTCAGATCATGCACGAGGCAACTGCGGAGTCGGTCCTGCGGGTGGTGGATGCGTGAAACTCAGGGGATCATTTCCCCAGCAGTTTGTTCAGGCCGTTCTTGAGCCCTCCGGCGTTGATCTTTGATTCGCTGCCCTGGAGCAAGTTCTTCAACTGGCCGCTGGCGCTGGCTTTGGCAGCTTCGGAACTGAGGCGGCTGAGCACTTGAGCGGTGAGTTCGGCGGGTGAGATGCCGGCGGCGCCCGAGCCGAGATTCGTCAGACGGATTTCTGGCAGAGTCACCTTGGCATCGGCACCCGGAATGATGCCTGCAGCGCTGGCGCTGAGTTTGGCACCGGTGATGAGCAGTTCATTGACCTGCAGTTTGACGGACTTCTTGGGTGCAGCTTCACCAGCGGGGGCGGCATTGGTTTTGCCTGCCGCAGACGAAGTCTGCTGAGATACGAAGTTCTTCGCGTTGTCGGCGATGTGCTTGAGGTTGGTGCCACCGAGTCCGGCTTCGAGATTGATCTCGGGATCGGTGATGCGGATGTGTTGGATGACGATCTTGTCTCCGCTGACGCTGGACGTGTCCAAGGCCACCTCAGCTCTTCCGATATGAACGGCGCGGGCACCGGAGAAGCCTTTGGGATTGCCGATTTCGAATCCCTCAATGACTCCGACGCCGGAGAAGGGGGAGAGCTTGACCGATGCGACGCTCACGTCCGTCTGCACGACCGGCGGCGTGCCTTTCTCGATGCCGAGTTTAACCAGCTTGTCGATCTGCGAGTAGCCAAACCACAGGGCGGCCAGAATGAGAACGGCAAGGAGGGCGGCAATGCGGATGATCCATTTCATAGGTCCGCAGCTTTCCCGGCAAGCGGAGCAGTGTAAAGCTCCAATCTGACGTTAAAACTTCACGGTCACGCCGAGGTTCGCACCGAATCCGGGTTCGTTCGATCCGGAACCGTGATAGCGATAGGTTTGGTTCAAGAGGTTGTCGAGAGAGGCGGTGAGGATGAGATTCTCGTTGATGGCGTAGCCGCCACGCAGGGTGAGCAGCCAGAAGGATGGCGTGCCATTGGGCGGGATGCGCTGCGTATCCAGCTGATCGGAGGTGTTGAGCCGGCCCGCTTCGCCATAGGTGAGGCAGACAAACTCCGTCCAGAAGCGATGGTCCGTGGTCTGCCAGCGCACTCCGCCGTAACCGACGAGCGGCGAGATTTTGCCCAAAGGCTCACGTCGTTTTTGAGTCGTGGTGCCGATGAACTGATCCGATTCGCCTTCGACCCAGGCCAGGTGTCCGAAGATGCTCCAATGCCGGTCGATCTGCCAGCGTGCGGCGAATTCGAAGCCCTGCATGTAGCCGTCGCCGCCGTTGGTCTTGGTGTCCTGCAGTGGCACCGCAGTTGAGCGGCGGATGATCAGGTTGTTCAGGCGCGTGTAGAAGTAGCCCATGCTGGCGGTGATCGTTTCGGTGACTGCCTTGAGGCCGATCTCATAGGTCAGGTACTTTTCCGGTGACAGTCCTGGGGCCGGCGTCTCGGTTCGTCCGGAGAGCGCCACGTCGAAACGAGAAAGGTCGGAGAGATTGGGCGCGCGGAAGGCTTGGGACACGCCGCCGTAGAGTGAGAAGCGGTCATCCTCATCAAGATCGATCACGAAGCGCGCGCTGCCGGAGAAGTTGTTCCAACTGTTGGCAAATGATCGCTGCGCCAGCGTGAAGGGATCGCGGAAGCTGCCCAGCCGGGCGGTGGCGTGCGTGTAGCGCTCGCCGATGAACAGGTGCACCCGGTCGCAGAATTCAATCTCGTCCTGAATGTGGACGCCGAGCAGGCTGTAGGTGGAATTGTCCGCCACCGCGCCCTGGAAGGGATTGTTGGAGGCGTTGGACTGCACGAAGTCCTCGTAGAAGTCGACGCCATAGACGAGGTTGCCGATGGGCGAGTCGCTCTCGAACTGGAGGTCCGCACCGATTGTGGTCACATCCACCTTGTTGCTGGACTGGACTCCGCCGCCGGTAATTCTGAACTGGTCCTCGCTGGCGGTTTGCAGCGAGAGTGTCAGGCTCGCATTGTCGATGAAACTGTTCAGGTCTTTCCCGGCGAGACGCGCATAGGAAAGAGTGCGCTCCTGGTCGAAGAGGCGCACGCGATCGGTGCCGATCACGGTGCCGGCAAACGAAACACCCGAGTTCGTGGAGTGGGTGCGCCACACATCGTTTTGACGCACCTGCTGATGCGCAGCGGTGAACGTCCACTGCTCGTCGAGCGCCACGTCCAGCCTCACGTCGAAGGCCCACTGATCGTAGCCCGTGTGGCGTTGCCGCCGCCCGCTGCCATCTGTCACATCGCCGAACTGGCTCAAGGTCACGCCCGCATGCAGGCCCCACTTCTGTCCTTCACCGATGCTTGTCTCCAGATGCTCCACGTTGCTGTGCTCCGCCGTGGAGTAGCGGTAGTCCGCGCGGCCGTGGGAGAAGAAGCCGCCCTCCGCCTCGCTCAGAAGGCCCGAGTCCTTGGTGAAGGCGTTCACCGTGCCGCCGACGGCGTCGCTGCCATACAGCACCGATCCTTGCGAGGGCAGCACCTCCACGCGGTTCAGCGCGTAGGAGTCGAGGGTGTTCCAGTACTGGTTCGGACCATCGCGGAAGGTGGAGTTGTTGAAACGGATGCCGTCGATCATCATCAAGTTTCGGAAGCCGGTGAAGCCGCGGATGAAAGGCGAGCCCTGGCCGTTCGAGGTCTTCTGGATCGCCACGCCCGGTGTTTCGCGCAGCGCTTCGGGAAAGGTGCGCACAAGCCGCTCCTCCATCTGCCGCCGGTCCAGTGTTTTCACCGCCGCGGGCACCTGGGACACAGGCGTCTCGCTGCGTGTCGCCGTGATGACCACCTCGGGGACCTCGACGGCTTTTTTTACACCGCCTTTTTTCGCTTCCACCACTTCAGCGGTGAAACCAGTGGTGGAGACGGCGATGAAGACAGGGAGGGAGAGACGGCGCATGAGGCGGAGAACGGGAAACCGCAATCAAGCACTACGGTCAGTTCTTGTCGTGCCTGCGGGTGGCGAAACTTGAGCGTTGGACGGATTTGCACCAAATCGAACCGCGCGTGGGCGAAAACTGACCTCATAAATCAAGGCGCTGGCAGTCCCGTGGGACTGCCAGCGCCGATGAGCCAACAACCAAGGCTATTCAGACTGACAGGGGAACTCAGCGCGGTGCGGACACCGGCCGGGAAATCGAGGGACCGCTGGCGATGCGGCCAAAGTTGTAACCGAAGATGACGAATCCTTCGATGGCCGGTGTGGGGGCCGAGCAGCCGGCGAGGCAGACCAGATTGATCCAACTGTTCGGGGTGGGGCGGATCTGGATGGAGGGACCGATGCCGAACTTGCGATCGCCGCTGCTGTTGTGGCGCCCACCTTGCTCGTTTTCGTATTTGTACTGCATCTCGAGACCGGCGGAGAGCACCTGGTCAATGAGGGTGTAGCTGAGGCCCTGGCTGATGGCGAATTCGTTGGCGCGGCCGCGGCTAATGGCACGCTCATAGGCGAAGTTCAAAGCCCAGTGCAGGCGCGGCGTGAAGTCGTCTCCGAGCAGCAATTTGACCTCATAGACATCACTTCCGTAGGTGCCGTCGGTGGCTTTGTACTCGGCGTAGAGCGTGGGATTGAGCGGGATGACGCCCCAGTCCGCAAGCGCCCAGCGCAGTTCAAAGGCGAGATCCTGTTTCAGGGTTCTGCCATCCTCATGACCCCAGTCGGCGTAGATGTCCAACTGCATGCGCCAGGGGAGGCCGATTTCGATTTCCTCGATAAACTTTTGCTGCGGCTTCTTGCCCTGATCGCGATAGGAACGCACACGCCACCACTGTTCGACGGACACCTGTCCTGGATCCTGCTGGATGTATACCCGGGAGAAACCGAACCGGCGCTTCGAGGTCCATTCAGGACGCTTCATCTCGCCAATGAAGGCTTCTTCCTTTAACCAACCGGGTCGGTCCACGACGACGATGGGTTTGAGCAGAATGGACTCCATGGCGTCCACCTGAGCGGAGGCCTGCTGCTGGGTGGAGAGCAAGAGGAGTGAACAGAGCGAAGCGATGAGAAATCGGGGGCGGAACAGCACGGGAGTCATGAGGCGCGTTGTGAGTCGGGCCGTTGCTATGACCGACTCAATCCGTGCTGTAAAGCCAACGCGTTTCTTGTGGGACTATTGAATTCCAGTCGGCATCCTTTTTGACCACGAAGTACGCGGTTTGGACAATCATGAACCACCAAGAGTGAGGGGTGTAGCCACGCTCTCACTCCTGGCTCGACGTGCTTGAGATCCTCGTCTCAGGCCTGAGTGAACTGCCCCAGCTCACGGAACTTCTGGTAGCGCTGTTCCAGCATTTTGGCGGTCGGAAGGGCTGACAGATCCTTCAGGGTGGTGAGCACTGCCTCCTTGAGAGAGTTTGCTGCGGCGAAGTGATCGTTATGGGCTCCTCCGAGGGGTTCGGGGATGATGCCGTCGATGATGCCGAGCTTGGAAAGGTCCTGCGCACTGAGCTTGAGAGCGGAGGCGGCTTCGGGCGCGTGTTCGCGGTGTTTCCAAAGAATCGCCGCACAGCCTTCAGGGCTGATGACGGAGTAGTAGGCGTTTTCCATCATGAGGACCTTGTCAGCGATGCCGATGCCGAGAGCTCCGCCGCTGCCGCCTTCGCCGATGACGATGGCGATGATCGGAGTGCGGAGCGTCATCATCTCGCGCAGGTTGAAGGCGATGGCCTCGGCGATGTTGCGCTCTTCTGCGCCGATGCCAGGGAAGGCTCCGGGGGTGTCGATGAGGGTGACGATGGGAAGGCTGAACTTTTCGGCCATCCGCATCAGGCGGAGGGCTTTGCGATAGCCTTCCGGATGGGCGCTGCCGAAGTTGCGCAGGAGGTTTTCCTTGGTGTCTCGTCCTTTCTGGTGGCCGAGAATCGCGACGCGCTGTCCGCCGATGGTGGCAAAGCCGGCGGGCATGGCGTTGTCATCGCCGATGTGGCGGTCGCCGTGGAGTTCCACGAACTCGTCGCAGATGTGCTTCACGTAGTCGAGCATGAAGGGGCGGGCGATGTGGCGGGAGATTTGCACGCGTTGCCAGGGGGAAAGGTTGGCATGGATGTCACGCTGCAGCGCGTCAGCCTTGGTTTCGAGGTCGGCGATCTGTTGCGCGAGCTTGTCAGTGGGCTTCGAGGCGAGCTTTTTTTTTGCCTCCTCGATTTCTTGACGCAGTTTGACGATGGGCTTTTCGAATTCCAAGATTTGTTTCATGTCGTTCAGGGGAAAGGGGGTAAGAGCGATTACCTCACGAGGCTCAACTTTGACCCTCTGCTCACAAGCGCAAAGAGTTCTTCAATGTCCTCGCGGGAGAGAAAAATGCCGGTTTCTGCCGCAGGGGAGGGGGGCGGGGCGGGCATGGCGCTTGCCGCTGCCGGCGTGGTGGTGGATTTTTTGGCGTTCTTCGGGGCGGCCTTCGGTTCTTCTACCGGTAGAGCACGAGCCACGGGCGGTGTACGGATGCTGATGCCAGCCTTGGTTCCGGCGAGCCACTTTTCCGCATCGACATGCTTAATCTCGGTGGATCCTACTGCCTTGCCATCGTAGATGGCGTTTTTCCCGGCAATTTGCATTTCTACAGGGAGACGCGTGCCGGGTGGCAGGTTGATATCCTTTGCCTGGTAGATTTTGAAGAGGTACTCTTTGTCGCCAACCTTGCGCAGCAGCATGACCTGCTTTTTGGAGACGCTGACGCCGAGGTGAAAGTCCATCGGAATGATGGTCAGGTGATCGCCCGGCTGGAGATTGAAGCTCATCAAGCCACTGGCACGGATGATGGAGTCCACCGTGGTGCCTTGTCGGCTGGCGATCAGATTTAGTGAATCACCCGGCTGCACGATGTAGTCTTTCTTACCCGAATGATTGTTGGGCGAGTAAAGTTGGTCCATGTTGATTTCACCGATGATGCGCATGGCTTCGGGGCAGGTTGCCGACTCGGGAAACTGCTGGCGCAGCTTGTAGAGCGCCTCGCGGCCTTCCTCGATTTTGCCGTCGCGAATAAGTTCGACGGCGGCTTCGAAGCGGCGCACTCCTGGATCGATCCGAGGGCGGTCCGTGGCCTTCATCGCGGCGATGTCCTCTTCGACCTGGCTTTCCTTGAGCAGGACGTTCATATAGACCCAGTAGCCCATGGCCAGCGTGCCCGCGACGAGTCCGACGGTGATGAGGAAAATCAGCAGTTTGATCTGGGTCCGTGCCATTGCGGGAATCGACAAACGTTCGCTCAGCCCAGGAGGCCGCGGCGTTTGAAATCGAAGAGGTTGATGTTCTGGGACTTTTCGATCATCTCGACGGTGAACTTGAGCAGGCAGATCTCCCAGGTGTCGTCCACGCCCTGAATCACCGCTCGCATCGGGTTGCCGGTGGTGCGGATGTTGCCGAGCAGTTTGCCGCAGACTTCGTCCATGGACTCATGGACGATTTGTTCGCTGATGTCGCCTTTGCGAAACTTGAAGCCGTACTTGAGGATGGCCAGTTTGTGCAGGTTCTCCCTGAGGAATTCGCCAAAGGCGGAGGCCTCCTGGCTGAAGCCTTCGAAGTCAAAGTTTCCCGGCATTTCCGGACGCAGGATGAGCGGCTTTTCGGCCTCAATGCGCCCTTCGCGGACGCGCACGGCTCCAACGGTGTCCATGAGTTCTGTGACAATCTGAAACTCGAACTGCGTGCTCCCGAAGGTGTCGATGCGGCGGTCCGGTTCATGCAAGACCTGGGTGTTCTCCAGGGCATATTGAATGTCGAACTCGGTGGGCATGATTTGAGGGGTCGCGGAGATTAATCTGCTTCGACCGAGGGGCCAGTGATTTCTTGGCCGCAACGGTTGTGAAAAGGATACGCCTGCGCCATTGCTCCCATCCCATGAAACTGCCCCCGCATTTGCTCGATGAGATTGTCCTTTCCCTCGGAGAGGTCTTCGTGGGCAGACGCTATGCGGACAAGGTGATCGAGTTCACCTTCAAACGACACCGCAAATGGGGCAGCCGCGACCGGCGTATCTTTGCTGAGTCGATCTATGAATGTGTGCGCTGGTGGCGCTGGTTTTGGCATCTGGCCGGACTGCCCGACGAGGAGCATACCCAGCCGGAATACATCACGCCAGAGCGTCTGTGGCGCGTGTGGGCAGCCTACTGGATCACCAACGGCCGGGAACTGCCGCAGGACGAAACAGCGCCGCAGGTGAAGCCGGGCGATGTTTTGAAGCGGGCCAAAGAAGGTGCCTCGCCCGCGGTTCGTGCGGCGATTCCCGACTGGCTCGAAGAACGTGGCAGCCGTGAACTCGGCACCGCATGGCCAGCACTGCGCGAGGCGCTCAATGTGCCGGCGGACGTGTATCTGCGGGTGAACACGCTCAAGAACGACCGGCGTGCACTGCGGGAAAGGCTGGGGCGCGAAGGCTTCGAAGCTGAGGCCGTGGAGAGTGTGCCGAGCGCCCTGCGGTTGAAGCAGCGGGCGAGTTTGTTTGGTTCCGCCGCCTACAAGGAGGGACTGTTCGAAGTGCAGGATGCAGCTTCGCAACTCATCGCTCCCTTTCTGCAACCCGAGCCCGGCATGCGTGTGATCGATGCGTGCGCGGGTGGTGGTGGCAAGTCGCTTCACCTCGCCGCGATCATGCGCAACAAGGGGCGCCTGCTCGCACTCGACGTGCATGCGTGGAAGTTGGCCGAACTGCGCAAGCGGGCGTCACGCGCAGGCGTGGACATCATCGAAGCGCGCGAGATTGAAGGATCGAAGACGATCAAACGCCTGGCAAACAAGGCGGACCGCGTGCTTCTGGACGTGCCATGTTCGGGACTTGGCGTGCTGCGCCGCAATCCTGATGCGAAGTGGAAGCTCAGTGATGCGGAGATCGACCGGCTTATCGCCCTGCAGGCGGAGATTCTGGAAAGCTACAGCCGCATGGTCAACCCTGGCGGCAAGCTGGTGTATGCCACGTGCAGCATTCTGCCGAGCGAGAATGAGCAGCAAGTGAAGGCGTTTCTAGCTCGGCACGGCGATGAATGGAGCCTCGAAGAGGAGCTGCATCGTACGCCGGAGACGGGCGCGTTTGACGGGTTCTATGCCGCGCGCTTGCTGAGGAAGAGTGCTGCCGATTCTTCAACCACGGAAAACACTGAACACACGGAAAAGAAAGAACCAACGGAACACACTCAAAGCTGAGGATCAGACTCTGGTCGTTCCGTGTATTCTATGTTTTCCGTGGTTCAAATCTCAATGGCATCCGCAGCCGCTGCCACAGGAGCCACCCCCTGACTGTGGTGCGGAGCTGCCGCCACCCATCAAGCCTGTGCCTCCGATGGGCACACGACGGACTGGCTGTCCGTTGTCGGGATGCTGCGTGAGGGCGGCGTCCTTCATGCTCTGACGGACTTCGAAGCGTTTGACGGGTTCGCCTTCAAACTGGGGAATGGTTTCGTAAACGTAGGTGGGCATGGCGGGGAGTTGTAAGTTCCAAGTTCAAGGATTCAAGTTTCAAACGGGTCCCGGGAGGAAAAATAAAAGCGGCGTCCCGGTGAGGGGACGCCGCGTGGGAATGCTGAAAAGCGGATCAGGCTTTCTCTGCCGCTTCTTCGTCGTCAATGGTGATCGGCTTGTAACCGCCGATGGCCTTGAAGTAGAGCAGCAGCAGCAGGTAGATCGCGGCCATGGTGCCGGGAATGTAAGCGTCGAACTTCAAGGTCTTGCGGTCGCCCTGTTGGTCAGCTGCGACAACCACCTGCTGATCGGGAGTCTTCTCCTTGGCTTCCTTGGCTTCAGAGAGCTTCTTGCCATCGAGACCGGAGGCTGCTGTGGCGTCGAGGTTGAGGAACTTGCTCGGCGTGGCCGCCTTGTAGGTTTCAAACAGGGCAGGGTTCTTGGATTTGAGATCCTCACCGGCAAAGCGGTCCTTCATGTAGCCCAGGCCCGGGCCGCCGATGATGCCGGCGGACAGCATGCCAATGCCTCCCATGATGGAAATGGCGACAGCGCCCGTGCGCGGGAAGCGGTCGGAGGCGACGGCGAGCATGGTCGGCCAGAAGAAGGTCTTGCCGAAAGCATAGATGCCGAGAGCGATGAGCGCCGTGGCGAAAGTGTTCATCGTGGAGGCGAGCGTCAGACCGCCGGCGGCGAGAGCCGAGCAAACGAAGAGCAGTCCGACCGGGGAAAGCTTGAGGGTCTTCTCGATCCAGTGGGCGCAGAAGCGCAGGCCGAACATGATGGCAGAGGTCCAGAGGAAGAGAGCCTTGCCCTGCTCAGGCGTGAACAGATTGCCCGTGATGTTCTGAATCCAGCCATCCGTGCCGAGTTCGACCGCGCCGACGAGAGCGTGAGTGACAAAGAGAACAAATAGGACGATGGAGCCGAGGGAGAACTTGGTGATCACGCCGACACCGATGAGCAGCACGCCGCCCACCCCGTAGCCGAGGTTCTTGGACAGGTCAGGAGCAAGACCGACCACATCTTTGAAGAAGCCCTCCGCGAAGAAGGAAAGCAGGAAGCAGGCCACGGCGCCGCCGAGGATGCCCACGTCTTTGAGCATGTTGCCAAAGCTGACGCCCTTCGCGGCGGCTTCGGATTTCGGGAAATGCTGGCCCATGAACATGAGGCCGTAGATCACGGTCGGGATCAGGTAGAGCGCGAGCTGGATGCGCCAGTTGATTTCCATCTTGTCATCCAAGAACCAGCCGAGCACGACGCCAATCACCATGCCAGCAGGCCAGGAGGCATGCAGGATGTTGAGGTAATGGGTGCGGTTTTCCGGGAACAGCGTGGCGACGAGCGGATTGGCCACGGCTTCCAAGGTGCCATTCGCGAAAGCGAAGATGAACATGCCGAGGGACAGCACCATGTAGGCATTACCACCGCTGGCGGTGAAGGTGACGAGCGCGGAGACCACATGCAGCAAGAAGGCCAGCACGACGAGTTTGCCGTAGCCGATTTTGTCCACGACCACGCCACCAAGAATGATGCCGAAACAGAAGCCGTTGAAGCCCATGCCCCCGATGGCTCCGAGCTGTGCTCCCGTGAAGCCGAACTCCTTCGCCCAGTTGTCAAAGATACCGCCACGAACGGCGAAGCCGACGCCGGCGGCGAGGATGGCCATAAAGCCGGCCCAGAGAAGTCTCATTCGATTGTTTTCGCTCATAGAGGGAGTGGAGTGTGTTGGTTGGATGGAGTGGTTGTCGGGGAAAGGGCGAGTTTTAGGTGCCTCGCTTCATCGCGACAAGGAAAAAATGCTCGCAAGACTGAGAAGGCGGGCGAATGCCCGGATGCTGTCGCTGAAAGATTGAGATGCCGCAGGCTCAGAATCCGGGATCGGCTTCCGGTTCCTGGCTGATGGCGACGGGCTTGTAGCCGCCTCTCGCCCTGAAGTAGAACAGCATCACCAGATAGCAGACCAGCATGAAGGCGGGGAGCACCGCGATGTTGGTGAAGGCACCGCGTTTGCTGTCGGCCTGCACCGCGTTCAGTTCGTTCGCAGAAGCAGCGTCGAGCGCCTTGATTTTCTCCTGGTCGAGACCGGGCGTGCTGCCAAAGATGGTGGGCTTGGCGGCGCCTTCGACTTTGGTCAGCAGGGCAGTGTGGCCGTTGGAAAGACGTGAATGCATGTCCTTGTCCTGCTGATAGCCGATGAACGGACTGCCGAGGACGCCAAGGAATAGCACGCCGACGGCTGAGACGCCGTTGAGCGTCAGGGCGCCGCCTTTCGGGAACTGCTCGGATGTCAGCCCAAGGGTGGTGCTCCAAAGGAAGGTTTTACCGAAGGCATATACGGTGGATGCGGCGACGATGGCCCAGCCGACGCTCTTGGAGAGGAACATCAGACCGGCGATGGCGACGGCGGAACCGAGCACAAGCAGACCGATGGGCGAGATGCGATGGACGATGGGGCCTGCGTAGAAGCGCAGGATCGTCATGATCGTCGAGACATAGACAAAGACCCATGCGGCGAAGGTCACATTGCTCTCACCGGAAGCGAAGGGGCCGTTCAATTTCAGCAACTCTGGCATCCAGCCGTCGGTGCCGAGTTCGGTGGTGGCGAGCGGTCCGATGATGATGAGCACTAGAATGAAGAGCCAGTTGCCCGGAGACATGGTGTAAAGACCGGCCAGCAGGCCGATGACCGCGCCTGCGATGAGCGAGGCTGTGAGCGACGCGTCCTTGCCCGCCATCTGCATGATGGCGAAGTACATGAGGAAGCCGATGATGAAGAAGCCCACCGCGCCGACTTCCTTCAGCATGTCCCGGTAGGTCACACCAGCGGCGACACGTTCATTTACCGGGAATTTGCACGGCAGGATCAGCAGCGCGTAGAGCACCACCGGGATGAAGCAGAGCCCGAAGCGGAACTTCCACACGGCGTCGAAAAACAGCGTCGTATTAGGGAACAGGGCGCAGAACAGGGCTCCCAACGCGAGACCTGCCGGCCAGCCGGCATGCAGGATGTTCAGCCATTTTGCCTTCTCTTTGCTGAACACCGTCGCGACGACCGGATTGATGAAGGATTCCACCGTGCCGTTTGCCACGGCCACGAGCAGCGTGCTCCAGTAGAACGACTCATAACCGGTGGCGTTCAGCGTGAGCACGAGCGAGACCAAGTGGCAGGCGATGGCGAAGATCGCGACGGTCTTGTAGCCGATCCAGTCGATGACGAGGCTGAAGAAGATGATGCTGATTGCGAAGGGCCACATGCCGGCGCCGTTGATGTTGCCTTTCTGTGCTTCGGAAAGATTGAAGCCGTCCTGCAACAGTCCGATGGAGTTGGCCCGGACGCCGAAGACGAACGAGGTGGCGACGAGGGCGATGAAGCAGGCCCAAAAGAGTTTCATGTCGGCTTTGCCGGGAGCTGTCTGAGTCATGGAGCGGGTCGGGTAAAATGAAGGGCGATTCCAGCAAAAGCGGACTGCCAGCGCAATGCCTTTTTCCCTGGTCGCGAAATTCCCTGTGTCCGACCTCCGGCTTGACGCCAAGCGTGCGGGGCCGCATGTTCGGTTGTTCAGCGGGGCGGATCGTCGATTCCCTGCGGAAGTCTATACCCCATGCTCTTTTTGTATGATCTGACACTGACGCGCACACCCTGCCGGTTTCTGGCGGTGTGCTTTTGGATGCTGGCTCTCTTTGCCCCACTGGCGCAGGCCCAGGTGGTGCTGAAGGCGCAACCGGTGGAGGCTGTGGATGACGAAAAGACCGTGGTGCCTGCCCCTCAGGAGAAACCTGACCTGAAGGCCTCGTGGCAGACTCAGAAAGAGGCGCGTGCCTTGACTCTGAGTGTGCCGGCTCCGCGTGGACAGATCGTGGACCGCCACGGGGTGCCGTTTGCGCAGAACCGGGCGGCCAACTACCTCGCTCTGGTGATGCCCTACATGGAAGGTGCCAGCGATGAGCAGATCACGGCCTTTGCACGCTCAACGATCGACAAGGTCAACAAGGTGCTCGGCAAGACCTGGTCGCTCTCGGATGACAAGGTGCTGCTGCACTACAAGCATCGCCGCTGGCTGCCGCTGGTGTTTTCCATTGAGGAGGGGTTGAACGTGGAGATCACCCCGGACATGGAGGAAAAGCTCAAACCTCTGCTGGGCAGCAGTCTGGTTATTCAAGCCGCTTATCTCCGCCATTACCCGCAGGGCACCACCGCCTGTCATATCATCGGTTACACTGGGAAAACGCGTCCGCTGCCCACCGGTCCGATCGTGGACGGGGATCCTGTGTTCGAGGAAATGGAAGGACGTGAGGGCATCGAGGCTGCATTTGACAGTGACCTCAAAGGCCAGGCTGGCATTGTGAACGTGCTGTTTAGTCCTGACGGCAAGCGTCTCTCCGAGGACGTGCGACGTGCTCCTGTTCCGGGGCACAACGTGGTTCTTTCTCTCGACTACAGCTTTCAAAAGTATGCCGAAAACGCTCTGAGGAAGCACACCACGGGTGGTGCGATGGTGATCATGGATGTGACCAACGGTGACATTCTGGCGATGGCCTCCAATCCCGGGTTTGATCTCAACGAGTTCGTGCCGGGCATCCGTCAGAAGCGCTACGAGGAGCTTACCAAAGATCCGCACCTGCCGCTCTTCCCGCGTTCGTTCCGCGGTGAGTACCCGCCGGCATCGACTTTCAAGATCGTCACGGCGCTCGGCGCACTGGACAGCGGCAAGGTGACGGCCAAGACTTACTATGACTGCCCAAACGCGTTGGAGATCGGGGATCGCGTCTTCAAGAACTGGAACAAGGAGGGCGAAGGATCGATGACCGTCGTCTCTGCCATCAAGCGTTCATGCAACACCTGGTTTTATCGTGCCGCGATTGATTCAGGCGCGGAGTACCTCTCGAACATGGCGATGCGGCTTGGATTTGGCGAGCGCACGGGCATTCCGCTCAAGGCAGAGGGAGAAGGCTTCGTGCAGACGAACGCGTGGACGTTGCAACACCGTGGTCACAAGATGCTTCCGGGCGATATCGCGAACATGGCCATCGGTCAGGGAATGGTGCTCGCCACTCCGCTGCAAGTCTGCCAGTGCATGGCCGGGCTCGGCGACGGCTCACGCATTCCTCAGCCACGTCTGGTGCTGCAGATTCAGGATCTGGCGGACCGCGTGGTGATGGCTTATGAACCTAAGGATCGCAAACGCATCGATCTGAATCCTGATCAGCGCCAGACCGTCATCAGTGGCATGGTGGCGGTGGTGAACGGTGGCGGTGGCACCGGACGTGCGGCCGGAATCAAGCAGGCTGAAATGGCAGGCAAAACCGGCACGGCCCAATGGAGGATCGCCAAAGACCACAATCTCGCATGGTTCACCGGATTCCTGCCTGCCGGAAAGCCGATGTTTGCCTTCGCTGTGTTGTATGAGGGCGAGCCGGGAGAAGGGGTTAGCGGAGGACAGAAGGCGGCACCTATCGTGCATGAAGTCTTCACCAACATCTTTGAGAAGGCTCCGGCAGATGACCCCATGCTTTTGGCGATGAAAGAGGTCCCAAAAGCCACGGTGGTCGAGGAGGAAGTCGTCGAGAAACCGGTGGAGGTTCAAAGCGTCCGTCCCCCGCCTCCGCCTCCGCCTGAGAAAAAGACGATCGGTGGTTTCTTCCGCAAGCTGTTTGGCCGCTAATCAGGCGATCTCGATGAACATTCAACTCGCCACCGTCTGTGACTTTGCCGCCGACTACCAGGGCAAGCTGTGCATTCAAGGCGCGTTCGACACGCTCTGCGCCCAGACTTTCCCGGTGGTGCATCCGCAGTGCTCCATCGCCGTGCGCGCGGTGTTTCAGGCGGACGATGCGGGCAAACATGAGTTTGTGATCCGCTGCGTCGATCCTGACGGGAAGGAGTGCCTGCCGCCCATGCCTGCGGTCATCGATGTGACCTTTCCCTCCGCCTTCATACCCTTCGTTTCGCGGAATATCGTTTATACCCTGCAGCGTCTGAAGTTCGAAAGGCAGGGGATGTATCGCTGGCTGGTCCAGCACCAGAACGACACTCTGGCGAGCATTCCGCTGCGGGTGACGCTGTTTGATGACAGGCGCTCCGCCACAGGTCCCGCAGGCTAGCCCATCATGACGACGTCAAAGCCCAAGACCCATTCCGAGCACGCGACCCCCACCGGCGCTCCGGTTCGTCAGTTGTCAGTGTTTTTGCACAACCGGGTCGGTGCGCTCATGTCGCTGGTAAAACTGCTCACCGAGCATCGAATCGAGATTCTGGGGCTCTCCTTGCAGGACACGACGGAACTGGCGCTCGTGCGTCTGGTTCCCAGTGATCCCGAGACCACGGAGATGCTCTTGATCGAGAAGGGGATTCCTCATGTCGTGTGCCCGGTCACCGCCGTCGAACTGCGTGAAACCGAGCACTCGCTCGTGCATGCGTTGTCAGCCCTGCTCTCCGCCGAGATCAACATCGACTTCAGCTACTCGCTCTTTGTGCGTCCCGCCCACAATCCGGTTTTTGTGTTGCATCTTGACTCACCGGACGTGGGTGCCGAGGTGCTCACCAGCGCTGGATTCAAGGTGCTGATGCAGGAGGATTTGAGCCGGTAGCCAGATCCTGATTCTTGAGCATGAAGGCTGGGGCCAGTTGGGCAATGAACGCCCGTGAATCTTCCATGGCGCTGAGTTCGATAATAGGATCCTCCTGTCCGACGCGCTGTTCCGGCAGGGGCACGTAGATCGAGGCCATGGCCCACCGGTGCTGGATGTTGCGGAAGACGGAGTCGTAGTAGGAAAGGAACACGTGCTCGTAGTGTTCCGGGCAGGTCGTGCCGTTGGAGCCGATGTACCAGTAGAAATTGAGAGCCCGTGTCCGAATGCGGACGCCTGGTCGCGGCTCCACATCGCGGAAGATCCTCATCATCATGACCGTGATCTCACGACCGTCTTCCAGACGCAGCGGAATCGGTGTACGGTCGGTGACCGTCCACCCTTGGTTTGGCAGGCAGACCTCAGGACGGTGCAGGCTGCGCTTCTCAAAGCCACTCAAGATCACCGTTGCCATGATTTGTCTGCCCGTGGAGGAGGCATAGACGTTGCGCGACAGTCTCACGCCTTCATCCAGCAGATTCTTCTCCTGAGCCGTCATTTCATACTCGCGGCCCTGATAGTCTCCCAATGACAGCGGCAGCGCGGGTTGGAGACCGTCGGACTTCAATTTCACTCCGGGTATGGAAACGTGGAAACCGATGTCTGTGCGGGCACATATGCCGAGGGCGGCCAGCGGCAGCACGACGGCCGCCGATAGTTGGGCCAATGTGCGGCGGGGCAGAGGGATGGAGAAGGTTGTGCCAGAGGAGACGCTCTTCACACGTCGTTGCAGGTTCTTTTTCATCTCCCGCCCTTCAAGCAGCCAGCAGAGGGCAAACATGCCCGCCAGAGCGACACCAAATACGGCGAAACCGGCGAAGGTGTGATAGGGCGACATCTCCTGGTGTTCGCCGATATGTCTGCCCACGGCAAAATCGGAGCCAAACATCAGCGTTCCAGCGACCAACAGCAGCAAACGCACAACGTTCCCCGCCACCGCCAGCGGCACGGCACAGACGAAAAGCAGGAACCGCCAACGTGGCCGTTTCAGCGCCAGGTAGCCAAGCAGCGCTGCGATCATCATCAAGGCAAAGAGCGAATTGATGCCGCTGCATTTGGCATCCACATCAAGACTGAACGCATCGCCGACTTGCAGTCCGCGTCCGGTATCCGGCGCCGATTGCAGCGCGGAGCCTTCGTTGACCGAGGGGACGCCGATCATGTTCAGCAATGAGGTTGCCATCGCGGCTGTTCGGGGCCGCAGGGGGGAGGCCACGGAGTCTTCCAGAGGCTGCATCGGCCATGTGAACAGGAGAAAAAGCCAGGAAAAGAACAAGGCGCGCATCCATCCGCGCCCCGCCACGAGCAGAATCATGCCCGCCAGCACGAGCTGAACGGCCAGAAAACCGGGGTAGCCGGTGTCCGCCTTGTAACCCACCCAATAGACGAACAATCCCAGGCCCAGTGGCAGCAGGCCGGCCCAGTCGCCCTGCCAGGGAAGTTTGTGAAGGTCGTCCCGCCGCAGCCAGACCAGCCAGCCGACCAAGGCCGGCACCAGCAGGCAGAACTGCCAGTCGGCCTTTGTGCCAACCCATCGCGCCCAGCCGATCAAAATGCTTTCGCGTTTGCCGTAGTCCCATTGCTGATAAGGCCACACCAGAAACAACAGCACCAGCACGACAGGCACCCCGAAAGACACAGCCATGCGCAGAGTTTCAGGCCGCAGAAGGGCATGCGGCGCTGCGGGTGCGGCGGCGGGCAGTGGGGTCGGATGGGTTGATTCTGTTGCCATGACGATGGTTGACGGACAAAGGCTGGCCTTGTTTGTTGAATCTGGCAACCTTCATCGCGTAACGTCCCCTTCACGTATTCATGTCTGATCTATTCTCTCCCACCTCGCCCGACGCTTCTGACGAAGGCAAAGACGACGATCAGGCCATGCAATTTGCGCGTTGCAGCCAGGTCCCGTCCGACCCTCTTGACAAAGAATCGACTGAAGTGCGGGAGCCCAAGAAGGAGACGGAGGACAAGAAAAAGAAGGTGGACTGCGAGGGGAAGACACCAAACTCCGCTTCCGTTGCCGAAAAGCTTCCCCTCCACCGGGACAATGCCTCAAATCCGCCGAACGTGCGACGCACCCACCTGGCTTTGCGTCATTGGGTGATCTCGCTCTGTGCATCGGCCGTTGTCGGTCTGGTGGCGCTCTATGTCGGGAAGCGCTTCTACGAAAAAGAGGTCCTGCCGAAACTTACCGGTGCCGTTGTTCCAGCCCAAACTCCTACAGACAGCGCAGGCAGTGAGGCTCTCGTCAAAGCCTCTGAACAGATCGCTGCGTTGCAGAAACAGGTCGATGTCATGCGGCGGGAGCAACTGCTCATGCAGCAGAACACCCGTGAATCATTGGAGAGCATCTCCAGTGTCTTGAAAGATCCAAAACTGGCTCAGGCCCCAGCCGTGGACTCCTCGGCACAGCCGGGCGTGGCGCGCATGGCCGAGATGCGGCCTGACATCTCGCCAACCCAGCAGGAATTCATTCAGCTCAAGGAACGCAACCGCCTCACGCAGTATGCGGACGAAGCCATCGCCACCGGCATGCGCAGGCCGCTTGAACTGCTGGTTGAGTACATGCGCGATTCTCAGTTGGAGCACCTTCACGATGCGGCACAGGCGGAGTACATGCGTGCCGTGCGTTCCATCCAGCTTCTCCAGCGGGAAGATCCCGGTTATCGCCTTCCAGTGGCCGAGCTCTTTAAGGACAGCAGCATTCGGGATGAAGCTGATGTGAAGCCTGAGGCTTTGCTGAAGCTGCTCGCGGATTACAAGCAGCCTTGGGAGGTTCGACTGCGCGTTTGCTTTCTGCTGCTCGGCAGCAATCTGCCGGAAACCAACGCCACCCTAATCAAGGCCATCAAGGAGGACCCCTCTCTCGATGTTGCCAAACACGCCCAGCTGGCTCTTGAACAGCGCATCAAAAAGCGTTTTCGCATCTTCGACATCCCCGCTATCGAAGATTGGTTCAAGTCACAGGCCAAATAGGCCGCGCCAGCCCTGACCGGCCGGCTTCTGCAAACTCCAAACCGCCCTTCTGGCGAACGTCGCACTCTCCATGAAAGCCCTCTTCCTCACCAACGAATACCCTCCGCACATCTACGGCGGTGCCGGCGTCCATGTCGAATATCTGTCCCGTGAACTCGCCAAGCTGATGGAAGTGGACGTTCGCTGTTTCGGTGATCAAAACAGCCACGAAGGGAATCTCAAGGTTCAGGGCTACGGACTGGACACCACCGGATGGGACAGCCCGTTGAACTTGAAGTCTGTCTTCGGTGCGCTGCAGCGCTGCCTCGATTTCAACACCAGCGGCATCGATGCCAGCCTGGTTCACCTGCACACCTGGTATGCGCATTTCGGCGGCATTCTGGCCAAGCTGAACTACGGCGTGCCCATGGTGCTCACCGTGCATTCACTCGAACCGCTGCGTCCGTGGAAGCGCGAGCAGCTCGGACATGGTTATGATTTCACCGTCTGGCTGGAGAGCACTGCGCTGAAGATGGCTGACGCCGTCATCGCTGTTTCCGAAGGCACCAAGGCTGATTTGCTTCAGCACTTCGATCTCGATCCACACAAGATTCACGTCATCTACAACGGCATCGATCTCAGTGAATACCGTCGCACTGAGAATCCCGATGTGCTGCGCAAGTACGGCGTCGATCCTGACAAGCCCTTCGTTCTCTTTGTGGGCCGCATCGCACGTCAGAAGGGCATTGTTCATCTCGTGCGTGCCATCCAGCATCTCGATCCCGGCTTCCAGGTGGTGCTTTGTGCCGGTGCTCCCGACACCGTTGAGATCAAGGAGGAGATGGAAGCCGCCGTCGCCGCCGCCAGTCAGGTGCGGCCCGGCGTCGTTTGGATTCAGTCCATGCTGCCGTTGGAGGAAAAGATCGTCATGTACTCCCATGCCGACGTCTTCTGCTGTCCGTCCATTTACGAACCCTTCGGCATCATCAACCTCGAAGCCATGGCCTGCGAGACCGCTGTTGTCGCGAGCGCTGTCGGAGGCATCAAAGAAGTCGTCGTCGAGGGCGAAACAGGATTGCTCATTCCCCTAGAGCAGCAGACCGAGAGCCCCTTCGAGGCCCTGCATCCTGAAAAGTTCGCCCGCGACCTCGCCACCGGCATCAACAAGCTCATGGCCGACCCCACTCTGCGCAACCGCATGGCCCAGGCCGGCCGTCAGCGTGCCGAAGACCACTTCAGTTGGAAGAGCATCGCCCGCAAAACGCTCGCGCTTTACAAAACGCTGGCGGGATAAGGAAACCGATTCACATGATAATTTAGAATTATGGGGGGATTCAATTCTACCTTCGTTCGTATCCCTGACGGCAGTGAAGTTTGGGAGTTTGCTGTGCATATTGCCAGACTATTACATGATTCACCATATGTGTCGTGCAAGGGCGCCGTCGATGTTCAGCATGCCGAAGGTTTTCCGTGGCTTCATATCGAGGGTTTGGAGATTCCCGGCGACACTAACAAAGCTGATCATCCTGCGTTCAGATCGGCATCTTTGGAAACAATCTGGCTTCTTTGCCATTCGGGGTCCGGAAGCCATGCCTATATTCACTGCATCAATGGCAAATGCTGCCGTATTATCAGCGTGAGCGATGGCAAGGTTTATGAAGACTCAGGTATTCAGGAGTCGTGGGAGCAACAAGCCCGGGCTGAAAAGTTAGATCAATACACGCGATGGGGTGATGCTAATTCATTTTCGTGGCCCAAGGCCTTTGATACGGAAATGGTTCTCAAAGCATTTGATCTTCCCTTTGCCGGTGATCTTGAGGTATTGGACATCTGCATCTGCGTCAGTAACCCTGACGAGAATGATATGACGCGTGCGCTGCCCGAATGAGGTTTGTTCACCGAAGCTTCCAGCCTTCTCGCGGCTCGCGCTTCAAGAAGCGGTTGGCGTCTTCGTTGTTGGTGATGCGCATGGCTTTGGCATCCCAGAAGATTTTGCCACCGGCGCGGTGGGCGACGTTGCCGAGGTGGTTGGCCTCGGTGAGCGGACCGGCGTAGCTGAAGGGGCTGCCGGTGGGCGTACCGTTCTTGATCGCGGCGAGGAATTCGGCGTGGTGCCCGGGTGAATCCGGGATGAAGGGCTTCGGTGCCTGGAAGTCTTTGAAGTCGGCCTCGGGCAGCAGGATGTGCTTGCCGTAGTCGGAGAGGAGCATGCCTTTGTCGCCGATGAAGAGAACGCCGCTGCTCCACTTGCTGATGATCGGATCGTTCAACCACACGTCGGGTTTGCTGGCACCCTGATGCCAATGGAGCTTGCAGGCGGGCATGTCGCCACGCGGGCCGTATTCATACACGGCGTGCATCGTGGCAGGTGCGATCTCCGGATGCGGCGCAGGGCCGAAGGCCTCCACGCTGAGCGGCGCGTCGAGCTTGAGCGCCCAGAAGGGAAGGTCGTTCCAGTGGCTGCCGAGGTCGGACATGGTGCCATTGCCGAAGTCCCACCAGCGATACCACTTCGGTCCGGGAAAATAGACGCTGTTGTAGGGACGCATCGGCGCGGGGCCGATCCACAGGTCCCAATCGAGATACGGCGGCGGCGTTTCGGCGACGGTGGGACGCTCGGTGACGAAGACGACGTCGCCATTTTTCTCGGCGTCTTCCTTGCTCTGCAAACCCCAGGCACGTGACACGCAGACATGCGCCTCGGTGACTTTGCCAATGGCACCGCTTTGGATCAGCTCGACGACGCGGCGGTAGTTGGGCATGCCGTGAATCTGTGTGCCCATCTGTGTGACCACACCTGCTTCGGCAGCAGCTTTGGTGATGAGACGTGCCTCGGCGACGTTGTGCGTGAGCGGCTTTTCGCAATAGACGGGCTTCTTCATCAGCAGCGCGGGCAGCGTGGCATAGGCATGCGTGTGCTCGGTGGTGCTGACGACCACGGCATCGATCTCCGACGCGCTCATCGAGTCGTAGAGCTTGCGGAAGTCGCGGAACTTCTTCGCGCCTTTGAAGGCTTCGGCGGCGCGGTCGAGATTTTCGCCGTTCACATCGCAGAGCGCGACGACGTTTTCGCGTGGCTCGATCGGAGGCGGCGGTTGGACCGCGGCATCGCCCTGTTTGGGATTCTTCTTGGCGGCCTTCGGATTGTAGAGCGCCACACCGGTCAGCTCCTTGATGTTGCCCGTGGCACGACCGCCGACGCCGATGAAGACGAGGTTCAGCTTCGCATTCGGCGAGCGTGAACTGACGATGGCAGGAAAACCGAAAGCGGCAGCCGCCGTGGCGCTGCGGGTGATGAACTGACGACGGGAGGAGACGGATTGGCTGGCACTCATGGTGCCGTAGTTTACGAAGCCTTATGCCTTCTTCTTCCCGCCGCCTTTGCGCGGCTCGTTGAGCGGCTTGTCGGGATCGTATTTCGGATTGCGTTCGGGAATCTGCGCGCCGGTTTCCTTGAGCCAGGCGTTCAGCTTGTCGCGGAGCTGCAAGGCGCGGACGGAGTCGAACGGAGCGCGGTTGTCATCTTCTCCGGCGTCGAGCTTGAGGTTGTAGAGCTCCACGTGGTTGTCCTCGTAGAACTGCAGCAGTTTCCAATCGCCTTCGCGAATGGCGCTGTAAGGACGTGCGCTGCCCGGATGGTAATGCGGGTAGTGCCAGTAGATCGCCTCGCGCTTGAGCGTGCCTGTTTCGGTGAGCAGCGGCATGAGCGACTCGCCATCGACGATCTGGCCTTCCTTCAACGGGATCTGCGTGGCTTCGAGCAGCGTCGGGACGTGATCGTAGGTGATGACGGGAACATCGCAGGTGCTGCCGGGCTTCACCTTGCCGGGCCACGAGACGATGAGCGGAATGTGGACGCCGCCTTCATGCGCACTGCCTTTGCCCAGACGTGCGGGGCTGTTGTCGGTGGGGCCGCGTGACCAGCCTTCCGGGCGCACGAGATGGCTGAGTCCTCCGTTGTCGCTGGTGAAGATGAAGAGGGTGTTTTCAGTGAGTTTCAGCTCTTCCAGCTTCGCGCGCATCCTGCCAACGCCGTCATCCACGCTCTCGACGAGCGCGGCATACACCGGGTTGCTGTGACCGCCCGCGGCCGGCTTGGCTTGATACTTCGCCACGACGTCGGGCTTGCCCATGATCGGCGTGTGCACGGCGTAGTGCGGCAGATAGACGAAGAAGGGCTTGGCCTTGTTTTTTTCGATGAACTGAATCGCTTCATCGGTGAGGCGGTCGGTGAGGAACTCATCCTTCGGTCCGTCTGGAAGCGTGGCGATCTTGTAGGGCGAGAAGTAGCTCGGCGGTGAGCCGCCATGCGTGCCGCCGATGTTCACATCGAAACCATTTTTGGTAGGATAGAACTCCTCGCCGCCAAGATGCCACTTGCCGATGCTGGCGGTGGCGTAGCCGCGCGTCTTGAGACGTTCGGCGATCGTTTCCTCCTCCAGCGGCAGTTGCATGGTCCACTTCGGAATGAGAAGGCGGCCGTTGTCCGGCACGTGTCCGGCGATCCAGTCGGTCAGGTGCAGACGCGCAGGCGCTTTGCCCGTCATCATGGCCGCACGTGTCGGCGAGCACACCGTGCATGCCGAATAGGCCTGCGTGAATCGCATGCCGTCCTTGGCGAGCTGATCGATGTTCGGCGTTTCGTAATACTTCGAGCCCTGGCAGCCCAGGTCGGTCCATCCCATGTCATCTACGAGTATGACGATGATGTTCGGCGGCGTGTCGGCGGCTGTGAGATGGCCTGCGAGACCGAGGAAAAGTGCGGAAAGAAGGAGTGAGCGGAGCATGCGACTGTGAACTTGATGTTATCGGATCTTCGCATCCGGCAGTTCGCTCTTCACACCTTCGTCGAGCGGCATTTTGTCGGTCTTGGTGTCGAGGCCGGTGGCGAGCATGAGTTTGGCGAGTTCGGCCTTCAACTCGGTGACCTTGCCGGCGAGTTCGGGTTTGCTGATGAGATTCTTGGTTTCGCCGGGATCGTTTTTCAGATCGTACAGCTCGGCCATGTGCTTGTCGGGAGAACTGTCGCCGTGCGGGTAGTGGATGTACTTCCAGTCATCGGTGCGGATGGCGCGCACGTTCGGGGTGTAGGGGAACTGCTTTTCGTAGTTGTAGTGGTAGAACCAGCTCGTGCGCCAGTCGGGATCACCACCCTGGACGAGTTTGACGAAGGATTTGCCGTGCGTCTTTTTCAGCGGTGCGGCGCCGCAGAGGTCGAGCATGCTCGGCGCGATGTCCACGGTGAGGACCTGCTTGTCGATGATTTTGGCTTCCTTGGTCAGTTGCGGAGAACGGACGACCAGTGGAATGCGCAGGCTGGCCTCGTGCGCGGTGCGCTTGTCCACCATGCCGTCCTCGCCTTCGAGCAGTCCGTTGTCGCCCATGAAGACGATGATGGTGTTGTCGAGCTGCTTGGTTTCCTCAAGCCAGGTGCGCAGGCGGGCGACGCTGTCGTCCACGCTCAACACGGTGCCCCAGTAGCCATGCACCATGTTTTCGAAATCCTTCACGGCGGCAGGACTGTCGTCCGGGAATTTTTTGCGCCAATCAAAGAGCGGGCCGTAGATGCCGTGCCAGGTGTAGAGGCGCTGTTTGATCCACGCGGGCTTGTCGTCCAGCATGAAGGCGGTGGCGGGGTAGGGGACGCGGACGTCGTCGAAGGTATGTTCATACTTCGGCTCCGGCGTGTAGAAGCTGTGCGGAGCCTTGTGACCGATGAAGAGGCACCAGGGCTTCTCGGCGCTCTGATCCTTCAGCCAGTCCATCGCCATGTCGGTGACGACTGTGGTGTAGTAGCCGGGGACGACTTTGCGCTCCTTGCCGTTGAGGTTCCACTCGGTGTCGTAGTATTTGCCCTGGCCTTTGTGGGTCACGAAAACGTCGTAGCCGGGGCGCGGATCGTCATTGTCCTCGCCCATGTGGTATTTGCCGAAGTAGGCGGTGGCGTAGCCGCTGTCATGCAGCAGGCCGGGGAAGGTGGGCATGTCGGCCGGAAATTCGGTGAAGTTGTTCGTCACACCGTGCGTGTGCGCATACACGCCGCCAAGAATGGAGCCGCGGCTCGGCGAGCAGAGCGAGGTGGTGCAGAAGGTGTTTTTGAAAACGATCCCCTCATTCGCGAGACGGTCGATGTTCGGCGTCTTCACATGCTTTGAGCCATAGCAGCCCAGCGCGTCCGGGCGGATGTCGTCGCACAGGATGAACAGAACGTTGGGACGGGATGCAGCGTGCGACAGCGTGGCGAGCAGGAGGAAGGCGAGAAGTCGAATCATGGTGGCTGGCAACGAAGGGATGCACGAGTCTTTGTCAAAAAGGAAAGGCGTCGCCGTGTGTGGCGTTTTCCTTCACGCCATGACCAACCGTCGATCCTTCCTCAAGCAGTCCGTCTCCGCATCCACCGGCGTTTTCTACATCGCCAAAACCTCCTGGGCTCAGAAGAGTCCCGGTGACACCATCAACATGGCAGTGATCGGCTTTGGTGGTCGTGGCGGATCGCACATCAGCGGTTACAAGAAGCTCAAGGATGAAGGCGTGCGTGTCGCCGCCCTGTGTGATGTGGACAGCAACACGCTGAGCAAAGGTGTGGGCTCCTTTGACAAGGAGAAGCTCAAAGTGACCGGCTACACCGATCTTCGGAAGCTTTTGGAGAACAAGGACATCGACGCCGTGAGCATTGCTACGCCGAATCACTGGCACGCGCTGGCCACGATCTGGGCCGTTCAGGCCGGGAAGGACGTGTATGTCGAGAAACCCGTGTCGCACTGTGTCTGGGAAGGACGGCAGATGGTCAAGGCTGCCCGCAAGTATGGCAAGATGGTGCAGACCGGCACGCAGTCGCGATCGAGCCGCAAAGGCATCGGGGAAGCGGTGAAATACGTGCAGGAAGGCAACCTCGGCAAAATCCTGCTCTCACGCGGCCTGTGCTACAAACGCCGCGCCAGCATCGGCAAAACGGAGGGCGAGCAGCCGATCCCTGAATCCATCGACTATGATCTCTGGTGCGGTCCCGGCCCTAAAGGCCCGCTGACGCGCAAGAACCTCAAGTACGACTGGCACTGGACCTGGGCCTACGGCAACGGTGACCTCGGCAATCAGGGCATTCATCAGATGGACATCGCGCGCTGGTTCCTCGGCGAGATGGAATTGTCTCCCAGCGTGTGGAGCGTCGGCGGCCGCCTTGGATACGAAGACGATGGTGAAACGGCCAACACGCAGATCATTTTCCACGGCTACGAGAAGGCACCGATGATCTTCGAGGTGCGCGGCCTGCCGGAGAACAAGGACAGCAAGAACATGGACAAGTTCAAAGGCGCGGGCGTCGGCGTTGTGGTCGAGTGCGAAGGTGGTTACGTCGTCGTGCCGAATTACTCGGGGGCCATCGTTTACGACAAGGACGGCAAGGAGATCAAAAAGTTCGAGGGTGCCGAGGATCACTTCAAAAACTTCATCAACGCTTGCCGCAGCCGTCGTGTGGACGATCTGAATGCCGACATCCTCGAAGGTCATCTTTCCAGCGCCCTCTGCCACACCGGCAACATCTCCCATCGCCTCGGTCAGAAGGAGAAGCCGGAGGAGATCATGGAAAAGATCAAAGGCGACACCTTTGCCGCCGACACCTTCGAGCGCATGAAGGAGCATCTCGCGAAGAATGAGGTCGATTTGAACAAGGACATGCTCACGCTCGGACCGGTGCTCAAGATGGACGGCAAGGCCGAGCGGTTCACCGGAAACGACGACGCCAACGCGATGCTCAAAGACAAGTATCGCGAGCCCTTCGTCGTGCCGGATGTGGTGTGACGGGACTTACGCCGCCTCCAGCATCTCGCCATACGAGAAGTCGGCCACGTGCATGCGTATGCGCACGCTGGCACCCTCATGCAGAGGAAAGTCGGGCTGTCGTTTGCCGATGGTTCCGAAGACCTCCTTGCCGTTGGGCAGCACGGCGTGGCAGGTGCGTGGGCTGAGCACCCGGCGGATCACGGCCACGGTTTCAATTCGATCGGCGATTTCCATCATGGCTGCAAAGGGATGGCACGGCGTGCCTGTGGTTCGTTGCTGACGGGTGCTTTGCGATTCCAGTCGATCTTGGCGGACTGAAACAGCGTTCGCGCCGTGATGAGATCCATGGCGCGTTGCAGCACGGTGTCGGAGGGCTTGATTTCGTCTTCAGGCAGGGGCTCGCCGGCGGAGCGTTTGATGTAGGAATCGAGTTCGGGATTCGCATGCGCAACGAGGGCGGCTTCGTTGAAGCGCGCCCGCGGTTTGTCGGTGATGGAACCTTTTACACCGTTGTGATCGGTGGATTCGAAGACCTGGCGTTTGATCGTGGTGGGCAGAGCGACGGGAAAATCCGGTTCGAGGCCTTTTTTGAAAACCGAGCTGTCATCCGTCAGCAACACCTCGGCACGGGCGAAGCGCAGCGACCACTCGGCATCAACCGGCACGGTTTCGTAGCGCACGGCCCCACCGCGTGTCGGCGCGCCGATCAGCAGGCCCTGTTTGCGCTGGCGGAGCACGGCGGCGATGGTTTCGCCGAGGTTGTTGGTTTCGTCATCGACGAGAACGAGCAGCGAGTCCGTCCATACGGGGTCGCGGGAGTTGATCTCGGCTTCGGATGTCGTCCGATCCATCTGTCGCATCTTGAACAGCACGTCTCCTTTCGGCACAAAGAGGCTCAGCATGTCTGCGGCGTCATCAAAATCGCCGGGAGGTGCCGGCGTGCGCAGATCGAGGATGAGGTGCCTGGCTTTGGCGGTCACAAATGCCCGCAGATGCTTCTCCATCTCGGCGGTTTCGCGTTTCGTGAATTCCCGTGGACGCAGGTAGCCGGTCTCTGGTGTGATCAATTCGGACTGCACGCCCGTAAGCGCGCCGGATTTGGCCTCGCTGACGCGTGGCACCAGTTCGGCTCCGAAGTCTAGCCGTTCGAGCAGGCCGGAGAGGGCGGCACGGTTCAGAACGTCAAACGTGAGGTCGCTGCTGCGGATGTACTCCTTCTGCAGTATGCGAAACGCCGTCTGGATGCCCGCCTGACTGATGTCCTTCGGCTCCCTGCCACCGGCGGCGAGCGCGGCGGAGGTGAAGGTCAGGATGATGGCGAGGTGTCTCATGCGCAGGTCTGCTGAAGATGATTGAGAGCATGTACGAGGCCTGCGCCAGCACTTTGCCAGACGAAATGATCGGCAATGGCCCGGCTGACGAATTGTTTCGCCTGTGCCACGGCCTCGTTCAGACCCATTTCGTTGGCAAGCGCGGTGGCGATGGCGGCGGAGAACGTGCAGCCGGTGCCGTGGGTGTGAACACCCGGTGTGCGCGGTGCAGTGTGCCATTCGATTTCATCCGCAAAGCAGAGCACGTCGGCGGCATCGCCCTGCAAGTGGCCGCCTTTGACCAGGACTGCTGCGTCAAAACGGGCGCTCAAGTCGCGCGCGCATGCCTCCATGTCATCAAGAGTCGTGACCTCGCGATCCCACAGCACGCGGGCTTCGTCCATGTTGGGCGTGATAAGCGTTGCCAGTGGAAGAAACTCGTCGATCAACGTCTGCATCGCCGCGTCTTCAAGCAGGCGACCGCCGCTGGTGGCGATCATGACGGGGTCCACGACGAGCGGGATGCGGCCGTGGCCGAACTGCTTCCAAGCGGCGACCACTGCCTGCACCTGATCTTTGCCGCCGAGCATGCCGGTCTTCGCGGCGGCGATCGGAAAGCCTTCAAACAGCACCCGGATCTGATCGGCCACGAATTCGGCATCAAGCAGTCGGACCTGGGAGACAATCCCGGGGGTTTCGGAGACCACGCTGGTCAGCGCGTTCAGGGCATAGCCGCCGAGGGCCGAGATCGCCTTGAGGTCTGCCTGAACGCCGGCGCCGCAGGAGGAATCGGAGCCTGCGATGGTGAGAACGACGGGGGGCGGGGGCATGAGGGGTGCGGCGATGGTATGGGTCGTGCTGCTTTTTGCAAACACCGGCTTGTGGCGTTCGGCGTATGAACTAGACTTTCGTCCATGAATTTCGATCCGTTGCCAGGACTCACGGTCACGGTGGACAGCATCGCCTACGACCCGACACGGCCTGCTCCACCGGACCGGCCGCATCCGTTTGTGTATCACCTCTCGATCCACAACGCCTCGGAGGACACGGTGCGCATCTTCGGGCGGAAGTGGATCGTGCGTGACACCGACGGTGACACGATGGTGGTCGAGGGTGACGGCGTGGTGGGGCAGTTCCCGAACCTCTCACCCGGGGAGACATTCAGCTACAACTCGTATCACGTCATCAAAACGGAGAGCACCGCCACGGGTTCCTTCTTTGGCACCACTCCCGACGGCCGCAGGGTCTGCACCCGTATCCCGCCGATCGAGATGCATCCGCCGATGATGGCGTGACTCACTCCTTCTCGCACACGATGCGGAACCCCACGCTGTCGAGGTGAACGTTGTAGGGATCGGGACCGCGGAACGAGGCCATGAGGCGCTTCTCACTGCCGGTGCGGAAGGCGCCGCCGCGTACGATGCGCAGCGTGTTCTTGGGCGGGTCGTACCAGCCTTCCACCCACTCCCAGACATTGCCGGCGAAATCAAACAGACCGTTCGCATCCGCGGGATAGCTGCCCACGGGGGCGGTGTCGGAATGGCCGTCGTCCATTTCGAGCCACTTGGCGTCGTAGTTTTTGCCGTACTTCCGCCCGAAGGCCTCGTCGCAAAAGTTGCCGACGGTCTTTGAGAGCGGTGCGGTGCCCCAGTGATGAACGCCCGTGCTCACGGGCTGCTCGTTCGGTGCCACGGCCGGATTCTCTTTCAATCCGGCCAGCGTGCTCCATTCCGCATCCGTGAGCAGCCGATAGGTTCGCCCTTCTTTTTTCCCCAGCCACTCGCAGAATGCCTTCGCCTCCTGCCAACTCACATTAACGGCAGGGTGGTTCGGTGTTTGCGGGAACTCGGGTTTCCGCCACTCGACGTTCGTCTCGGTGGCGCAAGGTTGGTAGTCCTTCACACGCGGCTCATACCGACACACAAGCGCATTGATACCCGCCACGCGAATGAACGGCATGTCGAGACTGTTGGTGAACGCCGTTTCGACCTTGAGTGACTGGCCGTTCGCACAATGGGTCAGCATCGCGACAGCGAGAAGCGGAAGCACGAACTTCATGATCTACTTCTTCTCAGGCGCGGGCTTCCATTCCCAACTCTCACCGAAGAAGCCGGCATCACTGATGCCACCGGGAGCCTGGCTGGTCACGGGCTTGGTCAGATCGACGACGGCCCAGTCCGGCAGCTTGGCGACCTGACGTGCGTTGTTGAGGTAATCGTATTCGCGGTAGGTGAAGTTGCTGTTGATCACGACATACTTCGTCGGATTGAGCGGATTCGGGTAAATGAGGATCGGCGCGTTGGTAGCGGCGTCATAGGTCTTGCCGTTGGCGACGAGTTTATCCTTCGACCACTGGATGGGGAGTTTGTCGGCGATCTTCGCGAGGATCGTGTTGCTCTGCGGATCGCCCCACAGCACGAGATTGTTGCTGGCAATGTCGGCATCGTTGATCGCAGCGTCATCCTTGATCGGGGCGTCACCACGGAACTGACGGCGCCATTCAAACTGCGCGCGTTCGAGTTCGGCCTTCGCCCAGGCATCGACTTTGTCGTTCCAACCGGCCTTCGTCGGCTTTACGAAGAGGAATTTGTCCATGAAGGCGTCGTCGATCGGGCCTTCGAGCCCGTGCTTCTTGATCAGTTTGCCATCGCCGTCGTTGTCCAGCGTCTGCGTCCACTTGCCGTTCTTCATCTGGAAGTGCACCAGCCAGGAGCGGTCCAGTTTCGGACGGGTGACTTCGAGCAACTGGCCGTCAATGCTGACGACGGGCTTGAAGAGCAGGGGCATGGGACAGGTGCCGGAAGGCATGTCGAGGGTGAAGGCGCTGATGTTCTGCAGCTTGATGGTGATTTCGGAAGGACCGGTGATGCGCGCATGAATGCGGCCGCGCACCCAGTGCTCTTCGAGTGTGTCCACCGTGACCCAGAACATGTGGTTGTAGCGCAGGAACCAGGTGGATAGATGCACCTCCTTCGGTGCGCGGTTGCGCCCCATGGCGGCGATGCTGGCGAGGCGCTTCTCGATTTCGATGAGCGAGTCGGGATGAATCTTGTGTGCGGTCTGCGGTCCGATGATGTGCAGCAGGTCCACGTTCTCCCCGCGCAGCGCCTTCTCCATCATGTCGGCGGCCTGCTTCTGTTTGTCGATCTCGCCGCTGTAGGCCACGGTCGGGCAGTTCTCGAGGTTCAGTGCGTTGTCGGTCGCGTTGTACCAGTGCCAGAGCTTCTTCTGATACCATGGTGCACCGCTCACGTCCTCGGCCTGAAATCCGCCGAGGAATTCCGGCGTCTCGGAAAAGCCCGCGCCCGGATTCGCACCGCACCATTTGTCCGCATAGTTCACCGCGAACTGCCATGCCGCGGCACCGCCCATGCTGAAGCCGCGTACGATGACGCGGTCTTCGTCGATGGCGTAAAACTTCTTCACGTGGTCGATCGCTTCAATGAGGTCGATCTCGCCCGCAAATTTGTTCGCGCAGCAGTAGCGGCCGTAAGGGTGAAGCACGAGCGCACCTTTGGGGGAGATTTGGCCCTGCTGCTTGCGGCGTTGATCGAGGAAGGACAGTTCGCTGAGCGTTTCACCGCGCCCGTGGCACCAGATGTCCATGCGCACAGGAGCGCCGACGTAGCTCTCAGGAATCACCATGCCGTAGGGTTGCACGGAGCCGTCAATCTTTGAGCGATAGGCTCGCACCACGAGCCCCTTCTGTTTCGTCCACGGTGTCTGGCCGGTCTTGAACGCCTCGGCGCGTTGCAGACCTTCGGCGAGGAGTTCGTCGGCGTTCTTGAGTTCGCCAAGCTTGTGAACCTCGTTGTAGCGCAGCGCCCAATCGACCGCTTTGTGATAAATCTCGATGTCTGGCAGCAGATCCGCGAGCATGGGATTCTTTGCCTGTGTCTTGACGGCTTCATCGATGGCGGAACGCAGTTTTTTCAAACCTTCGGTGAGCCGTGCGCGGTCAGCGTCGGGAACCGCGACGCCGGGAGGCGGGATGGGCCGCACATCGGCAATTTGATTGTCCTTGGGACCGTCTGCGAGGACGGCGCTGGCGGCGAGAAGAGGAAAGAGAAGGCGCTTCATGGTTGGAAGATGGAAATGAATGGAGCGGACGGGCTATTTCTTGCGCCGTGTTTTGGTTTTGGGTTTCGCGGCGGCGAGCAGCGGCACATTGTGGATTTCAAAAGGCGCGCTCGTGGCGCTGTCGAACTCGGCGGCGGCCTCAAGACCGATGCGGGCGACTTCCTCGGCAGTCTTGCACTTGTCATAGGCGGCCTGCATGGCGCCGAGCGCGTAATCACGGCCCGAGCCGGCGGCCCAGAACTTGTGAAACTGCTGCGCGGAGCGATACGAGTAGATCGCGAAGATGCCGTGCGGATTCGCCATCAGGCCGTAGAACTGCGTCGTTTCGTATTCCTCACCCTTGTCCGGCATGGCGGCCATGAAGTACTCGGCCTTCAGCCAATGATGTGCGTGGCGGAACGTTTCGAAGATCGACTCGCAGGAGGAAAAATCGCGCGGACGCTCGGGATTGGCGAAGTAGCTGTTCATCACCACGAGGCTCGCCGAGGTGCCGGTGAGGCCGATGTAGGTGTCGTTGATCTTGGTGATCTTTGTTTTGTTGACGACGTGCTGCGCTTTCTGCCGAAGAGAGCCGAGACAACTGAGCGTGTCGGCGCCGACACAGGCGACGCCATTCTTCTGAGTGACAACGATGGTGGACATGAGGCGTGATGTGTAGAGGGAACGGGAGAATCCCGCAACCTGCAAACACCCGCATCAAGGCAGCATCTGCCCGCGCCGGATCTCGGATCCCTTGAAGATGATGCGGAAACGGAAAACCTTTTTCTTCCGGCATTGAATCTTGCCAGTTTGCAGGTCAAAGCGGTCCGGGATCTCGATTCGGTGGACATCCGCCGTGGCGTGGAAGCCGCGCTCGGAGAAGATGTCGATCAGCATCGCCAGCGCTTCGGCGCTGTGAAAGAGATTGTCCTCGCTGTTGATGTCGGCTCGGCCGGAGATGGCGTGGCGAACGACGATGGGCATCATCTTTTCCTGGATAAAAGTTACCACGGCCTGCATGAGCTCGGGTTTCTCCACCTTGTAGCTGTCAAGTCGGCGCACGAGATCCTGCCGCGCGTGGCGGACGATCTCGTTGGCCAGCGGCAAGTCACGCAACTGGTCAAAGGTGCGCGGATCGAGCTCCAGCGAGCTTTGATACTCAAGCTCGCGGATGATGTTGTCCTGCACCAGTTCCAGCGGCGCCTGGGCGTTGATGAAGTGGTAGTGGAAGATCTCCTTGAGGGAGACCAGCGCGTCGTAGGTCTTTTCTTTGAAGACCCGGTAACGATTGCGTGCGAGCTCGGGATCGAAATCGGTGGCGCGTTCCTCCCACAGTTCGCCGAGGCCGGAACTGCGAACCTCGGCATTGTGCGCGAGCACTTCCTTTCCGCGCTTGAGCTGGCGCGCGATGCTTTCCGCTTCATCGACGAACAGCACCATGATGTGGAAGATGGGCTGCTTGAAATGTGCCGCGTCGGGTGTTTCGGAAAAATCACGACGCAGTCGGATCATCTCGTCGAAGAGCATCTTCAAGCACTCCACCTGCACCTTTGTGCGTGGGAACCCGTCGAGGATCGCGCCGTTCTGCTGCTCGGGTTCGAGCAGCTTGCGGATGAGGATGCCCACCACCTCGCGGTCGCCCACCATGCCGCCTTGGGCTTTGATGGCCCGCGCCTCGGGCGTGTCGAGCAGGGCGCTGACGACGATGGGTTGAGCGGTGATGCCGCGCACTTCGCGGATGAAGTCGGTGTTCGTGCCTTTGCCCGCTCCGGGCGCACCGCCGAGCAGGATCAGCTCCTTCGGGAAGCGCAGACGTTCACGGCCATAGTCGGCTTCAAGCTGCTTCCAGACGGTGTTGAAGATGAGCTGGGCATCTTTGATTTCCAAATCTGCCGGAGCGGCAGGCTTGGGGGCGGCTGGTTTCTGGGACGACGACATCCGCCATGCTTTCGGCGAAGGGATGCGCCCGTCAAGGTTCGTCACGTACCAAGTCTCGCGATTTTCGTGTCGGACTTGGCAAGGTCGCGGATCAAGGCACCGGCGGTTTGCCGCCCCGGATGGCAAACAGCTTTGACTGCGTCCGGACGATCAGCATCCCGCCGGCAATGGCCGGGGTGCTGCGGCAGGTGTCGCCGAGCTTGGTGTGGCCGAGTTGCTTGAATTCAGGCGCGGCGGCGATCGCGTGCAGCGTACCGTTCGAGTCAACGCAGAAGATGGACAAGCCGTCGCTGACGGGGGACCCGAAGGTCTGGCCTTCGGTGTCCACGCGTTCGCGCCAGAGGGATTCGCCGGTGGCGGGCTTCACGCAGGTAACCATGCCGGCGTCGTCCCACAAATAGAGCAGGTCGTGAACAAGGATGACGCTGGGGATGTGCGGCACGGATTTCTCAATGCGCCAGATCTCCTCGAACTTGCCCTCGTCGTTCAGCCGTACCGCGACGCAGTGCTTGGGGTTGTTCGTGAAACCACAGGTGCCGACGATGAGGTCCTTCCACGTGATGGGTGAGGAGATGGCGCGCTCGTTGGTCTCCTGATTGAACGGCGAGATCTCGGCGATGACATGGCCGTCTTTTGGATCGATGGCGGTGAAACCGTGCGTCCAGTTGGTGAAAACGAGCAGCGGTTCCTGCGTCTTCGGATGCGGATACACGACCGGTGTGGAGTAGCTGATGCGGGCGCTTTTGCGCGGTGTCTTCCAGGCGATCTTTCCGCTCTTGCGGTCGAGGGCGACGAGGAAGCCGTTTTCCTTTTCCTGGTCGTTGTTGAGGATCACAAGTTCGCCAAAAACCATGGGCGACGCACCGAAGCCGTGACCGCCAACGACCGGACCGAGGTCCGTGGTCCAGAGCGATTTTCCGGCGTGGTCATAGGCTGCAATCGTCAGCGCAGCGGCAGTGGCCCAGCTGAAATACACCGCTTCGGCATCGACTGCCGGTGTGGTGGAGGCGGGGCTGTTGAAGCGGTGGCCCTTGAACTTCCCGGCTTCGACCTTGTCCTGCCAGATCGTTTTGCCGGAGGCTAGATCGATGGACATCGAAATGCGCGTGCCGGTCTTCTCATCGCCACACAAGAGGAAGATGCGATCTCCCCAGACGACAGGCGACCCGTGGCCGATGGCCGGAAGGTCGATCTTCCACGCGAAGTCGGCATCCGTGGCCTGCGCCGGATACTTCGAGGCGTCGTTCACGCCGGAACCGTTTTCGCCGCGAAACCGCGTCCAGTTGTCGGCGAAGGAATCGGTGGCTGTGAAGAGCAGTGACAGCAGGAAAAGGCGGCGGAGAAACATCGCTGCTTAACTGCGTCACCGGATGCGTTGTTTCAAAGCGGCGACCAATCTGAAAAGACAACCGCCTGACCGCGCCGCGTGCCGTTTTCATCACGAACGGTCCAAACCGTCGCGCGGTGGATCTTGAACCGGGTGCCCTTGGTCGAGATGCGAACGCCTGCGTAGTCGTCGATGAAGCCGTCCCGGGTGACTCGGGCGAGCATGTCGGCGCGTTCTTCACGTCGGATGGGTTCCGCCGTCAGACGTGAGGGCATCGAGGTAAAGGCGGGCCAGTCCGCCTCCCAGAGTTCGAGCGCACGACGATTGCCATAGTTCAGCACCGGATCGTCTTCGACACCGTGCGAGGCGATCACCGCATCCGCATTCCAAAAAGCCGCGCAAAGCGCCTCGCCACCGAGGTCCGCCCAGCTCGCATCGACGAGCGGATGACCCGTGACGCGCTGGTAACTGTCACGCAGAAGCCGGAGGTGGGCGGCGATGGCGTCGTTGCAGGCGAAGGAGGGCGGCGTTTCGATCATGACTCGAATTCGAACGCATCCAGCCGCAGGTCAAGGGTGGGAAGGGGCGTTTGTCACACTCGGCTTAACCGCAGAGGTGCAGAGAGGCGGAGGACGCAGAGAATGAAAATAGAATCTCTGCCACCTCTGCTCCTTTACCTCTCTGCGGCAAAAACGACCGCCTCTCCCGCTTAACCCTTCAACGTCATCAGATACGCGAGCAGATCGGCCACCTGCTGGTCCTGCAGCGTGTCGAGCAAGCCTTCGGGCATCAGGCTGCGGCGGATGAACTTGGTGCTACGGATGTCCTTCTTGTCGAGACGACGGTCCGGCAGACCAGGCTGGCGGATGATGGTGGCCTGCTTGTCTTCGCTGACGAAGAAGGCGTCGATGAGGTCGCCGTTTTTCATCTCGACGCGAAAGATGCGGTAGCCGGGCTCCATTGCGGCGTTCGGCGTCAAGATGTTGCGCAACACGCCTTCGAGTCCCATTGCGCCCGCGCCGCTGAGGTTCGGGCCGATCTGACCGCCGGCGGCGCCGATCTGATGGCAGGCCATGCATAGCGCGCTGAGGACTTTGCCATTCGCGGCATCCCCTTTCGGCGCGAGGGCGGTGTATTTGGCGAACTTGGTGTCGAGCGCCTTTGCTTGTTCCTCGGTGAGCAGCGGCGGGGTGTCGATGGTTTTGGCGATGCGGGCGCCTTTGCCCGGCTTGCCCCATTTGGAATCGTAACGCGTCATGCCTTCGGCGGATTCGAGGATGCGGTCGAAGTTGGCGCGGATTTCCTGGGGGGTGCGTGCACGGTTCCACACGCGGAACTCGGTCATCACGCCTTCGGTGCCGCCTTTCGGCCCACTCCAGCCGATGCGGCAGTTGTCCCATTTCGCAGGCGCGGGTTTGCTGGCGGTGGCGTCGAGTTCGCCGTTTTGGTAGATGCGGATGATGCCCTTCACGTCGCGTGTGACGGCGATGTGCGTCCAAAGGTCGGGCGTCATCGGTTTGGCGGCGACGGCGACATCGTGAAGCTGGGGACCGGCAAAGACACGGAACTTGGATTGGAAGAAATTCATCTCAGGGCCGCCGGGCGCGCCGAGGATATCATCCTGATTGCCGATGTTCGGCGCGAGGCGCACCCAAGTCTCGACGGTGAAGGGCCCGTCGAGGGTGATCTTCGAATCCGTCCACGCGGTTTCCTGACCGTCGAACAACAGCACCTCGCGGAACACGCCGCCGAGCTGTTGCTGCAGTTTTTCCAACGCAGGATCATCACCGAGCACGGTGGCAAGGCGCTCGACCGTGGGGCCGTCGAGATCGGCTTGTGGGAGCGTTTTGTCGAGCAAGGCGGTGACGATAGTCTTCGCACCTGCCTTCGTGCTTGAAACAGTGTTTAGCGCCGCCTTGCGCTGACCGGGCGTGAGCTCAGGATACAGCGTGAGCAGACGTGCCGTGGCATCGGGAGCGCGGGAAGCAGCGAGGGCTTCGAGCGCCGCATCGCGGGTGAGGGGATCGGGGTCGGATTTGGCGATCGTGGCGAAGAGTTCGGCTGCATCGCTATGGAGATCACGAAGGGTGCGAAGAATGTCCGCGCTGGTCTTGGTTTTTGCCTTGGCCACAAGCTCGCCCTCCAAACTCGTGAGTTGAAAGCCACCGATGAGTTGCAGCGCGAGTTGCGGTGAGGTGCCGAGCATCGCTTGGGCCGCCTCGGTGAGAAGCGGAGCGATCTTCGCGGCATCGAGCGCTGTGCGTTGCGCGAGCAGCTTCTCGGCAACGCTGGCGCGGGATTTCTCATTCGAGAGCACGGTCTTCAAGGCATCGTCCACGCCGGGTTCGTTCGGGAACTGGGCGAGGCGGAGGAGTTCTTCGTCGTTCGGAGCGCGGTCGAGCTGCGGCAGCAGTTTGGCGACGCGTGAGGCGCTGCTTTTTGGCTCCAACGCGAGCGAAGCGAGCACACGAGCCTCGACGGGCAGTTTGGAGGCGGCGTCCGAGTCGAGGAACTTTGCAACGATGTCGGGATGACGTTCCAGGAACATGCGAACGAGGAAGCGCTCGAACTCGCGGTCGTAAGCCTCACGCACCGGAACTCGAGCCGGACTGCGGGAGGATTGGATGGTGGGACCGGGGAGGCTGGGTTTGGCGAAGGCGAGGAGTTTGGAAACGGATTCCTCATGTTTCAGACTGCGTCCGATTGACAGAATCTCGTCCTTCGCACCGCCGTTGCGGTACTCCTGCGTGCTCCAATGCGCTTCACGTTTCAAACTTTCTGGATCGCGATCGACAAGGGTCTGCCAAGCGAGATGAGCTTTGCCAACAGGACCTTTGTCGAGCGACGCGACGAGTTCATCAGTGCTGAGTTTCGTGAAATCGGGGACTTCGCCTTTCGCGGCTTTCGGCTTCACCCGCCAGATGCGGCCGCGTGTCTTGTCGCGGTCGGGATGGTTTCGCGGCACCTCGTTGTGGGAGATGATCTTGTTGTACCAATCGACGATGTAGATGCAGCCGTCGGGGCCGTTGGTCATGGCGACGGGGCGGAAGAAGGGATCGTCGCAGGTGATGAGGTCGGCGGCCTGTTCGAGGTTCCAATACGGGCCGTCGCGATGCATGGCGATGGTTTGAATCTTTGAGATGATGGGATTGGCGACGGCCATCACGTAAGCCGGTTTGGGCATTGTAGTCCCGGCTTTAGCCGGTTCTGGTTTTCCGGAGCCGGCTAAAGCCGGTACTACAGAACCCTGACCAACGTGTGCGGGCGAAAGCGGACCTGACTCGATGAGCGCGAGGCCGCTCAAACCGGTGCCGCCCATGCGGAACTCGGCGGCGGGCGGGAACTCGGGCTGGTAGCTCTTGCGCAGGCCGGCCATGCCGCCGGGATAGTAGGCGTATTCGTGGAAGGGCATGACGGGGTAGCCGTAGTCGTTGGCCTCCTGGATGAAGGTCTCGCCTTCGCCGGTCATGACGAGGCCCCAGATGTTGTTCGGGCCGGTGCTGGTGACTTCGAATTCGCTGCCGTCGGGCCGCATGCGCGCCATGGAGCATTTGGGCCAGTCGATTTCCTCGTTGCTGCCGGGCTTGTGGACTTTGCTGTTGTTGAAAAGGCCCTGCGCCATCCAAATCCAGCCGCCGGGCGCACGCGTGAACTGATGCGGAAAGAGATGCGAGTCCTGCACGCCGAAGCCGGTGAGGATGACCTCGCGCTTGTCCGATTTGCCGTCGCCATCGGTGTCTTTGAGCAGGAGCAGGTCGTGACCGTGCAGTGCGTAGCAGGAGTCGCCCGCGCCCCAAGGCAGGATGCCAAGCGGAATGGCGAGACCGTCGGCGAAAACGGTCGGGTTGGTGAGTCCACCCGCGGGAATCGGCGCATTCACCGACTCCCGCGGATAGACGAGCACCTTGTCCTTGCCCTTCGCCGCATACACGGCCTCGGCGGCGGCGGGGTTTTCATTCGCATCGACGGGATACTCCAGCGCGGTCTGCGTCCACATTCGACCTCGCTGATCAAAGTAAACGCTGATGAACTTGCCGATGCCGTCGCTCTCCTTGACGACGAGTTCGATCTCGTAGCCCTCGGGCAGATGAAACTTCTTCAACTGCTCCTCGGCGGTCAAAGCGGTGCCCTGCACGTTGTTGTAACTGATGTCGCGCTTCGGTTTCGCTGCATCCGCCTGCGGCTTGGGCTTCGGCGGCGGAGCGACGAGTTTGCGCGCGGCATCGACACCGCCGAGCGATTCCCACGTGGGTGCATTCGGCGTCGGCGGCAGTTCTTCGATCGTCACATCCTTGACCTGCACGAGGCAAACGCCGCCGCTGTGAACCTGCGGGCCGATGAGGCCGTCGAGTGCGATGTTCTTGTCCTGCTCAGTGTAGTCCATGCAGTGCACGCCGTTGATCCAGGTCTGAATACGCGTGCCTTCGGCGCGGATGCGATACTCGTTCCAGCCATAGACATCGATTACCTTGTCGAGCGCGGCTTGTTGCTCCGGCGTGGGTGCCCAGATGACCTTGTTGCGGCGGAACTCATCATAAATTTTTCCGAACCAGCCTGCGCCGCAATCGATCTGATAACCGGTCATGTGCGCGCCGCCGGGCACGCGCAGGCTGCGGATCTGGATGCCGCTGTTGAGCATGCCGGTCTTCGGATCGCCGCCGACCTTGATTTTGAGCTTCAGCTCGAAGTTCTGGTAGCTCTTCTTCGTGCAGATGAAGTGGTTCTCCTTGATCTTCTCCGTCGTTGAACCGCCGGTGATCATGCCGTCCTCGACACGCCAGATTTTTGGATCGTAGTCCCAGCCGTCGAGGGTTTTGCCGTCGAAGAGCGAGACTGGCTCCGCGTGGAGTGCGGCCGTGGTCAGTAGAAGTGCGAGGATTGGCTTCATGGTTGGATTAACGGGAATGGTCGGCGCAGGCTAGCAGGATCACATGCACGGTGTCATGCCCGAAATGCACCTTTGCGCGACAGCAGTGGTGTGAGAACAAGCCCGAGAACGGGCAAGACATCCGATGACCCTTGCGTTGAGCTCACTCATGAAAAACGTGGTTACTTTGCTTGTCTGCCTGGGCGCGACGATGGTTCTGGCCGATTCCGAAAACCTCGATTCGAACGCGCCGCCGGTTATCTCGGCGAAGGCCTGGTGCGTGGCAGATGGTGCGGACGGACGAGTGCTCGCTTCGGCGGGGCTCAAAGACAAGCTCAAGGCCGCCAGCACCACCAAGATGATGTGCCTCCGGGTCGTGCTCGGACAGGTCGATGCGAATCCGGAGCTGCTCAACGAGTGGATCACGATTTCCAAAAGCGCTGCCGCGACACCCGGCAGCCGCGCGGAACTGGCCGCAGGCGAAAGCATCCAGCTGCGTGACGCGATCTACGCGCTGATGCTGCCCTCGGGCAATGACATGGCGAATGCGCTGGCGGAACATTTCAACGATCGCTTCGCTCCGCCAGGCGACGAAAGCCCACCCGCACTGCAAGGCCCCATCTACAAGGCACGGGGGCGTTTCATCGCCGAGATGAACCGCAAGGCCCGGCAACTCGGCATGGCAGACACGATGTATACCAGCGCCCTGGGGGATGGACTCGCCGACGTTCCCACGATCACCGCAGCTGATCTGCTGCGTCTCGCGCAGACAGTCATGAAGCACGATCTCTATCGCAAGGTGGTGGCCACGAGAACCTATCAGGCGACCATCCGGCTGCCGAATGGCGGCGAGCGGCGTGCCGCGTGGGAAAACACCAACAAGCTGCTGGCGTTCGACTGCTACGACGGCATCAAAACCGGGCTCACCAAGTCAGCCGGCAACTGCCTCGTCGCCACCGGCACCCATCAGGGGAAACGACTGTTTGTCGTCGTGCTCGGATGTTCCAGTGATGCCTCGCGCATCGCGGATGCTCGCAATCTCTTCCGCTGGGGCTGGAGAATCACTAGTGGTGTGCAATAGCCAACGTAGATTGTCGCGGCCACATGTGCAGCGTCATGTCCCAAATGGACTTGTGAAGATCGTCTCATTGATTCAGGCAATGTTTGAACCGCTCATCTGACGCTGATGGGACGCTAATGATGAACTTCTGGCATCAGCGTCAAATTAGCGTCATATCAGCGGTTGGAAGGCATCCCCTATCTCGACATGGCCACCGAAACACACCTGCACGAAACCACCCTAAACGGGCCGAAGACGCGGCGCTGGGTGGTGGAGGCGCGTGAGTGCGTGGAGATGAGCACGCATCGCATTGCCCGGCTAGGCATGGACGAGGCGCTGCCGCCGTACCGGCGTGTGCGCATGAAGCCGGAGGGGAGTTTCGTCCTCGCCTGCGTGAGCGGCGAGGGTTCGATCCTGCTCGACGGTCGCTGGCAGCGCGTGAAACCGGGCATGGTCTGCCTGGCGCCGCCCCGTGTGCTGAATGCGTTTGAGGCGAAAGGGCGCGAGCGCTGGTGCTTCGCGTGGGTGCGCTACGACGAGCCGAGTTTTGTCACTCCCGTGGTCGGGGCGGCGTCGCCGGTGATGCCGACGGCACAGGCGGATGAGATCGTGCGTATCATCTCAGGCGTGCGTGCCGAATGGGAAGGGGAGCGCGAACCGCGTCTTCTGCATCACTGGCTGGAACTCCTGCACGCGACGATCCGTCGCATCGCCCAGCCGTGGCGGAGCAAGGAACCGCGTGTGGCGAAGTTGTGGGCCGATGTGGAGCAGGACCTGATGCGCGACTGGACGCTCGCGGAGCTGGCGCATCGCAGTCATTGCAGCCCCGAGCATCTGCGGCGGCTTTGTTTGAAGGAACTTGGCCGCAGCCCGATGCAGCACCTGACCTGCCTGCGC
>NZ_JAGRPF010000140.1 GCF_020439865.1 Prosthecobacter sp.
CCTCCTCCGGCATCAGGCACAGCGCCTCCGATTCCTCCGGCGCCGACGGTGAAGCCGGCGTCATAATTCTTGCGCAGACGGGACAACCCGCCATGCTGGGTGGCTCACTTCTCAAACCATTTTTGGATGAAACAGATTTTTCTTTTGCTGGCTCCACTGTGTCTCATGCTCACCGGCTGTGCGGGTTACAGTCTCGGCAGTCAAAAGCCCGCCCATCTGCGCCACATCACCAAGATCGCGGTGCCAAGCTTTGAAAATCTGACGCTGGAGCCCCGTCTGGGGGTGCTGGTGACCAATACGATCATCAAGCAGCTGCAGAACCACGGATCCTATCAAATTGTTTCCCGAGGCGAGGCAGAGGCGATTCTGCAGGGGAAGATTTTACGAATCAATCGCACGCAGTTCCGTTCAGATCGTAACAACATCCTGCGTACGTCGCAGATTCTGGCGACCCTCTCCTGTGCGTTCACGATCACGGAGGCCGGTTCCGGCAAAGTGATTCACAACGGAAGCGCCTCGGCTGATTCTTACATCATCCTCGATGCGAACCTTCAGCTCTCCGAGACCCAGTTGCTTGAAGATGCGGCTCAGCGTCTCGCTCACGAAGTGGCTGATCAGGTTTCCGAGGGCTGGTAACCGACTCTCCGTTTCATGTCATCGGAGCAGGATTCAAAGGCGGACCATTTCGAAGGCGAGGCGCATGCAGTGCTTGAACCTGTGGTCGCCACCGGGCGTTTGAGGGCGGGGCTTCATCTGGTGGCGACTCCGATCGGAAACATGCGCGACATCACCCAGCGTGCGCTGGACACGTTGCGCGTGGCCGATCTGGTGGCATGTGAAGACACGCGTCACTCAGGGATCCTGCTGAAGCACCATGATATTCGAGCACGGCTCGTCAGTCTCAACGAACACAATGAGGCGCAGCGCATTCCGCAATTGATCGATCACATGCGTCAGGGCGGCAGTGTGGCCCTGATTTCGGACGCAGGCATGCCCACCGTATCTGATCCGGGACAACGACTCGTGGGAGCCGTGGTGGGAGCAGGTTTGCATGTCGAGGGGATTCCGGGCCCAAGCGCGGTGATCACCGCGCTCGCCGCTTCGGGGCTGCCCACGACGCCCTTCTTTTTTGGTGGATTTCTCCCGCACAAAAAGGGCGCACGAACCACCGAACTCACCGCTGCTTTGCAGCGCGACTGCACCAGCATCTTCTTCGAAAGTCCCTACCGGCTCGTCGATACGCTGGCCATTCTGGCAGAGCTTGAACCGGGGCGTCGCATCGTTGTGGCACGTGAGCTGACGAAAAAGTTTGAGGAATTCAAGCGTGGCCCGGCAAGCATCCTGCTCTCTTGGTTTCAAACTAAAGCGCCAAAAGGCGAAATCACTCTTCTTATCGCTCCGGTTGATCCCCCCAAGTGGTTGACCTGGTAAAACTTTCCCAACTCAGCACTCCCATGGAAGCCCTCGCCAACTGCGCCGTTCTCGACACCACCGACAGTCTCAAGCTCTCAATCACCAATCACCTGCGCTTTACCCTGGGCGCCTACATTGAAACTGCCAGCGAGAACGACTGGTATGTCGCCACGTCGCTGGCGGTGAGGGATCGGGCCATGGAGCGTGCCACCCAGTCTCGCCGGCAGCATCGTGCGCAGGGAGTGCGTCGTGTGCATTATCTCTCGCTGGAGTATCTCATGGGCCGGCTGTTGGAGAACAATCTGCGCAATTCAGGGATTTACGAAGCCACCAAGCAGGCGCTGGCAGAGATGGGCAAAGACTTGGATGCGCTGGTTCAGAAGGAGCCTGACATGGGGCTCGGAAACGGAGGTCTGGGACGTCTCGCAGCCTGTTTCATGGACTCTCTTAGCACCATGGATCTACCGGCCATCGGCTACGGCATTCACTATGAGTTCGGTCTTTTCCGCCAAGAGTTCGTGAACGGCAAACAAGTCGAGCATCCCGATGCTTGGATGCGTGATGGCAGCCCCTGGAAGATTGCGCGGCCATCGTACCGCCAGACGGTGCATCTCTATGGCAGGGTCATTCAGAAATTCGACGAGTTCGGCCAGCCTCACCACGAGTGGATCGAGACCAAATGCCTTTTGGGACTGCCATGGGACATTCCCATCATTGGTTACGACAGCAACACCGTGAATGTTTTGCGTCTCTGGCAGGCGCAGGCGGACGAAGATTTCAATTTCAAGGTGTTCAACGAAGGCAGTTACATCGAAGCCCTTCGTGAAAAGGCCATTGCTGAAACCGTTTCCAAGGTGCTCTACCCGAACGACGCCACCGAAAGCGGCAAAGAACTGCGTCTGGTGCAGCAGTACTTCTTCGTCGCCTGTTCGCTGGCCGACATTGTGCGTCGATTCAAGGGGGGCTACGAGCTGCCGTGGAGTGAATTCCCCTCCAAGGCCGCCATCCAGCTCAACGACACGCATCCTGCAGTCGCCATTCCCGAACTCATGCGAATTCTCGTCGATGACGAGAAACTCGAGTGGACACAGGCCTGGGACATCTGCCAGAAAACGTTCTCCTACACCAATCACACGCTGCTTCCCGAGGCGCTCGAAACATGGAGCGTGGCCTTGTTTGAGCGTGTTCTCCCGCGGCACCTGCAGATCATTTTTGAAATCAACAAGCGCTTCCTTGACGGCGAGGTAGAAAAACGCTGGCCGGGAGATTCCGACAAGAAGCGCAATCTCTCGCTCATCGAGGAGCGTGGCGGCAAGCACGTCCGCATGGCGCATCTCTCCGTTCTTGGCAGCCATGCGACAAACGGAGTGGCCGCGCTCCACACGCGCCTGCTTTGCGAGCGACTCTTTCCCGAATTCTTCGAGCTGTATCCCGGCCGCTTCCTCAATCTTACCAACGGCGTCACCTTTCGCCGCTGGCTCGACGTGTGCAATCCGCAGCTCTCCGCGTTGATCTCTGAGTCTATCGGCTCCGGATGGCTGAAGGATGCGAATGAATTGAAGGCGCTGGACCGGTTTGCCGACGACGCTTCGTTCAGGGAAAAGTTCCACGCCATCAAGCGCGGTCACAAGGTGCATCTTGCCAAGATCATCCAGGACACCTGTGGTGTCTGCGTCAGTCCGGATGCCCTGTTTGACGTTCAGATCAAGCGTCTGCACGAGTACAAGCGCCAGCACCTGAATCTGCTGCACATCGTCAGTCTCTACCGCAAGATCATCGCGAACCCGGAGATCGACATGGCACCGCGTGTCTTTATCTTCGGAGCCAAGGCTGCACCAGGTTACTTTCTTGCCAAGAACATTATTCACGCGATAAACGCCCTCGCCGCCAAGGTGAACCACGACCCGCGTGTGGATGGGAAGCTCAAGGTCATCTATCTCCCGAATTATGGCGTTTCACTCGCCGAGCGCATCATTCCTGCTGCCGATCTCTCGGAGCAAATCTCTACTGCGGGCAAGGAAGCTTCCGGCACTGGCAACATGAAGCTCGCCCTCAACGGTGCGCTCACCATCGGTACGCTGGACGGTGCCAATGTGGAAATCCTCGAAGAGGTCGGCCCGGACAACATCTTCATCTTCGGTCTCACCGTGGAGGAAGTTACCGAACTGCTGGCCAAAGGCTACAACCCTTGGGACTTTTATCACGCAAGCGAGGATCTGCGTCTCAGCATCGACTGGCTGGCATCTGATTACTTCACCGGCAATCCTGACGAGTTCAAACCTCTGCGGGACAGTCTGCTGGCACATGGAGATCCTTTCCTCGTCATGGCGGACTACGAACGCTATGCGGCCTGTCAGTCCAAAGTGGACGAGGCCTATCGTGATCAGCCGCGCTGGCAGAAGATGGCCATTCACAACACGGCTCGCATGGGCAAGTTCAGCAGCGACCGCACCATCCTCGAATACGCCAAAAACGTCTGGAAACTGCCTCAGGTCGTCGTCTGAGGCGCTACAGCGCTTCGTGCACCGTTTGTGCGGCGCGCGAGTAAGCGCCACCGCTGCCGAGCGTGGCAACTACCTCGGCCAGTTCCTTCTGCATTTGCTGCCGTTTCGACTCGTGGGTTAGGAGGTCGAGTGTGACCTTCGCCAGACTGTCTGCGGTCAGTTTTTCCTGCACGAGTTCTGTCACCACTTCGCGTTTCGCCAGAATGTTGACGATGCCCAGGTGCTTGATGCGCACGACGAGTTTGCCGATGATATAAGTCGGCCAGCTTACGTTGTAGACCAGCGTGTAGGGCAGGCCAAAACATGCCGCTTCGAGCGTGGCGGTGCCGGATGCCACAGCACCGGCTTCGGCACGCTGCATGAGATCATAGACCGTGCCGGTTTCGATCCAGCGCTTGGCTTCGGGCATGCCGTGTTCCTCCGCCATGGTGCGCATGTAGCCGGCAAGGGATTCGTTTGCCGCAGAAACGGCGAAACGTGCGTTGGGGATCGCCTGCTTGATCGCTTTCGCAGCATCCATCATGAGCGGAAACAGACGGCGCACTTCGTTGAGTCTGCTGCCGGGAAACCAGCCGACCAGGCCGGATTCGCGCTTCCAGTCCCGCTTCAGTGTCACCAAGCGATCGACCATCGGGTGGCCGCTGAATTCAGTGCGAAGTCCGCTTTTTTCATAGAACTCCTTTTCGAAGGGAAAGATGCAGATCATCAGGTCCAAGACCTGGGCCATCGTTTTCACACGGCCCTTTTTCCAGGCCCAGACTTGGGGGCTGATGTAGTAGAAGATTCGGCCCTTGTAGCCGGCGGTGCGCAGCGCTTTGGCCAGTCTCAGATTGAAGCCGGGGTAATCGACTAGAATGACGGCCTCGGGCTTCTGGTCGAGAATGGCGTCGAGCACCGCGTCCATCTTCTCTTTGAAATAGCGGTACATCTTCACCACCTCCCAAAGGCCGACGACTCCGGCCGTCTCAACCCAGTCTTCAATGCCTTCGCCAATGAGTTCCCTCATCTTCGGTCCACCCAGACCGATGACCTTCATGTCCGGCTCGAGCGCCTTCAATTCACGCAGCAATCCTGCGGCATGGGTGTCGCCGCTGACTTCGCCTGCGATGATGAAAATCCGGTTCATGAGGTGCCGAGAGCGGCGTTCTTTTCGATCTGGTCGGTGATTTCGAGCGCAATTCGCACGGCCTCGGCGCCTTCTTGCCCCGTAACCACCGGCCTGCGGCCGTGACGGGCGCATTCGACGAAGGCGGCGATTTCGAGTTTCAGCGGCTCGTCTTTTTCGACTTCGACCGCCTCGCGCACGATCTGCATGCCGTCCTTGCGGTAGATCCAGCCGCTTTGTTCCTGATAGTCGAGACTGAGGTAGCTGTCGTTTTGGAAGACGCGGATTTTGCGCATCTTCTCGGGGCTGATGCGGCTGGCGGTGATGTTGGCGATGCAGCCGTTGGCGAACTTCAGTCGTGCGTTGGCGATGTCCTCACGCTTCGTCAGCACGGGAATGCCGACGGCGTCCACCTGCACCAGCGGCGACTTCACGAGGTGAAGGACGATCTCGATGTCGTGAATCATGAGATCAAGCACCACGCCGATGTCGATGCTGCGGTTTGGGAACGGGGAGAGACGGTGGGCTTCGATGAACTTGGGATGGTCCATGCGCTGCTCAAGCTGCAGAAGCACGGGATTGAAACGCTCGATGTGGCCGACCTGCAGGATGACGCTCTTTTCCTGCGCGAGTTCGATCAGCGCCTGGGCCTCTGCATAGGATTCGCTGATCGGCTTTTCCACCATGACGTGAATGCCGCGCTGCATGAGCGGTTCGGCAACCTTGCGGTGGAAGATTGTCGGGACGGCCACTGTGGCTGCGTCAATGCGCTGGGCGAAATCCTCGAGGTCGCTCGCGGCCTGGGTGCCATATTGAGCGGCGAATTCGGCGGCGCGTGCGGCGTCAGCATCATACACGGCGGCGAAAGCAACCACTCCGTCGCTCTTCGCGGCGATCTCTGCCATGATGCGGGCGTGATTCTTGCCAATGGCGCCGACTCCGGCGACTCCAATGCGGAAAGGGGAACTCATGATTTGATCGAGGAGGGAAGGGTTAGAATTTGCCGGGGAACTTCATGCCGGGCGGAAGTTTGGGCAGTTTTCCACCACCACCCAGCATGCCGCCGAGGCCACCCATTCCTCCCGGTCCTCCCATGCCGCCGCCTCCACCCATCATGCCGCTCATCATCTGGGCCATCATGCCCTTGTTGCTCATGAGCTTCTTCATCATTTCGAACTGCTTGAGAAGCTGGTTCATTTCCATCACCGGACGTCCGGCACCATTGCAGATGCGCTTGCGTCGCTGGCCGTTGATGATCTCCGGACGCTGGCGCTCTTTCGGTGTCATCGAGAGGATCAGGGCTTCGACATGCTTCATTCGTTTGTCGCCATCGGCTCCCACCATGTCCTTCATCTTGCCCATTCCGGGCAGCATGCCGAGGATGCCGCCGATGGGGCCGAGTTTCTTCATCATGCGCAGCTGGGCAAGCATGTCGGTGAAATCGAATTTGTTCGACTGCATCCGGGCGGCGAGTTTCATCGCCTCCTTTTCGTCGATCTCTTCAGCGGCTTTCTCGACGAGGCCGACGACGTCGCCCATGCCGAGGATGCGCTGGGACATGCGGTCAGGGTGGAAGACCTCGAGTTGCTCGACCTTTTCGCCGACACCCAGGAACTTCACGGCACAGCCGGTGACCTGACGCATCGAAAGCAAGGCGCCGCCGCGGGCGTCGCCGTCCAGCTTGGTCATGATCAGGCCGGTGATGCCGACGGCGTCATTGAATTTCTGCGCCACGCTGACAGCCTGCTGGCCGGTGGCAGCATCAGCTACGAGCAGCACTTCATTGGGCTCCACCATGGCCCGCACGCGCTTGAGTTCGGCGAGGAGTTCTTCGTCGAGATCCTGACGACCGGCGGTGTCAAAGATGGCGATGCCGCTGCCCTGTTCCTTCAGCCAGACGAGCGACGCCTTTGCCGCCTTCACCGGATCAGTTTCGCCTTCAGCGGGTGCGAAGACGGGCACGTTGAGCTGCTGACCAAGAACCTGAAGCTGTTTGATGGCGGCCGGACGGTAAAGGTCGAGGGCGATGAGCAGCGGCCGGCGTCCTTGTTTCTTGAGCCAGTTGGCGAGCTTGGCGGACGTCGTCGTTTTACCGGCACCGTTGAGGCCGGTCATCAGGATGCGCTGCGGCGGGTCGAGATTCAGCGCGCTGGCATCACTGCCGAGCAGCTTGACCAGCTCATCGTGGAAGATTTTGACGATCTGCTGGCCGGGCGAAACGGTGCGCAGCACTTCAGCACCCACGGACTGTTTTGTGACGGTTTCGACGAGGTCTTTGGCGACTTTGAAGTCCACGTCGGCCTCCAGCAGGGCCATGCGGATGTCCTGCATGGCTTCGCTGACATTGGATTCACTGATGCGGGCCTGGCCGCGCAGCTTTTTGAAGGCGCTTTCGAGTTTTTCAGAGAGGGCGGAGAACATCGGGAAGAGGAGTGGGGCGCGTGACAGTCGGCAGAAGCTTCCGCATGGCAACTGCGAAGGCGGATCTAATCAAGGCCTCGAAAATGGAGCTACGGTGCTGGAAGGTAAGCCGCGGCGAGGTCGATCTTGAAGCGCCAGCTCACCACTTCGGCAGGCTGGGCGGCATCACGCTGAAAGCTGAGGCTGACGGCGCATTCTTCGCGATGCAGTTTGTAGGGAAACTGAAAGCGCACAACCATTGTGGCCGGATCGTAGTTCACCGGAACGGTGCCGAGACCGGCGATGCGCAGCTTGATGCTCTCGGGGACGATGGTGCCGATTTTTTTCAAATCTGCCTCGATGAGAGGACGTCGTTCCGCGATGACGGCGTCGGGTTTGGGAGTGAGCTGTATGAGCTGCTCTCCTTTGTCGTTTTTCGCGTCTGCCACGAGGAACTTGTTGGAGGTGACGTCTCCGCGCCCCCGGAAGCTGGTGGCGAGCTTGAAGTTGGTGTCGTTGTCCCCATGGATGATGTAGCGACCGATTTTGCCGTTGGGGGTGTCCCAGGTGACTTTCTGGCCGTTTACCGTGACGAGCGATTCGTAGCCGACCTGCAGTCCTGTCTCCATGATGCTGTCATCAAAGATGCCGAAAGGATAGGCGAAGGAGGTGATTTTGATCTTGAGGTTCTGTTCCAGAAAGTCGCGCGAGTCCTTGAGTTCGCCCACAATCCATTGCTGAAAGTCAGCGTCGTTCTTCGCGCCTTTAGGGCGCTTCTTGAGGCTTTCATGGGAGACGCTGTGGCTGCCGATTTCGCAGCCGTGCGCCATCATCTCCTTGAGTTGGTCCCAGCTCATGGAGCGACCGCCGATGTTCACGTATTTTTTGTAGAGATAGACGGTGAACGGGAAGTTGAACTCACGCAGCACCGGATAGGCGTAGGTGTAAACGCCTTCCCAGCCGTCATCCATGGTGATGACGATGGATTCTTCCGGAATGTTCTTCTCTCCGCGCTTCCAGGCCATCATCTCGTTCAATGAGATGACCGGAATCTTGGAGTCTTTGATCGCCTGCATCTGCTCGCGGAATTTGGGTGCGGCAATAAGCATGGGACTGCCGCCGCGATCGCGAAAATCATGGTAGCCAAGAACGGAAACGATGGCGGACTTGTTGAGCTCGAAGGCTGGGGCTGCCGGGATCTCAGGCTCCGGGGCGGCTGAGCTTAGCATCGCGGAATCCTGCAGCTTCTTTTCGATCGCCTCTTCCTCGGGGGTCAACGCGGGCTCGGCTGGCTCAGCGGGCTTGGGAGGAGGCGGAGGTTTGGGGGCGACTCCACTTTGCTCTGCCAGGCGACGCAGCTTGTCCTCGATCCGCTTGCAGGATGGCAGCGAGCCAAGGGCCAGAAGTGCGATGGAAAGAAGAAGGACGGAACGCAGCATGGAACTAGGGATTGGGGGCGGGGGCACGCGGACGGGTGATGAGCAGGCTCTTGAGGGTGACTTTGGGACTGGTTTTGTCACCGGCGCTGAGATGCAGTGTTTCTCCTCGATGGTCTCCGGTCAAGACAAGGCTGCCCAACCGCATGATTCGGAACGTTTCGGCATTCTTGGTCGTCCGGTCAGCATCGAGGTCTTTTTCGATGATTTGTCCGTTAAACTCGACACGAATCTTCACAGGCTGGTTCAGCTCCGGACATGCGTAGTGTAGCAGGATGTCGTAGCTGCCTGCGGCGATGAGTTCGATGCGCCATTCGGCTTCGCCGATCAGTGCAGTTGGGGCGTCAGGAGGCGGTGTGGGTGAAACAGACTGGGCGAGGGCGGGTGCCAGCGCGATCAGCGCCTCTTTGCGTTCGGCAGGGACGGGTGGAGGCATGGCCGAGGGCATCGGCATGGTGCCCGACTGCGCCTTCTGCATGGCAATGAGATCCAGTACACCGCCTGCGCTTATGATTTGTTGGATGCGTCCGATCTCGGCGTCGTAGGCCGGCTTGTTGGTGGCACCGGCCGCCTGACGTTGCAATTCGATCAGATACTTCCCGAGCAATGGGATGTGACGTGCGCTCAGCTCTTTCTGATAGATGCTTTCCATCTGTTGCAACCGCGTGGCCGGCGCTGCAGGTGCGGCGGGTTGCTGGGCTCCTGCACTGGGAGCAAGCATGATCAAAAACAAAGCGAGCATCAGCACGCGCCTCATTGCTTTTTCCCTCCATTGGTTTCAGCCGAAAGCGCCCAGGCTCCGGGGGCGGGCTTGCGGTTTTTGGCGGCGGTTTCACGGGCGGTGAGGGTCGAGAGGAAGGCACGTTCCATCACACTTCGGCGCAGATCTCGCGGTGGTGGGACGGCGGCGGCGAGCCCGTGGTCGACGAGCACGTTTTGATACAGGCCGACATCAGGCAGGAACAAAAGGGCGGCATAGGTGCCGTCTTTGTCGCGATCCGGGCGGATGAGCAGGCGCAGCGGTTTGTCACGCAGATAGCCGGCGGTGAATTCACGTGCGGCACGGCCCACGGCGACCGCATCTTCGTTTTCGATGTTGAAGTGCTTAGCAAAGCGATCCACACCCGGGTCGTCTTCTTCAATCGGGGCACAGTCAACCCAGAGGAGGCGCACGGGAAGCGTGCGGCCCTCATGCACGACGCTGAAGCGCTCACCGGAAAGAGGTTCTTCTCCTGACAGTCGTGCGTCACTGAGATCTTCGAATCCATTGAGATTGCCACCGACGGAACTGATCGCGCGGATGCCGGTGGGACCTGTTTTTTGATCGCTCAGACGTTGGACGCGGCGTGTCTCGGCGTTGACCTGATCTTTCAAGGCGGGCTTTTCCTGCGCGAGGTTTTGCAAGTTGGCGAGATAGGCGGTGGTGGCGGTGGCGCGGGCGTCGTCGATGGCTGTCTTCAGCGCGGCATTGGCCTGCTGCATCGCGGTGGTCGAATTGGCCAGTGGCACCTCTGTTGTTGAGGCGGCTTCTTCCGTCACGGGAACCAGCCGCAGATTGCGGACGCGGATGATGTTGGCGGGATAACCTGCCGAGGATGCGAAACGCAGCGTCACCGGGTTGCGCGTGAAGGTGAGCGGGCCCACGCGCACCGTGGTAAAGGTGGTTTCATCGGTGCTGCGGGAGATGTCGAACGTGCGGTGATTTTCGGGGGCTTTGCCCAGCAACGTCACCTCGTCGAATTCAAACAGTGCCGTCTTCTGCGGCTGAAATTTCGAAGAGGCGTAGATGCTGCCTGCGACGGGCGCGTCGCTCATGTTCGCTTCGAATTCGAGATGATAGCTGCCGGGCAGAAGGCGGAAGTCCTGCCACTCGGCGCCGCTCCCGTTGGAACGCCAGCCGCTGAGAGTTTCACCGGAGGCCTGGGCCGAGCCCATCATTCGGGCCTGCACCAAGGGCAGGGGAGTGGCGAGGCTGGACGCGGTGCCGGCGTAAAGCGCCTGCAACTGCTCACGACGCTGCCGGATGGCCCGGGCCTCTTCGTAGTCACCTGTAGCGGCGATTTCCGTCTCCGCCCTCGCAAGCGCCCGTTCGTATTGTTCGGTCAGGAGCTGCGAGTCTGCCATGACCTGCCGAAGAAACGTGGCGCGTGTGGTGGTGAGAGCGGCGGGTTCCGCAGGTTCGGGAGTCGGCGTCTGAGCCTCGGACAGCGGTGTCAAACCGGCCTGCAGGGCAAGGATCAAAACTGTCAGTCGGAGATTCATCGGGATGCCGGTGCCAGTTCGACGCCCAGCAGTTGCATGAGATTGTTGGTGAAGAGCGATTGTGCGACGAGTGTGAGCGTGCCTGACCCATCGCTGATCTTGAGGGTGCCGGCGCTCCGTTCTTCGGGGCCTTTAAGCGTGGTCTCGATGTCCGTGGTGAGCGTGAATCGTGCTTCTTTGATCAGCAACTGGCCTCCTTCCGCCGCGCCGCAGCGATAGCGCAGCATCACTTCATAACCGCCGGGCGGAAGCGAGGGCAGCTTCCAGGTCGCGGAGGCTCCGATCTTCGACCAGCCAGTGATGGCTCCGCCTTCGCGGCGGAGATCGTTCAGGGTGGCTGCATCGAGAGAGAGCTTGATGCGGTCCGGCAGCAAAGCTGTTTTGAGTGATTGTTCACGTGTCTGTAGAAGCAGCAGCTCTTTGTCGAGCCGTGCGAGTTCGTTTTGCAGACGCTTGCGCTCATCGCGCGCGGTGATGGCGGCGTCGTAATCGCGTTCGGCGGCGAACTGTTTCTCCAGTGTGTCGAGGGTGGTGATCTGCTGCTTGATCGGTGAAAGGCTGGCTTCGATCAGGTCTCGTTCATACCCAAGTCGCAGAAGAGCGATGTCCTGGCTGGCTCCGGGGTCGCCGGTGCGCTTTTCCCCCGACGGAGCTGACGAGGCAAGCCCCGCGCCAACGAACGCGCATGCGAGAACGAAACCGGGTTTCAAGTGAAGGTAAATTGGGGTGAAATAGGTGGGCGCATGCTAGCCGGAGCCCATGGTGAAACAAGCCCGAACTCACCTCTACGAATGTGGAGATTGATGCGAGACCGAACAAAATCACGCTGGTCACGTGATTCCCGCTCTGTCAGCATCATTGCATGCGTTCTGTCCTCGCACTCCTTCTTCTGACCCGCCTCGCCGCCGCCGAGCCCGAGTTTCCTCTCACGGAAGACTCCAAGCCGCAGTCGCAAGTGCCCAAGGGCGCGCTGATTAAGGACAGCTACACCGCGAAGGAAGGCGGTGTCTTTCCCGGCACGCAGCGCGGATACGAGATCTACCTGCCCGCAGGCCTCGACAAGTCGAAGCCTGCCGCCTTCATGGTGTTTCAGGACGGCGTCATCTATCAGGCGCCCGTCGTCTTCGACAATCTCATTGCGAATAAGGACATCCCGCCGCTCATCGGCATCTTCATCAAGCCCGGGATCGTTCCTGCCGCGAATGAAAACGCCCTGCCGCGCTTCAACCGCAGCTACGAATACGACAGCATCACGCCCACCTACTCGCAGTTCCTCATCGACGAGTTTCTGCCCGCCATCGAGGCGAAACACGGCATCAAACTCAGCACCGATCCCAATCACGCCGCCATCGCCGGCAACAGCAGCGGCGGCATCTGCGCCTTCATGGTCGCGTGGCATCGCCCCGACCGCTTCCGCCGCGTGTTCACCGGAGTCGGCACCTACGTCGGCATTCATGGGGCCGATCAACAGCCCGTCCTCGTCCGCAAGTTCGAGCCCAAGCCCCTGCGCGTTTTCCTCCAGAGCGGTGCCAGCGACAACAACCTCTACTGCGGCGACTGGTGGATGGCGAACCAGATGATGGAGCGCAGCCTCACCTGGGCCGGCTACGACGTGAACCACGCCTGGGGCGAAGGCGGCCACAATCAAAAGCACGCGAGCCAAATCTTCCCCGACGTCCTCCGCTGGCTCTGGCGCGACTGGCAGACGGACATCGAGGTGAAGTCGAACCCGAAAGGCGAGTCGAACTGGAAGGGATTTGAGGTGGTGGGAGAAGGAGAGTGGGAGGGCGTTTTGCACGATCCGGCGACCGATCATTTCCCGGCGTTGCGCGCTGAGATGGCTTCCACAGCCGATGGCACGGTTTATGTCCACAAAGGGGCGGTAGAGAATGTCACCTCGTTTGTCCGATTGGATGCCCATGGAGGAAAACAGGAGGTGAAGGTTCACTCCAAAGGAGGTTCAAGCGGCTTCAAGGCGGGACCGAACGGCTGCTTGCGTCTCTTTTTCGCAGTCGAGCATCCAAACAAGTTTGCGCGCATTGTGGATGTCACTTCAAACGGAAACGTGGAGCGTGAAATCAGATTCGGAGACAAAGAAAACGAATACGACCCGCCATGCACCAATCACAGTGGCGTCTGCTGTGACAGCTTGGGCCGCTTTTATTTCGCGGGCTGTAATGATGCGCTCATAGGTCGGGTCGATGTCGATGGCAGCTACCACTATCTTCATGGCGAAAAGCTGCATTCCGAAGTCCTTGGCTCATCGGGTGGCTCAATTTGTCTCTCGCCCGATCAAAGCCTGCTCTACATCACAGGTTACAATAGCCGGATCGACTGCGTGCAGCTTCGGATGGAACCGCCATTGTTCCAACATCCGCAGCACTTTTACCTCACTGAAGATCCTTACGGACTGCCATTTCCAGCGAGAACCCATGCCATGTGTGTGGACACCAACGGCTGGCTCTACGTCGCCACGTCTCTTGGTATCCAGGTCTGTGACCAGGCAGGACGCGTGAATTTCATTATTCCCACTCCAGGCGAACCGCGCGACATCTGTTTCGGTGGAAAAGATCTCGGTGAACTTTTTGTCGCCTGCCATGACAAACATTACCGCACCCATATCTACAAGCGCTCGACCAAGGCCAAAGGTGTTGTCAGCGGCCAGCAGGCACCGATTAAACCGCCGCCACCGAAGCTCTGAGCGGTTGTCCGTCTTGCCCGCTCTCGATTGCGTTGCATCATCCACGCATGTCCGACCTCGACCACCTCCGCACGCTCCTCCAGCGTCGCCTTGACCTCATCGCCGATCACGCCTTCCGTGATCGCGACGCGGCGGCGCATCTGGAGGCGCTGAAAACGGTTTCGGAAGAGATCATGGCGGAGCATCAGCGTCTGCGTGCTGTGCTGCCGCCGCGGCTCAATCATTTCCTCACGCAGGCGAGCTTCTCGAAGGCGCTGGAATATCTCGATAGCTCGGAGGACTGAGCGCGTTGAATTCGGTCCACCATGAACCGTTTCCTTGTTCTCACGACGCTGCTTTGTCTCTCGATCGCCCATGCCGCCACGGCGGCCGACAAACCGAACATCATCTTCATCCTCTGCGATGACCTCGGCTACGGCGATGTGAAATGCCTGAACCCTGAAGGCAAGATTGCCACGCCGAACTTCGACAAGCTCGCCGCCGAGGGCATGAAGTTCACCGACGCCCACTCCGGTTCCAGCGTCTGCACACCGACCCGCTATGGCGTGGTGACCGGCCGCTACGCGTGGCGCTCCAAACTGCAGAGCAGCGTGCTCGGCGGTCTGAGTCCGCGTTTGATTGAGCAGGGCCGCATGACGGTGGCCAGCATGCTCAAGACGCAGGGGTATTCGACTCACTGCATCGGCAAGTGGCATCTTGGCATGGACTGGGTGCGCAAGGGCGAGGTGACCGAGTTGGGCATCGAATCCGCCGCGCAGGTGAACAACGTCGATTACACGAAGACGATCGCCAACGGGCCCACCACCGTCGGCTTTGACACCTACTTCGGCATCAGCGCCTCGCTGGACATGGTGCCCTACTGCTTCATCGAAAACGATCACGTCGTGGCCAATCCGACGGAGAACATGAAGCTCGCCATGAACGGCTCGGGCGGCAAGATGAGCTTCACCCGTGAGGGCCCCGGCTCCCCCGGCTTCCGTGGAGAGGACGTGCTGCCATCGCTCACCAAGCGCGCCGTGACGATCATCAACGAGAAGGCGAAGAAGGGCGATCCTTTCTTCATCTACATGCCGCTGAACTCGCCGCACACGCCCATCCTACCGAGCGAGAAATGGCAGGGCAAAAGCGGCATCAGTCTCTATGCCGATTTCGTCATGGAAACCGATGATGCGATCGGCCAGGTGATGCGTGCCACGGAAGAGAACGGCATCGCCAAAGACACGCTCATCATCGTGACCAGCGATAACGGCTGCTCGCCGCAGGCAAACTTCCCCGAGCTCATCGCCAAAGGCCACAATCCGAGCTACAACATGCGCGGCCACAAGGCAGACATCTTTGACGGCGGCCACCGCGTGCCCTTCATCGTGCGCTGGCCTGCGAAGGTCAAAGGTGGTCAGACGACGAGCCAGATCACGTGCCTCACCGACTTCATGGCCACCGCCGCCGAGATCGTGGGCGTGAAGCTCCCGGACAACGCTGCGGAGGACAGCTTCAGCTTCCTGCCCGTGCTGCTCGGCGAGTCCGGCAAGCCACTGCGCCAGAGCGTCATTCATCATTCCATCAACGGCAGTTTCGCGTTGCGTGAAGGCGACTGGAAGATCGAACTCTGCGCCGGTTCCGGCGGCTGGAGCGATCCGCGTCCCGGCAGTCCCGGCGAGCAAGGACTGCCCGACACGCAGCTTTACAATCTGAAGGAAGACATTGCCGAGAAGGACAACCTGCAGTCCTCGGAGCCGGCCATCGTCGCCAAAATGACCGCCGAACTCGAAAAGATCGTCACCGACGGCCGCAGCACGCCGGGCACGCCGCAGAAGAACGCGGTCGAGGTGGTCATCCGCAAGAAAACACCTGCTGCGAAGGCGAAGAAGAAAGCGAAATGACGCCATTTTCTTCGTGCGTTCCAAATCGCACCCGCTAACCTCGCGATTCCGTTTCCTCAAACCAAGCAACCACCATGAGCTACTCCTCACCCAAACTTCACAATGCAATGTGGCCCGGACTCGTCGGCAAAGGCGATGGCGAAGGCCAGGAGCCACCGATCAGCCTCGAAAAGATGCTCGACCTCACCGCCGCCGCGAATGTGAACGGCCAGAAGTTTGAAGGCATCGATTACTTCCTGTTCCTGCCTCACACCAATCCCGAGGCGAGCGACGACGAACTGAAGAAGATCGCCGACCTCATCGCCTCCAAAGGTTTCTCCGTTGGTTCCCTTGTGGCCCCTGTGTGGCCCGGCACCGTCGGTGATTCCGCCATGGGCGACGACGCCCAGCAGGAGAAATTCCTCAGCGCTGTGAAAATGGCCTGCCGCATCGCGAAGGTTTTCAATGCGCACGGCGTCCGCAAATACGGCGTCATCCGCATCGACTCCGCCGAGTTCGGCATCGCCAAATGGCGCGAGAATCCGCAGGCAAACACCGCCCGCATCATCGACACCTTCAAGAAGGCCGCCGCCATCGCCGCCGACAACGGCGAGCGCCTCGCCGCCGAAGGTGAAATCTGCTGGGCCGGCATGCACTCGTGGAAGGACATGCTCGACGTCCTCGAAGGCGTGGGCATGCCCAACGCGCTCGGCTTCCAAGCCGACCTCGCCCACACCTACCTCTACACGCTCGGCTACAATGCGCCTGAGCATGCCCTCGTGAAGGAAGGCTACAGCGACGCCGAATTCTGGGCCGCCTACGAGAAGATGACTGACGCTCTCCGCCCATGGACGATCGACTTCCACGTCGCTCAAAACGACGGCACTGTGCATGGCGCCGGATCGCACGACAAGACCGGCAAGCACTGCCAGGCCGACGATCCAAACGGCAAACTCGACATCACCAAAGCCGCCGGCTACTGGCTCAAGGACGCCGCCGCCCGCGGCATCCAGCACATCTGCTGGGATGGCTGCATGTTCCCGAACGCCGTGCTCGAAACGCCGGACACCTGGAACAAGATCCTCAGCGCGATGATCAAAGTCCGCGACGCACACGGCTGGTAAATCCATCCGCTGCTTCAAACTCACAAAAGCCGTCGGGGAAACCCGGCGGCTTTTTCGTGCTTGTGCTCAGACGTCGGGATCGTGTTATCCTGCTCGGATGAAAGCCTCGTTTGCCCTCCTGTGCTGTCTTCTGGCTCCCATCGCGATGTTAGCGCAGGAGGAGGTGGAGCGGACTCCGGAAACGATGATTGCGGGAGTTCGTGCGAACCTTGCCGCCTACGAGAAGATCAAGCTCTCCGGTGCCAGTTCATCCGCCTCATTTAAAATCAAGCTGGGCGAGACCACTTCGAGCTACAAGGGAGGCCTGGTGTTTGATGGTTTTCGCATCACCGCTCCTGAGGATCTCGAAGGACGCGACTTTGTGTGGTACTTCAACGCACCCGGCGCCTGGTCCACCTGGTACGTCGTTCCGGTCTCTGGCGATGTGGAAGACGCATTTCGCAACTGGTTGAATGCTGACAAAATCTACCAGGGGCTGGACGTGGCCGGGGAGAAGGACCGCTTTCGCGCTCTGCAGACCTTGGACGGCAGCTACTTCAAACCGGGACGGGACTACATCTTCTGGTTCCAACAAAACAAGGAGACGAAGGACACGGAACTGCGTGTGACGCTCGGCTTTGCTGCCAAGCCCGCCGACGACAAGGAGTGGGGACACGCGGGCGTTGAGAAAGCGCTCAAGCTCAAACCGGCCGGCGCGGCACAGCAGGTGAAAGAGCTCGGATCACGAGGGGGCAGGATCTTGCTGGACCAGGCCTTCTTCAGCAAAGGTTATGCCGAGGGGCGAATCGACGATGTCTTCTTCAACAAGCGGCAGACAAGCTGGACGAGAGGCGGATACTTCGTGACGATCGAGATGTCCTGTCCGCCCTGCCGCACCGAGCCGTCGTTGGCAAAGATCCGTGCGAAGTATGGCGACGCCGACTTTGTGCAATCGGCTGAGGAGCATGACAAAGTCTATGGCAGCAGAGAAGGGAAGGGAAAGCCGGACAAGGAGGACAGGGTGGTTACCCACTTCTATGACTACTTTGGTTTTGAAATCGATCCCAACGATCCTGCGGAAACGGTGCTGAGGGTAAGAACCCAGGCGAACGATTTCTCGAAGCTGCAGCCGCCTGATGCTGACGGCCATTTCGCCCAGATCGGGATGAAGAATCTGACCGTCTTTTACAAGGACAAGAAGGAGGTTGGACGGATGTACTTTTTCACGGAGGGCGGCAAAGTGCCTTTGCTGATTCAGGAACCGCCTGTCGGCCAATACCGCAACGAGGACGAAGTGCTCGACTATCAGGGCGGTGGACGCTGGCTGCTGCTGGACATGGAGGACCACCAAGTGGTGCGCCGCATTCCGTTTGCCAATCACCGCATGGAAGGACTCGCCGAGGGATTCTACTCCGACGGCAGCCCCAGTTTCAAAGCCAGCTACAAGGCGGGCGAGCTCCACGGCGAGGCCGTTCAATACTCGGAGGAGGGAAAGGTGGTCAAACGCCAGCGCTTCCGGGATGGCGAGCCGGTGGATGAGTCCGAAGGTGCTCCGAAGAAAGGACCGTCCAAGACTGCCGAGCCCAAGGTCAAACCCAAGGCTTTGTGACCAGCTTCTGGGCTGGTCGGCTCAGCGAGTTTGCATCAGCGATGCTCGATCACATCGTCGTGCTTGAAGCGCACCTTGGGTAGGACGGCATAGCGGTCATCGGCATGGCGATAGCCCGCAGGGCAGAGGACGGCGGTGGTGAGCCCTTGGGCCTCGAGGCCGAGCAGTTCGTCGTATTTCTCGGGAACGAAGCCTTCCATCGGACAGGTGTCGACACCGAGCAGCGCGCAGGCTGTCATGAACTGACCGAGGGCGATGTAGGCCTGCATCTTGGACCACTCCCGGGTCATGTAACCCTGCTGATGCGTGCCCATGAGCATTTTGCGGAATCCCGCCAATGAATCCGGCGTGCCACCGCGCACTTCGGCGATGCGCATGAGGTTCGCGTCGATGTCCGCCTCGTTCATGGCGCGTTTGGTGGCCATGACGACGAGGTGGGAACAGTCGGCCACCTGCCGCTGACGCCAGGAGTGTGCCACGAGTTGTTCCCGCAGTTCCTGATCTTGAATGACGAGGAACTTCCACGGCTGAAGGCCGAAGCTCGAGGGCGTGAGGACAAGGGATTCTTCAAGCGCTTTCCAAGTGTCTTCGGGAATCTTCTTGGTGGGATCGAAGACCTTCGTGGCGTAGCGCCAGTTCAGTGCGGTGAGGAGATCGGCAGGAGTCGTGGACATAAATGAGACGATAGGAAGGCGGATGAAGAGGATCAAGGCTCCTGCCGGGTGGGGCAGATGACCATTTCGCGGACGCAAACACTCTGAGGCAGTTTGCAGGACCACACGATGGCTTCGGCGATGTCGGTGGGCTTCAAGGCGCCGCCGATCTGTTTCGCGTAATCCCACCAGCCGTCTCGGGAGGCGTCGTGCGTGGTGTGATTGACCAGATCAGTTTCCACCATGCCGGGGGCGATGGTGATGAGGCGCACGTTCTTGCTGCTGACTTCCTCGCGGATTGCTTCGCTGATCGCATGCACGGCGAACTTGGTTCCGCAGTACACCGCGTGATTGCTGAAGGTCTTCACGCCGGCGATGGAGCCGATGTTGACGATGGTGCCGCTGCCGCGCTTCACCATGCCGGAGAGGGCCAGGCGGATGCCGGTGAGGACCCCCTTGATGTTGATGTCGATCATCGAGTCCCACTGGGTGGGATTGCTCTCGAGAGCCGGGGCATTCATCATGACTCCGGCATTGTTCACCAGGTATTCGGCGGGGCCGAACTGCGCCTCGGCTTCGTCGATGGCTCTCTGGAAGCTCTCAGCGTCGAGGACATCGACGGCACGGCAGAGGGTACTTGGGAGCTTGAGAGCCTCCATGGGTTCCAGACGGCGGGCCAGCAGGAGCAGGGGGTGCGCGGCGGCGGCAAAGGCTTGAGCCGTGGCGGCTCCAATGCCTGAAGAGGCGCCGGTGATGATGACGAGTTTGTTCATGGGGAGGTGCGGACTGGAGGCTGTCTTTGGCACGGGCCTGCCCGTCCTGCAACCACCGGGCGGAACCGGCGGCGAGGGGCCGTTGAGCTTCGATCGGGCGCTTCGGATGAAAAAAACTTACAACTCAACTTGGTGTGAATATTGCAATGCGCGCACGAAGTACGGTAATATACCTCGGTTCGACTCCTCCCGATTCGTGCACGCTCTTTACTACATTGCCAAAGGCCAGAAGACCTTGGGGCCCTGCTCCAAGGACGATCTGCGCAATTTCTTGGCCTATGGGTCCATCCGGGACAGTGATCTGGTGAAGCGCGATGATGACGAGCAGTGGCGGCCGGTCTCGACGTTGCTGGAACTGCATGCAGAAGGCCAGGTGATCGCGGACGGCCTCACGGTGCGGCCGTCACGCCGTCGCGTGGCCCGCTATCGGGACTACAATCGTGTGCCGTACAATCAGCGTGGAGGCGCCGTGATGCGGCGCATGATCCTGGGATTCCTGCTGATCCCCCCGCTTCTCTGGTGGGCGGCGGTTTCCCTGTACTCAGACCACATCTTCCGCAAAAAGAAGGACGAGAACGGCTATCTGCTGGTGTGGGGCCGCTGGGTCGAGGTGCTGGTGACGATCATGATCATCGTCAATGCGGTCGCGTGGTGGATGGCGGTCACCTATGCCTCATGGATTCTGGGTCCCGGCCTCCACGAACTGATGAAAGGCATGGGTGAGGCGATGGATGTGATCAAGGGGCTGATCCATGACATGTCCCCCAAATAAAACGGGCTTTTGAAGGGGGAGACAGGTTTTGAGCGGGCTGGCAATCCGTGGATTGTCATTCGGTGTGCCGTATTTGGCATCATGCCCGGGTGCTGACACGTTGTTTGAGCGCGCCGCGTTGGTTGCTGCATGAAAGCACAGCCAACACTTTCTCTCCTCGCATCCGTTTTGTTCGCCGTCTCGGTTCAGGCCGCGCCTGCGGACACGACCGCTGCTTCGAAACAGATCGACGCCCTGCTGGCCCAAAGCTGGCAAAAGCACAAGATCACTCCCAATCCGCTTGTGGATGACGCCACGTTCCTGCGCCGCGTCTATCTGACCGTAGTGGGGCGCATCCCGACCTACGACGAGGCGAAGGCGTTCTATGCCTGTCAGGCTCCTGACAAACGGGCGAAGCTGGTGGACAGCCTGCTTTCCGGCGAGGGCTACGTGCAGAACTTTTTCAACTACTGGGCTGACGTGTTGCGTGCGCAGAGCCAGGGGGTGGGCGGCAGCATCACGGCAGAGAATTACCTGAACTACATCCGCGAGTCGCTGCGCGAGAACAAGCCTTGGGATCAGATGGCCCGCGAACTCGTCTCGAGCAGCGGTTCCTGCTTCGACACCGGCGCCATCGGTTACTACATGCGCGACCGCGGCATGCCGCTGGACAATCTGTCGAACACCACCCGAATCTTCTTGGGCACGCGTTTGGAGTGCGCTCAGTGCCACGACCATCCCTTCGACAAGTGGACGCAGAAACAGTTCTACGAGATGGCGGCCTTCACGCACAACATGAGCGCCACCAGCTACCAGTCGAAGGGCTACAACGAGGTGCAGAAGATGATGCGTGCCGACAAGTCAATCGACAAGGAGACTCAGGATCTGATGCGCAAGGCGATGAGCGAGGCCGTGCGCCCGCTGCGCAACACGCTGGTCGTGCAGAACAAGGGCGCCCTGCGTCTGCCGCATGACTACAAATACAAGGATGCCAAGCCGAAGGATGTCGTGCAGGCCTCGGTGATGTTTGGCAAGCCGGTGACGCTTTCGAAGGACTCGAACTCGATCGACGAATTCGGCAAGTGGCTGACTTCGGCCGAGAATCCGCGTTTTACCACCGTCATTGCCAACCGCCTGTGGAAGCGCGTCTTTGGCGCCGGCATCTACGAGCAGGTCGATGAAATGATGGACGGCAGCGTGGCCTCCAATCCGGAACTCATGCACTTTCTCGAACGCCAGATGGTGGCGCTGAAATACGACATGAAGGCCTACCTCCGCATGCTCTTAAACACGCAGGCCTTTGCCCGAGCCAGCACGAAGGAAGTCTCCCCGGGCACTCCCTACTATTTCGAAGGGCCCGTGTTTCACCGCATGAGCGCCGAGCAGGTGTGGGATTCGCTGGTGGCCCTTGTGAGTCCGGACCCGGAGCAGCCGAACTGGAGTGCCCGCGAACGCGAACGCCGCGATCTTGAGAACCGTCACCGTCTGGCTGAACTGCTCGACAGGACCGAGCCCGCGCTGCTCTTTGAAGCCTCCAAGCAGGTCGGAGAGGTCATGGTTGAACAGAACAAGGAGTTCGACCAGTTGCGCACGGAACTCGACGTGGCGCGCGCCAAGGATGACAAGGCCAAGGTGCGCGAAATTCAAAACCGCCTGAACAGCACCCAGCGCGTCCTGCGCGAGCAGGTGTCCAAGTCCTTCTACGCCGCCGCGAAGAAGTCCGGCAATCAGGATATCCAGGCCGAGCTCGCCGCCGTCAGCGGTGACGGACCGATGGAAATGGCGATGATGAACCTCATGGAAGACACTCGCGTGGATCCGAAACAGGCACCGCTGAATCCGAAAGTTATGGAGCGCATCAAGGAATACGAGGCCTTGCTCGGGATGAAGGATGAGAAGAGCGCGAAGAGCTTTGAGAACTACGAGAAGACACTGCATCAGACTTGGAGCCGCGCCGCCGAACTGCCTTCACCCGCTCCCCGCGGCCACTTCCTCCGCGAGTTTGGTCAGAGCGACCGCGAGATCATCGAAAACGCCAACGACGAAGCAAGCGTGCCGCAGGCGCTGACGATGATGAACGGCTCGCTGCTCAACCAGCTCACTAGCGCCTGGTCCATGTTGAGCATCAACCTGCGAAAGGCCACGACGAACGAAGATAAGGTCAATACACTCTTCCTCAGCGTCTATTCCCGTCCGCCTTCGGCCAAGGAGAGGGCCCACATGCTGCAGACCATCGAATCCTACGCGTCGTCCAAGACGCTGTGGGAGGACATCATCACCGCTGCCCTCAGCACCCAGCGTTTCATCTTCGTCGAGTAAGTCACACCCAGATTCCCAATTGAAACTTTACACCTGAAACTACCATGAACACCGATCTTACCCGCCGCTCTGTGATGACTCGCATGGCCCAGTCCTGCCTCGGAGTCGGTTTGTTGCCTTCAATGGAGCATCTCTTCAGCAGCAAGGCCTTCGCCGTCGGTGAAGGCAGCGCTACAGCCAAGCAGGCTGCCACCGCCCGCAACGTCATCTTCCTCTACATGACCGGCGGCCAGAGCCACCTCGACACTTGGGATCCGAAGCCGGAGAACAAGGAGGTCATGGGGGCCACGAAGGCCATCAAGACCAGCGCCGACGGCGTCCAGATCAGCGAATACCTTCCACGCATGGCTAAGCAGATGCATCACGCCTGCGTAATCAACTCGATGGCCACCAATACCGCGGCACATGAGCAGGCGAACTATTTCATGCACACCAGCTTTGGGCTGCGGAGCACGATCAAGCATCCGGGCATGGGTGCGTGGCTCAGTTTCTTCCAAGGACCGGGTAATCCGGCACTGCCACCCTATGTTTATGTTGGCAATGACAGCCGCCATCCTGGCGCAGGCTTCTTTGCCAAAAAGCATGGCCCGCTCATGGTGAACAATCCTGAAGCTGGCTTGCAAAACGTGCGCCCGCAAAAAGGCGTGACCGACGAGCGCTTCGGCATGCGTCGTGAACTTGCCGGTTCATTGGACGCCGAGTTCCAAGGCAAGTGGGACACCCGAAACGTGAAGGCCTATGCCGACATGTATGACGATGCGGTGCGGTTGATGAAGAGCGAGGATCTTGTGGCCTTCGATCTGACCAAAGAGCCTGAAGCGCTTCGTCAGGCCTACGGCAAAGACACGTTTGGCCAGGGTTGCCTCCTCGCACGCCGCCTCGTCGAGCATGGGGTGCGCTTCATCGAGGTGAGCTTCGGAAGCTGGGACACGCACGTGGCGAACTTCATCAACGTCCCGCGTCTCTGCGACACGCTGGACACCGCTCTCGCCGCCCTCGTCACCGATCTGGAACATCGGGGCATGCTGGAGGACACCATGATCGTCGTCAGCTCCGAATTCGGCCGCACGCCAAAGATCAATCAGAACCAGGGCCGCGACCACTATCCCATCTTCAGCTCCGTCATCATTGGCGGTGGCATCAAAGGAGGCATCAAATATGGCTCCACCACGCCTGACGGCGCCGGCATCGCTGCCGACAAGGTTGGTCCGCCCGACCTCAACGCCACCATCGGTTACGCGCTTGGTCTGCCGCTTGATCAGGTGATCTACTCACCCAGCAAGCGTCCGTTCACCGTCGCCGACAAGGGCCAGCCGCTGACGCATTTGTTTTCGTGAGGTAGTGCCAAAGATCGGGTTAAAACACGATCGCCCGGCAGGATTCCTGCCGGGCGATTGATTTTAGAGAGGCAATGACACAGGCGGTCAGCCTGTGTCACAGATTTAAACGTTCGCGGCGCTGTAGTCCCAGCCCTGGCGGTAGGCCGCACGGGTGATGAGCTTGTTCGCGTCGGCGCTGTCGGATTCCTGCTTGGCGGCGTCCCAGTTGATGACCTTGCCGGGATTGGCTATGGCGAGGTTGCCGAAAAGGCAGAGCTTGGTCAGCGGGACGGAATAGTCGAAGTTGCTGCCGCAGATCTTGTCCTGCTCGATGGCGCGGATGAGTTCGAGCTGCGGTTCGCCTTCGGCGAGTGCGGGCTCAAGCTTGAGTTCAGGAGACTTGCCGCCGAGGAACGCAGTCATCTTCGTGCTCGGGATGAGACGCGGGCTGCCGCAGTAGTCGTCGGTGTTGAGGATCACGCCCTCATCGCCGCGCAGGAGGAAGCCTCCTTTGATCTTGCTCCAGTCGCGGTCTGCTTCGAGTTCGGCCGGACGCTCGGGCTTCAGGCTGCCTTCATACCAGTGAAGCTTGATCTCGCCGTACTTCTCCGTCTTGAAGTAGAAGACGACGTGGGAGGACTTCGGCCAGCTCACATCGGTGAGTTCGGTGCACTCGGCTTCCATCTTGTAGGGTTCGCCAAGGCCGCAGGACCAGAAGGGGCCGTCGAGAAGATGGCAGCCCATGTCGCCCATGGCACCGGCGCCGTACTCACGATGGCCACGCCAGGCGAAGGGATGCAGGCCGTTGAGGTAGGGCACCTGCGGCGTCGCGGCAAGCCAGGATTCCCAGTTGAGGCTGGCCGGGACTTCGCCGGGCGTATATTTTTCCTTGGCTTCGTTGCCCTGTGGCCAGATGGGGCGGTTGGTCCAGACGTGAATTTCCTTCACGTTGCCGACGATTCCTTCGCTGATCCACTGATTGAGGAAGCGGATGCCTTTGCCAGTGTGGCCCTGGTTGCCCATGTTGGTCTTCACACCTTTCTTCTTGGCCGCTTCATGAAGCTGGTTGGCCTCCCAAATGCGGTTCACCAGCGGCTTTTGCACGCAAACGTGCTTGCCGCGCTTGATGGCCTCCATCGCCGCCGGGTAGTGCGCGTGGTCAGGGGTGGAGACGGTGCACATGTCGATCTTGTCGCCCATGGCTTCGAACATGTCGCGGAAGCTCTCGAACATCTTCGCATCGGGATACTTCTGCTGGGCCTGCTTGAGGCGCTCGCGGTCCACATCGCAGATGGCCACAATGTTGGCCCCCTTGGCCGAAATGCCGACGTCAGACGCGCCTTTGCCGCCCGCGCCGCCGATGCCGGCGACATTGATTTTTTTGACGCCGCCTTCCTGGCCGATCAGCAGATTGGGGAGGAAGATGCTGCCTGCGGTGGCGGCCGTGTTGCGGAGGAAAGTACGACGGTTGGGGAAGAGCGAGGGCTTCATGGTGTTTGGATTGGGCTGGGACGATAGCGGCATGGGGGCGAAACGCGCAATGGGAATGTCGCTCTCGGAGAAAAAGTATCGTGATGGCACAAAATGCCATCACAGGCATTTTGTGCTTGGCTCGCTGGCATGTTCGCCGCTAGAACCCTTGCATGGACTTCGCCAAATTCGCTTCTGAGTTCTCCGGCTTCGTCTGGGGGGTGCCCCTCATCGTGCTCCTGTTTGGGACACACCTGTTCCTGACAATTCGCACCGGTTTCATCCAGCGCTTCATCCCGCGGGCGATCAAGATTTCGATGTCACGTGAGAACGAAGGCGAGGGAGATGTGTCGCAGTTTGGAGCTCTGATGACGGCACTCGCAGCGACCATAGGAGCGGGCAACATCATCGGTGTGGCCGGTGCGGTTGCCACCGGAGGGCCGGGAGCGGTATTTTGGATGTGGCTCACCGGTGTGTTCGGCATCGCCACCAAGTACTCCGAGGCGGTGTTGGCTGTGAAATACCGTGTGAAAATGCCGGACGGCAGCTATGCGGGCGGTCCGATGTATGCACTGGAACGTGGGCTCGGGCAGAAGTGGCTCGGGATCGTGTTTGCGATCTTTACCTGCATTGCTGCGTTTGGCATTGGAAACATGTTTCAGGCCAACTCAGTGGTGGGCTCGTTGAAGGACTACATCAAACCGGGTGACGACTACGAGAACATCATGCGCTGGGTGTCGGGGCTTGTCATGGCGGCGATTACCGGAGCCGTGATTCTGGGCGGCGTGAAAAGCATCGCCAAGGTCTGCGGCTTTCTCGTGCCGATCATGGCCGTCGGTTATGTCCTCGGATGTGTCCTGATTCTGATCAAGAACGCCGCGTTGCTGCCCCAGGCCTTCAGCGATATTTTCAGCAGCGCGTTTTCCAGTCACGCGGCGGTGGGTGGTTTTGCCGGAGCGACGATGAAAGCCGTGGTTCAGGCTGGCATTGCCCGCGGCTTGTTTTCCAACGAATCCGGCCTCGGCAGCGCTCCGATCGTCGCGGCGGCCGCCCAGACGCGGAACCCGGTGCGTCAGGCGCTGGTGTCTTCGACGGCGACATTTTGGGACACCGTGGTTGTATGCGCGATTACCGGCCTGGTCATTGTGAGCAGCGGCCACTGGAAAGAGGGCTTGCCCAAGGAGTCACTGACCAATGCCGCCTTCGCCGAACTGCACACCGTAGGCCCCATTTTTCTGCTCTTCGGCTTGATGACCTTTGTGTTTTCTTCGATACTCGGCTGGTGCTACTACGGGGAGAAAGCAGCGGAATACCTTATCGGTCCGCGGGCGGTGAAGCCCTATCGCATCCTATGGGTGTTGATGGTTTTGTTCGGTGCCGTTCAGCCCGCTGCGGCGGTGATGGATTTCTCGGATGCTGCCAACGGCCTCATGGCTGTCCCGAATCTCATCGCGTTGATCTGCCTGAGCGGTGTGATCGCTGCGGAAACCAGAGCGCATCGGGACGAGTTGACTGGAAAGAGCTGAAAAAAAATGCTGTCACGCTTGCAAGCAGGACGGGTGCCTCTATTTTGCGCGCCCCTGACCCACTGCCTCATGGTGTAATGGTAACACAGCAGATTCTGAATCTGTTATTCAAGGTTCGAATCCTTGTGAGGCAACCACTCCCCCCCCCCCAGGGAGGTAACAGCATTCCGGTCACGGACTTCCCTCACGAGCACGTGTGTGCTGATTTGTCCTGCTATTGGGGGCTGACAGGGGACAGATCAGGCCTTGGCCCGACCTGCGGCGAGAATGGCCGAATCCAAGCGTGCCAGGCGATGAGCGCTGGAGGCCGTTTCGATGCCCTCAAGAGCCCGATAGGATTTGCCGATCTTCTGCACAAGCCCGCTGTTGGTCAGTTTGAGGATCTTCTCGTATGAGCGCAGGCGGAGCATTTCTTCACCCCCGCTGACCGCATTCTTGAGCTTTAGTCCCTCAAATACTCGTGCGAACAAATCTTTGAACTCGAAGGTTTCTCCTGTGGAAAGAACATTCACCAGTTCGTCGGTGACGTGATCAACTACCCGGCGGGAGAATGGAGCTTTTTTTGTGACTGCTTTTGTAGGGACCATCTGTCTCTGTACCACATCAATTCAGCTCTGTCTCATAAACCCTTCGCAAATGTCACATTTCTGCCCTTCAAGCCGTCTCAGGAGGCCAGTTTTGCGTCTTTCGCGGTCCTCGTGAGGCGTTTAAAGGCGATTTCGGCCTTCAATGCGGCAGATTTGTTCTTCTGTGGCCACGAGCGCAGCAACTTCAACGGCCCGCGTCCGCGGGTGTAACGTGCGCCTTTTCCCGTCCTGTGCTGGGCGATGCGTCGTTCCAGATCATTGGTGATGCCGCAGTAGAGAGTGCCGTCACCGCATTGGAGCACATAGAGACACCACTTTTTCGCGGGCCTGACTTTGGTGGCGGACTTTTTCTTTTTCGGCACGGTCCAGCATAGCAGCAGGCTGAGAAATCAAAACAGCTCGCTGATCATTGTGCCTTCCGTCAACGCCACAGGCCGCCCGTCTGAGGAACGATATTCGATCTCACGGTAATCGTAGCCCAGCGCCGAGTAGATGCTCGCATGGATGTCCGCAGGCGAGACCGGGCGTTCCTTCGGATACGCACCCGAGGCATCACTGCTGCCGATGACCTGCCCGCCGCGCACGCCGCCGCCTGCGAGGAGCACGCTGTAGCAGCCCGGCCAGTGATCACGACCCGCATCGTTGTTGATCTTCGGCGTGCGGCCAAATTCACCCATCCAGACCACGAGCGTGCTGTCCAGCAGGCCGCGTTCCTCGAGATCGTCGAGCAGCGTGGCATAGGCCTGCTCCATCGGCGGCACGAGGCGGTTCTTGAGGCTGTTGAAGTTGTCCTTGTGCGTGTCCCAGGTGATCGACGGCCCGTTCACCGTCGTGACAAACCGCGTACCGGATTCGATCAGACGACGCGCCAGCAGATGCGACTGGCCCCAGCTGTGCCTGCCGTAGCGCTCGCGCACTTTGTCGGGCTCCTTCGACAGATCGAACGCGTCTGCAGCCTTGCCGGTTTGCAGCATTGAAGTGGCAAGTTCATTGAAGATATCCATCTGCGCGACCTGCGATGATGCGATGGGTTGTGCGGCGGTGCTGATGTGATTGAGCAACGCGAGGCGTTCCTGAAACCGTTGCGGCGTGAGGCTGGCGTCGAGTCCCATGTTCCGCACTCGGAAGCTTGCGGCGTTGGGATCGTCATCGAGCACGAAAGGATCGTAGCGATTACCCAGGCAGCCGCCGAACTGACCCGGCGTGAGATATACCTTGCTGTCGCAATGCGGAAACGGCGTGATGACATACGGCGGCACGCCTTTGCTGAATCCATCCCGCTGGGCCAGCCACCCGCAGAGCGTGCCGACACCGGGCAGATCGGTCGGGCTAGGAGTGATCAGCGTGCTATCCACACGATACGGTCTGCCGACCGTGGACCAATGCATGCCGCCGTTGTGGCTGCTGTGCCCGTGATGCACGCTGCGGATCAGCGCGACCTTGTCCATGCGCTTCGCCATCTGCGGAAGCAACTCGGTGACGTGGATGCCCGGCACGTTTGTCTTGATGGTCTTGAACTCGCCGCGGATCTCCGACGGCCCGTCCGGCTTGGGATCCCACAGATCGATGTGGCTCGGTGCTCCGCCGTTGAAGATCAAAATGACCGACTTCGCCTTGCCAAGACCGATGCCGGAGCGCACAGCAGATGCTCCAAGCGCACTTAACTGATTCAATCCGAAGCCGAGCATTCCCATCCCGCCCGCTTGCAGGATGTTCCGACGCGAAAAGCGCATTTCCGGGAGTGCTGTGTTTACCACGGAGCAAACCTACGGTGCAGGAGGCGATGTCTTGCGCTCGGTCACGGAACGAGTTCTCCCGATCCTTCGTAGAGCCAGAAATGCACCTGTTGATTGCGGATGTAGGCAGACGCAGAGGCGTTTTCGTTTCCGAACACCGTATCTAACTTATAATCGACCTGAATCGTCCAATACACGAATGACCTTCCATCGGTAGTGAAAGCTGAGGAAGTGCGCTTTCGCGGCGGATGCAGCTTTTGAATGTTTTTAGGGCGGATTTCAGTGACCTGACCCGTCTCCATGCTTTTCAAGATGCAGTCGTATTCTCCCTGCTTGTTCAGTTCGGGTTTTGGGCCGGGGTCGTTGAGAACTCCCTTTGGTTTGATGACTTCATCATCAGCAACGGCCGCCATGACGCCGAGTGTTAGGCTGGACATAAGGGCTCGACGAGTCATGCCAGTTTAACGTGCGACACAGCCCCGTTTTAGAGGCGGGGGAGACAAAGTTTTCAGACAATTCTCACACCCGCCACTTGAGATCTACCTTAACGCCATTCCATTCGTGGTCGGGAAGGTGCGTGTGGGTGGTAAAACTGCCGCCGGTGTTGCTGAGGCTGGCCATCGTCCAACCAGTCGTCGAGGTTTTCTTGTCGGCGACATACGAGGTCGCGGGTGTGTTGAGGATGTGGATGCCCTCGTGCTCGAAGAAGTTGCGATGATGGATGTGGCCGTGGATGTAGGCTTTGACGTGCTTGCGGGCCGCCAGTTCCTTCCAGAGCGCCTCGGAATCCTCCAGACCGCCCGGGAAGTGCAGGGGATCGCCGCCCAGACGGGGATTGTGATGCGCGAACACCAGCGCCGGTTTGTCGGCGTGTTGATCGAGCAGCTTCGTCAGCCAGGTCACTTGGGCGTCGCCGAGCAAGCCTTGTGTCACCATCGTCTCTTTCAGCGAGTCGAGCAGGAAGAGGTTGGCCCCTGCGAGGTTCACCACGCCGACGTGTTTGGACTCCACAGCAGGTGACCCTGGCTTCTCGCTCTTCAATACTTCGTAAAACACCGCCCGGTCGTCGTGATTGCCCATCGTCAGATGCACCGACACTCCGGCTTCGCGAAGAGGTGCGATGAGCTTCGCAAAGTGCTCGTAGTCGCCGGGCTTCCCGTCCTTCAAGGCCAGATCGCCGTTGATGACGACCGCGGCGGGGCGTTTCGGCAGCGCCAGCAACCAGGCAATCGTGTTCCGAAGATTGGTGGGGATCGAAGCGCTCTCGGGATGCTGCACGCCGATGTGCGTGTCGTTCAGGATGGCGATCAGGTTCTCGTCCACCTCGGCGGCAGATGCTCCGACCTGTCCCAGAACCACCGCGGCTCCGAGTTGCGTGATGAATTGGCGGCGTGAGGTTAGATGAATCGGCATGGTCTGCTATACGGGCACGGGCGCTTCCGTATTGCTCCATCATGGACCGCCGCGACTTCATCAAGACCACCAGTGCCGCTGCAATCGCCTCTGGAGTGCGGACGACCTCGTCCGCAGCCATTCCTGCACAGCCCGATCTCATCAAAACCGAAAACGCGAAGGCGGGCGCGAGTTTCCAGCTCACGCGCATGCGACCGGACAACGCGAAGTCCTATCGCACGTCGTTGATCGAGGGCTACTGCTCGCGCCAGTCGGTGAAAGCGGGCGAAAAGCTCGACATCTTTGTCAGCACCAAACCGGTGGCGAAGTTCACGATCGAAATCTTCCGCATGGGCTACTACGACGGCGCGGGCTCGCGTTTGATGACCACGCTAGGACCGTTCGACGGCAAAACACAGCCGGTGCCCGAGATTGGCGAGCAGCGTCTGCGTGAGTGCCACTGGGAGTCGAGCACCTCGCTCACGATTCCCGCCGACTGGCCCAGCGGCGTGTATCTCGGCCGTCTCACCACGGTTCCCGAAACCTTGGAGAAACCCTACTGGCAGAGCTATGTGATCTTCATCGTCAAAGACGATCGCCCCGCCGACATCCTCTTCCAATGCAGCGACAACACCTGGCAGGCCTACAATCGCTGGCCGGTGAACGAATCGCTCTACACCGATCCCCGCGCCGCGCATGCGCCGGGCGTCAGCGTGAGTTTTGACCGGCCCTACGGCAAATACGTGCAGATCTTTGAGAACCCGCTCAGCGTGGGCAGCGGCGAGTTCCTGCTGTGGGAATACCCGCTGTGCTACTGGCTCGAAAAAGAAGGCTACGATGTCACCTACTGCTCGAACGTCGACAACCTCGATCCTGCGAATCTCGCTCGCGTCAAAACGATGATCAGCGTCGGTCACGACGAGTATTGGGACGTGCGCCAGTATCAAAATGTGAAACAAGCCATCGCCGACGGTTTGAACGTGCTCTGGCTCTCCGCCAATGATGTGTACATGGTCACGCCCTTTACGCCGAATGCGAAAGGTGATGCCAACCGTCGTCTCACCCGTGAAACCTGCTATGGCGAATTTCGCGAGGAGGAAAAGGAGGCCTATTCCAAAGTCCTCGGACCCTTTGAAAATCCCGGTCCCGATGAACGCGACATTATCGGTGCGCGCACCATCGTTCCCTTCAACGGTGGCGGTGACTGGACCTGCGCGAAGCCCGATCACTGGCTTTTTGAAGGAACCGGCATGAAAATGGGCGACAGCATCCCCGGTCTCGTCGGTTGGGAATTTCACGGTGAGCCCGACACCGATCGTCCGGGCCTCGAAGTCGTCGGCGAAGGCAATGTCTGGGCCGGAGGCACGCGTCTCGGCAAATACGCCTCGACGATTTACGAAGGCCCGAAGAAGAACATCGTCTTCAACGCCACCACCATCTTCTGGGCGCAGGGGTTGAGCGACCCCCCCGGGCACATGATCCCTTGGAGTCACTGGTCCCGTCCGCATGGACCCGATGAGCGCGTGCAGCGCATCACGAAGAATGCGCTGAAGAGGGCGATTGGATGATCTTTTGAAGCAAGATAAGCCAAGGGTTTGTCCGGAATCAGCCCGTGGTGAGAGAATGTTTGGCTGACGTTTCAACGTAAGCTTCTCAATCGCCTAATTCTGTTCATGACTCGTGCCGTGCCCATGCTCTGCCTGCTTGCCATCAGTTCGGCCTTTGCCGCTGACAAGCTGAGCTTCAATCAAGACATTCGTCCGATCCTTTCGGAGAACTGCTTCGCTTGTCATGGCTTCGATGCGAAGAAGCGCGAGGCGGAATTGCGACTGGATACAAAAGAGGGCGCCTACACGGCCAAGGACGGGACTTTCCCGATCAAGCCGGGCGATCTGGCGAAGAGCGAGGTGTGGCAGCGCATCATCACGGATGATGCAGACGACCTCATGCCGCCGCCAAAGTCGCACAAGAAGCTCACGCAGGCGCAGAAGGACACGATCAAGCTCTGGATCGAGCAGGGGGCGCCGTATCAGAAGCACTGGGCGTTTGAGAAGCCGGTGGATCATTCGGGCGTGACGATCGACGGACTGCTGGCGGAGCGGCAGGCGAAGGACAAACTCAGTTTTGCGGAGGAAGCGGACAAGGAGACGCTGATCCGTCGCGCGGCCTTCACATTGACCGGTTTGCCGCCAACGCTGGCGGAGGTGGATGCGTTTGTGAAGGACAAGTCACCACAGGCCTATGAGACGATGGTCGATCGCTACATGAAGTCGCCGCGTTACGGCGAGGAGATGGCGCGGCACTGGCTGGATGTGGCGCGTTATGCGGACACGCACGGACTGCATCTCGACAACGAGCGCAGCATGTGGGCGTATCGCGACTGGGTGGTGAAGGCGTTCAACACGAACCTGCCCTTTGATCAATTCATCGTCTGGCAGATTGGGGGCGACCTCCTGCCGAATGCCACGCCGGATCAGATCACGGCCACCGGGTTCTGCCGTTGCAATGTGACGACCAGCGAAGGCGGTGCGATCGACGAGGAATACCGGCATCTCTATGCGGTGGATCGCGCTGCGACGCTGACCTCCGCCTTCATGGCACTGACGGGTGGCTGTGCGCAGTGCCACGATCACAAATACGATCCGCTGACGACGAAGGAGTTTTACTCGCTCTACGCTTTCTTTTACAGCGGCGCCGATCCGGCGATGGACAAGAACATCTCCGACACGCCGCCGTTTCTGAAGCTGCCGACACCTGAGCAGCAAAAAACGCTCGATGCGGCGGTTAAAGCCGAGGACGTGGCGCGGAAGGCTCTCGATGCAGCCGGGCAACACGTGGCCTACATCGATCCTGCGACGATCAAGCCGGCACCCGCGCCGCAAACGGTCACGCAGGTGCTGTTTGATGACGCATTCGCCATCGGCACTGAAACGCGGAACACGTCGCGTAATCCGAGCGTGTGGCTGATGCAGCCCGGTTTTGGTGCGAAGTCGGGCAGGCGCGTGCTGGAACTCAGCAACGGCCAGTTCAGCCAGGAGATCATCACGCCGGTGCTTGAGCCGGTGGTGCTCGGCGACTCGCCTCGCGTCAGCGTGTGGGTGCGACTCGATCCGCTCAACACGCCGGGTGTCGTGTGTCTCGAACTCAACGGCCGCCGCATCGTCTGGGGAGACGCGCATGTCTTCGATGCCACGACCTACGGCAAGGACGACACGATCACGGCTGGACCGCTGCCCAAGCCGGGTGAGTGGACGCTGCTGAGTTTCGATCCCGGCGTGCTCGGATTGAAAACCGGTTCGCGCATCAACACCATCGCCGTGCAGCAGGTCGGTGGCACCACGACCTGGGATTTGTGCACTGTGACCGGCGAGATTCGTGCATCGGCCGATCTGCTCGCGTCACTCAGCGCGTGGTGGAAGGCGGTGGGCGGTGGGAAGAAGAATCCGCCGGATGTGCCTGCATCGGTTTTGAAGACGCTCATGACCGCGCCGGACAAGGTCACCGATGCCAAGGCGCGAGAGAGCCTGCTGCATTTCTACCTCGCCCACATTGCGCATCCGGCCAATGACGAGATCGCCAGGCTGCGTCGTGAGTGGGAGGACGCGCAGGTGGCCCGCGCTGCGGCTGATGACGCAATTCCGGGCACGATGGTGTTTCACGATCTCGACACGCCGCGCGACACCTTCATCGCCGTGCGCGGTCAGTACACGAAACTCGGCGACAAGGTCGAACCCGCCACGCCCGCCTTCTTGCCGTCTTTGAAAAAGGCCGATCCTGCCGCGCGTGCCACGCGGCTCGATCTCGCGAAGTGGCTGGTGGATTCCGAGAATCCGATGACAGCGCGTGTGACGGTGAATCGCTTCTGGCAGCAGGTGTTTGGTATCGGCTTGGTGAAGACGAGCCATGATTTCGGCTCGCAAGGCGAACCGCCGAGCCATCCGGAACTGCTCGATCATCTCGCCGCGCAGTTTCAGAAGAACGGCTGGGACGTGAAGAAACTCATCAAGGAATTGGTGATGACGAAGGCGTTCAGGCAGGCCTCGCCCGTCGAGTCGAATCTGCTCAGTCTCGATCCTGACAACCGTCTGCTCGCCCGTGGCCCACGCATTCGACTCGGTGCGGAGCAGATTCGTGACAACGCGCTCTTCGTCAGCGGGCTCATCAATCTCGAGATGGGCGGACGCGGCGCCCGCACCTATCAGCCGCCGAACATCTGGGAACCGGTTGGCTATGGCGACAGCAACACGCGTTACTACCTGCAGGATCACGGCTCCGCGCTCTATCGCCGCAGCCTCTACTGCTTCCTCAAGCGCACCGCACCGCCGCCCTTCATGACCACCTTCGACGCGCCGAACCGCGAGGAGAGCTGTACACGCCGTGAACGCAGCAACACGCCGATGCAGGCGCTGCAACTCATGAATGACGTTCAGCATTTCGAAGCGGCGCGTGCCCTTGCCGAACGTGTGCTCAAGGAAGGTGGTGCGGATGACGCCCATCGCTTCGACTGGCTTTTCCGCACCGTATTGAGCCGCAAGCCGGATGCACAGGAGACAACGATGCTTCAGACGGCGCTCGCCAAACAACGCGAACTTTACAAGGCCGACCCGCAAGCCGCGGAGAAGGCCGTTCACATTGGCGAATCGCAGCCTAAGAACGTCGCGCCCGCGCCCGAAACCGCGTCGTGGACGTTGATCGCGAATCTGGTGCTCAACTTGGATGAAACTGTCACACGCAACTGAGTCATGAATCCGATTTTCGAATCCAATCTTCTGCAAACCCGCCGCCAGTTTTTCGGGCACAGCGGTCTGCGCCTCGGCGGGCTCGGCTTGACCTATTTGATGGGCAAGGACGCGCTTGGTGCTCCTGACGCCCGCGTGCATCCACCGTTGCCGGGACTGCCGCATTTTGCGGCGAAGGCGAAGGCGGTGATCTATCTGCACATGAACGGCGGGCCGTCGCAGCTCGACACGTGGGACTACAAGCCCGGCCTGCAGCAGTGGTATGACAAGGACCTGCCGCCGAGCGTGCAGGGCGGGCAGCGGCTCACCGGCATGACGAGCAAGCAGGCGCGCTTTCCAGTGGCACCGAGCTTGTTCAAGTTCGCGCAGCACGGCCAGTGCGGACGCTGGGTGAGCGAACTGCTGCCGCACACGGCGAAGCACGTCGATGACATTGCTTTGATCAAGACGGTGCACACCAACGCGATCAACCACGATCCCGCGTGCACGTTTGTGATGACCGGACGCGAGGTGCCGGGCTTTGCGAGCCTCGGTTCATGGCTGAGCTACGGCCTCGGCAGCGAGAGCAATGATCTGCCCGCGTTTGTGGTGCTCACGCCGCGCTGGAGTGCGAAGGCCATGGCGCAGGCGCTCTTCACACGCATGTGGAACAGCGGCTTTCTGCCGAGCCAGTATAGCGGCGTTGCCTTGCGTGCGATTGGCGATCCCGTGCTCTATTTGAAGAATCCCGAGGGCGTTTCCAGCACGCACCGTCGTGCGATGCTCGACACGCTGTCGCAGATGAACGCGCACAGCTTCGAGAAGTTCGGCGATCCCGAGATCCAGACGCGCATCTCGCAGTATGAGATGGCCTTTCGCATGCAGACCAGCGTGCCGGAGCTCGTGGATCTGAGGCAAGAGAGCCAGGCCACGCTCGAGATGTATGGCCCCGAGGTGCAGAAGCCGGGCAGCTTTGCTTCCAGCGCCATCCTAGCTCGTCGGCTCGTGGAACGCGGTGTCCGTGTGGTGCAGGTGCTGCATCGCGGCTGGGACCAGCATGGCAATCTGCCGGCTGACATCCGTTTGCAATGCGGCGACACCGACCAGCCGATCGGCGCGTTGTTGACCGACTTGAAGCAGCGCGGGCTGCTCGACAGCACGCTTGTCATCTGGGGCGGCGAGTTTGGTCGCACGGTCTATTCGCAGGGCGGTCTGTCGCAGACGAACTACGGACGCGATCATCATCCGCGGAACTTCTGCATGTGGATGGCGGGCGGCGGCATCAAAGGTGGCACCAGCTTCGGCGAGAGCGACGACTTCAGTTACAACATCGCCACCGACCCCGCACACCTGAACGACATCAACGCCACGATCCTGAACCAGTGCGGCATCGACCACGAGCGCCTCAGCTACAAGTTCGCCGGCCTCGATGCGCGGCTCACAGGGGTGGAAAGCCAGCATCCGATCAAGGAGATCATCGCGTGATCAATCAAACACGATCAAGCTGCGCGCCACTTCACCGCGCTGCAGTGCATCGTAAGCTTCGTTGATGCCTTCGAGCGGGTAGCGCTTGGTGACGAGTTCATCCAGCATCAGGCGGCCGGATTGATGCATGCCGATCAGCAGCAGCAGGTCCTTGCGAGGCTGTGTGCTGCCGTAGAGGCTGCCGCGCAGGGTTTTCTCCGCATAGACGAGCTGGTTCACGTTGATGGAGGCACGATCCGCGGCGCAGGTGATGCCGACCATCACACATGTCCCGCCCTTTTTTGTGGCGTCGAAGGCCTGCTCCGCCGTTTTGCCCGAACCGAAGGCTTCGAAGGCATAATCGACGCCTTTGCCGTCGGTGAGATCTTTAATCGCCTGCACGGGGTCGCCGGCATTTACATCGACATAGTCCGTCGCTCCGAACTGCCGCGCATCGCCTTCTTTGCGAGGAAACCTGTCCACAGCGATGATTTGACGTGCTCCTGCCATGCGGGCGCCTTGAACGATGTTCAAACCGATTCCGCCGCAGCCGATGACGGCCACGGTGCTTTGCGGCTGAACTTTGGCCGCACGTTCCACCGCACCCACACCGGTGATCACGCCGCAGCCGATGAGCGCCGCCTTTTCAAAGGAAAACTCCTTCGGGATCTTCACCACCGATGCCTCGGGCATCGTGGAGAGCGAGGAAAAGGCCGACACGCCCGCGTAGTGCCGGATGCTCTCGCCTGATGCGTTTTGAAAGCGCGTGGTGCCGTCGGGCATCAGGCCGGTGAAGCGCATCGCCGTGCCCATGTCGCACAACGCAGGCCGGCCGCTGGAGCAGTACTCGCATTTTCCGCAGGAGCCGCGCCAGACGAGGATCACGTGGTCGCCGACCTCCACCGAGGTCACGCCTTCACCCACGGCTTCGATCACACCGCTGCCCTCATGGCCGAGAATGATGGGCATGGGCATGGCCAGATCTCCCTTCATCACATGCAGGTCGCTGTGACAGACGCCGGCGGCCTTCATGCGGACGGTGACTTCACCCTTCTGTGGCGGCAGCACGAGCACCTCCTCAAGGCTCAGGGGCTTTTTGGCTTCATACAGGACGGCGGCGGTGGCGTGCGTGGACATGGCGGTGTGGCTAAAACACGAAATGAACGACGATCATACTCAAAATCAGGTGGGCGCCGAAGAACGAAATTACGATTTTCCAAGTGGTCCGCGTGGAATAGCCGCAGAATTTGTCCACCGCCAGGTAGAGAGTCACGACCTGCAGAAGAAGTGCCACAGGCCAAAATCCATCTGGTAAAAGCATGTTTGCGGCCCATCCGACAAACGAGACGACAAGGATGATCGTGAGGGCCTGTTGCTCCTGCGCTTCAAAATTGGATCCCTCGTGGAACAGCACGAGCAGGAACCACAATGTTCCCGCACTGATGAGGAAGGAAACCATACCATTGACCGGTCTCATCACCGGAAGGGGGTTGCAACCTCTATGGCACCGGGATTTGGACGGCCCCCCACTCCCCGGTTGCAGCAGCCGCCGGTCTCGCTGAGATAGCGACCGCATGTCATCCAACCACAAGACTTTCTCCATCCTGGGCGCGCTGGCGTTGTTGGGAGCGGCCGGTCTCCGTGCGCAGACGCCGGAAGCGCCCCCTGCGGCGCCGCCACCTGCTGCTGAAGCACGGCCGGATCTCCCGGCACTTCAAGAGGCGGCACGCGAGGTGGAGGCGAAACTGCCTTCGCCGAAGCTGGAACCTCAGACCTACTTTGACCTGGGCTCCGCGCAGCGGGAGCGGTGGCAGACCTTTCTGCCGCAGACTTTGCTCAAACTCACCCGCCGTGAACGCGTGCAGATCGTGGTGCTGGGCGATGCGATCCTCGACGGGGCGACGGTGGACAAGGACACCGATCCGCTGCTCAAAAGCTTTGCGGGTGTGTTTGCCAAAGCGCTGGCCACCCAGTTTTACTACACGGGCGGAGTGCGCGTGGTGCGGCCGGGGTCGAAGCTGCGCAGCAAGGACAGCATGGTCATGGGGCCGGAAATTCTTCTTCAGCCAGTGCGCACGTCGAGCATCGTGTCGGCAGCCTCCGCACTTGCAACGGTGGGTTTCCAAGGCGAGCCGGACCTGGTTCTTGTGGCCTATGGTCTCGAAGACGGTCTGGCGGGCATCGCTCCGGTTGATGTGGGTGACGGACTGCGCAGCCTCCGCGACACAGCGCGCACCCATCGCCTCGAAATGATCGTGGCGGGACCGATTCCGCAGGCGGCCGACCCTGAGGAAACGAGCCTGGCGCTCACCCGGTCGACGAGCAGTGTAATGCGCGACTATTGCAAGGCTGAGAAGATCTTGTTTTCGGACCTTGGGGATCTGTCGCGGCTGGTCGCTCCGCCGGAAGGCACTCATGAAGCTCACCTGCTTTTTCCAGCGGTGGTTCAGCAGTTCCGAAGCCGGTTGAACCTCGGGGCTTCGTCATCCGTGGCCACGCCGACAACGGAAATGCATCAGGCCATGGGCCGCATTCTGTTTGACGATGTGATGAGCGGAGCGCCTTTGGTCTCGTGGAATCTCAGCGCGGCCAATGCGAGCTTGGAAGGACAGGGAAAGCTCAGACTCGAATTCCAGATCACCAACACATCCCGTTCCGGCCGGTCTCTGACGGTGCTGCCGCTTGTCCCGCGCGGATTGAAGCTCAAGGACACGAACTCTGAGATCAAACTGGCCGCCGGCGCTCACCAGACCGTGGCGGTGAGCTACCAGATCACGGACACGCTCAGGCTGCCGCTGGCAGACGGGCTGATGAGGCTCCCGGTGCTCGTGATCTCGGGTGCGGAAGCGCGCATCACGGACTTGGTCGTTCCTCTGCGTCCATTCAGCGTGGCTTGGACTATGCGCACGGCGTTCAATCAGGAGAAGGAGTGTTCGCCGTCCTTGGAGATTGAAAACAGCACCGGAGGCAGTCTCTCGGCCTCGTGGGAATCTGAATGGGGCGGCAAAAAACAGAGCGGCAAGATTTCTCTGGATGCCAATGGTTCCGAAGCGGTGCCGCTGTCCCTGCTGCTGCCTGACGAAAAGGCGCCGTTTCGTCAGCGACTGCCATTCAACTTTGCGGTGACCTCGAACGGTGTTCGACAGATCTTTGATCGCTATATCGAAATCACCCGCAACTTCGGTTTAAAGGAAAGCGTGCCACTGAGCGCCACCGATGGACAGTCGAGCGCCGTCACGTTGAAAGCGGATGCTGACAGCATGAAGCTGTTCCTCACACTCGATCTGACGGGCGTCGATCTGGCGAATGATGAGTCCGGGATCGGATACGAGCTTTTGTTGAATCTTGATGCGCGGAGCTACGGCGAGCGTCTGACACCGGGTGCGACGGCTGCGCTGCGCATTTCGGGCAAGGCGGCGGACGGAGAGGCTGTGGTTGATCCGATTGCCCCTTGGGCTTTTGGCAGCGGTTACGCGGCGGTGTTTGAGTCCGGCGAGGTTCATGCGATGCTCAGCAGTTCTGCCGGAGGGGGGCGCAGGCTGACGGTCAGTCTGCCGAAAAGCTACCTCTACCGGCACGAATGGGCGTTGGGGAATGGTAACAGCGAGTTGGGCATCAATGTGCGCCTCAACGGCGGTGGGCGGACGTATTTTTTAACCCGCAGCACGCGCATGAGTGACGATGCCGGGAGCCTGAGCGTATTGGAACTGACTGACAAACCCACCCGCCGCTGGACCGTGCGCGTGGAGTAATGACAACCGAGCATGGCTGAAGAAAGAGCGAGCAAAAAACTGTGGGATCGCGCGGCGTGGAAAGACGCAGGCTTTTTCCTGAACTACCTCCGTCCCCACTACAATGTGTTTGTCCCGGCGGTCATCGCGCTGGCGATCACCGGCGGGATGACGATCATTTTCATCAAAGAACTGGCCGCCGTGGCCGGGAAGGGGATTGGCGGCGCCACAGGGCCGGAATGGATGGCGGAGCTCAATCACAGCGTCTGGTTTCTTGTGGGGATTGTGGCCGTCCAAGCCTTCATCGCGTTCTGGCGTATTCTGCTTTTTGCGAAGGCCTCGGAACGCGCTCTGGCGGCTCTGCGGCTGGATACCTTCAGCCGCATTATCCGCCTGCCGATGGGGACGCTGAACCGTCGCCGCGTCGGGGAACTGGCCTCCCGTCTCGCCAATGACGTGGAGGCGATGCGTGAGACTTTGGTGGTGACGATTCCGATGCTCATCCGGCACTCGGTGATGCTTTCGCTCTGCCTCGTGTTGATCCTGAACATGTCGGTGAAGCTTTCATTGTTCATGATCGGCACCATTCCGGTGGTGATTGTGATGATCGCGATCTTCGGCTCCCGCATTCGCAAGCTGACCAAGCGTGCGCAGGACAACCTCGCTGCTTCCCAGGTTGTTGTGGACGAGAGCCTGCAGAGCATTGTGAGCGTGAAGGCCTTTCGCAACGAGGCGTATGAAATGGCGCGCTATGACAAGAACCTCGGCGAGTACCTCAGAACGGTGATTCGTGCGGCGATTCCCCGTGCTTCATTCATCGCGTTCATCATTTTCGCCTTCAGCGTGGCCCTGATCTTGGTGACGTGGTTCGCCATGCGAATGCTGAACTTCGGAGAGATCGGCAAGGCGGAGCTGACGCAGTTTGCGGGCCTCACCGGCATGATCGCGGCCTCCTTTGCGCAATTCCCGGAGTTGATCACCCAGCTCCAACGTTCGCTGGGGGCCACGGAGCGTGTGCGGGAAATTCTGCGCGATGAAACCGAGTTGGAGGACGGTGAAAAAGCCGCCACCCGGCGGTTTCGTGGCGAGATTGAAATGCACGGCGTCAGCTTTGCCTATCCCACACGTCCGGATGCCGTGGTGCTGCGTGATTTTGACCTCAGTGCGAAGGCGGGGCAGCGCATCGCACTTGTGGGGCCGAGCGGATCGGGCAAAACAACGACTGTTTCGCTTTTGTTCCGCTTCTACGATCCAACGAGCGGTGAAATCCGCATCGACGGTCAGCCTATTCGCGATATGACGCTCACCACGTTGCGACGTAATCTGGCACTGGTGCCGCAGGAGGTGCTTTTGTTCGGTGGCAGCATCAAGGAGAACATCGCCTACGGCAAACCGAGCGCGACCGAGGAGGAAATCATCAGTGCGGCGAAGAAGGCCAACGCCCATGATTTCATCGCAGGCCTCACGGAAGGCTATGAGACGTTGGTGGGAGATCGTGGGACACAGCTCTCCGGCGGCCAGCGCCAGCGCATTGCCATTGCGCGGGCGATTCTCGCGGATCCGGCGATCTTGATCCTGGATGAGGCGACCAGCAGCCTCGATGCCGAGAGCGAACGCTTGGTGCAGGACGCCTTGGACAAGCTGATGGAAAATCGCACCAGCGTCATCATCGCGCATCGTCTGAGCACCGTGCGGCGTTGTGATCAGATTCTGGTCATGTCCGGCGGTGCCATCTTGGAGCGTGGCACGCATGATGAACTCGTTGCAAAACCGGGAGGGCTTTATGGTTCGCTAGCCAGATTGCAGCTGGAGTAGTAGAGGCACTCCTAATGGAGCGCCTGTCGTAGTCAGCTGCGGAACACCATCGCGGGCTCAAGGCGGCTGACGCGCCAGATGCCCAGCAGGGCCGCGAGCGAACAGATGCCTAGAACAACCGCCAGCACCGCGAACGGCACGAAGTCCGGCATGTAGAAAGGCGGCTGCTCGTTTTTCAGCGCTCCCATGGCGAAGCCTGCCGTTCCCAACAGGCCGATGCCGTAGCCGATGATGCCGACGGTGAACGCCTGCGTGATCAGCATCAGGCAGAGCGTGCCGGTGGAGGCGCCCATGGCTTTCAGAGCTCCGAGATGGCGCATGTTTTCCAGCACGAAGGAGTAGAAGGTCTGGCAGCTTACCGCCATGCCGACGAGCAGGCCGATGATCACCGTCGTGCCGAATGAAATCGGGATGCCGGTGTTCTTCACATACCACCAGACCGTGGAGACATTGAAATTGTCGGTCCTGCCTCCGTTGCGCTGTGCCCAGAACTCGCCGAAACCGGCGTCGCGGTTGATGAACGCACGCAGGCCCGTTTCGCGCTGAATGTCGATCACCGCCTGTTCGAGGCTGACTCCTTCACGCGGTGCACAGATCACCGCCTGCAGCATTTTGCGCTGTGCGGGCACATATTGCAGCGCCCTCTCGTAAGTTGTCCAAACATAAGGGCCACCGGTGAACGAGGTCTGCGCATCGGCGATGCCCACCACGCGTGCTTCCTGATCATTGAGCTCGAACACATCGCCCACCTCTACTTTGTCACCACGCTTGCGTGCCAGCCGGGTGACCCCGAGATCGTCGATCACCACCGAGTGCGGCAGTCGCAGCTTCATCAGATCTCCCTTCAGCATTTTGGCCGGTGCTCCGGCCAGCGTGTTGGCATCGATGCCGATGAGCTGGATCATCTTGAAGTTTCCGTTCTCCAGGCGCACGCGCTGGATGCCTGAATAGATCGGTGAAGCCCAGGCAACGCTGCTGACGCTGCGCACGCGTGCCACATCCGTATCCAGCAAGGGGTTCGTTTCATTGACCTGCTCGACCTTCTCCTCCACCACCCAGATCGGGGCCGGAACATTGCGCAGGGTTGATTTCGTCCAGCTCATCAATCCGCAAAACACCGCCGTCTGCTGCGCCATGAGAAACGTGGCCACTGCCAGCCCCGCGACGAGCATGAGATACTTCGCTGTATCACCAAACAGCATTTTGAGGGCGAGGCGGAGCATGAGCCGAGATTACGCTTGTGGTTCTCTCTTCCGCGCACCCAATTCAACGGCCGCCGCCAAACAATCCGCCCAGACCGCTGCTGATGACGCTGGTGAGCACGCTTTGAATCTGACCGCCGCTCGGGTTGTTCTCGTGGATGTGGCCGTGAGGGGTCAGTTTGTCGATCACCTGGGGAAGGAACTGTGTGAGGAGCGGCAGGACGGTGTTCACATTCATGCCCAGCTTGCCGGCGAGTCCCTGCAGCGAATCGGCACCGATGGCGTTCTGCATCTGGTCCGCAGTCAGCGGCTGGTTGGCTCCTGTGCCCACCCATGAGGAAAAAACCTCGCCCATGCCGGCTTTTTCAAACTGGGCCATCATACCCTGCAGGCCGCCCGCTTCATTCAGCAAGCCCGAGAGCATCGCGGCGGGGTCTTGTTTGGAGCCGCCGAGCATGCCGCCCAGCGCATTTTTGGCGAGTGAATCAAAGAGTCCCATGGTGGGCGCGAGTGTGGGGGAGGGGAAGGCAAAGTCAAACTGAGAACCGCAAACCTTGACCATGCAAAGCCGGGCGCTATGCTCGCGGCCCCCCAACCCCAAAAACAACACCTACACATGAGCCAGACCCACGAATTCCAGGCCGAAGTCAAACAAGTCCTCGATATCGTCATCCACTCGCTCTACACCGACCGCGAGATCTTCATCCGTGAGCTCGTCTCGAATGCGGCTGACGCGATGGAGAAGATGCGTCTCACGCAGTTGACGGAGAAGGACATCTTTGACCCTTCCGCCGCCCTTGAAATCAGCATCACCACGGATGAAACCGCCCGCACGCTGACCATCGCGGACTCCGGCATCGGCATGACCCGCGCAGAGCTGGTCGAGAACCTCGGAACCATCGCCCATTCTGGTTCGAAGGCCTTCGCAGCGGCGCTAAAAAACGCTGGCAAGCAGAACGACGCGACGCTCATCGGGCAGTTCGGCGTCGGTTTCTACTCGGCCTTCATGGTGGCCGACAAGGTGCAGGTGTACACGCACTCCTGGAAAAACGAAGGCGAGCACCTCGTCTGGACCAGCGACGGTCATTCCAGCTACACCATCGACGAGTCTCCGGATCAGAAGCGCGGCTGCAGAATCGTCCTGCATTTGAAGGAAGACGCCGCCGACTTCGCCAAAGCAAGCACGGTGAAGCAGATCCTCGAGAAACACTCGAACTTCGTCAGCTTCCCGCTTCTGCTCAACGGCGAGCGCGTCAACACCGTCGAGGCCCTGTGGCTGAAGTCGAAGGAAGGCATCACCGAGGAGCAGTACAACGAGTTCTACAAGTTCACCGCCCACGCTTTCGACGATCCGAGCTACCGCCTGCACTTCCAGGCCGAGTCTCCCATCGCCATCAACGCGCTTCTCTTCACTCCGACCCAGAACATGGAATCGTTTGGCATGGGCCAGATGGAGCCCAATGTCGGTCTGTATTGCAAGAAGGTGCTCATCGATCCAAAACCGAAGAAGTTGCTCCCTGACTGGATGCGCTTCGTTCGCGGCGTCATCGACAGCGAGGATCTTCCACTTAACATCTCGCGTGAATCCATGCAGGACAGTGCGCTGGTGCGCAAACTGGGCGACGTCGTCGTCAAACGCCTGCTGAAGCATCTCGACAAGGAGGCGACGGATGATGCGAAGAAGTGGAATGAGTTCTATGCGAACTTCAGCCGCTTCTTTAAAGAAGGCATCGCGACCGATTACACCCATCGCGAGGCCATCGCCAAACTGCTGCGCTTTGAATCAAGCATGACCCAGCCGGGTGAGACCATCGGGCTCGCCGACTATGTGAAGCGCATGACGGGCGACCAGAAGGCCATCTACTATCAGGTCGCGCCGTCCCGTTCCGCCATTGAAAGCGGGCCGTATATTGAAGCCTTCAAGGCCAAGGGCATTGAAGTGCTCTTCATGTTTGAAACGATTGACGAATACGTCGTTTCCAGCCTGAGCAAGTTTGAGGACAAAGACCTCAAGGCGGTTAACGCCGATGACATTGACCTTGGTGACAGCGACGCTGAGGGCGAATCACTTCCGGAGGCGGAAACCACCTCGTTGTGTGACTGGATCAAGGAACGCCTGACCGCCAGCGTGGACACTGTCCGCCCCGGCAAGCGCCTCGTCGGTTCTCCGGCCCTCGTTCTGACGCCCGAAGGCGAAATGACACCCCAGATGCGCCAGATGATGAAGGCTCTTGGCAAAGACGGCGGCATGCCCGGACCGAAGGTCGTCTTCGAAATCAATCCGCGCCATCAACTCGTCAAAGGCCTCTCCAAGCTTCACAAGAGCGACCCTGAAACGGCGGGGCTCATCACCGAGCAGATTCTCGACAACGCGCTGTTGTCCGCCGGACTGCTGGACGAACCTCAGCGCATCATCGAGCGCACGCAGAAGCTGATGGAAAAGCTGGCAAGCTAAAAAGCCAGTCGCGGTTTCAGCCCGAGATCACGTTGAAGGCCGAAACGACCTCGTTTCGGCCTTTTTCATTTTGCGCTCGTCGCATGACAGCGGTTCAGTTTGTCATGTCGCGTCTCAATCTTCTCTCCCGCATTCCATTCAATGCCTGGCTTTTGTTGATAGGAGTTCCGGTGGCGATTTTTTGGACTCGCTTTTTCCCGACCTCACAGATGAGGAATCTGAGTGCTGCCACGAGACACGTTGAAGTCCTGAACGTGTTGTTTCAAAAAGATCCGAGGTTTTTGTGTTTAAAGGCCAGACCTTGGACTGGTGATGGCGGCATCATCTGGATTCATTGGGAGGACGATAAGTTCACGTTGGCGGACCCTCTTCGAGACGAAGACGTGCCTGATGTCCTGAAGATCGTTCGATCTACCCATCCCCCTGTAATAGTTCGTTACCGTGACCATTGGATCACGCCTGACGAACCGTGACCAAGCTTAAAGTCGCTGCACCACCACGACCAGATGCTTCTCCGGCCACTGGTCATAATCGAGGTGGCGGATCACGCAGCCGCAGTCGTCGATGAGGCGGGTGAGGGCGGGCAGGCCGGGGGTGGCGTGATACATGGAAACGCCCATGGCATTGTTTTGCACCTCTCCAGACTCGTCGAGGCCGCCGGTGGTGAGGATGAGCACGCCGTCTGGAGCGAGCGCGTTCAAGAGCTTGCGCCACACGGCCTCCTGCGCGCCCAATGGCACATGCCAGACGCTGTCCCAGGCGCTGATGAAGTCGTATTGGTCCTGCGGCTGCCAATCGCATACGTCGGCCTGATGAAACGGAACCTGCGGATGTCGCTCACGGGCGAGACGGATCATTTCGGCCGAGATGTCGAGCCCTTCGACATAGAAGCCACGCTCCAAGAGAAGCTTGATGAACCTTCCACTGCTGCCGCAGCCGACATCAAGCGCCCTGCCGGTGCGATCAAGGAACTGCAGCGCTTTGCGGTGTTCCTCGATGCCGTTGGCACGATTGAAGTCCTCGCCTGACCATTGCGATGCGATGGCATCGTAGCTTTGAGCGACTTCGACGGGTTTCATGGCGATAGGGAGGCATCAAAGCCGGGTTTGGCTGAGGGTGCATCTGGTTTCGGGGGCCTTTGCTCGATTGGTAACAAACCTCCGCTTGCGTTTGCTTCGCGTGCTCGCCTTCATGGGCGCATGATAGCCTTTTTGCGCGGAATCCTGGCCGAAGCTTTGCCTCATCGAGTGACGCTCGACGTTCATGGTGTCGGCTATGTGGCGCTCATTCCTCTCACTACCTTCGACAAACTGCCGCAGCCGGGGAATGAGGTGACGCTGCTCACGCATTACCACGTCACGGACCGTGATCACACGTTGTTCGGCTTCATGACCACGGATGAACGGGATCTCTTCCGCCTGCTGATGGATCGTGTGTCCGGCATTGGGCCGAAGATGGCGCTCAGCGTGCTCAGCGGCATGCCGGTGGCGGCGTTCAAGGACGCGGTGATTCAGGGCGATGTGAAGGCGCTCGCGCGCATCAAGGGCGTCGGTGGGAAGACGGCCGAGCGCATCGTTTTGGAATTGAAGGACAAGGTCGGTGTCGTCGATGCCTGGCAGGCCTCACGCACGGCGAAAGGCGCGCATGATCCGAAGCAGGAGGCCCAGACCGATGCGGTGCTCGGACTCATCGCCCTCGGCTACAAGCAAGGCGAGGCGATCAAAGTCGTGAACGAACTCACGAAGAAACCGGAGTTGGACACGGCGGACAAACTCATCCGCGAGGCGCTGCGGAGCATGGGCTGAACCAAGGAGTGGGGGACTCTGTCCCCCAGGGATGGAAACGGGGGACGGAGTCCCCATCTCCTTGACCTCACTTCAAGCTCTTGATATACAGGATCAGGCTCTCGATCTGCGAATCATTCAAGATGCCCGCGTAGATGGGCATGCCGGTGTCGAATTTTTCGAAGCCTTTCACGACTTTGGCGCTCGGATTGAGGATGGATTCGCGCAGGTAGGCTTCGTCGGCCTTGAACTTGCCTTTCGTGCCTTTGGCGATCTCGCGTTCGGTGCCGTAGAGGCCCTTCCAGCTTGGGCCGACTTTGCCGACGAGGGTGCCGTCGGTGCTGTGACAGGCCATGCAGCCGAACATTTGATAGAGGCGCTCGCCTTCTTCTGCAGTGGGTTTCACCGCGGCGACGGTGGTGGCTTTGCGCGGGGTGAGATCGACCTGGATGTCGCCGAAGCCTTCCTTCTTCGCGTCAAAGGTGAGCACTTCCCAAGGCGAGAAGTAGGCGGCGTTTTGTGCAGGTGATCCGTCGGCGCCTTTGAGCCCCCAGCCGATACGCATCTGATGGACGCCGGCCTTCATGTCGGGAAAGCCGACGAGTACGCTTTTGCCGTCCTCGCTGAGGTAGGCGCTGCTTGCGGTCATCCATTCCTGGCCGGTGCTGCCATCGAGCTTCAGGTGCGGGCTGCCGTAGTCCGGCGTGCGGCGGTAGTTCCAACGCTCGGCGTTGTAGCTGTCAGGATTCGTCGCGAGCGTTGGATCCAGTTTCGCGTTGAAGCGCAAAAGGAGACCCTTGTCGGTGGGCGTGACTTCTTTCAGCAGCACGCGTTCGCCACCCGTGTACCGCACGCGGGCGAGGCCGCTGATCTTCTTCACCACCGTGCCCCAGACTTGGAATCCGACGACGTAGAGCTGGCCGTCGGCCGGGTTCACTTTTGCGTTGAGTGTGGGGAAGTCGAAGTCGCGTGAAAAGCTTGTCACCGCCGCCTGCGGGCGTTCAAAGCGTGTGTTGATGAGCACGCGGAAGAGCTCGGGACGATTGTAGCCGATGTGAATGAGCTCATCGTTCACCGGTCCCATCTTCGCATCGAGCAGCCAGGTCTGCGTCACGCCGCTCGGATTCACCGGATGAGGGATCCACGTCAGCGGTTCGGTGATCGTCTCGGGATACTTCTCCTTCGGCGCAATCGTTGGCAGGTGGCCGTAGAAATGATGATCGCTGATGATGTGCAACGGTGTGGAGGGCACGTAATTGCCCTGCTGGTCGCTCGCGGTGACGAGCCCGGTCTTTTCATTCACGCCGATGAACGGCTGCCGCAGTCCGTAGCCGATGACCTCGAAGGACTTTCCATCCGCCGCCACCTTGATGACCGTGCCGTTGTGCTTGCCGATCGTCGTGCCCTCCTGGCCACCTTTGGAGATGTAAAGCTCGCCCTTCGGTCCCAGCTTCATCGAGTTCGGAAACTCCCGCGTCTCCGCCGTCTGCGCGAAGAGATTGCAGAACATCTCATAGCGGTCGCATTCCTTGTCGCCGTTCGTGTCCACCAGCTTCCAGATGCCGTTGCGGTCGAAGACGAACACTTGGAGTGGGACCTTGGGAATCGACTCAACGTCGGTCCGTGCCAGCATGGCAGGCTGAGCGACAATGCTCATCGGTTCATGCAAACCGCTCGCAAATCGCTTCCATGTCACCTTCTCCAGATCGCCCTTCAAACCGGAGATGAGCCACACATCGCCATCAAAGGTCACGCCCGCCGCGTCGCCCTGATCATTGAGAAACGCGATGTCCGCGAGTCGCACATTGCGCTTCCACGGATTGTCGAGAGGCAGGGGAATGTCGTCGATTGCGTAGGAGCTCTTGGCGGTGCCGAGGGTGGCGGTGGTGGTGATGGTTTGAGGCCAAAGAGAATGCAGGATAATCTCAAACTGAGGATCTCTGCTTGCGTAATTAATCTTATCCCCGGTTTCGTTTACAGGAGGGCGCTGGCGGCCGACTGCGCAAAGGAACTCACCCGATTTGTCTCTCGGTGGCAACGAATGAAAACGAACTTCATTTGAGCCTGATTTAGAGAAGGATTTAGCCACTGAGTTGCCTGCACGCGATACCCACAAAATATCTCCTGAGTCGGCGCGACCAAACGGCAGGCTTCCAAATACTGAAGCCAGTGCTTCTGTTCCTGGACCAACGACGACCGATCTTTGAACCGCGAGATAGGGGCCGGCTTCTTTTATCGTCAGCCATTCTTTGATTCGCCGGCCACCAACTTCGTAGTGAAGGCAGGCTCCTCTTTCGGTTAGCGAAATGCCCTCAAAGTGTCCCTTTTTGCCGAGGCTGCCTCTCCCCACCTCCTCCTTGCTCGGCGCAGGCTCACGCGGATCACTGAAATCAGGTTTCTCACCGACTTGCCACCCCGGATAGATGCCATTCGCGAGCCACACCTTGCCAATCGGCTTCGGCAGATACTCCTGACCGTCCTTGGTCTTCTGTCCGGCGACGTGATACGATCCGGGCGCGAGCGCATCCGGCGTGACGGGTGGTTTGCCTTCTTCGCCTTCCCAGATGCAGGCAATGCGGAGAAGATCGGTGTCGAAGCAGGCCCAAAGGTTGTGGCCGAGATTCAGGATGAGGCCGCGCGGTGTGAGATTGTCCTTCGGAAAGCCTTCGCCGAGGTCGCGGCAGTCGAGCACGCTGCTGAAGAAGGGGAAATCCTTTTCCACAAAGTCGCCCCATGGCGAAGGCGCAGCCGCTGGTGCGGACTTTTGGGCGAGGAGTGGTGTGGCGAGGAACAGAAGCGCTGCGAGCGGACGGAAATTCATGACGGAACAGAACAGGCGGGACGGGGATGATCTGTCAACTCCTTGAGTCGAAACGGGGCTTCGGAACGCGAGATGGGGGTGAGGTGCAGTTGTGTGGCGTCAGATGAACCTTTGGAGCTGAAAAAACAGGCATAAAGATGGGACCCGGCCCGATCCGCATTGGACTGAGTATCAAGCTGTGCTTGGTGTAAGCATGAGTCTACGCAGCCTCCTCGCCAAGCTGCCGCCGCGCCCCCGTTTGTATGTCGCGACGGCGATCTATGGCGTGGCGGGGGGAGGAATCGCGGTGGCGTTTCACGAGTGCATCCACCTCCTCTACGGACGCACGTTTGAAGCCTGGGCGGAGCAGTCGCCCGACACCTTCATGTGGCGCACGCTGGCCTTCATGCTGGCGGCTTCGCTGATCTCCGGTCTGCTGTTGCATGTGTGTGGTCCGGCGGCGGCGGGCAGTGGAATTCCGCAGTTGAAGCTGGCGTTTTGGAAGGAATTTGGCTGGTCGTCTCCGCGGATCATGTGGGTGAAGTTTGTGGCCGGTGCGCTGAGCATCGGCAGCGGCATGAGCCTGGGCCGTGAGGGGCCGTCTGTGCAAATGGCAGGAACGCTGGGATCAGTGGTCGCCACGCGTCTGGGACTCGCAAAGGCCAAGCATCGCATGCCGGCGGCGGCAGGTGCGGCGGCGGGACTCGCGGCTGCCTTCAACACGCCGCTCGCCGCAGTAACTTTTGTGTTGGAGGAGATCATCGGCGATCTGAACAGCCGCTTCCTCGGCAACGTGCTCATGGCTTCCGTGATCGGTGCGCTCGTGGCACACGGTGCGCTCGGCGCGGAGCCTGCGTTTCAAATGGTCGTCAATGGTGAGCCGGGCTGGCAGGTGTATGTGATGACGCCGTGGGTGGCCGCCTGCGCGACGTTTGCCGGCCTGCTGTTTCAACACAGCAGTCTCAAGCTGAGGGGATGGACCCGCACCCAGCGTCGTCTTCCCATGTGGGCGCTGCCAACCGTGGGAGCGTTGGTGACGTGGGTGATCGGAGTGATGGTTTGGAAACAGACGGGGCATCTCGGTGTCTTTTCGCTCGGCTACAATGATCTCTCGGATGCGCTATCCGGACGGCTGGCCTGGCAACTGGCCGCCCTGCTGCTGCTGGCAAAGCTGGTTGCCACGGTGTTCTGCTACGGTCTTGGCGGATGCGGCGGGATCTTTTCTCCCACACTGTTCTTTGGCGGCATGGCCGGACTGGCGGCAGCAGGTCTGGGCAGTCTGGTGCTGCCATTGCAGGGGACGGACTTGGTCGTGCTGGCCGTGGTTGGAATGTGCGCGTGTCTCGGGGCCGTGGTGCGTGCGCCGGTCACGGGGATTTTGATCGTGTTTGAAATGACGCATCAATTCTCCCTCGTGCTGCCGCTGATGCTCGGTGTCCTGATCAGCCAGGCGATCAGCCGTCGTCTGATGCACGCAAACTTCTACGAAGCCGTGCTGGAGCAGGACGGACACAGCCTCACGCACATCATTCCACCGCGCGACTTTGAAACCTGGCAGCAGCTTCCGGTGTCCACAATCGCGAACTTTCATCCGGTCTCGCTGGCCGATCTCTCGGTGGAGTCCCTGCACAAGGCGTTCGATCAGTATCCCTATGCCAATTTCCCAGTGCTTCAGGACGGGCACGTGGTCGGGGTGCTCACCCGGCATGACATGGAGCGGTCGCTGCTGACCAAGGAGATTCCCGAGTTTGAGCCGGCCGTGACGGCGGATCCGCATGAGAGCATTCGGCACATTCAGTCACGCATCATCGCGTCGAGCGTGGGCATGGTGGTGCTGTGCGATGAAAAGCAGGCGCTGCTGGGCGTGGTCACCCTGCATGACCTTCTGCGCGCGCAGATGTCCTATGGCCATGCGACCGAAGAGGGTGATGATTAGTCCAGACGAACCGCGGAGCACACCATTTCGAGAATGCGGCCGAGCGAAGCCGTGCCGGAGCCTTCCATGAAGGCGTTGCCAGGGAAGGGCTGCCAGTTGTCGCGATCGTGATTCTGCTCCGGCTGTGGGATGCGGGTGAGGGTGGGATCATACTGGCCGTCTTTGCCGCCGAGTTTGTAGATCACGAGATCGAGCGAAGGGACGATGTAGAGGCAGAAGCCGCCCGCGCCGGACTTCCAGAACGCGTCCTTGGGTGCGCCGGCCACATGGCCGTCGGCGTTGTGCTCAAACTGGAGCGAGAAGGGCGTGTGCGGATTGTAAGGACTCCAGGTCTGGCATTTTTTGATGTAGTCAGGCGGAACAAGCTGCTGGTCCTTCCACTTCCCGTCATGGGCGAGGCAGTAACCAAAGCGCACCGCGTCTGTCGCATGCAGCGCGGTGCTGCCGGCGCCGTTGGCATGGGGCATGACGAAGTCACTGCGATGCAGGCAGTAGTCCCATGCGCCCCATCCCTGTGGCTTCGCAAGACGGGTGTCGATGTAGTCCTTCAACTCCATGCCGGTGACATGTCGCAGCACAATGCTGGCGATGTGCGGGGAAGGGGACGAATACGAGTAGCCTGCGCCGGGATCGCACCACAACGGGACATTGAGCGAGGACTTGTCGAGGTCACGGATGTTCTGCCCGGGCACGGGCTTGAGCTGCTTCGGTTTGGGATCTCCTTTGACGTAGCCGGTGGGCGTCTGCCCTTCGCCCCAGTAACCTGCGGTCATGCAGAGCAACTGACCGAGCGTGATGTCCGCCTTGCATGGATCATTGAGTGGAAAGGCCTCGGGCAGATATTTCTCGGTGAAGACCTTCGTGTCGAGTCCGTCGGGGATTTTGTCCTTGAACTCGTGAAGCATGATGCCGCAGGCGATGCTGCAGAAGGCCTTGCCGGTGGAGGCCATGTCCGGATTGCAGTTGCGGCTGGCTCTGCCGAAGTAGCGCTCCAGCACGAGGTAGCCTTTGTGCACCACGAGCAGCCCGCCATTGCCCGTGGAGCGTTCGGTCAGGGTGTACGCGGGTTCGAGCTGAGACAGATCCATTCCCGCCAGTTCCTTGGCGGCTTTTTCTGTCTTCGCCTCACGCCAGCCTCCTTCGCTGTCGGGTGGCGGGAAGTACAGGTCGGCGGCGTGGAGAGACGCAGAGACGAAGACAAGTGCGGACAGGATGCGAAGGCTCATGGCGGTGGCGATCACCATGAAATGCATCGAGCCCGCCTGCGAGCATCATTTTGCTGCGATCAGAAATTGCGGCTGAGACCGAACAGAATGCCCAGCGAATTGAGGCCGGGATTGGGGTTTGTCTGATCGCCGTTGGAGAGATGCTGAAACATCGCGCTGGCGCGGACGGACCATGTTTGAGTCAGCACGCGTGACACGCCGAACTGTCCGAACCAGTTCAAGGTGAAGTCCTGCCCCTGACCTCCCGGTGCGCCCTGTGAATCGACCCAGCCGACGCCACCGCCGGCGGAGCCGAAGACACTCCAGGTCGCGGTGGGATCCCACCATTCGATCGACGGAGCGGCG
>NZ_JAGRPF010000141.1 GCF_020439865.1 Prosthecobacter sp.
CTATGTGGTCGACAGTTACAATCATCGCGTACAGAAATTTGAAATCGTCGAGAAGTAGGCTCTGAGTTCCATCATGCCCAACCGACCCATCCGCGTAACCATCTGGAACGAATTCGTTCACGAGCGCGAGAACCTCGCGGTGGCGGAAATTTACCCCAAAGGCATTCACGGGGCGCTGGAGGAGGCGCTGTCGAAGCACGGCGATTTTCATGTGCACACGGGAACGCTCGACGACCCGGATCAGGGACTGCCGCAATACGTGCTCGATCAAACCGACGTGCTGCTGTGGTGGGGACACGCGGCGCATGACCAGGTGCTGGATGAAACGGTGACGCGCGTGCAGGAGCGCGTGCTCGCGGGCATGGGCCTGATTGTGTTGCACTCCGGACACTGGTCGAAGGTCTTCAAGCGCCTCATGGGCACGAGCTGCGCGCTGTGCTGGCGTGAGGCAGGCGAGCGCGAACGCGTGTGGGTGGTGAATCCGGGGCATCCCATCGCCGCAGGCATCGGCGACTGCATCGAGATCGAGCAGTCGGAGATGTATGGCGAGCCCTTCGGCATTCCGACACCGGACGAACTCATCTTTGTGTCCTGGTTTCAAGGCGGCGAGGTCTTCCGCAGCGGCGCGACGTGGAAACGCGGCAGCGGTCGCATCTTCTACTTCAGTCCCGGCCACGAGGTGTATCCGATCTACCATCATCCCGATGTGCAACGCGTGATCGCCAACGGCATCCGCTGGGCACGCCCGCAGGGGCAACCGGCCAGCACGCCACGTCACGTCCCGGTGGAGGAAGCGCGGGAGAAGATCGAGGTGCGTGGCGGCACCGTGCACGTCGAGGATGGGAAGCTCGCGGGGCAGTGAGCACGCGAGTAGCGATCGCTACTGCCGCGTGATGTTCGCCCTCCCGCCGCGCAGGACATACTTCTGAATCTTGCCCGTCGCAGTCTTCGGCAGTTCGGCGATGAATTCAAAGCCGTGCGGCACTTTGAAATGGGCGAGGTGTTCGCGGCAGAACAGGCGCAGCGCTTCGGGGGTGGTTTCGGCGCCGGGTTTGAGGACGATGAAGGCCTGCGGCGTCTCGCCCCATTTCTCGTGCGGCAGGCCGACGACGGCGGATTCCTGCACGGCGGGATGACGCAGCAGTACGCCTTCGACTTCGACGGAGGAGATGTTTTCGCCGCCGCTGATGATGATGTCCTTCCAGCGGTCGCGGATTTCGATGTAGCCATCGGGATGCACGACGGCAGCATCGCCGCTGTGGAACCAGCCGTTGCGAATCGCTTTCGCGGTGGCGGCGGGATCGTTGTAGTAGCCTTTCATCACCGCATTGCCGCGAATGATGATCTCGCCCATCGTCGCGCCGTCCTGGGCGACTTCCTTGCCTTCGTCATCGACGACGCGGACCTCGGCGTTGGCGAGGTATTCGACGCCCTGGCGGGCTTTGATGACGGCGCGCACGGCCGGATTCAGCGAGGCGTGCTCAGGGCGCGGTTCGCTGATGGTGACAATCGGGGAAACTTCGGTGAGGCCGTAAACATGGGTGATTTCCCAACCGAGTTCGCCTTCGACGCGCTCAATCGTAGCCGCGGCAGGCGGTGCGCCAGCGGTGAACACGCGCACGCCGCGCGGGGCGCCGTGGCGCACGTTTTCGGGCACGTTGGCGATGCTGATGAGCACGGTCGGCGCGGCGCAGAGCAGCGTGACGTCTTCGCTTTTGATCGTTTCAAAAATCAGGCGCGGATCGGCCTTCGGGATGCAGATGTGTCGGCCACCGACGGCGGTGATCGTCCACACGAAGCACCAGCCGTTCGCATGAAACATGGGCAGCACCCACAGGTAACGATCCGCCGCCGTGATGCGTGTGTGCATGAGGTGGCCCATGATGTTCATGGCCGTGTTGCGATGCGTGACCATGACGCCCTTCGGATTCGCCGTGGTGCCGCTGGTGTAGTTCAGCGCGATCATTTCCGTCTCGACGACTTCGGCGGGCGCGAAATCGGGCGAAGAAGCGGCCAGCATGGCCTCGTAGTTGGTCCAACCGACCTTGGGACCGCTGAAGGCGATGAAGTGCTCCACGCCGGGCACCTGATCGCGGATCGAATCCACCGCGTCGAGGTAGTCCGCGTGCACGCAGACGACCTTGGCCCCGCTGTGCTTCAGGATGTAGGCGAAGTCGGCGGCGGTGAGGCGGAAATTGATCGGCACGATCACCGCGCCGATCTGTGGGATCGCATAAAACGCCTCCAGATGCGCATGCGTGTTCGGTGCGATGGTCGCGACGCGGTCACCGGGCTTCACGCCGAGCTTTTGCAGCGCCGACGACCAGCGGTCGCAGCGTTCGAAGAACTCGCGGTAGGTGAAGCGACGCTCGCCATCGATCACGGCCTCGCGGTCGGCATACAAGCGGCGGGCACGGCGGGCGAAGTCGAGAGGCGAAAGTGGCGTTTCCATGGCGAGAAAGCGCGAAGGCTAGCGGAAGGTGGCGGTGAAAGGCGAGAGGAAAGCGGGCGAGTTCCCCTGCTTTTAGTTCGGCGCGTCGGTTGCTTGGTCTAATGCGTGTTTCAAAGTGAGCTTGTCGAAATCGGGCTCCCAGTTTCCGACGCCATGAAAGGCCTTGATTGCGGACTCGAAACCCATGGGGGAGCGCGACCATCGGTTGTCGTAGTGGCGAACGTCCTCTGGTGTCGCCTTACGCAGCCGGTTTCCGTCGAAGTTCTCAACAAAATCGCTGTGCCCAATATAGACTTTAAAGTTTGGCCGCGGGATACGCGATTGATCTGGACCGATGTTTCCAATGATCTTCCACATTCCGTGGTAAATCCGTGAGTCCATTGAGCCTCCCACCAGCGCAATTTCGTCAGCAACAATTTCAGCGAGCGAAATCTCATGGTTCCGATCATATGCAGTCCAGAACACGACGATGTAGATTGGGAAGGAAGAATGATTTTTCAGAACGACCTGACCATATCCCACTCTCTGGTCGTCGATTGGAATGCTAAAAACGTCACCAATCTTTGCTCGAGGTTTAGCCATATTCTTCTCCAACCTATTGGATGACTGAGGTATTTGTCGAGTGCGTGATCGGAAGCATCTCGTGTTTCCTCCCCAAACAAAAAGCCACGGAACCGACAAAGCAGTTCCGTGGCTGAAACCTTGGATTCAGGTTTTGGGGGGAAGGATCAGGCCGGGCGGCCTTCGATGCTGGCCACCATCTTGCGGACGTGCGGCGCCTTGTAGGAGCGCGGCTTCAGGATGGCAAGGCTCTTCGCGAAGGAGCCCCACTTGATGACCTTGATGGTCACGTGGCGCGTGCCCCAGCGGTTCATGGCGCTGAAGGTCGGCTTGTAGAGATCGATGGTCTTCGTGCCGACGAGCGCGGAGCCGTAATCGTCCACGACGTAGAGCGAGGAGTCGCCTGCGATCTGGAAGACGGTGCCGACGGGATAGATGGACCAGTCGGCGGCGGCGCTGCGGATCTGGCCGTACTTGAGCTGGGATCCCACGGCATTGCGGGCTCCGTACTCGATGTGATCGCTTTCGTCGTGGGTGTAGGCGGTGGTTCGGACGCCTGCGATGACCTGGCCTGGAGTGCCGGCTTGCGTTGTGGTGGAGTTTTTAACTTCGTCCGCGAAAGCGGAGGCGCACAAGGCAGCGAGGCACAGGAGGATGGATCTTTTCAATCTATGGTTGGGTTGTTGGGGCACACTCGCCGGATGGGGGGCCCGGGCGGAGGGGCGCGCATGGTGTCCACTTCGGTCCCCCTGTCAAACCGGGGATTTGTAGCCGGTTCGGGCCTCCAAACTCAACTTTAGACGGCCTGATGGCCGATTTTTGTGCCATACGGTCACTTTAACCGCAAAACCGCCCCGTAGGCCTCGGCCCCGCCGGGTGAGCTCATTTCTTTCCCGCCAAATGTCGCAGGTGCGACACAAGCGCCCGAAAAAATAATTCGTCCGGAGGGGTTCCAGGCCATGCAATAGGCGTTGTCACCCTTCACTCCGCCTGCCTGGACGAGCCATTCGAGGCCGCCCTTCTCATCGAACGCGGCAGTATAAATGTCCGTGGCTCCCTGCGAGGTGAGCGTCTTGCCAGCGAAGGTGGCCGTGGCGGAAAACTCGCCCGTCACGAAGCAGCGGCCGGTGTGATCGGTGGCGACGCCGAGACAGTAATCGGTGGCCGGACCCTGGATGACATGGCTCCAGACGAGTTTGCCATCGGGGCTGAAGTGCGCGAGCACGCCGTCGCTGTCTTTGTCGCCGGTCGTCTTCGGACCGCCGTTGAGTTCGCCTTTGAACATGCCCGCGCACCATGTGCGACCGGCGGTATCGACGGTGATCTCATGGAAGCCTGCGCTCGGTGCGCCGGGCAACGTGGTGGCCCACACGCCTTCGCCTTCCGAGGTGAGTTTCAAGACGACGCCCGCCTGGCCTTTCGCGATCGCAATCGGCACGGCCCCGATGCTTCCCGCGCCACTGCCGCTGCCTCCTATATAAATAGAGTCCTGCGCATCGACACCGAGGCCATGGCCGCTGCCGGAGAACTTGCCGCTGGTGGTCTTCACCCACTTCAGCGTGCCTGCGGCATCGTATTTGGCGCAGAAGATCGGACGCGCGGACGTGCCGCCCGCATTGACGGTGATGTCGCCGAACTTCGCCTCACCTGCAACGGCACCGGTGACGACGATGTCGCCCTTCGAATCGACCACGATGCCGTGGCCGTAGTCGTAGCCCTTGCCACCGGCGGTGCGGATCCACAGCAGCGTTCCCACAGGATCGTATTTCGCGACGAAGACATCGTAGTCGCCCGCATTCGGCAGCGTCTCGCCGTTCGCTTTGGCATCGGTGCTTTGATAGTGGCCGGTAACGTAGGCATTGCCCGCGGCATCCGTCGCCACGCCGTAACCGCGATCCACCAAGGAGCCGCCGAGGCTGCGCACCCAGAGGAAGCGTCCTTCTTTGGAAACCTTCGCGACGAAGAAGTCCATGCCACCGAGCCCGCTGCGTTTGAGATCGCCAAAGGTCCCGTCATCGGTCGTTTCACCTGCGAGGAAGACGTTCCCTTCGCGATCAAAAGTCACCGCACGCGTTTTGTCATTCTTCGCCCCGCCACCGGCGGCCACCCACTCAAATTCGGGCGTGGCCGCGTGAAGCGATGTGGCAAAAACGGCGAGGCAAAGCGTGCGGAAGGAAATCATGGCCCGCAGCATACGGGCGCACGACGGGAGGTGTTGCGGCTTACTGAATCGGCGAGAAGTCCGTCGCCTTCATGTAGATGCTCTTCACGCCGCCGGGATTGATCGTCAGCGGACCGCCTTTTTCGCTTTCGGTCTTCGCATTGAGCCAGTCGGGATCCTTGCGGAAGGCATCGAAGGAGGCGAGGCCGGCCTCCTTGCTGTCATGAGCGAGGATGTAGATGAGTTTGGTGCCCGCGCCCTTTTCCTTATCGGTCGGCATCCAGTAGGCGATCTGCGTCATGCCATGCTTGGCAAAAAGCTTCGTCGTGTGATCGCGGAAGCGGGCGTTCAGCGCGTCGAGTTTGCCGTCGTTCGCGGTGTAGGTGCGCATCTCGAAAACGCGCGGCTTGTCGCCCTTCGCGATGGTCCGCGCCGGCGAATAATCCGTCGGCGTCATGAAGATCGACTCGGGTGCCTTGGCGAGAATCTTGCCGGCCTCCTCGCTCGCCTTGCGCGCGGCCTGCCATTCGGGATCGGCGCCGAACGCCTTCCAGCTCGCCTTCGCCGCGTCGCGGCTCTTGTGTTCGATGATGTAGATGAGTGTGTCCTTCGAGCCGTTCTCCTCATCCACCGGCACCCAGTAACCGACGTTGCCGATGCCGTGCTTTTCAAAGAGCTTGCAGGTGTGATCGCGGAAGCGCGCAAGCAGTGCGTCGAGTTTTCCTTCCTTGCAGGTGTAGATGCGCAGCTCGTACACACGTCCGTCGTCGGCAGCGTGGATGATGGGTGCGAACAGACCGGCGAGAACGAGAAGAATAAAAGTGAGGCGCTTCATGAGGGGTGAACAAACGGCCCATGAAGCGCAGCTTTTCACGCCGCCGCCGCCAGAATGCCCGCTGCTTTGTGCAGCGTCTCGTCGTGTTCCTTTTCAGGAATGGAGTCGGCGACGATGCCGGAGCCGGTGTGAAAGGTGATTTCATCGCCCGATTGCACGGCGGTGCGGATGGCGATGTTCCACTGGCTGCGGCCGTCGAAGCCAAACCAGCCGATGGCGCCGGTGTAGAGGCCGCGTGGATGCGGTTCGAGCTCGGCGATGATTTCGGTGGCGCGTTTTTTTGGCGCGCCGGTGATGCTGCCGCCGGGAAAGCAGGCACGGAAGGCATCGACGTGATCGACGTGCGGCCGCAGCGTGCCGGTGACGGTGGAGACGAGATGAAACACCTGCGCGAAGCTTTCCACGCGCCAGAGCTCGGGCACGGTGACGCTGCCGAATTCGCAGACCTGGCCGAGATCGTTGCGCTCGAGATCGGTGATCATCAGCAACTCGGCGCGCTCTTTCGTGGAAGCGGTGAGTTCACGCACGGCGGCGGCATCGCGTTCCGGGTCGTCGGCAAAACGAGGGCGCGTGCCTTTGATCGGACGCGTGGCCACGCGTGATGCCTGCATGCGCAGAAACAATTCGGGCGACGCCGAAAGCACAGTCGTGCCGGCCAGTTGCATGAAGGCGGCATGCGGCGCGGGTGAGACGGTGCGCAGTTTCAGATAGAGCGCGAGGGCATCGGCATCCTGTGGCCACGCGGCTTTCCACGGACAGGCGAGGTTCACCTGGTAGATGTCACCGGCGGCGATGTATTCCTGCGCCCGCTGCACCATGCGGATGAAGTCGTCGCGGCTGACCTGCGGCTGAAATTGGAGATGGGGCGCAGGCGACAACTGGGCAGCGGTCGGATGCCATTTGAAGTCACCAAATTGATACCAGCGCGCGGTGTCGTGATCGTAGATGAGACCGTGCGGGTAAACGCCGAAGACGAAGCGCCCGTCGTAGCCGACCCAGCCGTACAATCCGCCCGCTGAAGCTCGCGGCGCGGCCAGGGCAGCGCGGACTTTTTCCCAGTCGCGGTCGATGTGGCCCTGCAGTACCTCGACGGGTTCGGCCGTGAGCACGGAGATGGCGCCGGGCGTCGCCAGCGATGAATCCATCCAGACGAAGCCCTCACGCTGGCACAGTTGCGCCGCCACCTCGGCCGGAGTGAAGGAAAATTCACACAGGCGGTGATGTGGCGACGTTTCCGAGGCATGAATGAACAGCGGCAGGGTGTGACCTTCCGGCATTTTGAACGAAGAACCCTGAAGCATTGACACTAGGAGGCCTGAACCGTACCATACGCGCCTTTTCCAGCAACCTGTGACCCCGTCTTCCTCCATTCTCTCCTCCGAGCGCGACCGTTCTTCTGCGATCGCATGGGGAACGCTGGGCGTGCTGGCGCTGATTCAAATGAGCCTCGCAGTGAAACTGCTCACCTCTCAGAGTCCCTCGCCTTTGGGAAGCCGCCCGGTGGTGATCCTGCCCTCCCCACTTTCGGCCCCGACACCAAGCGTCGTGCCGGAGATCGGCCAGATCGCCACGCCCAATGTCCCCGCCGCCCCTCCCCTGCCAGGATCTGGATCGCTGATGCCGGCACCCGCTCCGCAGGTGGCTCCTCCGCCTGTTTCCAGTGCGCCGCCCCCGATCGGTTCGTTCACCCGGACCGACGGGTCAGCTCCGCCGCCGTCTGTTCCTCAGTCACCTCCTTCGTTTTCGGCCCCTCCGACTGTGACGACACCTGGGCCGATCGCGTCGCCGTCTCCGCCAGCTTCAGCCGCTGCTCCGACAGCGCCTGCACC
>NZ_JAGRPF010000142.1 GCF_020439865.1 Prosthecobacter sp.
AAGGTGTCTTTGGCAGCGTCGGCTGATTTGTTGGAGTGGTTGGAAAGAATCATTGGCAGGCCGGATTCAGGCGCATCAGCGAAGCCGGCGGTGTTGTAACGAATCATGGATTCGAACACACACGGCCCGCCAGGCATCGCTCGAACGTTTTGAATGTAGGTCTGCTGCGCGGCCGTGGGCTGTTCAGCAAAGAATTGAACCATCGTGAAAACGACACCAAGAACTGCTGGGTTGATCGGGCACAGAGCCTCTGCGCCTTCACCACCGGCCATGCCAGCGAAGTCTTTCACGAGCTGGTCGATGTGCCGCAGGAGGTACTGAATCCCCAAGGTGGAAAGATAATCCGGGCGGGCAGGGATGAGAATGCTGTCGCTGGCAGCGATCGCATTCTTGGTGACGACGTTGAAGTTTGGAGGACAGTCAATCAGGACGTAATCGTAGGTTTCAGGGGGGATGGCGGAGAGCTCTGAACGAAGCCGGTCGTGAACCTGCATGAAGGTGCGGCGAACCTGGGGAAGCGTGCCGCCGCCGAGCTGGGTGGCCAATTCAAGATCAAGATTGATCAGGTCCAGATGGGACGAAATCAGATCGAGCCTTCCCCTGCCATTCAGCGCGTCCTGGGTCGCCTCAGGAGTGAATGCAAGCGTGTGCAGGGGAACCTGCTGGGAACTACCATAAGCATCGTGCCAGGTCTTGATCGTCCTGGCAGGTTCAATCTTCGCGCGCCATTCGTCGGGCTTGAGAAAGCAGAACGTGAGGCTCGTCTGTGGATCAACATCAATGAGAAGCACCTTCTTGCCTTGGCGGGCCAGTCCGGCGCCGAGATTGGCTGTAAGGGTCGTCTTACCGACGCCGCCTTTGTAGTTGATGATGGAGATGGTTTGCATGGATGTCAGGGAACAGAAGGGAGTTGAAGTTCGACGTTGGGACCGAAGTAGCTGTCCACGATGGCCGCAAACACCTGGCGGTTTGTCGGCGTCTGGATCTTCGTGATCTTTTCGCGCATGGATTCGGGTGCCGAGATCGCCAGCTTTGACCCGTCAAAGGACGAAAGCTCAAGGCTGGTAATGACGTCAGCGAGCAAGGGTCGTTCACGCGCGAACTCTTCCCGGACGTGAAGCCAGGCGACTTCGGGATCGAGACGGGGTGGGACGGCGTAAGGTCTGGAAATGGCAGGTTCCGCATCGTTGAGGAAGTCCAATCCATGGCTGACATCCAGCGAGAGGTCTTCGGGAAGATCCACGGCGATCCCGATGGCTTGGCGATACGTTTCAGGAGTCCAGCCCTTGTCGAGCAGCTTGATGAGCCGTGCCAGATCCGATTGAACGGAATTCATGGCGGCCCGCAGCAGCACGGGCTGTTCCGGGTCGTCCTCAATCTTCTTTGTTTCCGACTCGTACTGGCGCAGGGCTCTGGAGATCTCGATCACCCGACGCTCCAGGGAAGGCAGCGTGCCTGCCAACAGGAAACGGATGGCGCTGACAACAATGCGGCAGCCTTTTCTGCGATAGTGAGCCCTGGCCTCCTCCTTGATTTTAACGAGTGAGTTGAGTTCAGACAGATCGGCCAGCGTGAGAGGATCGAGCATGTTCTGGATCACCGGACCGAGGTGATCTCGGATGAATGAAGAAAGGTCGCGGCTGTTGGATTTCTCCATGGCCAGTTTCAGAGCGTAGCGGAACTCCAGCGTGCACTTGAAGCTGACGTTCTGATGGAAGTCTTGGTTGGGGTAGCGGGCCATGTATTTCAGTGTAATACCAAATTTACGCAGTATGTCAATTTCAAGTTGTCCGTTTTGGTAGTATCATTTATTCCACGCTACGACATCGAAAGACCAGAACCTCTGAGCACTCCAAATTCATCCATGAAACCACCCACCCGTCGCCCCGCTCCCGTCTCTGTCCGGCTTGAACCCCGGCTCCTCAAAGCCCTCCGAGAGGCCTCCGACCGGGAAGAGCGACCAGCGAGTTTCATCATTCGACGCGCCCTCAAAGCCCACCTCGGGCTGGGTAAGCCGAACCGAGTTTGACACCCCGAACCCAACACAAACCTCATGCCCAAGCTCCTTCCTCACTCCCGCATTCTCAGCCAGGCCGATGTCTATCGGCTGCTGGGCCGGCAGACGGCTGACGATGCCATCCGAAATGGCTGGCTGAAGCCCTGCTGCTTCAAACAAGTGCCACGCGGCCCGCAGCGCCGCCTCTTCGATCTCGAAGCCATCCGCCGCGTCGAAGACCGCCTCCTCGCCGGGGAATACCCCGGCCAACCCAAACCTTGATCCATCCCTTTCCCATCAACAAACCCACAACAACCCAACACACATCCTACATCCCATGAAACTCACCGCTCAATCCAACAAGCCCTTCGACACCCATCCTGAATACAACGGCAGCGCCGTCTGCGTGGACGTCACGCCCCCCAAAACCGTGCAGACCGACTACGGTCCGAAGGAGCAGTTCCGCCTCGTCTTTGAAACCACGCAGCTCCGCGACGACGGCAAGCCCTACCTCGTCTGGTCGCGCGGCTTCAACACCACGCTGGGGGAAAAATCCGCGCTGCGTGCCTTCCTCAAGCAGTGGTTCGGACGCGAGCTAACGCCCGCCGAGCAGCAGGAGTTCGACACCGAGACGCTCATCGGCCGCACGGCCCAGCTCGTGATCGTTCACAACGAGGGCCGCAACGGCGAAACCTACGCCAACATCGGCCTCATCCGTCCCGACAAGAGCGGCACTGGCCTGAAGCCCTCCGGCAAATATGTCCGCGTCAAGGACCGCCAGGACAAGGACGCCTCTTACAACCGGGTCTCCCAACCCGCGTCCAACGATACGCAGCCTGCGGATGACTGGCACTTTACCAAGGTCCACGTCGGCAAGCATGCGGGCGTGGAGCTTTGCGAACTGGACCAGACCGCCGTGCGCAACCTCTGCGAGCACTGGCTGCCCGTCGCCATGGCGATGGACAAGCCGCTCAAAGCGGACCGCGACTTGATGGAAGCGCTCGTGAAGGCCGCCGCCGAGATGGGCATCCCCTGCCCCGCTCCCCAGGCAGATGACATCGCCTACTGAGTTGCAAACCCCGAACCCGATTCCCCGCCATGATCCTCATCCAACGCGAATCCCCCTCCCACTGGTATCTGCCCGATGGCACGCCGTATCACGATGTGCCACGGGCGGACGGCAACGGAACCCGCTCCGCCACGCTGCGTGACGCACGCAAAGTAAACGCCCTGCCCTCAGTCACCAACATCCTCGGCGTTCTGGCCAAGCCCGGCCTCGATGCCTGGAAACAGGAACAGGCCATCATGGCCGCTCTGACGCTGCCGCGGCGCGAGAACGAATCCCTCGATGACTTCGCCCGCCGTGTCGTGACCGACATGAGCGAGCAGGTCGCCAAGGCCGCCGACCTCGGCAGCGCAGTGCACGCGGCCATCGAGGTCTATCTGCAAACCGGCGAACCACCGGAGAACCCCGACATCCTGCGGTTGTTCATGCCAGTGAAACTCTGGATCGACGACCACATCGAGCGCATCGGTCTGGTGGAAACCGTGGCCGTGCATTCGGAGCTCGGTTTCGCCGGGCGCATCGACCTGGTGGCCAAGCTGCGGCATGCCGGCACCTGGGCCGTGATTGACTTTAAGACGCAGAAGATGAAGCCCGACAAGAAGGGCAACTATCAGGCCGCCTTCTATGAAACGTGGCCGCTCCAGTTGATGGCCTACTTCAAGGCGCTCGATCATGCGGGCGAATGCAGCCGCAAGCTGGAGGACATTGCCTCGGTGGTGATCAACTCCGTCGAACCCACCCCCGTGCAGGTGAAGGTCTGGCCGCGTGAGGAGCATGAGCCCTGCTGGCAGGCCTTCCAAAGCGCCCGCGAGCTGTGGTGCTTCACCAAGGGCTACCGCCCGCAACCGCACCCAGCCGCGCTCACCGCATGAACCTTTCACTCGCAACCCACCATGCCTACGCTCATGACCTCCCTCGACACGCCCCTGCGGCTGCGCGCAACGCCCACACGCCGACCTCCGCACCCCGACTGGTGGCGCTGGCTGACCTTCGTGCTGGGATTCTCGCTCGGGTGGATTCTGCACATGCAGATCGGGTGAACGACAATGACACCGCCGCGATGTTCCACCGCCTGGTGCGGCAGGGCCGCAATGTCCTGCTCACCGGTCAGGCTGGAACTGGCAAGAGCACCTTGTTGCGCAACGAGCTCGAGCACGCGGGTAATGACGTGGCCGTCACAGCCTCCACCGGCATCGCCGCGCTCAACATTGGCGGCAGCACGCTGCACCGCTGGAGTGGCATGATGCTGGGCCCCAAGCGGGGCGATGATCCACGTGAGTTCCTGCGCGAGCTCATGCGTGACAAACGCCAGTCGGTGCGTGCCGGCATGGACCGCATCCGCGCCTGCCGCCTTCTCGTGCTCGACGAGGTTTCGATGCTCTCCGGCGTGACACTGGAGTTCTTCGACCTGCTGTGCCGCACGGTGCGGCGTGATGATGCGCCCTTTGGTGGCATCCAGATCATTGCCACGGGTGACTATCTGCAACTGCCGCCCGTGCGCATCAATCCGAGCGAGCCTTATGACTGGGCGTTCCAAACGGAGGCGTGGCAACGCGCCAACTTTGCCGTGATCCATCTCACCAAGGTTCACCGACAGGACGAGCCACAGTTCCTTGCGGCCCTCGGTGAGTTTCGGCAGGGACGCCTCAATGCGGAGAACTCGGCACTGCTCGCCTCCCGCGTGGTTCACTTTCCCAATGCCGACATCCCGCGCCTGTTCACGCACAACACGCAGGTGGACAAATGGAACGCCTACCGGCTCTCCTGCATCGACACGACTGAAACCGCCTACCAGGCACGCACGGACGGGCCAGAACATCAGATCCAGTTCCTGCGCAACAATCTGCTCACCCCGGAGCGTCTCGTGCTCAAGCCGGGTGCCCGCGTCATGTTCACCGTGAACAAACCCGACATGGGTTTCGTGAACGGCCAGACCGGCACGGTGGTTGTGTGCGGGCGAGATGAAGTGCTCGTCGATTGCGATGGGCTGCCGATCTGCGTCGCACCGTATGAATGGCGGTTTGACGCACGCGACAAGCACAGCGCCACCTTTGTGCAGATCCCACTGCGGCTTGCTTGGTCGCTCACGATCCACAAGGCGCAGGGCCTCACGCTCGACTCGGCCTACATCGACGTGAGAGCCGCCCGCGAACCCGGCCAGGCCTACGTGGCTCTTTCGCGTGTGCGCTCGCTCGCCGGGCTCAACCTCAAGGCGTGGTTTGGCGGCGTGTTCGTCAGCCGTGCCGCGCTGCACTTCTACCAATCCCTTTCATCCGCCGCATGACCTTTTCGATTCCAGCCACCATCAACGAACTCGACCGCCTGCAGGCAGCGCAGTTCTACCATGACCGGCTCGGCTGGGCCGTGCATCCGCTCATGCCGCCCGACCGCGGCGACGAGCAGGAACGCGGCAAGAAACCCCTGCTCAAAGGCTGGCGCAATCATCGTGCCGAGGAGGTGACGCAGGATTTCTTGAAGCGCCACTTCAACGGCACCAGCCACACCAACGTGGGCTGCGTCGTGCGCCCGCCGTTCATCCATGTGGATCTCGACAGCAAGCCCGATGCGGGCGAGTCCGTCCGTGCATGGTTGTGCTCTCAACCGCAGCTTGCGGAGGTGCCGCGTGAACTCACCGGCGGCGGTGCCCATCTCCTCTTCGTCTGCCGCGACCTGCCCGAGGCCGTGCTCAAGTCGAAGAAG
>NZ_JAGRPF010000143.1 GCF_020439865.1 Prosthecobacter sp.
AGTTCGGCCGGCTTTCGAAGACGATGTTCTCGATCTGGTAGCCGTCGCGCTCGAGCGTCTTCGTCACCTTCGCATTGAGCGGCGTCTTCTCCGGCAGCGGTCCGAAGCATTCGCGGATGCGCTGCTGCACCGACTTCACATAGGCTTCGGCGTCCGCCTTTGTCTTCAAAGCGTCGCGACGGGCGTTGCCACGTGCCTCGGCGGCGCGCACTTCATCCACCAGCCAGTTCTGCATCATGCGCGGGAAGCGGTTGAGTTGCGGCAGGGCGCTCGCAGTCGTCGTGCTTGCTGCGCTTTGCGCCATGGCCGGAGTCGTGGTGCAAAAGAAAGTCTGCGCCAGCGGCCATCCCATCAGTCCCAGGCCGGCGGTTTGAAGAAAGTCACGACGGCGGGAAAGGGGAGTGGAATCCATGGGTGGGGTGGGTTGGAGCGTGAAGAATATCGGCGGGGAGTGGCGTTTCTTTCCCATGCAACCAACCGCTTCGCCGAATCGCCGTCAGTTTCTCAGCACCGCTGTTCCCTTCATCGTTTCTGCCGCCACGCTGGGGCGTGCGGGAGCTGTTTCGCCGAATGGCAAGGTGCGTCTCGCGTGCATTGGTGTCGGTGGTCAGGGCACGAGCAATCTGCGGAACCTGATGGCTGACGAGCGCGTGCAAATCGTCGCCGTGTGTGATGTTGATGCCGAACATGCCGAGCGCGCGGCAAAACTGGCAGGACTGGCGAAGGGCGATGTGTATCGCGACTTCCGTGAAGTGCTGGCCCGCAGTGATGTGGACGCGGTCATGAACGCCACCCCGGATCACTGGCATTCGAACGTGGCCATTGCCGCGGCGAAGGCCGGCAAGGATTTGTATTCGGAGAAGCCGCTCGGCGCGAGCATCGTCGAAGGCCGCGCCATCTGCCGTGCGGTGGCGGAGAACAAGCGTGTGCTGCAATGCGGCACCTGGCGGCGCTCCGGCATGAAGGTGCGCATGGCCTGCGAGCGAGTGCGCAACGGCTACATCGGCGAGTTGAAGGAGATCGAGATCGGCGTGCCGGGCACGTTTGCGGTGCGCGGTGGCTACACGGGACTGGAGGCGGCGCAGGAGGTGCCGCCGCATCTCGACTACGCCATGTGGCTCGGCCCGGCGGCGGAGAAGCCCTACACGGCGGCGCGTTGTCATTTCAATTTTCGCTGGATCGAGGAATACGCGCCCGGCTACATCACCGACTGGGGGGCGCATTTCCTCGATGTGGCGCAGTGGGGCGCAGGCATGGATGACACAACCCCGGTGGAAGTCAGCGCGACGGAGGTGAAGCGCCGCCCATCAGGCATCTATGACGCCGCCGAGGGCTTCCGCATTGAGTATCGCTACGCGAACGGCGTGCGCGTGGTCATGCTCAGCACTGACGACAAAACGAAGTGGGGCACGCGCTTCATCGGCAGCGAAGGCTGGATCTTCACCGAATCCGAAGTGCTGAAGGCCAGTTCGGACGACATCCTCCGCGTGAAGCTCAAGGACAGCGACGTGAAGCTCTTCGAGTCGAAGCAGCATCATCGCAACTTCATCGACGCCGTACTTTCCCGCGGTCGCACCACTGCCACCGCGGAAATCGCCCAGCGCGCCGCCACCACCTGCCACATGGGGGCGATCTCGGCGGCCCTGAAGCGTCCTCTAAAGTTCGACCCAGCCGCCGAGCGTTTCGAAAACGACGAACAGGCCAACCAGATGCTGGTGCGCCTGATGCGGGAGGCGTGGAGGATCGTGTGAGGGATAGCGATGTTTGCCAACTGAGCGTCGACCGCTGCCGAACCATTTCAAAGGTTCGACCTGTATTGAATTGAGCGGCATAAATGCAATGCTAAGTATTGCTTATAAATCGGTTAAGGGGCTTTTATCCATGTTTTCCAGCAATGCTCAAGAAAGGGGCGCGGCATAGGTGCTGCCCTCCGACTTCGCTTACTCGGCCTGCGCTCCGAGCAACTGAAACGCATATGCCGCAACCCACAGTGCGGCGTAGATGACGATGATCCAAACGGCCAGGCGTGTGAGCTTTGAAGTTGGTGAGCTAGGAGGTGGGGGTGTCAAAACAAAGGGCTTGTGTCGGGTTCAGTGTTTTCGGTGCCATATACTCCATAACGTTTCACGCAGTTAGCTCAAGGAATGATCCGCACAATAGCGTAGGGTGGACTAATTTTATTCCATGCAAGGTTAGGAAGATCCATGAGACACCCGCAAAGGTCTTGTGTGCTCTTTCGGTTGCCTTATCATCGCTTAACAAACCCTTCAGGAGTCGTGCATCGACCCTGTAACGCCTTCGAAATTGGTCGGCACGGTTTCGACGGAATCCTCTTCAATGATTACACGTTAAATATCCCTACAGGCAGCAGATGCAGCGAAACGCCGTCAAATGCCGAAACCGACAGGAAGAGAAGAAGTCAACCTCCCGTAGCAACCTTCGTTTTAGGCACCGACACCATACACTTGGTGTCGGTGCCGGTTGAGTATGAAAATTCAAACGTTGGATTTTAGCCGGATCGAGGCGAAAATGCCTCATGACACCACGCCGCAAAGACGCCAACCAGAAGGCCGCCAAGCAGGTCGCCAAGGTCACGAAGACCAAGTTGCCCAAGGGCGAGGATCTTCTGGGCAGTGATGAATTGAAGCGGGCGCTGGCGGATGCTATGCGGAAAAAGTAGCCAAAACACCTGCGCCTGTAGATCCGCTCTCATTCATTGGAATCCAAAGAATCGGCTAAATTTCTAGATTCTAGTTGCTTCAGCCGATTCTTAGTGTCACCTGTGCTCTATGAACAGGGTATTTGTGGAACAGAAGATTAAGACGCTTGAGACGGAGGTTGATAGACACCGCAAGGAAGCAGAGAATCACCGTGCTAATGCTGAATCGGCTGAATGGGAAGCGGAGAAGGCAGAAACTGCACTCGCAGCTTGGGTTGAGATGCTTAATGAAATAGATACTTCCACAGACAATCATCAACCCGCCTCTCAAGCTGAAATGGCCCTTGCCCTGCCGGTCGTGACACTGGGGCAAGCTCTCGAAGATGCTGCACGAGTTCTTGGTAACTTCACAAAGGGTGACTTGGCGGGTCGCATCAAATTGAATCATCCCAAGCTGGAATTCGCAGCCAAATCGCTAGATAAGCCTCTCCATGCTCTCATCGACTCAGGGCGCGTGGCCAAGGTTCGGGACAGCGTTGGGCACAATCCAGCAGTTTACCAATACAAATAACGATTGGTTCGCAGATATGCTTTTGAAATGAAATTAACTAGACAGCACGGCCCGGACTAATTCACCCGTCCGCATCCGTGCAGACATAAATAGCACGACCCGCCAGCCTGTAACTTTGAGCGGTGCAGGGCTGGCGGGTCGGAGGGTGATACTCTATTGGGCACGTAGGTTAACGGCAGACCACCTGAGCTACTCACCTGGGAAGTCTGGGTTCGATTCCCAGCGTGTCCACACCGAGTTTCATGCGCATAATATCGTTTGGAGTTGCAGAATTCAACTCTTTTTGTTCTGGAGCCATTGTTCCAAGAGGCGATCCAGCAGGGCAGAGAGGTTGTTTTCCCTGTGCCTCGCCTGTTCAACTAGGGCTTCATTGAGGGTTAAATTAACCCTAATCTTACCAAGGGACGGGCGCCCAGATCCTTCACGGGAGCCACCGCGCGGCGGTTTTGTGGTTGCCTTCTTCATTGAATAAATGCGCATAATATCAGTTGCGCATGTTGAATATATGCGCATAATATCATCATGGCAAACAAAAGATTGGATCAATCCAAGCAGGCTTTAATCCTTGCCGCTCTCTGCGAAGGCATCGCCATCAACAGCGTGTGCCGCATGTTCAAGGTGGGCAAGCATGCCGTTCTCCGCGTGATCGAAGAAACTGGCGCTGCCTGCGAAGACTGGCACAACCGCCACTTCCGCAACCTGGCTGTGGAACGCCTCGAACTCGATGAACAGTGGGCCTACGTCCACACGCACCGGGAACGCATGAGCAGGGAACAGCGCATGCAGAACCCGGAGCGTGGCGATTGCTGGCTGTGGGCGAGCATTGACCCGGATTCCAAGGCCATCATCAACTGGCGCACCGGCAAAAGAACCGCTTTCGCCGCCCGCGACTTTGCGGGCGATCTGGCGAGCCGCATCACAGGCCGCGTGCAAATCACGTCCGACCAGCTTCAAAGCTATCTGTATTCGATTCCGAGCGCTTTTGAGGGCAGGGCTGACTATGCGCAGGAAACCAAGGTGTTTCAGAAGATTCGCGTGGATGCCCCAACGTGGCAGACCATGCGCACCAACCCTTTAGTTGGGGTTGAGCGCCAGCGCATTTCGGGCAACCCGAACCTGCGCACGTCCACCGTCTGCCACATGGAGCGGTTCTTTCTGACCATGCGACAGGGTAACAAGCGTTGCGCCCGCAAGACGCTGGCGTATTCCAAAAGCTGGGACAATCACGCGCTCACGGCCTCCATTCACATCTTCGTTTACAATCTGTGCCGCGTTCACGAAACGCTGAAAACGACGCCTGCGCTCAAGCTTGGCGTGGCTGACCGCCGCTGGACTTTAGAAGACGTGGTGGCCATGACGGAACGCTACGTGAAGGGGCAGGAAGATGCGGCGTTTGCTGCCGCCTTTGAAGGTTTCAGCACAAAACCCCGTGCCGCTCGCGTTTACGAACCTCAAACCCCAAAGACCCCTTGGTACCTTGATCCCGAGTCAGGCGGCCCTAATCCTGCCGTGAAGAAGCCCGGAATCCAGTATCAGAACGGGGAATCTGAACCATCATAATGAATCGGCACCGACACCATACACTTATGCTTTACATTGATTGGCTGTAGTTAATGGATGCCGGTTGCCACTGATTTTGAGGAGTTTAATTCGACTCCTATCCGACTAATTTTAGGGTGCGCTTCTCTTGGGCGCTACAGAAGGCCGTATCGACGATCTGCTGACCAATCCGAGAGATGTCTAGACTCAACGGGCCGATCAACGGCGCGCCCGTTTCGAGATGGTGGATGACGTGTTCGACAGCATTGCGGTTTGGAGAGAGGACGGGATCGACGGGAACCTCGAAGCCTTCCGGTCTGGCCCGGGTTTGGACGCGGATGGTCTTCTCATAGTCGTAGCAGGAAATCGTGCCGTCGGTGCCTTTGAGGACAAACCCGCACTTGGGCTGCGGCTGGAAGGTCCAGGGATCGGTGAAGGTTCCCCAGCGTGTCTCGCTTTTGCTCAAACCAAAGCTGTAACGGATGATGGCCACGGCGTGTTCATCGACCTCCAATCCGGCGGGTTCGTCCCAGACGCCGGTGACTTCGAGCGGTGCCCGTCCGCCGAGGTGCCAGGTGCCCAGCGTGGTGCCGTAGCCCATGTAGTCGAGCAGGGATCCCCCGCCCTGAGCCTTGCTGTAAAACCAGCTCGCGGCCTTCTCGGCGGCGCTGGGCTCTTTTTCGATCTTGTCAGCTCCGTGGTAGAGCGGGCCGCGATTGCCGCCATTGTGATGAAACTCTTGCACCTCGCCGATGACGCCCTCCTCGATCAGACGATGCGCGGTTTGCTGTCCGGCATCCCAGACGAGCGGCCAGTTCACCGTGAGCAGTTTTCCGTGAGGCTTCATGTCGGCGATCATCGCATCCGCCTCGGCCAACGAGCCGGCGAACGGTTTTTCCATGATGATGTGCGTGCCGAACGGTGCGATTTTGGTCACCCAGTCACCATGATTGGAAGCGGCGGGACAAAGGATGACGATGTCCGGCTTCGTCTGCTCCATGCAGGCACGGTAATCGGTGAACACCTGATCCTTGCTGAGGTCGAAATTCCGCGTGGCGTCCACCAGGCGCGCCGGTTGCTCATCGCAAATGCCCACGATCTCGGCATTCGGGTGCTCGGAGGCCTGCCGCAGCAGGTCTCCCATGTGAAAGTGGTCGAAGTTGATGCCCGCGATGCGCCATGGTTTGCTCATAGAACGTGCATCGAAGCCGAGGGGTTCGGAGATGACAAACGAAAATCCCCCTTGCCCGGCGAACCTCCGGGCCGTTTGATCGGCCGATGGCCGCCAACGAAATCCGCGATACGCCTGGTCGTCTCCTGCTTGGCTGGGCGGTGCTCCTGATCTCCCTCGTCCTGCTGGCGTGGCGTATCCACGTCCGTCCGACGGACTATGAATGGACGGAATACCCAACGGCACTGGGCGATACACAGTACTACACGGCCCTCGGCAAAGACGACCGGTATGAGCCGAACCTGAGCTTTCCCGGTCAGGAGAAAGGGGTTTACCGGAGGTCGACTGATCCGGTCACGTTGGACGATGCCACGATGCTCAAGATCGCCCAGGACAAGACCGGGCGGCACTTTGTGTACCAACCCGCCGCTGCGGGCGATGGCTCCGGTCTGCCGGTCTATTTGAAGAGTGGCGAAAACCGCTACGTCGAGTTCGGAGCGCGCAAATTCTACCCTCCCTACGAGCCCAAGATTGTGCCGTGAATGGCTTCCTTTGTGCGTCCTGAGAATGCGCTTGGCACCCCCGCAAATCTCCCTTTACTCCGCGCCCCCGAACTCTCTCTTTCCTCTCATGCCCATCGCCCGCGCCCTGCTCTCCGTCTCCGACAAAACCGGCCTCTTCGACTTTGCCCAAGGCCTCGCTGCGCTCGGTGTGGAGCTTCTTTCCACCGGCGGCACCGCCAAACATCTCAAGGAAGGCGGATTGAAGGTGATCGACGTCTCAGAGCACACCGGCTTTCCCGAAATGTTCGACGGTCGTGTCAAAACACTGCATCCGAAGGTCCACGGCGGCTTGCTTCAGCGTCGCGACAACGAGGAGGACAAGAAAAACGCCAGCAAGCACGACATTCCCGTCATCGACCTCGTCGTGGTCAATCTTTACCCCTTTGAGCAAACTGTCGCCAAGAAGGACGTTACGCTGGAGGAAGCCATCGAGAACATCGACATCGGCGGCCCGTCCATGCTGCGTTCGGCGGCCAAAAACCACCGCTGGGTCACCGTCATCACCGATCCGGCCGATTATGCGGTCGTCCTCGAAGAGATGAAGGAACACGACGGCGACACCACCCTCGCCACCCGCGAGCGTCTCGCCTGCAAGGTCTTCCAGCGCACCGGCAGCTACGATTCTGCGATCGCTAGCTTCCTGAACAAGGAGCAGGTCACCCAGAAGACCTTCAACCTCTCCCTGCCCCTCTACGCCGAACTGCGCTACGGCGACAATCCGCACCAGAAGACCTCGCTCTACGGCAATTTCGGCGACTACTTCGTCAAGCTGCACGGCAAGGACCTCAGCTACACCAACGTCCTCGACATCCAGGCCGCCGCTGAGATCGCCCTCGAATTCCGCCGCCCCACCGTCGCCATTTTGAAGCACACCAATCCCTGCGGCGTCGGCTGCGCGGACGAAGACCTGCGCGAAGCCTGGCAGAAGGCCTTTGAGACCGACAAGCAGGCACCCTTCGGCGGTGTCATCGTCGTGAACCGCAGCATGACCGTCGGTCTCGCCCGCATCATCTCGGAAATCTTCACGGATGTCATCATTGCGCCCGACTTCGACGCCGATGCGCGTGCACTGCTGCAGAAGAAAAAGAACCTGCGCCTCATTCAGATGCTCCCTGGTGTCGCGGAAGCTCTCGCCGAGCCTGTCATCCGCTCCGCTCCCGGCGGAGTCATGGTCATGGACAGCGACGCGCGCGCCCAGGGGCTCGACGATCTCGAAACGAAGGTGAAGACCGTGCGTCCTCCGACCCGCGACGAACTCGAAGCCATGCGCTTCGGCTGGCGCGTCGTGAAGCACGTCAAATCAAACGCCATCGTCTTTGCCTCGCACGATCGCACGCTTTCCATTGGAGCTGGTCAGATGAGCCGTGTGGACTCCTGCCGCATCGCCGTTTGGAAAGCCGGTGAAGCCGGTCTCAGCCTCAAAGGCAGCGTGGTCGCTTCAGACGCCATGTTCCCCTTCCCGGACGGCCTTATCGCCGCCGCCGAAGCCGGCGCCACCGCCGCGATTCAGCCCGGTGGCTCCGTCAAGGATGCCGACGTCATCGCCGCCGCAGACGAACATAAGATGGCCATGTGCTTCACCGGCGTGCGCCACTTCCTGCACTAGGAGCTTTCGTTCACTCCAGCGTCAGCGTGATGTCGAGCGTGTACTGATCCGACTTCAGGACGGTCACCGCCTTGCCGCTGGTCAGATCGAATTCGCCTTCAAAGATCGTCAGCGGTTGTACGCGGATGTCGCGTCCGGCGGGCGCGAGCAACGCAGGATCTTCCACTGACACGAAGAAGGATCTGTGATCGCTTTCCACATCGACCCGTACCACCCACAGCCGAGTGTCGGAGATCGAGATGGGTAAAGTGGTCTGCTCTCCTGTTCGCGGCACCATGGTGTTGTAGGCTTTCGCAGAGGGAGTGGAGTATCGCAGCGAAATGGAAAACCGCTGTTTCTCTTCTGCATGACTGCCGGTGGAAAGCGCCAAGAATGAACACAACAGCAAAAGCTCGAGGAGGAAACGATGACGTGAGTTCATGGGCTGTGGAATTGTGGTCGATGTGATAAAGCGATCAGACACGGCGCTGCTGAGAACGTGAATGCGACTGGTTTTATTCAGTTTCGCCCCGTGACCGTCATGAGAGACAGCGGCGGAAGAAATCCACCGTCATGCCCAATGCCTGACGCGCCAGTTCGGCGTCGTAGCGCAGGCCCTCGTCACGCAGAAAGGCATGGGCGGCATTGAGCTCATGCCAGGTGAAGTTCACGCCCGCCGCGGTGAGCGTCTGATAAATCATCGCGCGTCCTTCCGCGGGCACATGCGGATCCTGACGGCCAAAAACCAGCATCAACTCGCCCTTGATCTCCGCCGCACGGGCCAGCGAGTCATCGTTCATCCCCTGCCCGAGACTGCGCTTGTGCAGGTCTGTCGGATAAAAGCAGGCCGCCGCCGCGACGTCGGGTTGCAGTGCTGCGCGATAGGTCAGATGCCCGCCGATGCAGGGGCCGAAGGAACCGAGACGGCCGGTGCAGTCTGCGTGGTTTTTGAGGTAGTCCAGCACCGCGCGATTGTCTGCATCGTAGCCTGCCACCGGCTTCTCGGTCTTCAGGCGGTTGCCCACATCCGAACCCGCCTGATCGTAGGCCAGCACGGTTCCGGCGGGAAGGTATTCATGGTAGATCTCCGGCAGCGCCACCATGAAGCCATGTCCGGCCAGACAGGCCGCCGTGCGGCAGATCGGTCCCGTGTTTTGAAAAATCTCGGAGTGAAACAGCAGCCCCGGAAAACGACCCGCTGCCGCAGGTCGCAGGATCGTCGTGCGCATCGGGCCGGACGGTGTGGAGAGTTCAACGATTTCAGGTTCGCGCAGAGTCATGATGGAGGAAGAGATGGCGGCGAAAGGAGCCGCGTTGTTCACAGTGCTATCGCACGCCTTCTCTCCGCTCCAAGAATTTTTCTTCCGCGCTCGGGCACTGGGAATCAAGGCGTGACCGGCAGCTCGTCATTATAGGCTTGTCAGTCGATCGCCCGGCCGTCTTAATCGCATTCCGGCCAGGCAAACCTTCACCCGAAAGGTCAAACCATGATCAATCCAGCCACCATCATATTTGCGATTCAGGCAGGCATCAAACTGGCGGGCAAAGCCCAGCAGATACTGATTGATCACACGCACGAGCATTCGGCGCTCGTGCCGGTGGGCGACATCGGCGGCGATGAACTCGAGTCGGATGCCGTCGACTATTTTCGCGACCACAAGGAACTGCGCGAGCCGGGCGCGCCCTTCGCGTGGGTGAAAACGAATGCGGACAAGGTGAGCGCCTACCGCACCCTCAGGAACATTGAGGCCGGCACACCTCAGGATGCGCTGAGCATCATCAAGGAGATGAAGGGACTCGACCAGCTCGCAGACGGCCAAGGGGCGCCTCCTGCACTTCAACGCATTGTCGGTATCGTCGCGGAGATCGGCATCGATTACTTTGCACTCAATCCGGACAAGCTCGGGAAGAACAGCGGCACACGTCAGGTCCTTGTCTCCTTCATCAGCAATCTGCATGAGGTCAAATTCTCCGACGACACGCCCAAGGACATTCTGTTCAACGTCATGCACGCCTCGCTGCGCACGCTGCAGGACAACGTCACGCTGATTGATGACGACCGTCGGCTGCAAACCCTCGTAGGCGGTGTCACTCAGTCGCTGCTGGATGACTACGAGGCGCTGGGCTCCGTCGCCGCGCGCAGCCGCCGGGGAGATTTGATCAAGCGCATCTCTTCCAGCATCGTGAAAGGCGGAGCCGCCGCCTTCACCGGCAACATGGATCTCTTTCTGCCGGACGACGACAAGGCGAAGGCGCTCGTGAAGAGCACGCTCTCCGGAGTCATCGCCGGCATCGACGGCAAGGAGGATCTCTTCACCAACGAGTCGCTGGAGCTGCTCTACCACAGCGCGCTCAAGGCCGTGGCGGAAAACAGCGGCGTCTTCTCCGATCAGAAGCTTCTCGTTTCTCTCATCAACCGCACGGTCTCTGCGCTCTCCGCCACGCAGGCAGTGAAGGTGTTCGGCCCGGAAACCGTATCCGCCATCGTGCAGGGGGCGCTGGTGGCCGTGACCGAGAATGTCGAGACGCTCATCGACCCGAAGAATCCCGACAAACAGATCCTCGCCGACACGATCACCGCGCTCGCCAACGGTCTTGGCAAACGCCTCGCAGGCAACGCCACGGCGCGTGATTTGCTCTCCAAGCGCCAGCTTGTCGAACTCGCACAGATCGCCTTCGCCGAAGTCTCGAAGCATCCGGAACAGCTGCTGCATGGCGTGGACGACGATGAAGTGAAGACCGTGCTCGCCCAGATCATTGGCTCCACCGCCAAGGCGCTGGGAGACGATCCCAAACAGCTCGTCACCGGCGAGGGCTTCCTCACGCTGGTGGAGGCTGCGCTGAAAACCGGCGTGCTCAATGCCGACAAGCTGCTCAATCTCGACACCAGCAACGTGCGCGACAACGTGCTCTTCCAGGTCACGCAGCAGGCCGCCGCCGCCGTGCTCGAACACAAGGATCCGCGCCGGCTTGTGAGCCGGGACGTGTTTGTCAGCATTGTCACCGGCATCCTGCCCGTCGTCTCCGCGAATCTGGAGGGCCTGCTCGGCACCCAGCTCAAAGAGCCCGTGAAGGCCACGATCACGACCGCGCTCGATCTCGCCTCAGGTGATCTGCAAAACCGCGTCAACGGCGCCAACCTGCCCGTCTTGATCGAGGACCTGCTTCTTGATGTCCTGCAGGATGAACTTGCTCTCACTGAAACCGCCTCTGTCGTCTCCACCGCCCGGCTCATCCTCAACCACGTCGTCTAAGCCATGAAATCACATCGCCTTCCCTTGCTCGCCTGTCTGCTGGTCTCCCTGCTCTGCAGCGCCTGCCAGCAGATCCAGCCGGTCTTTGATCTCCAACACACCCAGCGAAAATTCGACGCTGCTTCACATCAGGACAATCTCGCCGCCATCGGTCAGGGTGTTCCTTCCGGCTATGCCGACGTTCTCAAGGATCTCACCTCCGAGAGGATCAACGCGCTGCCTGATCCCCGGCTCAAAGCCAATGCCTGGATGATGCGCGGCGTCTCCGAGTGGCGCACGGGTGACTATCTCAAGGCGCAGACGAGTGCGTCCAACGGCATTCAAGCCGGTCCCGAAAGTGGTTCGCGCGATCACATTCTCCTCCTCATGCTCCCCGCCCTCGCCAGTGATGGTCAGATCTTCGAAGCGTGGAAGACAGCCGGCCGGTCCTTCACCTTGGAACAATACAACAGCGTGGCGGCCAGCGACTACCCCGTCGCCCTCAAGAAACTGCGAAGCATTCCCGGCGAGTTCACCGCCAAGACCGATGCGGACACCAAAGATCTCGTCTCCTTCCATCAGTGGCGCATGTTCTTGAACTGGGACGCCCTGATCAACCACATGAAGGCCGACGAATCCGTACAGGACGCCGCCGCTGAAAGCGCCGCCAGCCACTTCGGTGGTGTCAGCCTCGCCAAACAAGCCCGTGCCGCACGCGACTCCATTCGAGCCGACAGCACCTACGGCAAGCTGATCGCTTCCCATCCCAATGGGGCGTCGTGAGTCCTTCGCATCCGCCTGCGGATGCGACGACGCTCGTCGCCATCGAATCAGATTAAAATGGTCGGGCGATCACTTGCCGCCGGCTCAAGAAAACAACCTTCCCGCAACGTCGTCGCGGGTGGTTTTGAAATGGGTGGCCACGTCGGCCAGGATGCCGGAGAGCGTGCCGACACGCATCGGGTTATGCCGTGGGACGGTCACATGATGTTCCCCCTCCTGCATTGTCGTCAGTCTCATGTGGCTGCCGGTCTGCCGGGTGATTTGATAACCGAGCGTCCGCAGCGCACGCGCCAGTTCATCACCGGTGAGATCACGGGCAGTCTCATGATCGTTGGAGCTTCAGGCGGCGAGAATCTCTTCCCTCACGCAATGCAGCCGCACCACCCCCGGACGCTTCCCTTCCTCGAAGTGGCAGCGCACCGCATCGAGCACCTGCGTGCGGACCGCTTCCAGCGTGTCCCCTTCGGTGAAGATGGACTCTCCCAGAGCACGGGCCGTGTAACCGCCTTCCGGGGCTTCCTCGACCATAAAAATGAGTTCGTTCATGAGTGATGCTGGTTTGCGGATTCGGTCGCCAGTCTCAGCGACACCCCGCTCTTTTGCAAGGAGGCTTGCCAAGACGAATCGGCCGAAAGAATCGACGAAGAAAAAGCGGCCAGCCCCAAGGAGCGGGGACATCCTGTCCCCGTGTGAATGTGAAACGGAGAGGAGTCTCCGCGCTCCTCTCGATCATGGCGCGGTGAACGGAATCGGTCACTTTTGGCGGACATAAGCGGGCTTACTCCTCCACCGATCGACCCTCGTTCCATGAGGTCTGTGACCAGCGCGTCTCCCGTGCGGCATTTTGTGGGTCATGGAAGTCGTTGCCGATGTTCATCACGCGGAAGTCATCGCCGTCCCGCTTCCAGAGAAATCCCAATGGCAGATTGCCCGAGGTTCCGGTTTGCGGCCATTCGTAACGGACTCGGGTGATTTTGAAGCCGCCGATGAAGGATGGCAGACGTTTCTTCAGACCCTCCGCGATCTTCCTTGCCCGTTCTTGAAGTTCGGGATCCTTCGGGCTGCCTTGGAGGCGGAGCCCTGCCTCAAACGTGTAGCTGCCGCACCAGGCGGTGGATTTCACGTAGGCGCTCTCGATTTGGGGATCGTTTTCAAAGTGCGCGTGGAGCGCCTTCGACACCGCAGCCAACCGCCCCTCCTTCACGTAGTAGTAGGCGCCATCCAACAGATCGACGTGCATCTCCCACTCTTCAGCGAGTTCGGCGAAGCGCCCCGCCCATCTTCGGCCCTCGAGATACAAACCACCATTCC
>NZ_JAGRPF010000239.1 GCF_020439865.1 Prosthecobacter sp.
AGATCGACAAGCAGGAGGTCGAGGACCTGTCCCAGCAGCTCTTCGGTGTCGGCGTGAAGCAGCTCAACAAGATGCAGGCCTCGCAGCTCATCGACGACCTGCTTGTGCGGGCCGGCAAACCCGCCACCCGCCAGCCACGCTGGCAACCATCCGAACCCATCAACCACCAGGCCGCATGAACATGCTCGCCGAAGCTCCACCCATGGAGCACGGCGAGAAAGATCTCATCCGCGCCTTGCGGTGCACAGTGTCAGCCTCACGGTTGTCACTGTTCCTGCAATGCCGGCTGAAGTTTTACTATCGTTACGTGCTCAAACTGCAGAAGCCCAAGACGCCATCGCTCCATCTCGGCAGTGCGGTCCACACCGTGCTCAAAGTCTGGAACAAGGCGCGCTGGCTGCAGCAGCCGTTCCCGCTCAAGGCGGTCCACGAGACCTACCTCAAAGCGTGGACGGACACCACCGAAGGCCCCGTCGAATGGGAACCCGGTGAAGAAGAGTCCGACAAGACCACTGGCTGGCGGTTGCTCGACACCTATCTGCGGGAGCACCACGTTCCCGCGGAGATCAAACCCGACGCTGTCGAGGTGTCCGTCGAGGCCGACTTGTACAAGCATGGACTGCCCAAACTCATCGGCATCCTCGATCTTGTACAACAAGGACAGATCATCGACTACAAGACCACCTCCACGACACCCAACGCGGAAAAGGTGGTGCACACCACCGAGATCCAGACTAGCGCGTACGCCATCCTGTACCGACACAACACTGGCCGCGAGGAGGCCGGTGTACAACTCCACCACTTGGTCAAACTCAAGAACCCCAAAGTGGTCATCACGACCATGCCGCCCATGAGCCAGCAGCAGCAAACGCGGCTGTACCGGCAGATGGAGGCCTATGTACAAGGACTGCAGCGCGGTGACTTCATCCCGTCACCGGGGATGCACTGCGCGAGCTGCGAGTTCTTCAACGAATGCCGCCGCTGGCACTGACATCAACCAAGGCGGAGCCGGTCTTGTACACCGGCTCCGTCTTGCAACCTCAACCCCATCATCCCATGAAATATCCACTCATCTTCTTCTGCCTGCTGTGCTGCGCCACCACTGCAGCACAAGCAGGCTGGTTCTTCGACGATCCACCGCCGCCTCCACCGGATCTCGGTCCGGAATACCGCGCGAAGATCTCTTCACTCGAAGAGCAAATATCGGAACAGCACGCCACCACCAACCGCTGGGAGGTTGCCACCGGCACCCTCGCGCTGGGCTGCGTGCTGTTGTTTGTCATCGGAACGGCCCTTGGGGCCAAAACACGCCAACACCATGATGCCACACGAAGACTGGGACGATCCGTCCCCAACACCACAGCCACCGTCCCGGCATCTGCCAACGGTGCCCACCACCACCTGGGCGAAGCAGGTCCGCCAGATCGTCATTCATCGCTGGCAGCCTGAACCGCTGCCCGAACCGGTGGTCGACGTCGACCTGCCGAACTTGAGCGCCATTGAGCGCTCTGCCGAGGTGATCAGCTACACCTGCCGCCGGTTTGAGTACTGGCTCTCGCCGCAGGGAACGCTCCGTGAGTGGTTCAAGTTCAACCTGCGGCTGGCCTTCGGACTGGCGGTACCCGCCTTGCTGGTGGCGCCGCTGGTCACGCTGGCCTTGCAGCAGTTCAACACCTGGATCGATCTGATCACCCGGACCACCTCCAACCTCGTGCTGGTGCCGCTCTCGGTGCTGCTGGTTGTCGGCCTCATTTGCGGGCTCATCTCCATCGGCAAATCGATCCTCACGATGCGCCTGCGCCATCAGCAGCATCAACGCGATCCGTACTCGTACTAATCGCCACATCTCAACCCACGCCGCAGCCCGCGCGCCCTCACCCGGTGCACGGGCTGCTCTGCGTACAACCCGACTCATCCCTTATGAAACCCATCCCGCTTCCCATCGCGGAACTCAAACCCGCGCTTGCCGGTCTCGGCAAAGTCATCAACCCGCGCGCCACGCTGCCTGTGCTGCAGTACATCAAGATCGAGCGTACTGCCGAAGGCTGGATCGCGCTCACCGGCACCGACCTCGACCGCTTCGTCACGATGCGCCTCGAACATCCCACGGAAGGTTCGCCCGCCACCGTACTGCTCCCCCTCGAGCAGCTCGTACAAGTCGTCAAAAACTGCGGCGCCGGCGAAATCCTCGAAGTCGAATCCATTGACGGTGCCAGCATCATCCGCTTCCCGCTCGGCAGCGACACCGGGGAATCCAAGGTCGCCTTCCTGGCACCCGACGAGTTCCCGCCAACGCCGCGCCTCAAGGCCGAACCCATCCCGCTGCCCACGGAGTTGCGCCGCTCGCTGCTCCAGGCGCTGGAATGCGCCAGCGTCGACAGTGCACGCTACGTGCTCAACAGCGCGTTCATCGACACCGCCAATCCCAAGGCCAACCACATCATCGGCACCGACGGCAAGCACTTGTACAGCGCGAATTCCTTTGCGCTGCCCTTGAAGCACTCCGTCATCCTGCCCAATCACAAGTTCCTCGGCTGGAAGGAATTTAATAGTGACGGCGAATGGCAGGTCAAGGCCGATGAGCAGCACGTCCAGTTGTCCACACGACGCTGGCGGTTCATCAGCAAACAAATCGAGAGCAAGTATCCCAATTGGCGGCAAACCATCCCCAATCAGGCGGATGCCAAAACACACCTCACCCTCGATTCCGCACACCTCGGCACGCTCATCAAACTGATTGAGTGCATGCCCTGTCACGACGACCGTTGCCACAGCATCGGTCTCGAATGGAAAGGCGGGCAGGTCATGTTGCTCGGCCGGGACACCGCCAGCGACCCCTGGGTGCGAGTTCCTGTGCCCGACGTGAAAGCGACCGGCCCGGAGATCACGATCTTCGTCAACCGGCGGCTGTTCATCAAGGCCCTACAGTTCGGTCTCAACACGATCGGCCTCATCGATCCGGTGTCGCCGCTGCGGTTCCACCATCAGGGCCGGCAACTGATCGTCATGCCGCTGCGGCTTGAAACTCCGCCGCCTGCAACCCCACCACCCGCTCCGGTGCGCGCACGATCCGCGCTCTCCGCGGCACCACCCCAGCAACCCAAACCCATGATCACGCATCCCACTCCTCAAGAGCCACCGTCCAACGGCGTCAAGTCCCCGCTCGACGAAGCCATCGACCTGTCCCTGCAAGCCAGGGACAAGTTCAACGACGGGTTCAACCTGCTGCGCGACCTGTCCATCAAACTCAAGACCGCGCAGCGCGACCACAAGAACAGCAGCCGCGAGTTCAATTCCGTGCGTTCCACCCTGCGCACGCTGCAAGGGCTCAAGCTGTAACCAAACCACACACTCACATCCACCCCGGGGCCGGAGGCGCACGCTGCGTGTCCGGCCCCTCTTCATTCCAGAAAGGAACATCATCATGATTGCTCATCTCGATCCTCAACCTCAGCTCATCCAGCGCCGCAGCCCGAACCTGACCCTTCACTGCGGAGCATCGCATGTCGGACTCGACGAAGTCCGCGCGGTGGCCACGCCGCGTCACACGCAGAGCTGGTGTCCCATACCCCATGCGGAACTCATCCGCACGGTGCAGCGCACGCTCGCCACCACCAACCTGCGTATCGGCACGCAGGCCCATTCGTTGTCCCACGAGGGACAGCGCTACTTCGGTCTCATGGAAGTCCATTCACAGGCCTCCAGCGACGACTACTGCTGGGTGCTCGGATTGCGCAACAGCCACGACAAGACCTTCCCCGCCGGCATCGTCGCCGGGGCCAGCGTGTTTGTGTGCGACAACCTCAGCTTCTCCGGCGAGATCAAGTTCGCGCGCAAGCACACGCGGTTCATCGTGCGCGACCTGCCGCAATTGGTCGGTCGTTCCGTCGGTCTGCTGCTGTCCAAGTGGCATGACCAGGACAAGCGCATCGCGACCTACAAAAACGTCACGCTGGCCGATCCCATTGCGCATGATTTGATCATCCGTGCCGTGGACGTTGGCGTGTGCTCCAACCGCCTGATCCCTGAAGTGCTGCATGAATGGCGCGAGCCGCGCCATGATGCCTTCGAGGAACGCAACGTCTGGAGCCTGTTCAACGCGTTCACCGAATCGTTGAAGGACGGCAACCTTGCCGAACTCCCGAAGCGCACCGAAGCGCTTCACGGCTTGCTCGACACTCACGTGGGCCTGTTGTCATGAGCC
>NZ_JAGRPF010000144.1 GCF_020439865.1 Prosthecobacter sp.
CCGAACGCCCGTCCTGAATTCCCCGCTCATAGGCCTGCCGGTTCATCTCCGTTCCCTGATCACGCATGTCCTGGCGATATGGATTGTTCGCATAAGGGTCGCGCCCGTTCGGACCATTGTAGTAGGGATCAACGCATTGGGTGAGCAGCAACGGCAGCGCCAGTGAGGCGAGGAGGTGTGATTTCATGAATGGAATGTTCGAATCGTAAAAGACGCCCCACCCGGTGGCAAGACCGCAATCTCCGACGCAGCCGCGACGGTTCCTGTTCACTCGAAATGTCGTCGCCAACGCAGGCCTACTTCTTTCCCTTCTGCGCCGCTGCGGTGAACCAGTCCACGCCACCACCGCCGCCGCCAAAGGGATTGCCCATGCCGCCGCCGGAACTGCGATTGCCACCACTGGAAAAGCTGCGCTGGCCGCCGCCTTGACCACCACCAGCCGGACGCGGGCCACCACCGCCCTGCTTCTTCTCGAAATCGGGCTTCGATTTCATGCTCAGTGCGATGCGTTTGCGTGGAATGTCGACTTCCGTCACGGTGACGGTCACGCGCTGGGCGACCTTCACGATCTCCGCCGCATCACGCACGAAGCTGTCGCTGAGCTGGCTCACATGCACGAGTCCGTCCTGATGCACGCCGATGTCCACGAAGGCGCCAAAGGCCGTCACGTTGGTCACGATGCCCGGCAGCTTCATGCCGACGGTGAGATCCTTCATCTCATTCACGCCTTCGGCAAAGGTGAAGACCTCGAACTGTTTGCGCGGGTCGCGACCGGGTTTCGCGAGTTCGTTCATGATGTCCTGCAGCGTCGGCAGGCCCACCTCTTCACTCACATACTTCTTCAGATCGATCTTCTGGCGCAAATCGGCGCGCTGCATGAGATCCGGCACCGTGCAGCCGATGTCCGCCGCCATCTTCTCCACCAGTGCATAACGCTCGGGATGCACAGCGCTCGCGTCCAGTGGATGAGCAGCGTCACGGATGCGCAGGAACCCTGCGGCCTGCTCAAAGGCCTTGTCCCCCAGCCGCGGCACTTTCATGAGATCTTTGCGGCTCTTGAACGGTCCGTTCTCATTGCGGAACGCCACGATGTTGGCCGCATGCGCGCTGTTGAGACCGGAGACGTAGCTGAGAAGCTGCTTGCTCGCCGTGTTCAATTCGACTCCAACGCCGTTCACCGCGCTGATGACCACATTGTCGAGGCTCGTCTTGAGCTGGTTCTGATCCACGTCGTGCTGATACTGGCCGACGCCGATCGATTTCGGATCCAGCTTCACCAGTTCGGCCAGCGGATCCATCAGACGACGGGCGATGGAAACGGAACCACGCACGGTGACGTCATGATTCGGGAACTCTTCGCGTGCGACCTCGCTCGCGCTGTAAATCGAAGCACCGCTCTCGTTCACCATGATCACCGGAATCGAAGCCGGCACGCCGATCTTCTTCACAAACATTTCCGTTTCGCGACTCGCCGTGCCGTTGCCGATGGCGATGGCCTGAATCTTGAAACGCTCGATCAGATTCAGCAGCAGGTTCTTCGCATGCATCAGGCTGTTGCCGTCGCCAAGCAGATAGATCACGTCGTTGTAGAGAAGCTGTCCCTGCGCGTCGAGCACGACGACCTTGCAGCCCGTGCGGAAACCGGGGTCGATGCCCAGCACACGCTTCTGGCCGAGTGGCGCTGCCAGCAACAGTTCGCGGAGGTTGTCTGCAAACACCTTCACCGCCTCGGTGTCGGCCTTCTTTTTAGACTCCAAACGCGCTTCGGTTTCCATGCTGGAACTGAGCAAGCGCTTGTAGCTGTCGGCACAGGCCAGCTTCATCTGATCCGAGCAGGCGTTGCCGCCTTTGACGAAGAGATTCTCCAGCATCTTGACCGCCGTCTCCTCGGCAGGCTGGATGCGCATGAGCAAGAAGCCCTCCTTCTCACCGCGGCGAATCGCCAGCATGCGATGGGACGGGATCGACTTCAGCGGCTCGCTCCAGTCGAAGTAGTCGCGGAACTTCTGCGCATCTTCCTCCTTTTCTTTTCCAAACATGACCTTGGAAATGACCGTGGACTGTTCAGCGAAGAATTTACGCAACGCTGCACGCGCCTCGGCATGATCGCTGATGCGCTCCGCGATGATGTCGCGTGCTCCACTCAGCGCATCGGCGCCATCTTTGACGCGCAGTTCCTCGTTCTCGTGATCCGCGTTCACGAACTTGGCGGCTTCGCCGTTCAGATCCACGCCGTGCGTCATCAGATTCGCCTCGATGAAATCTGCCAGCGGCTCCAAACCTTTCTCCTTCGCGATCGTCGCCCGCGTGCGGCGCTTTGGACGGAACGGCGCAAAGATGTCCTCCAGGGAGTTCATTGTTTCCGCCTTCTCAATCTTCGCCCGCAGCACGTCGGTCATGAGCTTGCGTTCTTCGAGTGATTTCACGATCGCCGAGCGGCGGTCGTCCAGCGCCACGAGCTGGTCCATGCGGTCCTTCACGTTCTGAATCTGCACTTCGTCCATCGAGCCCGTGGCTTCTTTTCGATAGCGGGCGATGAAGGGCACGGTGGCGCCGTCGGCAAACAATTTGGCCGTCGCGCCGACCTGAATGGCCCGCAGGCCCATTTCCTTGGCGACACGTTCGACATGAGCGACATTGATGTTGAGTTCGTTGGCAGCAGACATGGTTGGGAAAGTTAAAATTGAGGATGAAACATCCGGTTGGGATGGGTGGAGTTAGCGAGTCAATCCGACGCGGCAACCCCGGAGACCACGATGTGGAAAACTTTTGTCGGAGGCATGGCTTGACATCGATGCTGCGAAGTTTTCGTGCGGCATTCGTATTGAAAAAGAATGAAAAAATGTCTTGTCGCACTTCTGGTTTCGATCAGTGCCTTAGCCGCTGAAGATTGGCCGCGCTGGCGTGGCGCGAATGCGGACGGACGATGGAACCCGGCGGGAATTCCGGCGGATTTTGCAACGAAAGAACCCGTGCAACTTTGGAAGACGGAGATCGGCGTGGGCTTTAGTGGCGTGACAGTAAGCGACGAGCGTGTCTATGTCATGGATCGGCTCAAATCGCCGCAAGAGGTCGAACGCGTGCTGTGCTTCGATGCAAACAGCGGCAAGGCGCTGTGGAAGCACGCGTGGGAAGTCAGCTATAGCGGCATGGACTACCCGACCGGACCGCGAACGTCGGTGAACATTCATGAAGGCAGGGCGTATGCGCTGGGGGCCACCGGTGTCGCCACGTGCCTCGATGCGGTCACTGGAAAGACAATTTGGGAAGTGAACACGATGGAAACCTGCGGCGCCAAGATTCCGACCTGGGGCTTTGCTGCATCGCCTGTGATCGATGGAGACCGCGTCCTGCTGCATGTGGGTGCCAAGAGCGGTTCCGTGATCGCTTTGAACAAAAACACCGGCGAAGAGGTGTGGCGCGGCGGTCCCGATCCTGCGGGCTATTGCACGCCGGAGATCATCACTCACAATGGAAAGCGCCAGCTCATCGCCTGGGGTCCGGAACATGTGCAGAGCCTGAATCCCGACAGTGGCGCCGTGAACTGGCTCTACCCCTACAAGATCACGTATGGCGTCAGCATTGCGCAGCCGCTGTATCACGACGGCGTTCTGCTCGTGTCTGGCTACTGGCACGGTGCGAAGGCGTTTCAGCTCGGCACCGGCGTGGAGTTGTTGTGGGAGAACGAAACTGAGATTTGCGGTCTCATGTCTGCGCCGCTGTTCAAGGACGGCGTTGTTTACATGCTCGACAAAAACCGCAGCCTGCAGGCTTTTGACCTGAAGACCGGCAAGATTCTCTGGAGTGACGACAACACGCTCACGCCGAAGGATCGCAATCCGCAGATGAGCCTCGTGTGGATGGAAGAGTCCAAGAACCTCGCAGCCTTGCTCAACGCCAGCGGCGAACTCGTCTATGTGACGCTCACTCCCGAAAAGCGCGAGGAACTGGCCCGCTGGCAGATCATCGGCAAAACCTGGGCGCATCCCGCCTTCGCGGGAAATCGTGTTTTTGCCCGCAGTGATAAAGAACTGGTCGCCTGGCGGCTTTGGTAGTCGCCATGAAACTCTGGCTGCCCTTCCTCCTCGCCGTATTCGTCATCGCCGCCGCGCCTGTGGCTGAATCACCCGCTTGGAAGGCCGGAGCGGCTTCCGCGAAGATCACCCCGGAACAACCGATGTGGATGGCGGGCTATGCGGCACGCACGAAGCCGTCGGAAGGCGTGGAACTCGATCTGTTTGCGAAGGCCTTGGTGATCGAAGACCAGGCAGGAGCGAAGTTTGCACTCATCACGATGGATTTGATCGGCGTGCCGCGAAACGTGCGGCTCGCGGTCGCGGAACGGGTGAAGAAGGAGCATGGCATCGAACCGGCGAATCTCGCGATTAATGCCTCGCACACGCACAGCGGGCCGGAATTGCGCACGAGCAAGATTCACGGTGCGGACGATGTGGCGTTGCGGGAGAAGGAGGCGACGGAGTACACCACAAAACTGGAAGACACGCTCGTGCGGCTCGTGGGCGAGGCGATTCAGAAGTCCGTGCCTGCGCATCTCGACTACAGCACCGCACGCTGCGGTGTCTCGATGAACCGCCGCACGCCCGATGGCAAAGGCGGCTGGAACAATTTCCCAAATCCGAACGGCCCGGTGGACCAGACCGTGCCCGTTCTGAAAGCGTCGAGCGCCGAGGGCAAGGAAATCGCCATCGTATTCGGCTACGCGTGCCATTGCACGACACTAGGGCATCAGAAGTTCAGCGGTGATTACGCCGGTTATGCGCAGCAGGAGATCGAAAACGCGCATCCCGGTGCCGTGGCGATGTTTGCGAACGGTTGCAGCGGCGATCAGAACCCGTATCCGCGCCGCACGATGGAACTCGCGCAGCAGCACGGCAAATCGCTGGCGACATCCGTGCAGGCCGCGCTCGAAACGCACATGCAGCGGCTCTCGGGTCCGATCCGCGCTGCGTATCGCGAAATCCCGCTCGCCTATGACACGCTGCCGACGAAGGAGCAGCTTCTCGAAGAGCAGAAGTCCAAGAACAAGTGGATGGCCACGCATGCCACGCGCGTGCTGCAGCGCATCGCCGATGAAGGTCCGCTGCCGGCGACTTATCCGTATCCCGTGCAGGTGCTGCGCCTCGGCAACGAACTCACCTGGGTCACGCTTGGCGGCGAGGTGGTCGTGGATTACTCACTGCGGCTGAAGAAGGACATCAAGGACCCGATCGTGTGGGTCAGCGGCTACACGAACGACGTCATGGCCTACATCCCGAGCCTGCGCATCTGGCAGGAAGGCGGCTACGAAGGCGGCGGCGCGATGATCTACGGCACGCATCCCACTCGCTGGAGTGACAAGACCGAGGTGCACATCATGGGCACGGTGATGGAATTGCGGAAGGCGGTGGAGTGAAGAATAAAAACGGCCCGGAAGGTGATTCCGGGCCGCTTTGGTGATTCAAATTGACCGCACACGGAGTGTGCGGACCACTCTACTTGCTCGCCTCGGCGAACTGCGCGTCGAAGATGATCTTCGAGGGCGGGAAGTCGATCTTCTTGCAGAAGGCGGCGGATTCGGTGGCACCGAACTCACGGTCCATCGCACCGTCTTCCCACTCGACGGAGAGCGGGCCGCCGTACTCGATGTCGTTGAGAGCGCGGATGATAAGTTCGAAGTTAATCTTGCCGCGGCCGACGGACTTGAAGTCCCAGTAGCGGGAGGGCTTGTGGAAATCGACGTGGCCGCCGAAGACGCCGACGGTGCCGTCGCCGATGCCCCATGAAACGTCCTTCATGTGCACGTGGAAAATGCGGTCGCTGAACTTGTAGATGAACTTCACGTAATCGACGCCCTGGTAGCCGAAGTGGCTGGGGTCGAAGTTGAAGCCGAAGGCAGGATGATAGTCGAGGGCCTGCAGGGCGCGTTCGGCGCTGGCGATGTCGAAGGCGATCTCGGTCGGATGCACTTCGAGCGCGTAGCGGATGCCGAGTTTCTGGTATTCATCGAGGATCGGCTTGAAGCGCTTGGCGAAGTCAGCGTAACCCGCGTCGATCTGGCCGGGGAGGTTCGGCGGGAAGGAATAGACGAGGTGCCAGATGCTGCTGCCGGTGAAGCCGTTCACGACGCTGACGCCGAAACGCTTCGCGGCGTGCGCGGTTTTGATGAGCTCCTCGGCGGCGCGTTGACGCACGCCTTCAGGATTGCCGTCGCCATAGATGTAGGGCGGGAGAATCTGGGCGTGACGGGCGTCGATGTTGTCGCACACGGCCTGGCCGACGAGATGGGTGGAGATGGCGTGGCACTGCATGCCCGCTTCCTTGAGCTTCGCACGTTTCGCATCGCAGTAGGCCTGGTCGGCCTTGTCCACTTCGAAGTGGTCGCCCCAGCAGGCGAGTTCGACGCCGTCGTAACCGAAGGACTTGGCCTTCTGGATCATGGTGTCGCAGGAAAGATCGGCCCACTGGCCGGTGAAGAGGGTGACGGGACGTGGCATGACGTGTGTGGTGGTTGAGTTGAGACGGGGAAGAAGGAGAAAGAATGGCCGATGTCGAATGTGGAATGACGTTTTTTTCGCTGCGATGGTTATTTGCCCTCGATTTGGAGGGTGCGCGTGAGGGTAAAAGGATAGTCGTAGCTCAACAGGATTTTCTCCCGGTTCGGTCCGGCTCCTTGCGCCGAAGCCACAAACTGGCCGGTCACTTTCGCATCCAGATCCAGCATGTCCGAGAGGCGGCGGCTGACGGTGGCCTTGAACGTCACCTCCATGCGGGCGTTCAGATCCATCGGACGTGCCATGTGGAATTTCCCCTCGATGGCGAACGTGGCATGAGGGCCGTCCGGCTGATCCTCCACGGAGACCAGCGTGGTTTCGAAATCGTCGGGAACGATCCAGCCGTAGGCGTTGCCTCGAGGCGCGGAAAGCACGGTCTTCCACGTTTCCCCCGGCTTTCGGGAACCGGTGCCGATGCAGACAGGCAGGACCTCCAGCAGGTCGGACGCAAAAGCCAACTCGCCAAGCAATTGGGATTCCTCGAGCGTGGCCTTCCCCGGGGTGAGTTCATAGTCCCAGTGCCCGTTCTTTATCCGGGTCCGCAATGTTTTGCCGAGCAGCGCGGTGGTTTCATTGGGCGGCGGACGGGCACCCGAGTAGTGAACGCACTCCTTGCCCAATTCACGCACCTGCACCTCTTCAGCGTCCTTGCCGATGATGCGGCGCACGAAATTCACCCGCTGGCTGAATCGGGTGACCGCGTCGGTGACATTGGCGCCGATTTCCTGACGGGTCTGCCCGGCTTCAACGCGGACCTCGCGCTTCTCACGCAGGAGAGTGCCGCTGCGCATGAAGGATGCATTTCCGACCACCACGGGTTTTGGCGGGCGGTCGGCGGCGGGCATCAGAGCCGGTGAGCAGATCAGCCCCAGGAGGATCAAAAAATGCCACGCGGTTTTCATGCTGGCCAGATTACGCGAGAAGCGCCAGGCGGCACAATCACAACCTTGCGCATTTCAGGCTTGGCGAATGAACCCTGCCCATTTCATCATGCCGCCATGCGACGCCTAATTCTCTTTTTGGCCATCTGTTCTGTTTCCTCCGCCCAGTGGACCACCTCGCGCATTCACGGGTCGCCGGAACCGCCAAAGCCGTATGTGCCGGAACCGGCGTTCGCGTCGATCGAACTGCACGAGGCACTGGAGATGATCGCCGTGCCGGGAGCGCACCGTTTTGTCGCCGTTGAGAAGGGTGGGAAGATTTGGAGTTTCAAAGATGCACCGGATGCTTCGCAGAAAGACCTGCTGATCGACCTGAAGCCGGATCATCCGCAGCTCAATTACGCCTATGGCATCGCCTTCCACCCGAAGTGGAAAGAAAACGGCTTCGTCTTCCTCACTTACGCTTACGGCGCCGACGTCGAGGACGGAACCAAGCTGTCGCGCTTCAAACTGACGCAGCAGGATCCGCCGGTGCTGGATCCGAAATCGGAAACCGTGCTGCTCACCTGGCGCAGCGGCGGCCACAACGGCGCCTCACTGCAATTCGGCCCCGACGGCATGCTTTACATTTCCACCGGCGACTCCGAAGTGCCGTCACCGCCGGACCCGCTGAACACCGGACAGGACATCAGCGATCTGCTTTCCTCGATCCTGCGCATCGACGTGGATCACGAAGAGAATGGCAAGGCGTATGCCATTCCGAAGAACAATCCGTTTTTGAAAACGCCGAAAGCCATGCCGGAAATCTGGGCCTTCGGATTCCGTAACCCATGGAAGATCAGCTTCGATGCCAAAGGCCGTCTGTGGTGCGGCGATGTCGGCTGGGAGTTGTGGGAGATGATTCATCTCGTGCAGCGCGGCGGCAATCATGGCTGGAGCGCCTACGAGGCCTCGCAGCCGATCAAACCTGAGACGCAGCGCCCCGAGCCCATCATCCCGCCTGTCGCCGCGCATCCGCACACTGAGGCCGCGAGCATCACCGGCGGTTACGTGTATCACGGCAGCCGCTTTCCCGAACTGCGCGATGCCTATATCTACGGCGACTACGAGACGGGCAAAATCTGGGCGCTCTGGCATGATGGCAAACAGGTGACACGCCGCGAGGAGATCGCCGACACGCCGCACAAGATCGTCGGCTTTGGCCAAAGCGAGGACGGCGAACTTTACTGGATGAACTGGGAGCAGGACACGCACCTTTACTGGCTCGCGCCGAATCCTGCTGTCGGCAAACCGAGCCAGTTTCCGCGCCAGCTCAGTGAGACCGGTCTTTTCACCGACACCGCACAGCAAACGCCCGCCCAAGGCGTGCATGCCTATGACATTGCCGAACCCATGTGGCAGGATGAAGCGGAGGCGATGCGGTTCATTGCGCTGCCCGAAGGGAAACACATCATCACCCACTGGAGCGGCAATCCCGAGAAGCCCAACTACAAGGTCGAGTGGCCCGCCGACGCCGTGCTGGCGCGCACGATCAGCTTGAAACAAAAACGCATCGAAACGCAGGTGCTGCACTACGACGGCGAGACTTGGAACGGCTATTCCTACCGCTGGAACGATGCCGGCACCGATGCGCTGCTCGTCGGCAACAATGGCGAAGAGATCACCATCAACCAACAGCCCTGGCGCATCCACAGCCGTGGCGAATGTGCCCGCTGTCACACCAACTGGAGCGGCTTCGCCGTGGGCTTCCAGCCCGATCAGTTGACGAGCATCGACGGACAGAAACCGCAGGACGCCAGCGCGCTGTTTGACGGCCCGTTCTTCGGACGCATGAAGAAGCACCTCGTCTCCAGTCACGACGAACAGACGGCGCTGGAGGATCGTGCGCGTTCCTGGCTCCATGCCAACTGCGCCCACTGCCATCGCCGCAACGGCGGCGGCAGCGTGCAGTTGATGGTCAACATCGATCTCACAACGGCGGAAACGATGATGCTCGATGAGAAGCCTGTGCGAGGTGATCTGGGTCTCACGGATGCACGTGTGATCTCCCCGGGCAAACCTGAACAAAGCGTGTTGATCGCCCGCATTTCACGGATTGGCAGCGGACACATGCCGATGATCGGCGCGCGCGAAGTTGATCCACATGGCTTCCGCCTCCTGTGGGACTGGATTCGCGGAGAAGCGACGAGTCGCCGTCCCGACAAGGTTGCATCACCGAGCGACGCCCTGCTTGTTGCCAACGCCATCAGCGACAACGAGTCCAAGTTCGATCCTGGCTTGGCCAAGGTCCCGAATCCCGAAATCGCCTGCTACTTCGAGCGCTTCCTCCCCTACGACCAGCGCATCAAGACACTCGGCACGAAGATCGACACGACAAAACTCCTCGCCGTCCAAGGAAATGCGGCGCATGGAGCCGAACTCATCGGCATCACTGGAAAGATGGCCGTGTGCCTCGCCTGTCACATCATCAACGGCACGGGGCGAGATTTCGGACCCGACTTGAGCAAGGTCGGCGCAAGACTCACACGCGAACAGATTCTCGAAAGCCTGCATCAACCTTCCAAGGTCATCGCCAAGGGCTACGAGACATGGACGCTCACGCTGAAGGACGGCGGCATGGCAACCGGCTTCGTCGTGAATCCCGGCGACGGCAACGTGACCCTCAAAGTCCCCACCGGACAGCCGCAGACCTTTGAACGCACTCAAATCCGCAGCCAGCAGGTGCAGCCTTTGTCGCTCATGCCCGAAGGATTGCTACAAAGCATGACCGAACAAGAGGCCGCAGACGTGATCGCGTTCCTGGCAGGATTGAAGTGAACCGGCCCCATGAAGTGAACCGGCCCCATGCACTCCACCACCGTCATCTGCCCGAGCTGTTTTCAGGAGTTTGAAGTGCCGGCTCCCTCTCTCAGCGAGATCCCATGCGATGTGGACTATGACTGTGAAGTGTGCTGCCGACCACTGCGCATCTTGTTTGAGGAAGATGACGGGGAAATCATCGGCAACGCTTACGGACTGGGGGACAGCGGGCCGTTCGGCTGATTTCGCTCGATTCAGGGTCACCTGACATTCTGGCAATCTCAAGTATTGCCCCCGCTGCGCTTTCCTTGCGAGTTTTCGCAGAGATTGCATTTGGCTGTTTGCAAAAACAGAAGTTGTCGTTAACCTCGAAAAATCCCGCTACCAGGAGTCTGGTGGATGGGAAGCTTAACAAACTGGTTAACACCCAAACACACATGAAAATCGCTATCCTCACCCTTATCGCGGCTTCCGCCGTCCTCAGCTCCTGCCAGCAGACCCCTCCTCCTCCGCCGCCGCCACCGGTGATGAGCGGTAAGTAAGCAACCCAGCCGCTTTGTGCGGCTGGTGTCTGACTCAACCATGTTTAACATGATTCGTCTCTCTGCTATTCTGCTCGCTGCGTCCTCGATGCTCCTCGCATCCTGCGCCAGCAAGAAGGAATGTGCCACGTGCGACGCCAAAGCGAAGGCTGCGTGCTGCTCGAAAGACAGCGCGGCCTGCTGCAAAGACGGCCACAAGCACTGATCTGAAAGGAATCTGAATCCACGCCGCCGTTCCCCATCCAACCGGGGAACGGCGGCTTTTTTTTGAGTGTCGCCGACCGGATTCTGGATGCCGCATTCCCGATTCTGTTCCATTCGTCCCCCTCCCATGCCCCCCTGCCTGCTCGCCCTCGAATCTTCCTGTGATGAGACTGCCGCCGCGATCTGCACGCTGGAGGGAGACCTCATTTCCAGCCGCATCGCATCACAGATCGACATTCACCGACAGTTCGGTGGCGTCGTGCCGGAGGTGGCATCGAGAAATCACATCCTGCATGTCCGCCCACTTGTGGAGCAAGTTCTGGAAGATGCCGGGAAAACGCTCGATGACATGGCTGCGTTCGCCGCCACGAGCGGGCCGGGACTTGTCAGTTCCCTGCTCATCGGCACATCGATGGCCAAAGCGCTCGCCGTCGCGGAAGACAAACCGTTCATCGCCGTGAACCACATGGAGGGACATCTGCTCTCACCTTTCATGGGAGATCACGGCCCCGTGCGCTCATGCGTGGCGCTCATTGTGAGCGGCGGTCACACCATGCTCGTGAGAGTCCGCGGGGTGGGAGATTATGAACTGCTCGGTCGCACGCGGGACGACGCTGCCGGCGAAGCCTTCGACAAGGTCGCCAAGATGATCGGCCTGCCCTACCCTGGCGGCCCCGAAATCGACAAACTTTCCAAGCAGGGCGATCCGAACGCTTTTGCTTTTCCTCGCAGTTTCCTCGACGGCCGCAGTCTGGAGTTCAGCTTCAGCGGGCTCAAGACCGCCGTGCTCTATGAACTGCCGAAACTGGATCTCAAAGACACCCAGGTGCTGGCCGATGTGTGCGCCAGCGTTCAGGCCGCTATCATCGACGTTCTCGTCGAGAAACTCGTGCTGGCCGCAAAGTCCTGTGGTGAAACGCTGGTGGCGGTCAGCGGCGGTGTGAGCTGCAATCGCGGACTGCGCGAGGCGCTCACCACACGTTGTTCCCTCGAAGGTCTGCAACTGCTGCTCGCGCGGCCCGATCTTTGCACGGACAATGCCGGCATGATCGCCTTCGCCGCCGCCCAACGTTTCAATACCGGACACAGCTCGCCGCTGGAGGCGGATGTGGATCCCAATCTCTCCCTCGTCAGTTAACCATCCTCTCGATTTCATGCGCCCGATCCTTCTTCTCCTCTGCGCATTCACCAGTCTTCACGCAGGCGACTGGCCGCAGTTCCTCGGCCCAGCACGCAACTGCACTGCCGCCGACGAAGCCGTGATTACGGGAGCCACAGAACCGGAAATTCTTTGGAGCCGGAAGCTGGGAACCGGCCATGCCGGCCCCGTGGTCGTCAAGGACCGGGTGATCGTGTTCCACCGTCAGGACAGCGAGATGGTCACTGAGGCGTTGAGTGCCGCTGACGGCAAACCGATCTGGAAACAGACCTATCCCGCCAACTACCGCGACAGCTTCGGTTTCGACAACGGCCCGCGTGCCGTCCCATGCGTCGCTGAGAACACCATCATCACCCACGGACCGGAAGGGATTGTTCAGGCGCTCGACTTCGAAACGGGTGCGCTGCGCTGGAGTTACGACACTGCCGCCGAACTCGATTCGCCGCAGGGCTATTTCGGCCGCGCCTGCTCGCCGCTGGTGACCGAAGGCAAGGTGCTGCTCAACGTTGGCGGCAGGAACTCAAAAGGCGGCGCAGGCATTATCGCACTCGATCTCGCGACGGGAAAACTCCTCTGGCAGGCGACCGACGATGAAGCCAGCTATTCATCGCCCATATTGATTCCCGAAGATCGGAGCGTCGCCGCGTTCTTCACCCGACGTGGCGTCATCGTGACCGAGGTCAACGACGGCAAAGTGCCGAGGAATGACTTCTTCCGCGCCGAAATCGACGCCTCGGTCAACGCGGCCGCCCCTGTGCCTTGTGGCGATGGAAAGTTGCTCTTCTCCGCCGCCTACGATGTCGGAACCGGTCTGTGGCAATGGAACAAAGCAGAGCGTCAGTTGACGAATCTGTGGAAGAAGAATGATGTGCTCGACTGCCACTACACCACACCGGTTTATCACGACGGCCATGTGTATGGCCTGCACGGTCGGCAGGAAAGCGGGATGACGCTGCGCTGCCTCAATGTGGCAGACGGCACGGTCGCTTGGGAGGCTCCCGAACGCATTCAGGGCGGCACGCTGGTTCTCGTAGGCGACAAACTTCTAATGCATGCCGAATCCGGTGAGCTGTGGATCTTCACCGCCAATCCCAAAAAGTTCGACCTCGTGCAGCGCAGCCAGATCACCCGCGCCGGCCACCGCAGCCACGGTGCCTTCGCCAATGGCGTGCTCTATGCCCGCGATGCGGAGAAGATGGTGGTGGTGAAGGTGAAGTAGGCGCTGGATTGATCCCGCACCACGTCTAGTCTGCGCATCATGGCCCAGATCGGCAAACGCAACTCTCTCACCGTCCTCCACAGCACGCCACACGGCATCTATCTTGACGGAGGTGATCATGGGGAGATCCTGCTGCCGAACCGCTACATTCCCAAGGGAACGAGCATTGGAGATGTGCTCGACGTTTTCATTTATCGCGATTCCGAGGACCGCCTCGTTGCCACCACCGAACAACCGTTCGCAACCGTAGGCGAATTTGCGACGCTGGAAGTCGTGAGTGTGAACCGCAACATTGGCGCCTTCCTCAACTGGGGACTGCTCAAGGATCTGCTGCTGCCGTTTCGCGAGCAGGCGGATCAGGTCTTCGTCGGCGACAAGGTCGTCGCCTACATCATGCTGGATGAAAAGACGGATCGCATCATCGCGACGACGAGATTGAACCGCCATCTGAGCCGTGAGCGGCCGCCGTTCAAACCCGCACAGCAGGTTTCGCTGCTCATCACCGCCCGCACGCCGCTGGGATACAATGCGATCGTTGAAGGAACACATCTCGGACTGCTCTACCATTCGAACATCGGCGCGCCGTTGCAAATCGGGCAGAGGCTGAACGGCTTTGTCAGCGCCGCTCATCCCAGTGGCAAGATCGACCTCAGCCTGGATGCGTCCGGTTACCAGCGCGTCGCCTCACTGACGGATCGCATCCTCGAGGCCCTGAAAAACAACGGGGGCAGACTCGCCTTCGACGACGACAGCCCGCCTGAAATCATCCGCAACACCTTTGAGGCCAGCAAGAAGGCCTTCAAGCAGGCGCTCGGCGCCTTGTATCGGCAGCGACGCATTCGCTTCACGAACCCCGGCATCGAAGCCGTGGACGTTCGTGAAACGAAGGAGGGTGACTGGAAGCCTTCCGCGTGAACTTTGAGCTATTCGATTCAGCAAGCATAAAAGAGCGCGTTGTGGCCTTCCTGGCTGATTGCCTTACTTCTCGCGGATAAACCTTCCATCAGATGTCACACAAGAAGTTCCGTCAATTCCGTCGAAAACCACGGCGTGTGGCCGGGGAAGCTTTTGAAGCTCATCTCGTAGCCCCTCGGCGAGAGGCAGCGTGATTGGCACATTGGAAACCAGTGTCAGTGTTGACATTGGGTCTATCCATCGGCTGCCAGAAAAATCTGCGTCTTCTAGTCCACTGTCGCTAAAACTTCCCTTCGTCTTGAGGTAAGCGATCACGATGTCATACAGCTCGTCGAATTCCTCTTCGGGAATGCGCTCGGACTTCAGGAACAGACTCTGAATCTCCTCTTCAGCCATGAACTCGGGCTCCATACGCCGCATGCTGCTGAAAACGAAGAAGGCAGCAAGCACCAACGCGCCTGCTGCCGTCCATCGAATTCGCTTTCGCCTCACGGCAGCGGAAAGCGCTGGTTCACCTCACTGACTTCCTTGCGAATCTGGGCCAGAACGGCGTCGTCTTCTCGATGGGTCAGCGCGCGGTCGATCCAGGCGGCGATCTGCTGCATGTCGGCCTCTTTCATGCCGCGTGTGGTGACGGCGGGTGTGCCAATGCGGATACCACCGCCAAGGGTGATCTTCTCGGTATCGAAGGGGATGCCGTTCTTGTTCACGGTGATGGCGGCCTTGTCGAGCGTCTCACTGGCGATCTTGCCGTTGAGTCCTTTCGGACGCAGATCGACGAGCATGAGGTGATTGTCGGTACCACCGCTGACAATGCGGTAGCCGAGCGCGGCGAGCGCGGCGGCCAGGGCCTGGGCGTTCTTGACGATCTGCGCGGTGTAGTCTTTGAAACCGGGCTTGAGGCACTCGCCAAAGCAGACGGCTTTCGCGGCAATGACATGCATGAGCGGGCCGCCCTGCACACCGGGGAAGACCTGGCTGTTGATCTTCTTCGCGAGTTCCTCATTGTTCGTGAGGATCATGCCACCGCGCGGGCCGCGCAGGCTCTTGTGCGTCGTGGTGGTGACGAAGTCCGCGTATTCCATCGGCGAAGGATGCGATCCTCCGGCGACGAGACCGGCGATGTGAGCCATATCAACAAAGAGGTAGGCGCCGACGCTCTTGGCGATCTCGCTCATCTTTTTGAAATCAATGATGCGCGGATAGGCGCTGGCACCGGCGGTGATCATCTTCGGCTGCTCGCGCTTGGCGACTTCGGCGAGTTCATCGTAGTCGATGCGCTCGTCCGTCTGACTGACACCATACTGACAGAACTTGTAGAAACGGCCGGAGAAGTTCGCCGGATTGCCGTGGGTGAGATGACCGCCATGGGCAAGGTTCATGCCGAGCACCTTGTCACCGGGCTGCAGCACGCTGAAGTAAACAGCGGCATTCGCCTGAGAACCGGAGTGCGGCTGCACGTTGGCAAATTTCGCGCCGAAGAGCTGACAGGCACGGTCGATGGCAAGCTGTTCCACTTTGTCCACCTCTTCACAGCCGCCGTACCAGCGCTTGCCGGGATAACCTTCGGCATACTTGTTCGTCAGGCAGCTTCCCTGTGCGGCCATGACAGCCTTGCTGGTGAAGTTCTCGCTGGCGATGAGTTCGATGTGCTCCTGCTGACGCTTCTGCTCGCCCTGAATGATTTCGGCGACGGCCGGATCGCTCGCTTCGAGAATGTCGAGCGGATGCGGCTGAGCGTTCATCTTTTCCACGCGACGTGCATGACGTCCGCCAGCGAAGGGGGTCTTTAACCACGTGTCCACGATTTCCATGGTGACGCTCTCAGGCGTGTTTTTGCCGGCGAGGCAGAGCACGTTTGAGTTGTTGTGCTCGCGGGTGACGGCGGCGGTGTGAGGATCACTGACCAATGAGGCCTGAATGCCGACGTGACGATTGGCGGCGATGCACATGCCGATGCCGGTGGTACAAACCAGAATGCCTACATCCGCCTCGCCGGAAAGCACGCGGTCAGCAACCATCTCGGCATAATCCGGATAATCGACCGAATCATGCGAGTGCACTCCGAGATCCTCCACGCCATAGCCGCCTGATTTCAAATGGGCGACGACTGCGTTTTTCAAATCGACCCCGCCATGGTCAGCGGCGATGGCGAGTTTGTGAGGAAGGCTTCCGTTGAGGGTGCTGGTCATTTTTTTGGGGTGGGTGGGGAAATCGAAGATGGGTGGGCGACGACGGCTGTCATCCCTCATTTTTCTTCCAGGTCTGCTCGATGTAGGCCAGCAGGCTGGGGAGCATGCGCTCCAGGTCGCTCAGCGTCGCTTCATACGCAGAGCGGCCCTGGCCGAAGGGGTCGGACACGTCCTTGCCACGAACGTCGTCCTCCGCGGCGAACTCGGAGACGAGATAAACTTTGTCCACGTGCTCCGGGAACTCGTCGGCGATCGCCGCCATGTGATGCGAGGACATTGCGAAAACATGCGTGGCCTGATTCAATGCTTCGCGATCAAGCATGCGGCTCTGAAATCCCGAGAGGTCGAGACCGCGTTCCGTGAGCAGTGCCGTCGTGTGTTTGCTGGCAGGCATGCCGGGGGCGGCGGCCACGCCTGCACTGGCGACCTGATAGTCCGCACGCTCCCTGACCAGTTCACGAAAAAGCGCCTCCGCCATCGGGCTGCGGCAGGTGTTGCCGGTGCAGACAAAAAGAACGTTTTTCAAGATGCGTGGCAGGTTTGATTCAACCCCGCCGGGGCGGCGGGATGGCAGTGTGTCGCGACACCCCGATTTGTCAAAGGCGGAGCAAAATCGCACCCTTAAGCATTTTCGTGGAATATCCCGCTTGCCAAAAGGGCGGCTCATGGGCTTTGCTTCCGTTTGTTCATTTTCAAGCGCGAAAAACCGGATGGCGGAACGATACAAAATCTATGAGAAGCTCGGCATGGGCGGCGTCGGTGCCGTGTTCCGCGCGTACGACAGCCAGTTGAAACGCTGGGTCGCCGTGAAGCGACTGCTCTCCGCCAACGAAGCCAACCTCGACAAAAACACCGCCTCCGAACTGCGGCGCGAGGCCGATGCGCTCGCCTCTCTGCGCAACCCAAACATCGTGACCATCTTTGACGTGGCGAGCGATGAGGAAGGGTTGTTCATGGTGATGGAACTGCTGCAGGGTGAGGACCTCGCGGACGTCGTTTCACGCGGTCCCCTTCCCTACGACGATTTCAAAGAACTTGCTTCGCAAACGCTTGAGGGTCTCCTCGCCGCGCATCAGCACCACATCCTGCACCGCGACATCAAGCCGGAGAACATCAAGGTCGAGCGTCTGCCTGGCGGACGCATGCAGGCAAAGATCATCGACTTTGGCCTCGCACGTGCCGGACTGCGCGCGCGCAAGCAGACGGAAGACCAGGAGGGCACGGTCATGGGCTCCATCTATTACATGGCGCCCGAACAGCTCACCCGCGAACCGGTGGATGAACGCACGGACCTCTACTCGCTGGGCTGTGTGTTCTATGAAGCGCTCTCCGGCAGAAAGGCTTTCGATGGCGCCTCAATGGCCGAAGTGATCGACAAGCACATCGACCATGTGCTGACGCCTCTGCACGAAATCGCTCCGCATGTGCCGCAGTGGCTCGGCGCCTGGTGCGCGCGTCTCATGGCACAAAAGCCAGATGACCGCCCGGCCAATGCCCAGCAGGCCATCGAAGAGTTCCGCGCTTGGGAAAAAATGCCCACGATGGTGCCCTATGGTCCCTGGATGGGCATGTACGTGCCGCCACCGGTTTACATGCCGCCGGGAACAGGCACGGTGCCGCTGACCGGTTACTACCCGCCAGCGGAAACCCAGCCTGCCGTCTATGCCGAACCGGTGGTGGAAGCCGTGGCAGTGCAAATCGTTCCCGAGGCGAGCCCCGTAGTCGAAGTCGCCGCCATTACGACCCCGCTGGCACCGGCCCCGCGCAAACCCGCCACGGGAGCTACGTCGGCGATGCAACGACGCACCTCGTCCGTGCAACCGCCGGCGCCACAAACCGGCAAATCCAATTCGAAGCTGATCAAGCAAATTGCCATCATCGGTGGCGGTGCGGTGGTGCTGATCCTCGGCGGATGCTTCTTTTTTGGAGGAAGCGGCGTGAAGAAGCCAGGGGGCGGCCAGTCCGTCATGACTTCGATCGGCCTTTCTTCCAATCCTCCCAAGGTCAGCTTCCAACTTCCGCAGGACCGCTCTTATCCGCCGGTAGACCGGGGCATCTGCCTCTTCTATGTAGGAAACACCGGTAACCTGACGAACCGCAAAGGTAGTGACGGCAAACCGGCCCAGGCAAACACCAATGAACCCGTGGTCGAGTGGCATGACCTCTCTGAACGCGGCGGAGATAACATTCTGCGAAGCTATCAAAAAAGCCCGGACTACGCTCCGAGACGAGTCAACTGGCCGGAGGCCAGCACGGGAGGCACCCCTCGAGCCGGGCGCGTAGTGCTGGACTTCCATGCCCGAAACGGCAAGCCCTGCGCCCTCGAACTCGACGATACTGGCAAAGAAGTCCAAAACATGCCTTTCGGCAGCAACAGTGTTCCCGGCAGCGACAAAGGACTGACCGTCGTTGCAGCCTTTCAGGCCGATTCGTCAAAACTTCCGACACGGCTCTTCACCTTCGGAAACGAGGACGGAACCACCGTTTCCCTGCGGGTGGACGAAAAGAAGAACGTCGTCACCGAAGTGCTCAACAAGGGAGGCAGCCCCACTCTGACATCCAAGGATGTCGACGGCACGATCGCCTGTCTTGCTTTGATCAGTTGGAACGCCAGCACAGGTGCGGTGGAACTCCGCGTGCGCGATTCCGCCGGAAAGGCGTACGCTTCTTCAGGCGGCAAGTCCTCCGCGCCGAGCAGCCCGCTCACCAGCCTGCAAATCGGAATGGTAAAGGATGACAAAGGAGCGAGCGCCTCTTCCAAAGATCAGTTCAACGGCCACTTGGCCGAATTCTTCGTATACTCAGCCGCCTTGAAGACGGACCAGTTGCAGCTCATCGACGGACGCGTGCGTGATTATTACTTCCTGCCCTCGGCACCTTCGCCGCTCCAAACAAGGCTCAAGACCAAGCTTTCCTGGGTCGAGCCACGCAGTTCATGGAAGCTGAGCGCCAGCAGCAAAAAAGAACTCTGCACAAGGGCCATTGATGGCAACACCGGTTCGCGCTGGGAATCTGGCGCCTCCATGAAAGGCGGCGAGTGGTTCACTGTCGAACTGCCCAATGAAACCACGGTCGCCGGCCTTGCTCTCGACAGCCAGGGCAACAATCAGGACTACCTGCGTGGCTACAAGATCGAGATGTCTGCAGATGGCAAACAGTGGGGCGCACCCGTCGCCGAAGGAACCAACACGAGTTCTCTGACAGAGATTGTTTTCAAAGCTCCGCAGAAGGGCCGTTTCCTTCGCGTCACCCAGACCGGCAAGACCGGCCAACATTGGGGAATCAACGAACTGGTGCTCTTCAAGCCGTAGTCTGGCAAACTTTCGGTTCGGATCAGTATCAGTAGTTACTGCATCGCCTTGCTCAACGCTTCACGCAGCGCCTGGGCCTGATCATCACCCAATCCGGCCGGAGCCGCCACGGCGGCGTGAATCATACCTTCACGGGTTTCACACGGAATCACCGTGAGCACGTTCCCGGAGGCAAGCGGCTGGCGAATGACCGCCGGTGTTTCACAAGCTGAAACAGCGCTCGCACGAATCGCCGCCCCCCAGGCCATCATCGTTGAAAGCACCAGTCCTGCTTTCGCTTCACCACCCCACAGCACCTCACCGTCATCACTCATCACCAAAAGGTGGCCGCCGTCTTCGGACAAAACCTGCCGCGCCCACGCGGCAAACGCCGCCAGACGATCGTGGCGCGATCCATGCGGAACTTCAAAGGCCGGCCCCCGCGTCGAGGACGAGGCGGGCTTCACCTCGGCTTCAGTCGAAACAACTCCCTCTCCACAACTTTCATTTTCAACATCGGACACGGTAGATGGCACCTCCGGCCGCTTCTCTCCTGACGAAACCTCGACTGCCCGAGTCAGAATGCCCGCCTCGGTCGCACGTTGACGGATAGCTCGGAGCTTGTCCCGAATTCGGCTCAGTGGCAACGCGGCCGCCGCGTTGTGCAGCCCTGCATCCGACTCACATTCCGGCTCCTCCAACGGACCCACAGGATTGTTTTGATCCAATGACACCTGCTGCTCTTCGACGACTGAAGTCGCTTTCGACACGGGTTCGATCCAGTCTTCCGCAAATCCCCAAGAATCACCAACTGGTTCTTCCATGATGACCGGCGCCGTCTCGATTTTCCCCACCTGCGACTCCTTGTCAGGAGATGAACCCTGCGGTGCAATCTGCGCCACCAGTCCCTTGATGTGGTCGGCGTCAATCCATGAGACTTGCATGTCCGTGCTCCCTTTCTCGTTCCTTGGTCAATCCCGTGCGTTGTTCCAGTTCAGCCGCGATCTGATCAAAGATCAGCGCCTCCGGCGGCGGGTTGCGCTTCGTCAGCGCCACCGGCACCCCCAGCGCGCTAGCCTCCAAAAACGAGGACAGACGCGGGATGCTCTGCTGAAACATCAGATTTGCCGGCAGCATCTCGCGCAACTCTCTCGCCACCTTGAGGCTCATTTCATTTTCACGCATTACCATCGTGAGCAAAATGCCCGCCACTCGCACACCGGCCCCCTCCGCCCGGAAACGCGCCAGCGTCTCCAGCAAATGCGGCACACTGCGGATCGCCAGAGGCTCCGCCTGCTGTGGTAGAACGGCAAAGTCACAAGCTTTCACCACGGCCTCCGTCGTGCTGCTCATCCCGGCTGCCGTATCCATCAAAACCACATCCACACCACGTAACTCTGCACCACGCAGCAAATCCGCGAGGCGTGCCGGCACCTCATGCACCGACCATCCCTGCCTCGCGCACATGTCGTACTGCCCGGCAGGCACTATCTCAAGTTCCGGCAGGCGCGTCGGCACCACAATCTTATTCAGGTCCCCGCCGCGAATGAGGAACTCATGAAATCCCTCACGTGCCTTCGTGCTCTTCGCCAGCGACAGCCCCACCCCGCCCTGCGGATCGGTGTCAATCAGCAGCACGCGCCACCCGCGCCTCGCCAGTGAGTAGGCGAGATTGATGCACAACGTGGTTTTCCCCACGCCTCCCTTTTGACTTGCCGTTGCGATTGCGATCACGCCGCGATGCTAGGATGGCTTTGCCGAATGGCAAGGAGGTTGCGCAAACAGGCCAACAGTATTAAGTCCCAGCACTTGCGTCCAGATCATCAAGACTGCAGGCACTCCTGATTGCCGTGTTCTCTCCAATGAAACCCCTCAGCCTCCTTCTTCCATCGGTCGCGCTTCTGATGTCTTCCTGCGAAAGGCATGAACCACTGGAACAACAGATCGCCGCGTTGGAAGTGAGCGTCAAAGAGAACGAGAATGCCATCGGGAAATACGAAGCGGACATCAATACACTGGGCGGATCCGGCATGCTGGCAACGCTCGACGAACAATCCTCCGCGGTGCAACAACGAGTCACGGCGCTGGAATTCGAGAACAACTCCAGAGACAGAAAGTGGTCTGCCATTGAGGCGGAATTCACACGCCTCAGACCTGCGGCTGAGGCGTTCAAGTCGTCACAGCCAAAGTAAAACAGTCATCCTTCATGTTCCAATTTGATTACAGCACCCTGTTTAAAGCCATCCTTTTGCTGGCCTTGGTTCTGGGTGGATGTGAATATCTCAACCGCACCGACAAGCTTAAGGAGAGACTAGCAGAATTGAACGCAACACTGCCACAGCTCAAAGAAACCGCCGGGCTTCGCAGCCAGGAGTGGGCTGAGCTGAAAGCCGCCAAAGACAAACACGACGCCCTGCTCAAACGTGAGCAGACCGAACTGGCGCGCAAGGACCTGCTCGATCAGAAACAGCGCAAGCTGGAGGGCGAAATCAAATATTTGTCGGCATCGATGAAGACGATCGTCGAAAAGGTGCGCGCTGATGCGATCGGCACCACGATCGTCGAACTCAAGCTGCCCGGGCGACCTGCGCTCAAAAATGCCAAAATTCTCAAGATCAGCGACGACTCAATCACCTTCCTTCATGAAGATGGAGTGGCTAACTTAAAGGTGAAAGCAGAGGAACTTCCGTCCGAGTTTGTTCAGAAATTCGACCTTGGCCCGGGCTCAATTTCCAGACGGCTGCTTCGCCTGATGGACGAAATTTCGCCCGCGCCACCGCCAAGGTGACAACCAAGTAGATGCCGCTACTGAGGTCTCGTATATCTCAGCCACCAGCAGGTTGATCACCGACGAATTATTGTCTCCAGAGGCAAATGCGCACGGCATTCCCAAGGTCCGGCTTGGAGTTCCGTTGGCCGATCTAGAGAAGAAGATCATTCTTGAACGGGCCTGCATGTGCAGCCAACACACCCGCAGGTGATTAGTCTTGCCAAGCTCCTAAGACATACGCAATAAAGGCAAATTACCATGAACTATTTCCTCATATTCGCCTCGTGTTCCAGCCTACTTCTGCTACCTTCCTGCGAAAAGCAAAAGGCTTTGCAGGCGGAATGCGAACGAGTTGAAACTGAACTGAACAACCGGAGTCAGGAGCTGAGTTCCCTCGACGCCAAATATGCCGCCATCGGCGTCCCCCCCGCAGCGCTGGAACAACAGCGCGCCGTTCTGCTGCAAAACAACACGAAGCTCGAGCAAGATTTGAAAACGCTCTCAGACACATGTTCTGCCTGCGAGCAGACTCTGAAGGATGCGCGTTCCAAAGTGGACGCCTATGTCGCCAAATACTCTCGCTAACGCCCAACCATCTCCAGCCATGTTCAGCAGTTCAAAATTCTGGATCTTGATCATTCTCGCCGTCGCAGGTCTGGGCTACGGAGCCTACCATCTCAAGACCACCGAGGACGCAGCGCAGGCGGCATTACAGGCGAACACGGCCAGACTCGCCGAGATGGACGCCGCCCTTGCCCAGAGAAGACAGGTGTTGGAGAACATGGATAAAACCGGCCGTGAAATTCGAGATGCCGTCGGCAGGAGCCAGGAGCTGTCAAAGAACAAGGCTGTCCTGCTGGAGAAGCAGAACAAGATCGGCACCGACTTCCAAACGGTCGTGGACTCGATGACGGCGACCGTCGAAAAGCTGCGTTCCAGTGCCCCGGGCAGTGAAATCGGAACGCTATCCCTGGCCAACGGGAAGATGCTCAGCGGAGTCAAAATCAGAAAAGTGTCGGAAGAAGGCATCGCTCTGACTCACTCGGACGGCATCGGCACCGTCGCCGTGGACTTGCTGCCTGAAGATCTCAAAGAAAAATACGATCTCGGTCCAAACGCCTTCGCACCCAAGCTCGCCGCTGCCAAGGTTGCCTTGATGGCAGAACTGCACAAAAACGATGCCGCCATAAATTCACCAATGCCCGGCAATATGTCCCCGGCAGCAACGGAACAGAATCCCGGCTCCCCACTGGCTGCTGTAGTCACCCCAAAACTTGAGGTTACCGAAGCAGGGGGCACCAAAACATACGCAAATGTTCGGTTTATGGGCGTCTCTGATCAAGGTGTCCGAGTTTCCCACGACGCAGGCATTTCAGTGCTTCCCGTAGCCTCGCTCCCAGAAACTTGGCGTGCAAAGTTCATTCCAAACACATCTGGACCGCCAATGACCGTTCCTTCCTCGGGTTCTGCAACGGCGGGAAGCACGGCATCCAGAAGCACTCCAGCCCAGTCATCATTCGACCCGAATTCGCTCGTTTTCATCAAGACGGACTCCGGAGCCGGCTCGGGATTCATCGCCAAGGTCAATGACAAGACTTATGTTTACACCAATGCGCATGTCATCTGTGGAACCCCGGGAGGATTCACCAAAAAAATCGTCAGCATCAAGACAGCCGCAGGCAGGGCGATTCCCATTCCCTATGATCTGGAATTGTCCAACATGTACGATGCGTCCAGCAGCAATGGTCTGGAGGACATGGCACGTTTCGCAATCACCCTCAAGGAGGGCGAGACCGCCTACGACCTGGGAGGACTCAATTCCGACACCTCAATGAACCAAAAGGTAGTGGCCTATGGCAACAGCCTGGGAGGTGATGTCATCACTTCCTTGGATGGAGATATCGTGGGTCTTGGCACGGACAGAATCGAGATCAGTTGCGGGATCGTTGCCGGCAACAGCGGCGGCCCTGTCGTGATGGCAGACACCAAGAAGGTCATTGGTATTTCAACCTATTTGAGCACTGGCAAACGGGACATTTGGACCAGCGGAACGGCATTCTCTCAAGTTCGTCGGTTTGCACTGAGACCCGAGAAGGTCACCAAGTGGAGAAAAATGCTGTACACCTCCTTGATGAGTTCGTTGGCGGAACTGAAAGCCTTTGATCGCGATACCCTCTCCCTGGCCGCAGCTTGCTACCTCAACCCAAGACCAAATCGCGGCGGTTTCGACGTTCCAAGCCAGCAAAACGGTGACTATGTGATTCGCCAAGTCTTGGTGGATGGAGGCAGTCTCACCCTTGGCAGCACCATCAACGCAGGAATTGCCAGGGTAAATCAGCGCCTCGGCGGGGCGACAGCAACGATGTCTGTTTCTTCGGTAGTGCCCATCTTTGCAGAGTTCTTCAGCTCTGTAACAAACGCCTCCGCCTCACAAATGTCGTCGCTGCAAATCGCCGACCGCGCCCCCTACCTCAAGCAGTTCATTCCCGAGTTGATCGCCATCAGGAAAGAAATACACGAACGGTTCATTCAAGAGGGCCTCACACGTTACAGGTAAGAACCGCCCCTTCCTAAGCCAGCAATTCACTCCCCGCCCGCGACCTCGCGGTTCAGCGGTGTGTAGTGTTCGAGGTAGCCGATCATCATTTCGTCAAACGTCTGCTGGCCCCAGCGGACGTTTTTCGTTGGGTCGGGGTTTGCCGGATTGCCGGCGCTGTTGTCGAATACGGCGGTGATTTTGATGGTGGTGCCTCGCGGCAGAAAGCGGGGCTTGGCGTAGTCGTAGCGGAGCTGCCAGTTGAAGTCGTATTTGGGGATGTCGAGCAGCGTCTCGGTCTTCCCATCGGGTGAGATCGCCTCGAATTTGAACGCCTTCCCGCGCACGTGCATGTGGGCCATCCATGCCATGGCATTGATGTCCACGGGCAGCTTGCGCTGAGCCGTTTCCACGTGATTTGCGGCTCCAGCAGGGATGCTGATGCGGGCGTTCGGCAGTGCGGTCGTATGAATGACGTATTTTGGCGGTTCCTTCGCGAAAAGCAGGCCCATGCGCATCGTGTCCTGCACGGCCTTGCCATTCGGTGTGTAGTGAATCTGAAAGCTCACCGTCGCTCCAGCCGGCAGTTTGCGTGCAAATCCTTCGGGATAGATCTGCTTCGTGTTGCCAGGCACGTAGGCGGCCCAGTAGCCTTCGGAGCCCTCATCGCCACCGCCGCGCACTTTGCGCCCTTTTTCATAGACGGAGACGATGACGTGATGCACGACCTGACGTTCGGTCGGCAGGATTTCATAACCGCGCACCCAGCGATCTTCCGGAAAGTCAGTGCTTACGGTCACGTGCTGGTAGGGCATCGTGCCCTCGGCCTTGATCGAAATCGGCTTCGCCGCTGCGATGATGGCGTCCGGCTTGCCAATGCTCCACTCACTCTGGAACTGGCGCGGCTTCGGCGCGTCAGCCACATCTCCCTTCGGACGATCGGATGCGAGCCAGGCGAGCAGGTCGGTGCGATCACGTTCCGACAGCGAACGATCATTGGCCCACGGCGAATGTGTCGCACCTTCAAGCGGCGCTGCGAACCACGGAGGCATCGCGCCACGCTCCACCTGCTTGCGGATCATGCCTGCGTGCTCGGTCACCGCCTCGAACGAATCGAGCGCGAACGGACCCACGCCGCCTTCGTGATGACATTCCACGCAGTTTGCCTGCATGATGCGCGCGACGTCGCGATGATAGGTGACGTTCGTGCTGGCGACGGCGTTTTGAGCGGGCAAATCCAGCGCACAGCCCGGCGCGCTCGTCGCAGCGATCTCCGCCGGTTCGCCTCGCAGCATCGCGGCGACCGCATCACGCAGGTAATGATGTTGCGGCTGATCTTTGCTGTAGCCGAGACCGTACTGGTCGTTCAAAGCACCGCGATAAACGAGCGTACGCGAAGAATCGAGAAGGAAGACTTCCGTGGTCGTGGTCGCAGCCAGCGTCTGCGCGAGTTTGCTATCGGCATCGAGCGCCACTTTCGACTTCAAGCCACGGTCGGCGATGAACTTGGCGATCTCGTCGTTCTTCTGACATGGGGGCGCATTGACCAGCAAAACATGCAGCCCCTGCTCTTTCAGGTCGGATTCCAAACGTGCCGTTTCAGGCGCCAACTTGCCGCTGATCGGGCAGGTAGAGCTGAACAGGGCGATTACGAGACCATTCTTTCCAGCAGCGCCACTCAGTTTGATTTCTGATCCATCTAGTGCTTTCAGCGCGAGATCCTCCACCATGCGACCGACGCCGTGTTCGCTGCCTTTCAGAAACAATGGCGCTTCTTTGAAGGACGGATCCTCGCTCGCTGGCTTGATCGGATCTCCACTGGTTGGCATTTGACCTCCCGCCCCCCGCTTGCGCAGACTGGCGAGTGTTTTGACGGCCTCGTCCAGCGTCACGCTGCCGTCTTTGTCAGTGTCGAGACCATTGAACCACTTCTTGTTCGGCAATTCATCCTCGGTGAGCGTCCCATCGCCGTTTTTATCCAGGCGCTTGAACAGGCTGCCTGTGTCCGAACCACCGACGAGATTCTGAGCCTTACGCACGCTCTTCAGCGCCTCGTCGCGGGTCAGCATGCCGTTCTTGTCGGCATCGAGCATTCTTAAATAGGCGGCGCTGTTCATCTCGTCGCCGCTGATGACACCGTCGCTGTTCTTGTCGAATGCTTTGAACTTCTCATCGAACTCCGTGAGCTGCACCTGGGCGCGCAGGCCAATGGCGGAAACGGCCAGCACAACGCCGCCGAGGAGAATGAAGCCAAGTTTTTTCATGGAGTAGGGAGTGTGAACTCGATCTGTGACCGGAAGTTTCCTGCCGTATGACAGGATCATCCAGTCAAAATCGCACCTGGGCGATTGACGCCGCGGTTCCCGTCCGTTTGAATCGGCCTCGATGAACAACCGTATCCTCTCCCTCCTGTCCGTCATGGCCCTCGCCGGCAGCGCCGCCGCCGAAGTCGCTTATGAATTCGTCCCGAACTTCATCACCCCGCCTCCCGGCAAGGAAACCATCGGCAACGGCCACGGCGAAATTGGCGTGGACTCTTCTGGCAAAATCTATGTGAGCGTCCAGGACAAGGACGCTGGCATTCAGGTCTATGGGACGGACGGCAAATTCATCAAAGCACTGCCACTCCCTCCCTCGCTCCACGGATTTGTGATCCGCAAGGACGATGGAGGCGAGTTCATCTTCGCCGCCGTCTTGGGCGAGCAAAAGGTCATCAAATGCGATCTCGAAGGCCAGGTGCTCATGACGATCCCGACGAGCGAATTCCCCGCCGACAAGGTCGGCAAGGGCCTCAAGCTCACCAACTGCGACGTCGCTCCAAATGGTGACATTTATGTCGTCGACGGCTACGGCCAGAGCCACATCTTCATCTTCAGCCGCGAAGGCAAGTTCAAGGCTGTCTTCGGTGGCCCGGGCGAACCTCTGAAGCTCGCCAATGCGCACAAGATCTTCATCGACAAGCGCTTCGAACCCGCCCGCGTCATGATCTGCGACCGCGGACACAAGCGCATGCTGCACACCGACCTCGCCGGCAACTTCATCGGCGAAATTGCCGCTGAAATGCGCAATCCGAGTTCCGCCAGCTTCCATGGCGACCTGATGTGCGTGGCCGAAATCGCCGGCAACGTCAGCGTTTGGGACAAGGACAACAAGCGCGTCGCCGACCTCGGCACCAGCCCGAAACCGACCAACACGCCAAAGATCGAGCCTAAAGACTGGCAGCAGGGCATCGTGACGAGCCCGCACGGCATCACTTTCGACAACGACGGCAACATTCTCGAAACCGAATGGAACCAGTGGGGCCGCGTGCTGCGCTGGAACGTCAAGAAATGATGCGCCGGGCGCGATCCATCCTCATTCTCGCCGCAGGGGGAGCCGTTCTGGCCCCCCTGTGTGCTTTGGGGCATGGTTCAGAGTTTCTCAGCGCCAAGCTCACCCTGCTACCGGATGCTGAGGTGCGGCTGGATGTGACGGCAGACTTCGGTGGCAATCCGCTGATCTCCGACGAATCGACCGCTCGCTCGGCACTTGCTGATCCGGTCCGCTTGAACGTGGAGGGCCATCTGGTGGCTCTTTCGGATGTGACGGAACCCTCCGTTTCCCAGCATCAAAACTGGACTGAGTTCGCCCCAGCCTCCTACCTGCCTTCCGACACGGAAGCGCAGGAACATCAATTAATCACCACCACATGGAGCTGGCGCAGCGAGACGCCGGAGATCGTATTTGAGATGCCCAAGGGCAAGATCCATGACGTGCTTCTCTGGACTCGAGATGAAGCTGCCCCTGCCGCGCCCCCGAAATGGATGCTCCTGCTCGCAGGTGACAAATCAAAGGCCATCTCAGTCCACTGGACGCCTTGGTGGCGTCGCTGGCAGACAGTGATGGCCTCGTCGTTTCTCGTTTTCGCGATCGGTTACTTCGTCTCGCGGAACTTCACCTTACGCCAGCGCACGCTGTAGGGGCCGGTGCCCTTCTTGATCCCGTGCACCTGGAAGCCGATGTAGCCTTCGGGATCGCCGGGCTGGGTGAAGTCGGCGGTCTTCACGCCATTGACGAAGCTCTGATAGTGATCGCCCTTCACCACGATGCGGTAGTGGTTCCACTCGCCTTTTTTGAAAGCTGCCTTCGCGTCGTCGGTGCGCACGGCTTCCGTCTTCGTCAAAATGCTCCACCAGGTGCCGCGACGAGCTTCGTCGTAGAAATCACCGGCGGTGCCATTGATTGCAATCTCGCACTGCGGACCAAAGAGACGGCCGGGTGGATTCGGTTTGCCGCTCTTGCTGCCTTCAGGCGCCGGATCGCCCTCTTTCGCGATGTGGCTGCGAACCTGCACGCCGGAGTTGAGTTCGTCGTCCACGTTCACCTCAAATTCGAGTTCGAAGTCCTTGAAAGGGCCGATGGCGAGAAACGAGTTCGGGCTTCCATCGGTCGTGGTGCCGATGAGCACCCCGTTTTCGACCTTGTAGGTGGCCTGTCCGCTGATGATCTGACCGCCTTGGAGCGAGCCGTCGGCAAACCAGTATTGCCAGTCCGGACCGGAATCCTGGGCCTGCAGGGTGAAAAACGCGGTGGTGAAAATGGCAGCAGCCGATAGGGAGGCGATAAGTCGGGTTTTCATAAAGACAGGCCACTCTGAACGGGCAGAGGCAGAGTTTTCCATCGAAAAGTCCAGTTTATTTAAGAATACTTAACTAAATCAGGGATTTTAACCGGGTAAAAACCTCAAATAAATGGAAACCAACCTTGACCGTTTGGCCAAGTTGGAGTTAAAACCTGATTATTACCCGATTATTATTGGATGGCCCGCCCCTCAAACACCTTCGATTCACTCTCGCTGACGATCGCGGTCACCCCGCAGATCAAGCAGTATCTCGAAGACATGACCTTGAAGGGCACGTTTGGCAGCAGCCCCGCCGAGGCGGCGAGGATGCTTCTGAGCAATGGGATCGATGCCATGTTGAACTCGGGTGCTTTGGAAAGACGCAAATGGGCGCTCAAGGACGGGGAACTCGTCCTGGTCGCGCCCGACCAACCTGCCCTCACATCATGACCCTGCAACTCGATCCTCACGCCGACACGACCGTCTTCTCCACCCTCGTCGAAGTCGAAATGACCGACACGGACCGCAGCCTCAAGGGCAACTGGAAATCCGAAACCCGCCTCTCAATGCTCTCGCACGAAATCACCCGCTACATGCCGGAACTCGCCGCCATGCTCGCAAGCAGCGGCAGGCGGAAGATGATGGCGGCCTGATCTGACTGCCGCCCAAACGAATTGGCACGATGAAAAGGGCGTGAGGTTTCACTTCCAATCCGTCAGGCATTTATGGCACGCTGTGCCTGCTTCGAAATGCCTCTGGAATCAACGCCCTCTCTCAAGCCCGCGACGTTTCACACCACACGCTGGACGCGCGTTTGTCTGGCCAAGTCAGACACAGACGACGGTCGCGAAGCGCTGGCGGATCTTTGCGACGCCTATTACGAACCGGTGCTGGCGTTCCTCCGTTGTGAGCTTCGCAATGCCGATGCAGCGCGGGAAATGAGCCATGCCTTCTTTGCCGAAATGCTCGGCAACGGAGCAATCGGCGGTGCAGATCGCACCCGCGGGCGGTTCCGCTCCTACCTGCTCGGCGCGGTGAAGCATTTTATGGCGCGACGGCGCGAATCCGCGGGCCGCATGAAGCGCGGAAGTGGCCTTGAATTACTTTCGTTGGATCATGAGGAAGCAATTGAAGTCGCCGATGCACGCCAAGGCACACCGGATGCGGAATTCGACCGCCAATGGGCCGTCACTGTGCTCGCTCGGGGGCTCGAAGCTCTGCACCTCGAGTGTGTTGCAGAAAACCGCGAGACGTTCTTCGAATCCGTGAAGCCGCTGCTGACCGGTGATGGCGCTTATGGCGATCAGGCTGCGCTGGCGACGGCCTGCGGAATGAATCTGGACGCATTTCGCATGGCGGTGCATCGATTGAAGAAACGCCTGCGGCAGTGCGTGAAGGCGGAGGTCGCCGGCACTCTGGATGATCCTGCGATGGTGCAGGAGGAAATGCAAAGCCTCTTCGCCGCGCTCGGCGGATAAAAAGTCCGTTATGATTCTCCCGCAACGCATCAGGACAACGGCATGAGCGAATCCTCCTCCAAACAATGCCCTCAATGCGGAGCCGACATGCCGGTCAGCACGGATGGCCTTTGTCCACGCTGCCTGATGGCCCAAATCGTCGAGCCAACGCAGGACGGTGGTCCGAACAACGCTGCTCTGCCGCCGCTGACCCCGGAGGAACTCGCGCCGCACTTCCCTCAGCTCGAAATTCTCGAATGCCTCGGTCGCGGCGGCATGGGCGTTGTCTACAAAGCGCGGCAGAAATCGCTGAACCGCCTCGTCGCGCTCAAACTGCTCGCACCGGAGCGTGCGGACGATCCGCAGTTTGCCGCGCGTTTTGAGAAAGAGGCGCATGCGCTTGCCGCGCTGAATCATCCGCACATCGTCGCCGTGCATGACTTCGGGCAGGCGGGCGGGTTTTACTACATTCTGATGGAGTTCGTCGATGGCGTGAATCTGCGCCAACTGCTGCAGACGAAAAAGCTCACGCCAAAGGAGGCGCTCAGCATCGTGCCACCCGTGTGCGACGCGCTCCAATGCGCGCACGACCACGGCATCTTGCATCGCGACATTAAGCCGGAGAACCTGCTCATCGACAAGGCGGGCGTGGTGAAGATCGCGGACTTCGGCATCGCGAAAATCATTGAGCGAGATGCGGGCCGTGGCGACGCTGACGACGAAATCACCGGGGAACTGCGCACCTCACCGCAAGGCACGCCCGACTACGCTGCGCCCGAGCAGCAGAACGGCACCGCCGACCATCGCGCGGACATCTACAGCCTCGGCGTCGTGCTTTATGAAATGCTCACCGGAGAGCGCCCCAAGGACAAGATCGAGGCACCGTCGAAACGTGTGCAGGTGGACATCCGCATCGACGAGATCGTGCTGCGCGCACTCGAAAAGGCCCCCGAACTGCGCTTTGCCACCGCCGCGGAATTTCGCACGCAGGTAGAGGCACTTTCTTCATCCCCTGACAAGCCGAACGAAGCCGGAGCACGTCGTGCTGTGTGGCGCGCGTTGCTGTTGTTTGCCCTGGCACTGCTGATACCGACCACCGGCTGGATGATTCACAGCCGAAACATGCAGGCCGCGACCGCAGAACGCATAGCGAGGATCCGACAGATTCAAAGCCAGGTGGTCATGCTCAACCAGCGCATCGGAGACGCCAATGCTTCGGCTGGAAGGGCGGCCGCACGCGCCGGCAACGATGCGGAGCGCGAGGAGACGCGCGACCATGCCCGCGAGGAACAAGCGATGCACCAGAAGCGCGCAGACCAGCTTCAGAAAGAGCTGGATCAAGCTTCGGACTCTTTAATGCGGCTGTCACATCCTTCCGCTTCGAGGCCGTGGGGGGGCATTCTCTCCGCGCTGGCAGGTCTTCTGTGTGCGATTTCGGGATGGCAGATGTTAAGAAGAATGCAAAGCGGTCAGATCGGCCGAAGGCCATCGACAAGTATCGCCGCTGCGGTGACCACCACTCTGAGCTACGTGTCACTGGCGTTTGTTTTCCTGTTGATTCGGCTGCCCATTGGAATGCTGGAGGCCGTGATCTTGCTGGTGCTGGCGGGAGGCGTGCTGGTGTTTGCAAGAGGGGCGCTGCGAACAAAGACCACGCCAGCGACCGGCTGGCTGCGCGGGCTGTCCGTGGTAGCATTCGGACTCTCGATTCCGGCGCTGTTTCTGGCTTACTTCAGCATGGGATCGCTTCTCTCTGAATCCGGAGGCTGGCATCCTCAACCCACAGAGGCGATTTTCTTTCAACTGGTCTGGCTGGGTGCCATACTTCTTCCATGGTCAGGGATCACTCTGTGGCGTTCTTCACGGCCTGCACAGCAGCGCGTGTCCGGATGCCTTGCGGTGTTTTTGATGGCCGGGCTCGTCGCATCGATCGGCATGCTGGTTTTGACATTCCTTTACTGGGCTGCCGAGGCACCGGGACCACGTTTGGAGGTATCGTGTCAGCTTCACAATGTGCGAAAAAACGTGGTCATCGTCGAAGCACAGGTGCGTGCTTCGGAGGGCGCTGGACAGGTCGGCTTCGAGATGGTGGGAGCGGACACTCCGTTGGAGGTCGTCAACGAAGCCCGATCAGCACTACGGGGCGGCGACGAGGTGATCGTCTCTTCGTCAAAGACAGCTCCGACTCCGGTCATAAGCCTTCTGCCCAATCGCGGCCGGGTACATGTGGGATTTGTCCTGCCAGACGAAGCCGCCGCGGACAAGGCACGGCGTGCCTTCAAAAGCCCGGTCACCATTCATTTACCCCCGAAGGATGACATGCCGCAACGCGCGGAGTTGTTTGCCGTTATTTTGGACTCAGGCGAAGTCATTCGCGCGACCTTGACCCTGGGACGCCCTGAAGCTGAGCATGAAGCGGTGATGCCTGTGGATAAGACGGCGGCTCCAAAGACCGCTGATGCCGAATTTCCCGTCGGAGCGCACGTCAGTCGAAACAATCACACCGTCCTAGCCACTCACGACAAGGCCGAGACGGCACTGCACCATGTCTTCTACTTCGCGGGAAGTTTTGGCACGACATCGACCAGTACACAGAACCTCGCGACCAGAAGCTGGGTAGACGCAGGTTCGATCAAACTGTCAAACGGCCGCACTTTTGGCTTCCGCCGCGAGTCGGGTTATCCTGACGAATTCACCATCAACGGCACCACTTTTGACTTGCGCAAAGGACGGGTCATGGAACTTCGGGACGACGGCTCGATCGAGCAATTAGGCTTGTTTCCTGAACTTGCTGTGGCCCGTTCACCCGATGAGCTCGCATCGCTCGTTGAGAAAGAGCGGATGAAAAAAGCCAACTCCAAAACCACCTCGATCAACGGCACCATGAACGACGACGATCTCAAACAACTCTCCTGGCACGAGTTTGATCAGACGAAAGGCAAATACTGGCGCGAACTGGCAGATGCAAGGCGGTTCAGGGAGGCGGCTGTGTTGATTGAAAAAATGCTCGGATTGCATCCTGAACTGGATCCCGTGAACGCTTCCAATCTTCACTTTCACGCCGCGCAGTGCTGGGCGATGTCGGATAACAAGGAGCAGGCGCTGAAACATCTCAAACTCGCACGTCATCCGTCCGAAACGACGGGCGGCCTGCGCTGGAACGATTACGTGGAAGGCACCGAGGCGTTTTTGCGTGGTGACAAGCCCGGGCTGCTGAAAGCGCACGAAAACGTCGCCAAGGGCAATCCGATCAACCAGCCGAACCTCGCCGTGCTCGACCGCCTGATCGCGAACTTTGGAAAGCCCTACGCCGAGGCGTATGAAACCGACGGGCAGGATCACAAGAAGCTCAGCGCCGAATGCTTCAACCGCACCTGGGAGCTGCTCGACAAAAAAGAACGCACCCGGGAGGAGGACGAGCGCATGATTTCGCTGGCCCATTCCTCGCTGGCGCACTGGCGGATGCGGGAGGACTGCACGGATCAAAATCTGAGCATCGGCTACTGGCAGATCTCGCGCGTGTATGCCGCACTCGGCCAGGGAGAGAATGCCCGGCGCTACGCTGAGCTCTGTCTCACCGTCAGCGACAAGGAACCGCCGTTTTACCTCGGCTATGCGCACGAGGCGCTCGCACGCGCCGCAAGGCTCAACCAGGACCGCGCAGCGTTCGACACGCATCTGGCCGAAGCGAAGACGCTGGCGGCGAAAGTGAGTGAACCGGACGAGCGAAAGATGCTCGAGGATGATCTGGAGTCGCTGGTGTTCCCCTGATACGCCGTGCGTCTGCTCACCCCCAACACACATGATCTGAGCCACCCAGCCCGCGACAAAAGACATCCCAAAGGAACAATACCCCTCAACCGTCTATCTCCAACCACGCCACTCCGTTCATGAACACCACGCGCATCACCATCACTGTTTTACTCCTTGGTTCCGTGCTGAACGCACGTGAGTGGACATCGTCCGACGGACGCAAACTGCAGGCTGACTTCGTCTCTGCTAACGCGACTCATGTCACGCTGAAAATCTCGGGCAAGGACATACCAGTGCCGCTGAATCGCCTCTCCGCCACCGATCAGGCCTTCGTGAAGGAACAAGCCGGCAAACCCGCCGAGCCGAAGAAAATCGATGGTCCATTTGCCGAACTGATCACGGGCGACTGGGCGTTGTCAAAGCACAAGGATCTGCCATTCGCGCTGTATGGCTCCAAGGAACTCGACGCATCGAAGTCCTATCCACTCATCCTCGCGCTGCATGGCAAGAGCCAGAACGATGAGAATGGTAAGCAGGTCGGCGGATGGATGAAGAGCTTCCTCAAAGAGGATCGTTTCTCGAAGAATCCCTGCATCATCGTCGCGCCATTGTGCTATCAGCCCTACGGCGGCACGGGCGGAGGTTGGAGCGACAAACCAGGCGTGGAGGCGGTCTCACTGGTCAAGGAGCTGATCAAATCACTGCCGATCGACAACGCACGCGTGTATTGCGTCGGTTACTCGATGGGTGGCTTTGGCACCTGCCATCTCATCAACACCGAACCACGTCTTTTCGCCGCCGGAGTCGCCGTCGCAGGCTGCACAGGACCGGACACGGCGAAGACCTTCAAGAAGGTGCCGCTGTGGCTGTTTCACGCGGCGGATGACGCCACGGTTCCGGTGAAATACTCGCGCGACCTCGCCGAGGCGCTCAAACGTGAGAAGGACTGCAAGTTCACCGAGTATCCTGATGGCGGCCACGGCATCGTGGGCAAAGCCTTTGAGGAAGAAGAGATGCACACCTGGCTTTTCGCGAAGGGCGTGGAGCCCGCGAAGTAACCACCTTACCGCCACGACTCCACCCCTGCATGGCCAAAAAAACGATCAACATCGACGTGGTGCGTGAGATCGCCTTGTCGCTGCAGGGTGTCGAAGAGAGCACCTTGCACGGCGTCCCATCGTTCAAGCTGCGCGGCAAGCTCCTGGCCTGTCCGGCCATCCACCCGTCGGCCGAACCCGACACGCTTGCCGTTCGACTCGACTTTGACCGGCGCGAGCAACTGATCATGGCTGAGCCGGACATCTACTATGTGACGGAGCACTACTTGAAGCATCCGATGGTGCTCGTGCGACTGTCCCTCGCGGATCGGAACTCGTTGAAGAATTTGCTAAGCACGGCCCGCAGTCTGATGGGCGCCAAGGACAAGCCTGCAGGGGGCGGAGGCAAGTAGACCATGTTTGAAACTCGATCACGCGGATACGCCACCGACCTGATGCTCGCGTCGCTCGACGGCTATGTCTCGCGCGGTGACGGATATTTCGCCGCGCGGACACCAACGTCCCCGTCTTTTTGGTGGGGTAACTTCGTGCTTTTTTCCGAACCACCCCGGAAGGAACTTATGCAGAAATGGGAATCCACTTTTGACGAAGAAGTCGGGTGCACTGCGGGCATTGAGCATCGCAATCTTGCATGGGATTCGATCGACGGAGATACGGGCGATGCGGATGCCTTTGTCGCCAAGGGTTACACTCTCACTCGTGACTTCTACCTGTTTGCTGAAAAGACCCGACCTTCGCCACACCATCGGACCGACTTGCAAATACGCCCGATCGAGGGCGATGCCGAGTGGGCGCGTGCGGACGAGATTGCGATGGAGTCCTTTTGTGACGAACAGAGCACGCCGTCGTTTCGACGCTTCCTTTCGCAACAAGCCAGTCGATACCGACGGCTCGTTAACAAAGGCTTCGGGAAATGGTTCGGAGCCTTCAGCAATGACATCATGGTTGCGAGCATGGGTATCTACGTCCGCGACAATATCGGCCGCTGTCAGTCCGTGGCGACCTCGCCGGAATATCGACGAAGCGGCTGCTGCGGCACATTGGTCCACGCCGCCTGCAGCTTTGCCTTTGAAAAAATGGGAGCGAGAGAGATCGCGATGATGGCGGACCCATCCAACCCGTCACTGCGTGTTTATCAATCGGTTGGCTTCGAGATTCAGGAGCGCGTGGCGAGTCTCTCCCATTCCAAGACCAACTGCGTCTGAAAATCTCCACCTCATGCGGGGAATCGTGAACACCAGACGCAGTGCCCGCGCGACCCCCAAAAATCAAAGCCCATGCACGTCACCGACCTCGCCATCAACAAGTCCTTGGGGATGCAACTCGCGCCAGAAGGCGTGGGCCATATTCTGGACCTGCCTGAGTCGCCACTGCTGCTCAATCATGTCGGCACTGTTCACGCCGGCGTGCAGTTTTCACTGGCGGAGGCGGCCAGTGGTGAGTTTCTGCTGCGCCAGCTCGGCGAGTCTCAAAATCAGGTCTTCGCGGTGCTCCGGACATCGAGCGTGAAGTTTCGCAAGCCGGCGCACGGCGCCCTGCAGGCCTTGGCGCGATTCGCCGATGGCAACGTTGAGTCCTTGTCGGCCGAACTCACTTCGCGTGGCCGGGCTTTGACCACCGTGCTGGTCGAGGTGGCGGATGCCCAGGGAGTCGTGACGATGACCGGCCGGTTTGACTGGTTTTTACAGCGGCAGCCTCCTGCGGCCTGAGTGCGACTCCCATGAACACGACCAATCATCTTCGATTGTGTGGTCCTTGGCGCCCCCCGCTACTACGAGCGCTTTGGATTCAGGGTCGAAGCCGGTTTGATCCTGGCGGATGTGCCCAAGGAGTATTTCATGGCCGTAGCGTTCGTCACATGGATGCCCCGTGGTGTCGTCAGCTATCATGAGGCGTTTAGCGCATGAGTGGGCCACAAGACACTGACCTCGCCAAACCTCGCATCGAGAATGTGCACGAACATACGAGAGATAAGGCCGATGACTCCGCTGCGGTCATCACCGAGTTGCTGCACATCGCCCGCTTGCCAGGCGAATCAGCTTCAGGTAGGAATGCTGACCGAGGTTGTCCCGGCGGTTGGCGTTATTGCAACATCGGGTCCACCGGGCTGGTTTTTCAGTGACAGGCTTCTCAATCCTTCAACCTAGTCGCCCCAATGAAACATCTGTTCCCACTCCTTCTCATCGTGCTTCGAGCGTCACTTGGCGTCGCTGCCGATCCAGCCGCCACACCTGTGAGTGATGACAACAAGCTGCTCAACGGGAAGTGGACACCGATCGCCGCCGTCATTGGCGGCATCAAGCTGCCGGCGGACGAGTTGAAAAAAATCACTCTCACCCTGAGCGGCGACACCTATGAAGTGGCTGTGCTCGGAGAAGATCACGTCGACAAAGGGACGGCCACGCGCGATACCACCACCACCCCCAAACGCCTGACCATCAAAAGCCTCGAAGGCCCGAACAAGGGCAAGACCTTCCTCGCCATCTACGAGATCAAGACGGTCAACGGCGTCGACGCCTACCGTGTTTGCTACGACCTCTCAGGCACCGCCTTTCCCACTGAATTCAAGAGCGTGAAAGGCAGCCAGCTCTACCTCGCGGGCTACCGACGGAAAAAGGAATGACCAGAGCGCCAGCTCCTTGAAGAAGCGTTGGTCATCTAGGAGCGTGTCTCTCCGGGGACGATTCCAGTTCCAATGCCAGCCTTGTGACCAAATGCCATGGCGGGTGACGCGGCGGCAAGGTCAAGCACTGCCAGGAGGGTTAAGGCGAAGGTTTTCATGGTTTTAGGACGCCTTGTGTTTGAAGCGAGTTACTTGGAGGTGGTGTTGGTGACGGACTTCGTTTCACCCGATGGCGTGGTGACGCTGCGCGTGGCGGTGCACGTGACTGAGCCATTGGTGGTGGCGGTCTGACCCTGCGGGCCGGTGACGCTGCTGGTCTTTGCACGCCCGGTGCCGTCGGCATTGCGGACAACCTGCTGCGCAGTGGCGACAGATTTGCCCTGCGCCCCGGTGGTGACGGCACTGCGACTGGCCGCACCGGGAACAACCGAGCCGCTGACGGCACGGGTGGCGGTGCCGCGTTTCGTGGCGACGCCCGTGGCGCGACCAAAGTCACGAGCCTGAACGCTGCCGAGAGTGAGACCAAGGGTGAGAAGAATGAGGGTGGCTTTCATGATGTGTTTTGGGTTTGGAGGAGCGCGACGTGATTGCCGCACATCGAGCCGAATGCCGGACAGGACCGCGCGGTTACAGAAAAAATTCAGCACCTCGTCCAGGCGTCGGGAGTTGACGCGCCGCCACCTCTGCATGACCAGAAAACATGCAGCTCATCTCTGGAACCGCCGTCGCCGAAAAAGTCCTCGCAGAATGCCGCCGCGACATCGCGGAACTGGCCGCCCTGGGGCGCAAGCCCGGACTCGCCGTGGTTCTCGTCGGTGATGATCCGGCCTCCCGCGCCTACGTCCGCTCCAAGGACAAAAAATGCCGCGATCTTGGCCTTCATTCAGTTAAACTCGAGCTTCCAGCCACCACCACGCAGGAAGAACTGCTCGCACATGTCCGCGCGCTGAACAACGACCCGTCCATCCATGGCATTCTCGTACAAAGCCCGCCGCCGAGGCACATCGACGAAGCTGCGATCGTGCGTGCCATTGACCCGGCGAAGGATGTCGATGGCTTTCATCCTGTGAACGTCGCCAAGCTCGCATTGGAAGACCCCACCGGCTTCGTGCCGTGCACTCCTCTCGGTTGCCAGCGCCTCTTGATTGATGCCGGCATTGAGACGAGCGGCGCGCACGCCGTCGTCGTCGGTCGCAGCATGATCGTCGGCAAGCCGATGGCATTGCTGCTGATGGCCAAAGGCAAAGGCGGTGACTCCACTGTAACTGTCACGCACTCCCGCACACGCGACCTCGCTGCGATCACGCGCACGGCCGACATCATCATCGCCGCGATTGGCCGTCCCCATTTCATCAAGGCAGAACACGTCAAGGAAGGCGCGGTTGTCATCGATGTCGGCATCAACCGCGTGGACGATCCCACAACCGAGAAAGGCTACAAACTCGTCGGCGACGTCGCTTTCGATGAAGTCGCACCGAAATGCCGCGCGATCACACCAGTGCCTGGTGGCGTCGGGCCCATGACGATCGCGATGCTGATGGCAAACACGATCAAGGCCTGCCGGCAGGCCTGAGTTCAATGGTTTGCAGAGAATTTCGATTCTCAAAACGAGGCGCTCATGCCATGCTCCGGATCACCATGCGTATCCGACCGACTGCTTTTGCCGCTGTGCTTGCTTTTGCGATGCCCGTTTGCCTTTTTGCCGAGGAGGAGAAGCCTCAGAAGCCCGAATCGCCGCCCGCAGAGAACAAGAAGGACAAAGCGGAAGAGAAAAAGGATGCCAAAAAGTCAGAGGCCGACAAGCCGGTGGTGACTGCAGGCAAGGTGACGATCGGCGGCAAGGAGATCGCGTACGAGGCCAAGGCGGGGACACTGCCCATTTTGAAGCCGGACGGGAAGCCTTCGGCGCAGGTGTTTTACACCTCCTACACGAGGAAAGACGTGAAGGAGGTGGCGACACGGCCGGTGACATTTTGTTTCAACGGAGGCCCGGGAAGCAGCTCAGTATGGCTGCATCTGGGTGCCTTCGGTCCGAAGCGCGTGGACCTGCCTGCGGACGGCCTGACTCCACCAATGCCGCCGGGCGGACTGGTGAACAATGAGTTCTCGCTGCTCGACGTGACCGATCTTGTGTTCATTGATCCGGTGAATACGGGCTTCAGCCGGGCGGAGGATCCCAAGAAGGTGGACGAGTTTCTCGGTGTGCATGAGGACATCGCAAGCGTCGGCGAGTTCATGCGGTTGTGGGTGACACGTGAGGAACGCTGGAGATCGCCCAAGTTCATCGCGGGAGAGAGCTACGGCGGCATTCGCGGAGGAGGACTCGCGCAGCATTTGCAGCAGCGGCATCGCATGTACCTGAACGGAGTCGTGATCGTCTCGGGGCTTTTGGATTATGCGACGCTCCTGCCCGGCCCCTTGAACGAGGTGCCCTATGAAGTGCTCCTGCCGGCACTGACCGCGACGTCGCATTACCACAAGAAACTGCCGCCGGATTTGCAGGCAGACTTCCAGAAGGCGGTGGCCGAGTCGCGTGCGTTTGCGTTTGGGGAGTATGCATCAGCCCTGCTGAAAGGAAGTGATTTGCCAAAGGAAGAACGTGACGCCGTGGTGAAGAAGCTCGCCAGACTGACGGGTCTGGAGCCAAAACTCATCGAAGAGCAGGAACTCAGGATCGGCAGCGGGGTATTCCGCGAAATGCTGCTGCGGAAGGAAAAGCTGGTCCTGGGGGCTTACGATGCGCGCGTTACCGGCCGCGATGGCGACGAATCGGAGAATCATCCACAAATCGAACCGTTCATGCGCGTGGTGGGCAGCATCGCGGCGGCATCGATGAACGCCTACCTGCGCGAAGAGCTGAAATACGAAAAGGACCTGCCTTACGAGGTGCTGGCCCCGCAACCGAATTGGAATCACGGCAAAGGCAACAGCTACACAAGCGTGAGTGGCGAACTGGCCGACGCCATCAAGCAAAACCCCCATCTTAGGGTGCTGGCGCTGACTGGGTGGCGAGACTTGGTGACTCCTCCCGACAACATGCTCTTGAGCGTGCGCCAGATGCATCTGCCGGACGAACTGAGAGGAAATATCGAGTTCGCCGAATATGAATCCGGCCACATGATGTACACGAACCGTCCGGACATGGAGAAAATGCACGCTGACATCACTGCCTTCATCGCGAAGGCGTTGAAGTAGCCCCTTTTTGATCCCAACTGTTCAAAAGAACTGATTGACGCGTGAAGGGGGTAAGAGTGGGCCTATTTTCCTGTTCGAGGCATGACACCCCTTCAGGAAGCTCCAGATTTTGGCAACCGACTCCGTCTCAAGGCTTGCCGCCGGGGCAAAAAAACGGCACATTTTGTCTAATTGAAGGATGTTCAGGCACGTTCGTGCCTATGGAAGTCCTACATACTTCATTCCACACCACCATGAAACAAACCACGAAACTGCTCAGCAGCCTCCTCGTCGCCGTTCTTTTCGCTTCCTCCGCTTTTGCGGAATTGCGCACTTGGACAGACACCAAGGGCCGCCAAGTCACCGCCTCATTCATCGGACTCGATGGTGGGGACATCATCCTGCAAACAGCCGATGGCGCCAGCCACAAGTTCCCGCTGACGAACCTGTCTGCGGAAGACCAGGCACTGGCAAAATCCATGAAGCCTTCCGACCAGCCTGTGATGCTGGCCAATGCAACGGTCGCCCAAGCGTCCGCAGCCATTGACCGTCTTGTGGCCAATGGTCTTGTCCGTGCCAATCCTGAGCGTGCGAAGGGCGGCAAAAAGCCGATCACCGGCTTCAACCCCCTGGCCAATGACGAGCAGTTCGTGCGCCGTGTTTATCTCGACATCGTGGGTCGTATCCCGAACTACACGGAGACCATGCAGTTTCTTCAGGACTCCAACCCGAACAAGCGCGCCAAGCTGATCGACATGCTGCTCGACAGCCCCGGCTACAACAGCGCCACCTTCGACTACTTCGCTGAAATGCTTCGCGTGAAGGACCGCCTTGAACAGGACAATCTGCGCGGCGTTCCCTACATCAACTGGATGCAGGATCAGATCGCTAAAAACGCCTCATGGAGTGACATGGTCTATGCGATGCTGACCGCTAAAGGCAAGATGTGGCAGGATGGTGCTGCAGGCTATCTCCTTCGTGATGCCGGCATGCCTTTGGACAATCTGGCCAACACGCTCGCCGTCTTCCTCGGCACCGACGTCGCCTGCGCCCAGTGCCACGACCACCCGTTCTCCGATTGGACCCAGCACCAGTTCTATGAGATGGCCTCATTCTTCGGTGCCACCACCACTACGATGAACGCCTCGCGGAACCGCAAGGAAAAAGGTGAGCAGATGAACGCGATGAACGATCTGATGCCCAAGATCGAAGAACTCGTCACCAAGAGCGGCCAGGATATCAAGCGCATCCGCAACGGTATCCGGAACTACATGGGAGCCAATCGCTTCATCGTCGGCGACACGGATTCCAATGGAATGAAACTGCCCCATGACTACAAGTACCCGGATGACAAACCCAACGCTCCGGTTGAGCCTAAGTTCATCACGTGGAGCAAAAACGATAAAAATCTTCCTGCCTACAAGCAGAAGATGAAGGCCGCCGAAGACCTTCGCCCGGCGTTCGCCAAGTGGGTCACAGATCCTTCCAATCCACGTTTCGCCATGGCTATCGCCAACCGCATGTGGAAGCGCGCCTTCGGTCAGGGCATCTCCGAACCGGTGACCAATATTGATGATCCGAAACAATCGGTGAATCCTGAACTCCTAATCCATCTGGCCGAAGAAATGAAACGTGTGAAGTTCAACATCAAAGACTTCATGCGCATTATCTACAACACCCGCGCCTATCAGTCCGAAGCCACTTCGGAGAAGATCGCCATGGGAGAACCCTACTACTTCCAAGGGCCGTTGCTTCGCCGCATGACCGCAGAACAGGCCTGGGACTCTTACATGACTCTCGTGCTCGGTGACCCTGACAAGTACACCAAACCACTTCAAGATTTGTATAGTCGTTCCATCGACCTCGACCTGTCTAACCCCAAGCTGGACGCTCAGACTGTTCTTGTAAAATACAGCGCCTTCCGCGACATGGCCGCGAAGGAGCGTGCGCTCATGGGTGGTGGTCTTGCTGATGCCGGCAGTGACATGATGGAGAGCGGCACCAAGGCCAAGGGCAAAGCGGCTGAGAAACCTTCTGGCGAGATGATGGAGAACGCCTCCTTGAGCTATGGAAACATGATTCTGCGTCGTGCGTCCCAACTCGAGCAGCCCGCCCCGAACGGTCACTTCCTGATTGATTTCGGGCAGTCTCCCCGCGCCTTGATCGATGGCAGCGTCAAAACCGGTTCTGTCCCCCAGGTGTTGATGATGATGAACGGGAAGGCGCAGGAAATGCTCACCAGTTCTGATTCACTGATCTTCCGCACCATGGAAAAAGTGAAGTCGCCGCCGGAGAAGGTCGAGGCCCTCTTCATTTCCATTCTCAACCGTCGCCCAACCTTGGCGGAAAAAGACATCGCCAAGCGCGCTCTTTCCAGCGGTGATGACGGCTATGCCAACATGATCTGGGCTCTGATCAACACTCGTGAGTTCATCTTTGTGCAATAATTCATTCAGAAACACACACACCATAAAAACGCGCTATCACAAATATCTATGAAATCGGAACTTAACAAACTCAACTCAGTAGCACGTCGTGACTTCATGATGCGCACAGCTCAAGCGGCCCTCGGCGTCACTGTCATGCCGGCCTTGAATCTTGGTGCCGCCGGCACCACCGGACCGGGCACCCCTGGATTCGGAAAGGCAAAAAGTGTCATCTTCCTCTGGATGGGTGGCGGGATGACTCATATCGACACTTGGGATCCCAAAGATGGTCCAACCAAAGGACCTACTGACCCGATCAAGGCTGAGTCTGGCTCGGGCAATCTGGACCGTCTCGGCGGCACCATGGTGAAGATGGCCAAGGTCGCCAACAAGTTCTCGATCATCCGTTCCATGTCCTCAAAGACTGGCGTGCATGATCAGGGCACTTATGTCATGAAGACAGGCTACGAACCGCGCGGAACGATCGTCCATCCTTCCATTGGCGCTTGGGCTTCGCATTTCTTGGGCCGCATCAAGGGAGTTACCCTTCCTGACAGTGTCGTTGTCAACAGTGGCAACGCCTATCCAGGCGCGGGCTTCTTCCCAACCACCACGAGCCCCATTCCGATTTCCAATCCGGAGACAGGACTTCAGAACATTCGCCCAACAACTTCGGACGATCAGTTCAAGAAGCGCATGTCACTCACTGATGAGTTCGATGCATCCTTCCGCAAAAAGTTCCAGTCTGACGATGTGAAGTCGTATTCCGAATTCTACGACGAAACCATGAAACTGATGAAGAGCGAAGACCTCAAAGCCTTCGACTTGAGTCAGGAACCTGCCAACGTGCGTGAAAAATTCGGCAGAAACAACTTCGGCCAAGGTGCACTTCTGGCTCGCCGTCTGGTTCAGCATGGTGTGCGTTTCGTCGAAGTCCAGGCGGGCGGATGGGACATGCACAACACGATTGATCAGGCGCTCGGCAATACTGCAGCCAACATGGACAATGTCTTCGCAACCTTGATCGAAGATCTCGTCTCCAACGGCCTGTTTGAATCCACGATGATCGTCATGGGCTCTGAGTTCGGCCGCACGCCGGACATCAACGAAAATGATGGTCGTGACCATTACCCACTCGCCTACTCCACAGTCTTTGCTGGTGGCGGAGTCAAAGGTGGCTTTGTCTACGGTTCCACCGACAAGGAAGGCCGCCGCGTGGCTGACAAGCAGGTCACCCCACAGGACTTCCAGTCCACCATCGGTCATGCCATGGGCCTCCCCGTGGATGAAGTGGTCATGTCTCCCTCGAACCGCCCGTTCACGGTCGGAGACAAGGGCGTCCCGGTCACCGACATCTTCGCGTAATCTCCAGGAGGTCAGTTCACCTCTTCAGAAGCACCCGGCCGCAAGGCCGGGTGTTTTTTTGCATGTTCCATTCAACCGATAAAGCAGACGTGCTTCAGAGATGGGGCAGCCTTCAGATCAACAACCCACCGCGTTTCCTCTGTAGCACTGCCGCAACCACCACCCAGAACACAAGCACCAGACTGCCCGGCTCAGGCACGACAACCGGACTCAGGGTGAAGGTAAAGTCATCAAAGTAGTTTTTGAAACTCGCAGCCCCGTTGTTCAACGTGCCGCCGCGCAGATCCCATTGGAGACCCGTCAGAGCTCCCGCATCCAACCCCAGCGCCTGGTTGGCCAGCACATAAGTCTGCGTTCCCAGCGTGGATGTCGTGTCATCAAACGCGCTTATCGCGACGCCTGCAGTGTTGTTTACTGTGTCCAAGATCACCACAATCTCAGACCACCCGGCAGTTCCCAGACGACTGGCAGTCGTCTGCCAGACTCCTCCAGGAATGCGGTACTGAAGCATGTTGTCTCCTGTGTAACCGATTTGAAAGACCGTTTGATCCATCGAATCACGCAAGGCGAGGCCCAGAATATTGTCCGTATCCGTGTCATCCCAGTCGGAAGGACACAACCAGAACGCCATCTGAATCAGGCTTCCGTTGGTGGTAGAAGGGGCCGTTCCCTTGAAGTCTCTCGAATCCAAAGAGTAGGCGTAGCTTAAATCTGTGTCAGAAGCCAGAAGGTTGAGGACGGATGCTCCTGAGTGAGCACCGGGATAGCGATAAGCCTGAACATAGTCACGATTGAAACTTCCCCCATAATAATACGGCGCATCGACATCCTCATTGAGACGCCCACCGGCAAGTGCACGCCACAACCCCGAATTGTCGACGATGTCGGTAGCAGTTCCTCCGGGACCTCCGCCATTTGTGCCATAGTCGCCTGCATTGTAACGGCTCAGATCTACGCCATGCGTGCCATCGCCAAGCGTGTTGGGGTATGCGCCCAAGGGAACTACGCCCGTGTAGCCGTTGGCATCGATGTTATTGAGGTAGAACTGCGCATCCCCTGCCAGAAAGGCCGATAGAATCTGTCCATCCACCGGAAGGCGATACCCGTCCTGCTCTTCAAAGCTTCCCAAATAGGCTCCGGCGACTTGGGGCCAAAGCATGGCAGCCAAGACGCAGGCAAAGCGGTAGGGTTTGAGGGGGACTATTTTCACAGGTAAATGTAAATTTAACCAAATTAAACATACTTTCAATAATTTCCGAATCCCCTGCCATTGCAAGAATTGGAACACGGACCCGTCTTGAAGAAGCCATAAGTCCATGTAATCCGACTATTCTGCCCGATTTAAAGGGAGGCGTTTCAGGGCCATACTCACTTCGCAAGGGGATAGAGACCCAGACAATCCATGCATTTCCCTGCACGGCTTTTCCTGCTTGCGGCACCCTTCGAAGCCCGGATAATGGCGGCCCTTCCGAGCCCTCCAAGCCCGTCTCCCTTAATCAATGAGCAAACCCAGTACCAAGCCCGAGGAACCTTCGTTTGAAGAAGCGATGCTGCGTTTGGACGAACTCGTGGCCAGCATGGAGGACGGCCAGCTTTCGCTGGAGGAGATGATTTCCAGCTACGAAGATGGAGTACGCCTCCTCACACTCTGCCGCCAGCGGATCGACGGGGCCCGCAAGCGGGTTGAGCTTATCAGTTCCGACTTGGAAGGTGAGAAGGCCACCCTCTCTCCTTTTGAAGACGCTTCAGACGAAGACGACACCTCCGAAACGGCCGACAGGCCGCGCCCCGCTTCCCGTCGCCGCAAAACTGCCGATTCCGAAGGCGGCGAAATCCGACTTTTCTAGACCTGTGGACACCAAACTGCCTGACATCACATCCCCCGCCGATCTCAAAGCCCTGCCGCTGGAGAAACTGCCCGAACTCGCGGAAAAGATCCGCCAGACGCTCATCGAAACCCTCAGCCAGACCGGCGGCCACTTGGGCCCAAATCTTGGGGTCGTTGAACTGTCCATCGCACTGCATCGTGTTTTCAACACGCCCAAGGATCGTTTCGTCTTCGACGTCGCGCATCAAGGCTACGTCCATAAAATGCTCACGGGGCGCTGGGATCGCATTCACACCATCCGTCAGCACGACGGGCTCAACGGTTTCCTCCTGCGCACCGAGAGCGAGCACGACTGCTACGGTGCGGGCCACGCCGGCACCGCCCTCTCCGCCGCTCTCGGGATGGCCACCGGGCGCGATCTTGCCGGTGGCGACGAGAATGTCGTCTGCGTCGCCGGTGATGCCGCCTTCACCTGCGGTCCCGTGTTTGAAGCGCTCAACAATGTCGCGGCGCATACAAAACGCCTCATCGTAGTTCTCAACGACAACGAGTGGTCCATCGATCGAAACGTCGGTGCCATTGCGAAATACTTCAACGCCATGGCCACGCATCCGGCGTTTGCCAGCCTGCATCAAAAGGCCGCGAAATTTGTCGAGTTCATGCTCGGCGAGGGAGCACGTCGCTTCGCGGAGAAGGTCGAAGGAAACGCCAAGAATTTCCTGCTGCCACAGAGCCAGACCCCCAGCAACCGCAGCTCGCTCTTCGACGAATTCGGCATCCGCTACTACGGGCCGATCGACGGTCACAACATCAATCTCCTGATTGAGACCTTCGAGTTCCTCAAGACCCAGGACGAGCCGGTGATCCTTCACATCATCACCGAAAAGGGCCGCGGTTACACCCCTGCGCTCAACGATCCCGGCAAATTCCACGGCCTCGGCAAATACAACAGCGAGACCGGTGAAACTCCCGCCAGCGACAAGCCTACCTACTCTCAGGTCTTTGCACGCAGCGTCACCGACTTCGCCAAGGCAGATAAAAAGATCATCGCCATCACAGGGGCGATGCCCGGCGGCACCGGCCTGAGCGTCTTCAAAAAGGAAATCCCCGAGCGCTACTTCGATGTCGGCATTGCCGAGGAGCATGCAGCGCTCTTTGCCTGCGGTCTCGCCACACGCGGCCTGAAGCCCTTCCTTACCATCTACTCCACCTTCATGCAGCGTGCGTTCGACATGATCGTGCATGACATGGCCATCCAAAATCTTCCTGTGCGCCTCTGCATGGATCGCGGCGGCCTCAGCGGTGACGACGGCCCCACGCACCACGGTTTGTTCGACATCGCCTATCTCCGTGGTGTTCCCGGCATCGTGCATATGCAGCCGCGCAACGAGGACGAGTTCGTGGACATGCTGTGGACCATGGCGAACTACGAAGCCGGCCCCATCGCCATCCGCTACCCGCGCGGCAACGGCCCAGGCGTCACGCCCAAAGGCAAGCCCGTCCTCCTCGAAATCGGCAAGTCCGAAGTCATCGCCGACGGCGGTGACGTCGCGCTCATTGCCTTGGGAGACATGTTCCCCATCGCTGAAGCTGCGAAAAAAGAGCTCGAGGCGAAAGGCCTGTCCGTTGCGTTGATCAATCCGCGCTGGATCAAGCCCCTCGACATGCCCTGCATCGAGTCCTTCGCCAAAAAAGTGAAGGTCGTCTGCACCCTCGAAGACCACGTTCTCCGCAACGGTTTCGGTGCTGGCGTTATCGAGCAGCTCAACGACGCGGGCATTCACACGCCGGTCGTTCGCATCGGCTGGCCCGATCAGTTTATCGAGCACGGCAGCGTTCCCATCCTGCGCAAAAAGCACGGCCTCAGCGTCGAAAACACCGTGTCTAAGGTGCTCGCTCAGTTGCAGCAGGTCTGACCTTGGCGGTCGTCAGGACCAGGTTCTGAGGGACATGGCACGAGTCGTGAGACATCGTGTGCCCCCCATGATTCTTCGTTACCTCGTCCTCGCATTACTAATCTGCGAACAGACCGTACCGCTGTTCGCCATTGAAGCGCCTCCGGCATCCGTTCCTTCAGGTGACGAACCATCGTTCGTGCGCAAAGATGCGATGAACGAATCCGGTGAAAAACTTGGTTCGGTCATTGATGGCCTCGGCTCCTCGCTCGCCACCACGCCGGTCTCGTGGCTGAATGACAAAGCGTGGCACGGCATCACCTGGCTGAAGCTCATTTCCAGCGGCGCCCTGCTGCTCTTCCTCATCGTCGGCGTCCCGCTCCTCCGTGCCGCCATCGAACGACATCTCAAAACACGCACGAGTGACGCGCCACAGAGGGCCTCCCAGGTCGTCCTCGATGCGGTCCGGCATCCGCTCTATTTTTTCATCTGGGTGTGCGGCATCTACTGGGCGGTCACGCCCCTGTTTCGATACTTCCGGGATTCTGATGGCAAAAACACGCTCCAAACCATCGCCGGTGGCTTCATCGATGCGGTCGCACTCATCGCACTTGCCTGGTTTGCTGTGCGCCTCGTCCGGCTGGTAAACGCCCGACTGCGGCAATGGGCAGCAAAGGACGGCAATCAATCTGCACATGTTCTCTCCTCACTGCTGCGCCGGGGAGTTCGTCTGGTCCTTCCCGCCATAGCGCTGCTAATGGTGCTCCCGCTTTTCAACCTCGCTCCGGAGACGCAGCTCGTGGCCAATCGTCTGACCAGCCTGTTTCTCATCGGCGCCATCTCCTGGCTCATCCTCCAGGGACTGGACGCGTTCGAGCAGATCATCGTGAGCCGTCACAAGATGGATGCCGCGGACAACTTTGAAGCACGACGCATTTACACTCAGACCAACCTGCTGAAAAAGGTCATCGTCGCCGCCGTGCTCATTCTCACCGTAGGTTCCATGCTCATGGTGTTTGATTCCGTGCGCCAGTACGGCAGCAGCATCCTCGCATCGGCGGGCATCGCCGGATTGATCGTGGGTGTCGCCGCGCAGAAGAGCATTGCAGGTCTGCTTGCCGGTTTCCAGATCGCCATCGCCCAGCCCATCCGCATCGAGGACGTGGTCGTCGTGGAAGGCGAGTGGGGACGCATCGAGGAAATCACGCTCACCTACGTTGTTGTGCGCATCTGGGATCAGCGTCGCCTCGTGCTGCCGATCAACTACTTCATCGAACAACCTTTCCAAAACTGGACCCGCCACAACGCCGAAGTGCTGGGAACCGTCTTCCTGCGCGTGGACTACACCGCGCCGATCGGCGAACTGCGAGAAGAACTCTCCCGCATCGTGGCCGCGTCCGAGCATTGGGATGGGCGCACCGTGGGCCTGCAGGTCACCGACAGCCGGGATCAGACACTGGAACTGCGCGCCCTCGCCAGTGCCGCAGACGGCTCGAAGGCTTGGGATCTGCGCTGCGAGATCCGCGAGAAGCTGGTCGAATACATCCGCAAAAATCATCCCGGAAGCCTGCCCCGAATCCGCGCCGGCCTCGACGACCGGCCCTCCGTGCTCGAGCCGGCCGTGGATGCAGGCTGATGCACGATGTCAAAATGAAGGCTCTTCGAGAATGAGCCTCATTTGATAATCATCCCAAGTCCTCGAACCCGCTAATCATCCGCCCATGGACTTGCTCTGGGATCTTCATCAACAAGGGCAGATTTCATCTGCCAATCAAACCGCCGACCGTGCGGCGAACAAAGCCGAAAACGTTGCGGCAGCACTGTCTCGTCTGCAACGCCGCATCGAGCGCCTGTCGCTTTGCTCTCAGGCGATGTGGGAATTGCTGCGTGACAAACACGGCCTCACCGAAGAGGAATTGCAAAACCGCATCCTCGAAATCGATCTTCGCGACGGTGCGACCAACGGAAAGATGCGAACGCAGATTGTGGACTGCCCGAGTTGTGGCCGCAAGACGAACACCAAACGCTCGCTTTGCGTGATCTGCGGCGCGCCGCTGCCATCAAAGCACACGTTTGAAGTATGAGAGTTCCTCACCTCTCCTCCACCCAACCCGGAGCCGGGTAGCTGCCGAGTGTCTTGACCTGAACGGCATGCTCCTCGAGCGCGGTGATGGCCTGCTGAAGCGCTGGGTCGGAATGGTGGCCGCTGATTTCGAGGAAGAAGCGGGCCTGGGTGCCGCACGGTGTCGGACGGTTTTCGATCTGGCGGACGTTGACGTTGCGGGAGGCGAAGACCTGCAGGACTTCCATTAGCGCACCGACGCGATCCTTGGAGTGGATCATGAGCATCGTGTTGTCATTGCCTGAGGGCGGACCAGAGCGGCGACCGAGGATGATAAAGCGCGTCTGCGTGGCATACTCGCGTGGCGAGGTCGCAATGACGCGCAGATCGTGCAGTTCGGCACTGAGCGGCGTGCCCAACGCGGCGATGGACGGATTCTGGGACGCCAAGGTGGCCGCAGCACTGGAACTCGGCGACTCAACGAGCCTTGCCCCCGGAAAACTTTGCGCGAGCCAGGGACGGCAGTGGGCGAGCATCTGGGCGCGGCCATGGATCTCGGTGATGGTACCATTCGGGCCCTGCGCCATCACGGCGGCGTCAGCCTTCCACAAAATCTCTGCGTAGATCTGCAGGGCGCTGTCGGCGAGATGATCGAGCGTGTGATGCACGGCGCCTTCGGTCGAGTGCTCGATGGGCAGCACGCCGTAGTCGGCCGTCTGTGCCGCCACCAGGCCAAAAACACCTTCGGTGGTGACTTCAGCGAGGTATTCGACGCAATGCCCAAACTTGTTCACCGCCGCCTGATGGGTCCATGAGCCGGTGGGTCCGAGGTAGGCGATCTTGAGGCTGTCTTCGAGCGCGAGCGCGGCACTCATGATCTCGCGATAGATGGCGCGGATCGCACGCTCGGTGAGACGGCCGTTTTGCGCGCGGTTGATCTCTGCCAGCTTGCGCAGCAGCTTGTCCTCACGGCCCGGCACATAGATGTCGAGATCGTCCTTGCGCTTGATCTCACCGACGGTGTGCACCAGTTCGGCGCGTTCGTTCAGCAGCCGAAGAAGCTGCTGATCGATGCTGTCGATCTTATTGCGGACTTCTTCGAGGGACATGGCCGCAGAAGGAAAAGGTTAAGACTCGTCCGCAGCGGTTTCTTCGGCGGCAGTTTCTGCCCCATTGGTCACCGGAGCGAGCGAGAGCTGCTGCTCCTGCGGCTGGTCACCTGCGGCAGGCGCACCTTCCTCAGCGGTGGGAAGCTTCACACGGCGCAGTTCGGAGGCGTTCGGCATGTCGTCGAGACTACGAACGCCAAAATGATCGAGGAAGGCCTCCGTGGTGCCGTAGAGCAAGGGACGGCCCGGAAGATCGGCACGGCCTTCGATTTTAATAAGACCGCGGTCGATGAGTTGCTGCATCATCGCATCCACGGAAACACCGCGCACAGCCTCGACACCAGCTTTGGTAATCGGCTGGCGGTAGGCCACAATGGCGAGTGTTTCGAGAGCCGGCTGGCTGAGGCGCTGCACCTTCTTGCCGGGATAGAGCGCACGGCACCATTCGGCATACTCGCCACGGGCGGCGATGCGCCAGCCGTTGGCACGCTCCACCAGCGTAAACGAATGCTTCTCCGACTCGTAGCGTGCGATCAGTTCATCCAGGATCGCGCGCACCTGCTCCTCGGTCGTTTCAGCCAGCGGGGCCACCCATTCCGGAACCTGGGGACCTTCGCCGGCAGTTTCAGCAGCAGCAGCGGATTCGCTCGCCGCGTCCAGAATGTCTTTCGCAGTCTCTTTGACGGCGGCACACATCTGCGGCACGCCCAAGGGTTCCTGGGAGGCAAAAAGAAGGGCTTCTACGATCGAGATCAGTTCCATGACGCGGGCGCGCAATCTCAAGCGAGGCTGAGGGGCGAGTCAAGCTGTGGAACGCACTTCGCACCCTGCCGCCCACAGGCTTGACACCCCCGCCCCAAACACGTTCTGTTCCGCCCATGGCCCTGCGACTCGACACCGCCGTCATCCGTGGTGAAATCGACAACACCACCCGAGGGAACGTACGAGGCAGACTGTGGCTTGTCGGCAGGGAGGAGCCAATCTCAATCGATCTGCGCGGCGACGCCTGGCGCGATGTGGCCGGAGGAAGGCTCACATTTACCAATCCCAAGCCGGAACCGCAGGCTGCCGCATCAAAGCTGCAACCAAAACAGAAGGGGTTTGTGGGCGACATCACCGCCTCCCGCAAAGTGAAGATCAGTGCGGCACCCGAGGATGAACAGCAGGAGACCGAGTCAGAGGGAGAAACCCAAAAGCACCCGACGGAGTGGCACAATGCGCTTTATTTCGAATGGTATTCCGAAGCCAACGGCCGTGTCGTCATCGAAAGCGCGGGCTTCGACCTTTGCATCTCCGAATGGATCTGGGAAATGGACGACGCCGAGGAGCAGGCGCAGAAGCTCACCAATCTGCAGGCCATGCGCGGCTGGCTTGCCGGCATCATCCGGCGGCCGGAGGTCGAGGAAGAAATCGACAACAGCGAAGAAAGCTGGGAGAAATCATTCAAACAATCCGACCGCCTGCACGACGCCCATGAGGAAGCACTTGAGAAATTCGGTGTAGAAGGCCTGCAGGATGACCGCGTCGCTTTCGTCATGGGATGGGACCACATGCTAGATGAGAGGAGTGTCGAAGATCTCGAAGAGACTGACAATGAAGAGGATGCCGACGATCAGGAATGGGAAGACTTTTTGGAGGCAGGTGAGCAGGAGGAACATCCACTCCAGAAGCGGGCGCACCATTTCGTGCTGAGGCTCCTGACAGAGATCAAAGAGGAGCGCTCCCAAAACGCGGCCACGAGCGACGACGACACCGCGTTCGACCGTTTCATTCGCAACTCGATGAACATCAGCGGCAAGCTGGCCGGTGCATTCGGCGTCTGCGGCTTCGGCGGCTCTGAGAGCAGCGGTTACATCCTCGCCATCCTGCGCCGCTGCCTGAACTGGGCCAACGAAGCGCTGGCTGCACTGAATGAATTGATGGAGGCTCCCGAGTGGCAGAATCGCCTCGAACTGCTGGATGAATACCGGGCCGAACTCTTCGCGATCCGCGATGGCATCACGGACCTGCGCAAGGAACTGCGGGACAAGTAAATCACGCCGCCCGCAGCGATTTCCACGGCTCTTCGTGGCTGTGGTCCACCACGGCAGGATCGTCCGCCTTCGCAGGCGAGAGAATAGCGAGGAAGACGAGCTTCTCATCGCCTGCATTCCAGGTGCCGTGAATCTCGCCCATCGGGATGAAAACCATGTCGCCGGGTCCGAGGATCTTCTTTTCCTTGCCCACCCACTGCTCGGCCTTGCCGGACAGGATGTAGATCACTTCTTCACGCGTCGGATGTGAGTGAAACGGATGACTGCGCCCCGGCTCCATGTTCGCCCGCACCATCAGCAGGTGCTCGTTTTGCACGATGTCCTCCCGGCAAAGCCACTCCTCGAGCGTCCAAGGTGAGAGGTAGTCGATCTTTTCGGCTGCAGTAACGAAGCGGCGGTTGGCGATGGCGTCGGACATGATGGAGGAACGTTAGCGTTTTGGGAACGCGACGACAAGACCCGTGATTGCACCTGTGACTATCTGATCTGCGACAAACTCAATACGTGAACAGATCCTTCACGACCCAGGGATGCTCGATTTCCATGCCCTTCTGCTTCATGAGCAGGTTGAGAGCGTCTGCCATGCGCTGCTTCATGTGCTTAGTGAGACGGCGGCCTTTGCGGGCGCGCTGGACGGCTTTGTGAGTCATGGGTTCCGCGCTGGCCGTCACCAGATCGTGATTGTCCAGCTCGTGCTCGGTCATGATCCCGTCCAAAGGCTGCACGCCCATGTTGCGCTCGATTTCGTCTTGTCCCATGCCGCGCATCTCATTCCGCAAATCGTCGTCCGCAATCTGAATTCGAGTTATGCTCCATTTTGAACCTGCTGAGCCACCAGGCGAACAAGCGCCGAAGGCGGCATTCACGACCGTGGCTACAGCAGCCCATGCTCTTTGAAACTAAAGTAAGGCAGGATGCGTGATTCAGAGGGCGTGCCGATAATGAGGTGATCTTGCAGAATGAGGCCGGTGGCTTCGGAGGCTTCGCGGAGACGGCGGGTGATTCGGCGGTCAGCGTCGCTGGGGGTGGGATCGCCGGAGGGGTGGTTGTGGATGAGGACGAAGGCGTAGGCGTTGTGAATGAGAACCTTTCTGAGCAGGTCACGCGGATGGGCGACGCATTCGTTGAGGCTGCCTTTGAACGCCTCCTCGCAGCGCATGACGGCGAGCTTGGTATTGAGCAGGATGACGCGAACGGACTCGTGGCCGAGGGCCTGCATCTCGGAACCGATGTAGTCGTAGATGCGCTGCGGACGGTCGAGGATGATCTCGGCATGCGAGGGTTCCTGTGCGGCGCGGCGGCCGAGTTCGAAGGCGGCAGCGAGTTTGGCAGTCTTCGCCGGCCCGAGGGCCTTGATCTTGCCAAGGACGGCGGGCTCAAGGCGCGAGAGGTCGCGCAGGGATTTGTAGTCACGCAGGATGCGCTGGCCGATCTGCAGGGCGTTTTCGCCTTTCGTTCCGGTGTTGATGAAGAGAGCCAGCAGCTCTGCATCCGAGAGCGCCTGTGGACCGAGGCGAAGGAGACGCTCACGCGGACGGTCGTTTTCCGGGATGTCGTGAATGCGGGACATGAAACGGTTCGCAGTTCACATGACAGAAGATGGCGATCAGTGGATCGCGCGGCACTGGTCCAGCAGGCTGTGCAGGTAACCTACGATGTCTTCGAGCGCCTGCTTGTGCTGTGAAGCGGCGAGGCAGATGAGATCGGACCGTGCTGAGACAAGAAGATCCTGGGCGAATTTCACCGCACGCTCGACCGCGCCGTCGTAGTCGGCAATGCTGGCGAGGATGGTGGTGTCCATGGGCTCGCCTTTGAGCAGCATGCGGTTGAGCTTCTGTTTCTGCGGCTCGGTGGCTCCTTCGAGGAGGTAGAGGATGGGCAGCGTGAGCTTGCCGCGCGCGAGGTCGGTGCGGAGGGTCTTGCCGACCGTTTTTTCATCGCCGACGATGTCGAGGCAGTCGTCGTAGATCTGGTAGGCGGTGCCGAGCTTGAGGCCGTAATCGCGCAAAGCGTTTTGAATGGCCTCTGACTGCCGGTTGAGACGTGCGCCGAGCTCACTGGCGACCGCGAAAAGCGCGGCGGTCTTCATTTCGATCATCTTGAGATAATCGGCGACGGAGAGATTGAGGTCGAAACGGCGCTGTGTTTGCAGGATTTCACCGGAACAGACGTCACGCGAAGCGCGTGCGATGGTGCGGCAGACGTGGGTGTCATCAAACTCGGTGGCGAGTTCGAGCGCGTAGGCGAAAAGGCTGTCCCCAAGAAGCACGCTCAGGCTGCTCCCCCACTTGGCAACGGCGGTGGGCTGGGCGCGACGGATGTCCGCACCGTCCATGATGTCGTCATGCACAAGCGATGCGATGTGGACGAGTTCGAGAATGACGGAGAGGCGCGTGTGCCCCTCATGCGTGCCACCCGTGGCACCACCGGCGAGAACGGCAAGCGCCGGACGGATGCGCTTGCCGGAGGTCTGGCAAACGTAGCTGACGTAACCCTCCACACCGGGATCAAATGCCCGCGCCTGATCAAGGATGGCAGTCTCCACACGCTCCAAGTCCGCCCGGATGAGATGAAACGGGAAGACGGGATTGCTGGCGCTGACGGTTGCGGCGGACATGCTTGCAGATGATCTACGGTTCCATCACTCACGCAGATTCATTCGTCAACTGTCAGGCCGATGCCTCGCAAATCCGAATTTTCAAAAGAAATGAAAGCTGGCTTAGACTCACTTGGACCTGGCGGCCAGAACGCCGCTGACAATGGCATTCGCCAGCTTCTGGCGGTGGGCGGGAGTGGCACAGCGGGCCGCCTCGCGTTTGTTGCTGATGTAGCCGCACTCGACGAGCACCGCCGGCATTCGGGTCTCGCGCAACACCTTGAAGTCGGCGGGAAAAATGCCCCGGCTGCCACCGGTGACATGGCTCTTGATGGAACGGCTGATCGCGGTGGCCAGAATCTTGCCGCGGGAACTGCGATAATAGACCTCGCCGCCGGAGATGAGGGTCGTGCGGCTGCCATTAAAATGAATGCTCAAAAAAATGGACGACGGAACGCGGTTGGCCATGCGGGCGCGCTGGTCCAGTTCCACAAAGGTGTCCGTCCGTCGCGTCATATGGGTCGCGATGCCCTTCGCCTTAAGCGCTGTTTCCACCCGTTTGGCGACATCCAGGCAGAGTTTCTTTTCGATCAGGCCGTTCCAGACCGAACCACCGTCCTTGCCGCCATGACCGGCATCGATCACCACATGGGAAAATCGAAGCGTCTCGGCAGCCGCCACCACCTCCGCACTGAAAATGATCAGCGCCACCCCTGCCGCAACGATGCGTAAGAGACGAGGATGCACGAACACTACGGAATTCGAAGCGTTTTGCCGGCGCGGATCATGTCCGACTTGAGGCCGTTGGCCGCCTTGAGTTTCGCGACTGTGGTGCCGTTTTTGCGGGCGATCGCACCCAGCGTGTCACCGCTTTTGATGGTGTAGGAGCGGCTTCTGCCGCTACTCGATTTGGACGACGTCTTCTTTTTGGACGAACTGCGGGAGGACGATCCATGGGAAGAACGCCAGGAGGAGTAGTCCATGCCCGCCCCCTGCCCTCCTTCGGCCGCCCAGTCACTCTTGTAGTCGCCGTTGTCCGCGAACGGATAATCAGCATGCGACATGCTGTGCGCGGGCGTTCTGGACGAACCGTGCAGGTTGATGACCGGCAGATTCTTGGGCAGCCCCTTGATGTGCCCGGAGTTCTCGCAAGCAGCCAGCAGCAACAGCGGAGCCGCCAGACAGGCTTTGAACAGATTCGTCGTCGAATGACTCATGCGTGATGATGCCTCATTTCATCCATTGCGCACGCGAATCAATCCTGCGTGTGAAAACGGCTGATGCGCTGCTTGACACGCGGAATGCCGTTTGAGTCCTTCTCAAGAATCAGGGTCCGCTCATGATAGTACTGCGTGCCGCTGCCCGGCAGGCTGTAACGCCATTCCGTGTCTTCGGGCATGTTGCGCTCCATCGGGTTTTTAATTGTGTTGTAAACCGACCGGCCGTCCATTCCGACGCGGACCATTTTAAACTTCCGCTCGCTGAACCCCTGAGCGTAGCGCGTGCTGGTGGATCCGAAGTGAAGCACCGCCTTCATCGACTCGGAGGGGCCATACCCATAGTTGACCATGCAAAACAACATCATGAGGGCGGGGATCAGCAGGATGGCCGCCGGGGTGAAGAGATACCAGTTCTTTTTGAAGAATGCAGAGTTCATGCGGGCGCATGCTGGTGGAGGCGATGGCGGCAGGCAAGACAAAAGACTCTGCCAAGCTTGACCTAATCCGCTCTGTTTCCGCCAAGATCAGAACTGCTGCTTCCCGGGCTGGGCAATTTCGGTGCTGGTGTAAAGCAGTTCACCGTTTTGGATGCGCAGGTACTTAGCGGCTCCCTGGATGTCCTCTTCACTGAGACCAGGAACCACGAACAGCCGGCCTTTCATGGCTCCACGGACCGACATGCCACCACGAACGATGGCACGCACGGTATCGACCACGCTGTTGTCCTGAACAAAATTCACTTCTGCCGCCCGGGCCATGGTGCAGGTGGAGCAAAGTTCCTGGGCATTACGGCGGTCACGGGCAGCGTAAATCGCATCGTTCTGGCCGATCATCGGAACCGCCATCCCCAAGATCACACCCAATATGGCAATAAACATCAACACCTCGAACAGGCTAAAACCCGATCGAAGCCGAAGAAGGGAGGTGGAGTGGGAGCAAGACTTCATGGCTGTTGTTATATACTATGCTGATAATTTATGATAATTATCGCAATGATGCAACCATCATTTATCAAATTTCCATAAAACACTCAACCAAGAGTCTCATAAGTGATAATTCGCAGAGACTCTCCTCACTTCAACTTTTTCATGCCCGCCCAGTCAGGTTCCTCATTCCAACACACTGAACCAAGCCAGAAACTCACGGTTTCCGTCTGTTCCTTGAATGGGGGACTCCATCAAGGCTCTCCATTGAAGCTGTGGCTGAGACCGAACAAATGCCTCGATGCGCGAACAGGCCTTGGTGTGAAGCTCAGGTTCCCGCACGATGCCGCCCTGACCCACTTCCTCACGCGTCAGCTCGAACTGCGGCTTGATCAAAACCACCGCATGCCCCCCGGGCCGCAGCGCCTGCAGGACCGCCGGCAGCACCAAGGTCAGTGAAATAAACGAGAGATCGGCCACCAGCAGGTCAACATCCTGACCCACATCCTCCTTCTTCATGTGTCGCAGGTTAAACTGCTCCCGCGACACCACACGGGGATCACTGCGCAGTTTCCACGCGAGCTGATTCGTGCCGACGTCATAGGCGAAAACTTTCACAGCTCCGCGCTGCAGCAGGCAGTCTGTAAATCCTCCGGTGGATGCTCCCACATCCAAGGCTGTCATGCCTGCGACATCGATGCCGAAATGCTCAAGCGCTCCCTCGAGTTTCAACCCGCCTCGGCTGACAAACTTAGGACGTTGCCGCACGACGATCTGCTCACCCTCCTTCACCAGCCAGCCGGGCTGAGTGATGCGCCTGCCCATCACACTGACTTCACCAGCCATGACCAACCGTTTGGCCTTCTCGCGGGATGGCACGACGCCGAGTTTTACCAGAGCTTGGTCGAGGCGTTCGCGCGGCATGAGAGAATACCCTTCACTACTTCCGGATCGGCAGAATCAGCTCGTCTCCGGCTTCGATGCTGACGCCAGGCAGTGCGACGGTTGAATCGATGTCTACGACTGATTCCGCCGCTTCAATGGTCTCCCCCACGATCACACGCCCCACCAACCCGTCACCACGCCTCACGTCGAACTTCATGCCGCTGGTAAGCTGCTTGTCCTTGCCGGCACTGATCACGGCGAATCCCTGGTCTTTGTGAACCTCGACCACTTTTGCCATCGCAGGCATCCCAAGAAGCTGCTTCTGCAAGGCTGTCAAAGGAGCGGCGGCAGGTGCTGGCGACGGCGTCACCGCAGGGGCTCCCGGCATCAGAGTGCTTCCAGCCAGAGGAGGAACGGCTTGCACGGTCGAATCCGGCACTTCAGGCGGAGGCGGCAGCGAGGCCACCACACTGGGGCTCGCAGGCATGGCGGAATCATGAGCAGCCTGCTGCTTGCGTACCAGTTCAAGCTCTCTGCGCGCGCCTCTGGCCTCTTCCTGCGCCTCCCAAGCAAGATAGCCTGTGATGGCGAGAAGGATAACCGTGAGAGCCAAGGCAAAGTGTGAGAGTCGCATGATGGCCAGACTAGACGCAAGGCCCGCACGGATCAACCTCGCTCACGGTCCACGCAGAAGTCCCAGTAGTTCGCGCATGCGCAGTTCAATGTTCAACAGGCTGGCCTGAACTCCGGCAAGCCATTCCATGTCCGCCCCATCGGGATGCTGCTGCACCAGTTTGTCCGTCGCATTCAGCGCAGCGGCGAAGAGAGGAAGGCTTTGCTCCAGATCGACCACCAGAAACTGCCACTGATCCTTTTCCGCCTCGGCAAACTGACGCAGCACGTGAATGAGATGAGCTGCGAGATCCGCCACAGTGGAAAGCAGCCGCAGCACCGCAGGACGGGTGCGTACCTCCTCATTGAAGACCAGGAGACTCTGAAACCGTCTCAACTCCTTCGCCAGAGCCGCAGAACGCGCCACAGGGTCCAGGTCAGCGTCGTTACGAGACTTCGCCGGTGTTTTGCGCGGCGGCTCGGCGGAAGATTCGTTGTTCACGGCCCCAAACGGATCACTGCCCGCCTTGGTCGGCTGAAAAGGATCGTCAAAACCTGGGCTGTGCAGGGCGTCAGCAGACTTCGAGTTACGGCTGGCCCCCAAAAGAAAATGTTTTCGACGAGCACGATTCTGCCGCAACAGGGCTGACTCCTCGTCCTTCGTCAGTTGCCAGCGAGGAGAGGAGACGCGCAGCTGTAGATGCCAGGACTGAATTAGGATGCGCTGGTGGTCCTGGTTGAACCATTCGAAGAAGAGAAGATTCTTCAGCCCCGGAGGAACTGGCGCGGTCATAACACCGCCTGACTGTAAGCGTCGGCGCGGCAGTTTGGCCACCCGATAGGAAGCCGTCATCAGGCCGCTGTAACCATGCTGCATCGGCCTGATCGCATCCACGTGGCCTTGGTTGGCGTCGGGCAGCGGATTGTGGAAGTCGACCCTGCACCCGGCGATATCACGCAAAAAGTTGCCCACCAGTTCCACACGCACCGGTTGATTCTGACCTGCAAGATGCAGCACTCCTGTGACCAAACCGGGCACTTCGTTGGAAAGGTACCCGCCTAGGATGGACGACTCGAGACAAATGATCATTAATTGTCATATAAACTAGAGTCCCACGCGCTGCGCCGCAAGTGCGCTTGCTGAGCCAAACACAAAAAGTCACCGCGCTCTCCGACACTGCTCACTTATGTGGAACTGTGGCAAGATTGCTGCTTGTTCCACAACTCATGTGATGTTACGGGCCGCCTCCCCCAAAACCACAAACCCAATAAACCACCTATGAAAGACCTCGTTTACCTCAGCCGCGCCTTCGTCGAATTCGGCCCCTTCTCCAAGAAGGAAATCCTCGACTTCCAAAAGCGCGGAATTCTCTCCGCCGCCGACTACCTCCGTGATGAAGGCAGCGACACCTGGCTTCACTACCAGGAATGGCTGACCGTCGTCCCGATGCCGGCACCCAAGCTGGTGAAGAAGTCCGCTCCTGCCAAACCCGCCGCCAAGGCTCCGGCCAAGAAGGCGAAAAAGGCAGCGTAAGCCGCATCGAGGCCCAAGAGCCTCGAAGCATCTGATTGATCCAATGCGCGTCCAGTCTCCGTGCTGGACGCGCATCTTTGTTCATGCGAAAAGCGCGCGTGCACGAAGTCGATGCCATCACCTCCCGGACCCTGCGCAACGAGCTTTGGCGCTCGTTGCCCTCGGGAGTCATCGACACCCTTACCGCCACCTTCGGCATGCTCATCGCCGTACGCGTGTTTCACATGAGCGATGTGGCGAAGTCGGTCTTCCTGAGCGCCACGAGCGGCGGCATGGTCGCCAGCCTCTTCGTGGTGCCGCTGCTGCTGAGGGCCAAAAGCACCATCGCACGCACGGCGGCAAAAGTGCAGTTGCTCGGTGGCGCGTGCATGGCCGTCTCCGCGGCATTTCCGCACAATGCCCTGCTTTACATCACGGGCCTCAGCCTCGGACTGTTCTGCCTGTCCATGCAGATTCCCCTGATGACCCAAATCTACCGGATCAATTATCCGGCTGTCAAACGGGGCAAGCTTTATGCCGTCACCGGCGTCACACGTGCTGCCGCGGCCATGTGTTTTGGATTCGCCGCAGGCAAATCCCTCGGCTGGAATGTCGAAAACTACACATGGCTTCTCTGGGCCTTCGCGGCCAGCGGCTTCGTATCCGGATTCTGGACCTACAGTCTGCCTGTCACACCTTGGGAGGCACCGGAAAACTCCAGCACCAGCCTTTGGAGTTCCATGCGCTGGGTGCGCGAAGACCACGACTTCAGAACACTGCTCATCTCCTGGATGATCATGGGAATCGGCAACCTCGCAGCCGCCTGCCTTTTCGTCGAATACCTCGCCAATCCGCGTCACGGCATCAATCTCGATGAGTTCGACGTCGCATGGATCACTGGTGTCGTTCCCGTGTTCGCCCGCGTGGTGTTCTCTTATCCCTGGGGCCTCGTCTATGACCGCTTCCATCTCTTCACCGTGCGTGCAGTGCTCAATGTCTTCTTCGCCGCCGGAATTCTTTGTTTTTACCTCGGTCACAACTTTTTCTGGTGGACTCTGGGGATGGCGCTCTGGGGCATGGCCAACGCCGGTGGCAACGTCACCTGGGCGCTCTGGGTAACGAAACTCGCCTCCAAACACGCCGTGGCCGAATACATGAGCGTCCACACCTTCCTCACGGGAATGCGTGGGCTTGTCGCCCCTTCCCTTGCCTTTGCCATGATCAAATTCATGTCATTCGACACCTTTGCCATCGTCTGCGGCCTCACCATCATCTCCGCCAGCGGCTTCATCGGTGTCCGTGCACGCAGCAGTGATCCCGAGACATCCGATCGCCTCCGCCCCGGTTCAAAACACGAACGCTTATGAACATCCACCTCGTCCAAATGGATCCTGCATGGGAAGATCGTCCCGCCAACCATGCGAAGGCAAAGCAGCTCATCGCGGAAGCGAATCCCGACCCCGGATCGCTCATCGTGCTGCCGGAAATGTTTGCTACTGGCTTCAGCACGAATATTCCGATGACTGCCGAGCCAGCCGGTGGTCCCACGGAACAGTTTCTGCGAGAACTGGCCACCACGCACCAATGCTGCGTTGTTGGCGGACTCGTCACAGCACTGCCTGATGGCCGCGGCTCGAATCAAGCGCTCGTGATTGCACCGGACGGCAGCGAACTGGCCCGTTATGACAAAAACCACCCCTTTAGCATGGGTGGTGAGGATCAAGTGCATGCCGCTGGCAAAGGTGTCGCACTCTTCGAATGGCAGGGTCTGCGCATCGCACCGCTCATCTGCTACGACCTGCGCTTTCCCGAACTCGCGCGTAAAGCCGTGCGCGCCGGAGCGGAGGTGCTCATCTACATCGCCGCCTGGCCTGCCAAACGCACCCAGCACTGGATCACTCTACTTCAAGCACGCGCCATCGAGAACCTGGCGTTTGTCATCGGCGTGAACTACTGCGGCGCCGATCCCCAGTTCACCTACCTCGGCCGCAGCATCGTCGTCGACCCGCACGGCGTCATCATCGCCGACGCCTCGGCGCAAGAACACGTCATCACCTCCCAGATCGATCCTCATGTCGTCCGCGACTGGCGCACCCAGTTCCCCGCGCTCAGAGACGCCGGAATGGCCTGAATGGATGGCCGAAAGGAACGAAAAAGCTTAAAAACTGAGAGTCTGATTTTTTCCACTCTTTCGTTTTTTTCGGCTACTCCCTCAAACTCGTCCGCATCCGTCCCGCCTCGAGGATTGCGTCAAACCGCCGCGCATCGTCCTCACGCGCACCGCTGACCAGCACGTAGCCGTATTTCCGCCAGTGTTCCATCTCCGCCGCTGCGTTCTGCATGCGCAGCTCAAAGGCCGCCGCATCCTCCGTCGCACGACCGAAAAGACGGTTGCGCAGCTCATCGAGACTCGGCGGCATGACAAAGATCTCCAGCAGGCAGCGCTTCACCAGTTCATCCTTGCAGGCACGCACCTGCGCCGCGCCCTGCACGTCTATGTCCATGATCACGTCCACCCCGCGCTGCAGGTTTTCATACACGTAGCTCTTCAGCGTGCCGTAGAGCCGGCCATGCACACGGGCGTATTCAAACAGTTCGCCACGCTCCACGCGGGCAAGAAAATCCTCCTCCGTGAGGAAAAAGTAATCCTTTCCGTCCACTTCTCCGGATCTCGGCGCGCGCGTCGTGCAGGACACTGAAAACACCGCCTCGCCGCGATCACACACCTTGCGCGCCAGTGTCGTCTTGCCGGTGCCCGAGGGGCCGGAAACGATGATCAACTGACCGAGGCGCTGGTTTGAGAACTCCATGCCTGCGGATACGCATGCCGACACCGAGTGCAAGAGACTTGGCAAAACGGCTGTTATGTTCCACCCTGAAAATTCACCCAACACAACCCATGCCAAACGCATCCTCACGCCGTCATTTCGTCAAGGCCGCCGCCGCTTCGGTGGCCGCGCCATTCATCCTTCCTTCCCGCGTCTGGAGCGCTGAAACCGCCCCGAACTCCCGCCTGAACCTCGGCTTCATCGGCGTGGGCAAAATGAACAGCGGCCATCTCGGCAATTTCCTCGGTCGCAAGGAAGTCCAGGTCGTCGCTGTCTGCGACGTGGACACCAACCGCCGCGAGAACGCCAAGAAGACCGTCGAAGAACGCTACGGTAAGGACAAGGACGCCGGTTTCAAGGGCTGCGAAGCCTACAACGACTTCCGCGATCTGCTCGCCCGCAAAGACATCGACGCCGTCGTCATCGCCACGCCTGACCACTGGCACGCCTACATTGCCATCGCCGCCGTCAACGCTGGCAAGGATGTGTATTGCGAAAAGCCTCTCACCCACAACATCCATGAAGCGGTGACGCTCATCAAAACCGTGCGCGGCAGCAAACAAATCCTGCAGACCGGTTCCCAGCAGCGTTCCAGCAAGGAATTCCGCATTGCCTGCGAACTCGTGCGCAACGGCGTCATCGGCAAGATCCAGCGCGTCGAGACGCAGTTTGGTTCGCCGGCCAAACCGAACGCCAATCCCGAAGAGCCCATGGAGCCCGGTCTCGACTGGGATCGCTGGTGCGGCCCGGGCCCGCTTGCTCCCTACAGCAGCGTGCTCAGCCCGCGCGGCGTACACAATCACTTCCCCGCCTGGCGCATGACGCGTGAATACGGCGGCGGCATGATCACCGACTGGGGCGCGCATCACATCGACATCGCCCAGTGGGGCCTTGGTGAAGACCTGCATGGTCCCGTCGAGATCATCGCTCCTGAGAAACACGACGAAGCGACGCAGGGCGCCAAACTCATCTACGCCAGCGGCATTCCGCTCACCCACGTGAACAGCGGCTTCGGTGTCTCCTTCTCTGGCGAAAACGGCGAGGTGCATGTGAACCGCGGCAAGTTCAAGCTCGTCATGGGCGGCAAAGTCGTGCACGAATTCATCGGCAAAGAAACCAAGGGCACCAGCCTCGACCGCGAAGTCCTCATGGCCGAGCGCACCTTCCTCGCTGACGCGAAGGTGAAGCTCTACAACTCACCCAACCATCATCAGGACTGGCTGAACTGCATCCAGAGCCGCGAGAAGCCGATCTGCGACGTCGCCATCGGCGCCAGCACCGTCATTTCCTGCCATCTCATGAACCAGGCCTACTACCACGGCGGCACCCACAAGTGGAACCCCGAAACGCGCGAATACATCAGCGGCGGTGATCCCAAGTGGCTCACCCGCGAGTACCGCGGCGAGTGGAAGGTCTGATGTGAAACAGGCCTCCAGCCTGTCCATTCCTGCAATCAATCCACCTCACAGGCGGCCTCGGAAGGGGCCGCCTCTTTTAATGCTTCTTCTGCGGGATGACTCGTCACGTGGACACAGACTGCCTCGATCACTTCTCCTCATAGCTGAACACTGCGGTCGATAAATCCTCCGTGGCCGGAATTTCCGTACGCAGTTTCATTTCCGTCACCGTCACTCCATCGACCTTCTTGAGCGGGCGGTCCGATGGCCTGGCTGAAAAGCCATACACCTTGCCCGACTGACACTTCACTTTGAAACCATCTGAACCGAAGGATCCGCTGCTCAGATTCAGATGCACCACGGTCTCGATCACAAACGACGTCGTCCCATTGCGCTGAACATTGACGCTGTAGATCGTGGAGGTTTTCCCGCCCATCACGAAGGTGCCCCGATTCTTAAAGTTGCCTGGCGGAACTGCTGGCGTCGCGGCCGCCTTCGCCGCCAGATTCCGGGCCTGTTCAGCGCTTTCGGGCGAGAGATTTGCCAGCGGCACGCGAAAAACCTGCTGGTTCACTTTCATGATCACCACGCCCCCTTCCAGCCCCTCGAAGCTGCCATGAACCGTTTTTCCGTCCTTGCTCACCCAGTCATGCTCTTCCGCCTTGGCCTGAGAGCCTGCGTTTGCACACAAGGCAAAAAAGACAAAAACCACCCTCCTCGTCCCGGCCCCAAACTGCGGACCAGTGCATCGTCGCAGGCAGGTAAAACGACTCATGGCAGGATAAAATCAAATCTCCGCCCCTTTGTAAAGCGTCTCCTCGATGTCGTCTCAGGAAAGGAATTCCCAATGAAGAGAACCCGGTGCTCCTGCACGCAGTGTTTGATGTGAACAAAGCCCCTCGTCAGCGAGACTTTTTTCCTTATTTTACCTCCAGACGTTTCACCACGCTTGTGCCGTCCTTCACCGTGTCCGGCGGATGCACCAGCACCTCGTCCCCGACCTTGAGGCCCTCCAGCACCTGCGTGAGCTTTCCATCCGTGCGCCCGGCTTTCACCACCACCACACGGGCATTCCCATCGTCATAGAGAAAGGTCTTCCATTCGCTGCCTTCTCGAAACAGCGCGCCCGCCGGCACCAGCAAAGTGTCGTCGCTGTGCCACACCGCCACACGCACCTCCACGCGGTAGCGGTCACCCAGCGCCTTCAGTGCAGGCGTCTGCTCCACAAAATCACTCAGCACCAGCACGCGCTGCTCTTCCACGCCGAGCGCCGACACCTTGGTGAAGGCGGCAGGCTCAACACGCCTGACGGTGGCTTTGGCAGGCTCGTCGCCGCCCCATTGCTCCACGGTGACATGCGCACCCGGCTTGATGGCCACCGCGTCTCGCGAGAGAATCTCCGCCTCGATTTCAAGATCCGTAGGATCACCGAGCTCCAAGATGGGAGTTCCGGGAGTCACGATTGTCGCGCTCTCCTGCTGCACACGCAGCACCAGTCCGTTGACCGGAGCCTTCACCTCGATGGAGGCACCTCCGGCCGCCGGCTTGTCGATCTGTTCCAGCGCCGCCCGTGCTTGTGCGAGTTCAAAATCCGCCACCTGCAGGGCAAACTCTGTCGAACGTACCTCACGAACTTTCATTTCCGCTTCACGTTGGAAGGTGTCGCGGTCCGTGTCGCTGATGGTGCCCTTGTCCGTGTTGTTTTTGACGCGGTCCCAGTTCGCCTGCGCGTACTTCAGACCGGTTCGCGCCATCTCAATGTCTTCATTGGCACGGCTGCGTGTCGCCAGGGCTGCATCCACACGCGCCTGTGCCTGCGAACGCGCCCGTGCATCTAGAAGAGGCGATAGCGCCGGCTCGATGCGTGTGAGCACCGTTTCGCCGGCTTTCACCGTGTCGCCCGGTTTCAAGGTCACACGCTGCATGCTACCTGCGACCGGCGCGGCCACCACATAACGGTTGCGAATGCGCGTCTTGCCCTCCTCGGACACATACACCGTCAGCGGTCCCTGATGAACCACGCCGGTTTCAATCTCCACCGGCCTCGGCTGCAGCGCGTAGATCATCAGGAGCACCAAGGCGCCGGCGATCGACCAAAACACCACTTTGCGAGACAGGCTGCGGCGCGTGATCGGAGTTTTCGCCTCCCACGGCGGAACGGCGGCTTTTGGAGTTTCGGTTGAGGCATCAGGCATGGCGTGGGCCCACTATGCGCGAAGTTCGTGTCGCGACAGGTGATTTTTGCTTGTCGCACTCCCCCATCGCTGTTCAAGTCCTGTCCGCCCGTCACTTCTGACGCTTAACTCACAACCTCGCACCCAGCCATGCCCCACGTCGAAACCAACGGAATCAAAATGTTTTATCAAGAACGCGGCAGCGGTGAACCGCTCGTCTGCATCATGGGTGTCACCGCGCCCGGCGGCGTGTGGGACGCACATGCGCAGGCCTGGGAGCCGCACTTCCGTTGCATTCTTGGTGACAACCGCGGCGTCGGTGAAACCGACAAGCCCGAAGGCCCCTACACCACTGCGATGATGGCCGACGACTACGCCGGCCTCATGGACAAACTTGGCATCAAGCAGGCGCGCGTCGTCGGTTGTTCGCTCGGCTCAGTGATCGCCCAGCAGCTCGCCATTCGTCATCCCGACAAAGTGAAAAGCATGATTCTCATGTGCACCTGGGCACGCCAGGACCGCTTCGGTCTTTACACCTGGCAGCATCTCATGAAGTGCAAAGCGACGATGCGCCCCGAGGACTTCATGCACTACGTGCAGATGCTCATCTTCACCAAACCCTGGTTCGACAACGACGACTGTTGGAACAACCTGCAGCAGGGCCTCAAGGACGCCGCCGTCAATGCTGCGCCACAGCCGGTGCACGCCATGGAGGCCCAAAGCGCCGCTGCCATCACCCACAACACGCTCAACGAGCTCAAGAACGTGAAGTGCCCCACGCTCGTCATCGGTGGCAAGAACGACGTCTTCACCCCGAAATGGATGAGCGAGGAAGTCGCCGCCGCCATCCCCGGTGCCGATTTGCATCTTTACGACAACGCCGGCCATGCCTTCCACTGGGAGTGCCTGTCCGACTTCAATCCGCGCACGACCGAGTGGCTGTTGAAGCATTGATCCTCTAACGCGCACTAGCGCAACACGAGACGGGCATGCGGCGTTTAGCCTGCATGCCCGTTTTGCGTTCCAGTTACTTTCTTCTGTTTGCTGCGAGCCTTCAGGCCGCGCCCGTCGATTTCGTGCGCGATGTGCAGCCTTTGTTCGCGGAGCACTGCCTCGAATGCCACGGTCCCGATGATTCAAAGGGCGGTCTTGTGCTCACCAGCCGTGAACTCGCGCTCAAGGAACTGAAAAGCGGCGAGCACGCCTTTGTTCCCGGTAAACCCGATCAAAGCGAGATGATCGCCCGCCTGACGTCGGATGATCCCGATGAGCAGATGCCACCGCCGAAACATCGCGCCAAACATCCGCTCAAGGCACGCGACATCGACGTGCTGCGTCAGTGGATCGCCGAAGGAGCCAAGTTCGAAGCGCATTGGGCCTACAAACCCATCGTGCGGCCCAAGACCGGCGGCATCGACGACTTCATCCGTGCCAAGCTAGCCGAGAACGGCATCTCGTCTTCCCCCGAGGCCGATCGCATCACGCTGATTCGTCGTGTGCATTACGATCTGCTCGGCCTGCCGCCCAGCATTGAGGAAGTGGATGCGTTCGTGAACGACAAGTCACCCAAGGCCTACGAGGCGATGCTGGATCGCGCCTTTGCCTCCGAACGCTTCGGCGAACGCTGGGGCCGCCACTGGCTCGACATGGCGCGTTACGCTGACAGCGACGGCTATGAGAAAGACCGCCCGCGTCCCGACGCGTGGCGTTTCCGCGACTGGGTCATCCGTGCCATCAATGACGACATGCCGTTTGATGAGTTCACCATCGAGCAACTCGCGGGTGATCTGCTGCCCGATGCCACGCCGGAGCAAATCGTCGCCACGGCCTTCAACCGTCAGACGCTCACCAACACCGAAGGCGGCACGGATCAGGAGCAGTTCCGCATCGAGGCCTGCATGGACCGCACGGAGACGCTCGGCACCGTGTGGCTCGGCCTCACCGTCGGCTGCGCGCGCTGCCACACGCACAAGTACGATCAGATTTCGCAGAAGGAGTACTACCAGCTCTTCGCCTACTTCAACAACGGCGACGAAGTGAACCGC